>JAOARD010000053.1 GCA_025210735.1 Bacteroidales bacterium
ATATTCAATTGTATTGCAGCGGGCTATGTCCGAGCTACCAGCTCGAACAAGCATTTTGGGAAGGGTTGTTTGGAGGAATAGTGTTAATAACAAATATACTTTAAGCCAATCTTATAGAGGGTTCTGTCTGAGTTATTTGTCACATTGAGCGGAGTCGTTCTTGTCACATTGAGCGGAGTCGAAATGTGTAGTTTTCGACTCCGCTCAAACTGACAATGTTTTCGACCTTGCTTGAACTGACAATATTTTTGACTTCGCTCAAATTGACATTTCGATTGATAGAGAGGTAATTCCGGCTAGTAATGAATCGCGGGCAGTTACAGCTTATTCTATAGATAACATTAATAACTAATCATTTACCATTAACAATTAAAATCTGCAACGCGTAGGGTAGTTAAAAGAAAGTACAACCGCGCTGAAACGAATCATATGTGAAGACCTTTCCTATATTCGGGAATGACTAAAAAGTGATTTAAATCTGTCTTATTTGCTACATTTATAATTAACCATTTATCATTTACAATTAATATTAACAACTGATTATCTGCGCAAAGAGTAAATTAAATTTTTATCGTAACTGTATAATTATTAACTTAATGTAACTAATTATAAACAAAATTAAAACGTATGAAAAAACTTTTTACACTATTTGCAGTACTCTCTTTAGTTATATCAGGTTGTACTAAGGATATTGAGCAGCAAGAGAGCGTAACCCACGAAGATGAAATTAAAAACCCAGGACGATCAACAACCAACTTGCATGGTAGTTATTTTGTAACCAATAAGAAATATCATCAGGCTTTTGCCTCCGATGGCGATCTTTATGGCGATGATCACTGCGTTGAGGCAAGACCATATGTTCCTAAATCGGATGTAACCTTAGATAAGTTTACATTTACGTTTCTTAAGATGACAGGTGGTTTCTACTACATAGTAAATGAAAAGTATCAGTTTATATTTGCTGCTTCAGGCGATACATCAGGGGGTGATCATATTGTTGAGGCAAGACCGGATGCCAACTCAAGTGATATATCAAACGATAAGTTTAAGTGGTATGTTGAGGATAAGGGCAGTTATTATCTTATAAGAAATAAAGCTTTTGGTTATATGTTTGCTGCTGATGGCGATATGCATGGAAGCGATCATATTATTGAGACCAGACCAAATGCAAGTTACTCAGATAAAAACAGCGACAAATTTAAATGGTATATCGATAAGAAGGTTTCGTTGAATAGCTGGATGAGTAATATTCCCGGAACAAAATATCTGTCGGAGCTATCAATACCAGGTACACATGAGAGCTGTGCAAAGAAGAATAATTTTGCAACACAGTGCCAGGAGAAAACCATTACAGAGCAGCTAAATGCTGGCGTGAGGTTTTTTGATATCAGATGTAAACATACCGATGACTATTTTGTAATTTATCACTATACATTCTTTCAGGATATATTCTTTGGCGATGTGTTAAATGAGTGCTATAGTTTTCTGAATGCTAATCCGAATGAGACATTAATAATTAGCGTTAAAAAGGAGACAGATTCATCTAACCCTCAGGGAACATTCCAGCAACAATTGCAGGAGTATATAGATATGAATCCGCAGAGATGGTTTTTAGAGAATCGTATACCGCAACTAAATGAGGTAAGGGGTAAGATTGTTCTGTACCGACGTTTTGAACCCGATGCAACACCTATTGGTATTGAGGCATATGAGTCGTGGATGAATGACTCTATGTTTAACTACCCGATTACAAATGGCAGGGTTTACGTGCAGGATAACTACGACCATACAAGTTCAGATGATAAGTGGAATATGGCAGAGAGTCAGTTAAATGTATCAAGAAACAGGTCATATAACCATCTGTCTATAAACTTTACAAGTGCAACGGGTTCGTTATTGGGAGTACCGTATCCTTTGGGTATGGCAAATGGAATGAATCCGAGAGTCAGCGATTATCTGTACGATAGAAAAGAGTATAATGAAACCTATGGTATTATTGCAATGGATTTTTATGTTAAGAACATTAACAGAATGATTATTGATACCAACTTTTAAGCAGTTAAGGCTACTTCTGTTTTAATAGTATATATAGGGTCTGATGTTGAGATAGTATCTTATATCAGGCCTTTTTTATAAGTGAAAAACCAGATAGTGAATAGAGGAAAGATCAGAGAGATTAATTATTTGATAATTTATCATTAACAATTAAAAAAAATCGGGATCTGACACAAAATGCGATCAGACCCCGGGACCTAAAGATTACACACCAAAATAGGTGTTAAAAGTAATTTCAAATTTCTTTGTACTAAGACTCTATATCTGTTTTTTGATTAAGCCCGGACTATAACAAAAAGTATAGCGTAATAAATCGTACTTAATCAGATTATCTTTTATAGCATTATAAATGATTAATGTTTACAGAGATAGTAATCTTAGAGTCATATAATGTTCTTGGCATATCTTAAATATTCGGGTTATATCACTTACTAAAGTATACATATATTATGTTAATTCAAAAACTATAGTGCTTATTGTTTAATATTTTACATCTTGTTTGTTCGGCGTCTGTATACTATTTAAAATGTTTAATATTAGTATGTATAACATGTTATGTTTTTATTCCGTTATTGCAACATACTACTTAAATATAGAGACCTATATGTTTATAACCTCTGTTATTAATAAAAAGTATATTTTTGGGAGATTTTAAAGATAACCCTAAAAATTATGATTGATATGTTAAAGAAGTTTGCAACCAAACCACTGTTATTAGTTGCTTTTATAATATTGCCTGCGTTTGCTTTTGGGCAAAAGAGTGAATACAATATTCTACATAACCAGACAACATTTGGCAAAAACCTTATTGATAGTTCAGAGATAAAAGGTACGGAATACACCTTTCCGGGCTTAATCTATAAAGCATATGTTGATACATCAACAGGTTATCTTACAGCTCAGATGCGTAACATAAGCAGAAACGGCAAATGGTATAATAGTAATGGAGATATTGTACTGTACGATATTAATAACAACAAAACATTGTGGAGCAGACATATATCATATGTTCAAACCAGAATTATACAGAAGAGCGATGAGATATATTATCTGACACCGGATATGAGTAGCTGTTATGATATTAATACAGGCAGACAGAAGTGGAGTGTGAAAAGTAATATCTACTATGTTGATTATAAAAACAGAATAGGATTAGGGTATAAGGTAAAGACAGGTGTGCCCGACAAAGATATGCTACAAGGTATAAGCCTTGATAATGGTAATGTTTTATGGACACGTAAACTTAACTGCGATTTTGGTTGGAACGAGCTGTTTTATACTAATGATACAACAGCGGTTATTGTAACCGGAGGTTTACATTCAATAAATGTAAATAACGGATTTGGATGGGATTATACAGCTGTAACCGGAGATAAAGACTACTCAAAAACAGCTGCTACTAATGTGTTCGGAACAGCTTTAGGAATATTTACCGGAACATTTGTTCTTGCATCGGGATACGATTTGATTAGTGATATTAACTCAAATACCCTTGTTGATAGTACATGTATATATATGGCTTCAAAAGAGAAGATAACAAAAGTGAATAAGAGAAATGGTAGTGTAATGTGGGAGTATCCTTTTCCGATAGGTAAATCGAGTAAATCATCAATATATATGAATGATACTACTCTGTTTATGGTTAACTACGGATATGTATCTCTTAACGGAAGACCAATTAATTACGGAACACCCTTTATTGCTGCATATGACAGACATACAGGAAAACAGAAGTATCTATCTTTAATTTTTGTAAAAGATGATCCGATATTAGGTTTCAGAATAATTAATAATGAGTTCTACCTGATATTTAAAAACAGAATATCAAGATACTCCTTTAAAGATGGATCATATATTAACGACAGACCATTTGTAAAGAAGTATTACGGGCATCTGAAGAATTTTATTGGAAATCATGTATTTGCTTATGATACAGAAAAAGGTTTTACAAATATAAACAGATCAGATACAACAAAAATAAATATATATACCACTAATAATAAGGTGTTAACACTGGATTATCAGCTTAATGTATTAGCCGAAGAGGATTTTGATAACCTTGGAGTATCGTATCTGAAGACAAATGGTTATAATTTTATATCAAAAGATGGCTCTACCCATGTTATTAACAACAATAACCATAAGGTTGCAGATATTAATGTAGGTTCTCACTCGTTTATAATAGAAGATAAGCTTTATTCATTTAAGGATAAGAAAATTGTAGTAATTGATTTAAGTGAAATAATCAAAAACAATACAGAATGCAAAGAGTAATTAACGCACTGTTTATTTCGGCTGTTTTTATAATATCTGTATCGTGTTCTGTAAAACCAGACAGAGATATAGATAAGGCAGAGTGGATTATTGGGCTTTGGGAACATAAGGTGGCAGATGGTTACCAATACGAGGAGTGGATAAAGATAAATAATTGTGAATTTTCAGGCAGAGGTTATCATGTGCAGAATAACGATACAACACTGTTTGAGACAGTACAACTTATTCAGAGACAAGATAGCCTGTTTTATATAGCAACGGTGAGTAACCAGAATAATAAACAACCAATTCCATTTCTGCTGAAAACGGCAACAGATACATCGTTACTATTTGAGAACAGGCAGCATGACTTTCCGCAGGCTATAAAATATATAAAGATAGGTTCAGACTCTCTTAAAGCAGTTATATCAGGTAATAGTGCAGGTAAGGAGTTATTATACACTATATCCATGAAGCGAATAATGGAGTAATCAACTAAAAACAAATTATAAACATATGATAAGAAAATTATTAATTATTACTGTTCTTGCAGTAGTGCTCCTTTCTGCCTGCACATTCACATACTCATCAAGCGGAAAAAAGGTTATGGAAGGAGATTTAATGGAGTTAGAGTTGGCAAAAGAGTCGTTACGACTATTAAATGAGAGAAAGCTGGATAGTCTTATATTAATTATTGATGATGATATTAAAACAGTATTAATGAATAAACAGCTTACATGGATAGCTAATAAATGCGATACTGTTTTTAAGAGCAATATCTATCCGTCTGATTCTATAATAACCGTGTCGCAGGTTAAAGTAAAGAGCTCATTCAGTAATACAATAACAAAGAAGTTCTGTTTTCCGTTTAATAATGCAGATAACCCTGAAATGAACAGAAGTATTACTGTTGATATATGCAATGGTAAGGTATCGGGAATTAAATTATCACGTATGCGTGTTTGGAAATATTGATAAAAACGAAGCATGAGTAAAGAATTTTCACACACGGAAATGATTATAAATGTGAGTTCCGTCTGGCAAATGAAAAAACAATTATAAACAGATGAATTATAGAGTGTTTAATCTTATGCTTAAAAGTATACTAAAATAGATTCGTGGGTTTGAGTAGAGTTTGAAAAAAGCAGACTTTGCTCAAACCAATAATAGAACAAATACAGATATAGTTATTACAGTTTATCTGTCTAACTTCCCGATTAATACAACTCCTTCAGATATAGAGTACGACTGTTTTTAACAGGCAAAAATCAGCTAATCCACATTTTAAATAATAAAATTATTACTTTCGCACAGTGTAAAGCTAAACATGTGCATTTTATTCAAAAAGATCTATATCTGATCTGAATATAAACACAAAATATTCTGAAAAAATTTAATGATGAGACACTATTATCTTAATAGCCGGATACTGTTTTTGTTAATTGTAGTAACACTGTTTTTTTCGTGTAATAAAGAGCAACGTATTACAGATAGCCACCAGACACTATATAAAGATCTAACAGAGCGGTTAAGTTATAAAAATCAGGACTCTGTAATAAATGTGGTAAACGATTATAGTAAAGAGAATGGAGTATCATTTACCGCAACCGACTCTGCATATATGTTTAAATCTTTGGGGCTTGCATATATGTATAAGAGAGATTATAGAAAATCTCTGAACTATCTGTTAAGAACAGACTCAATATTAACAAGAACAGAGAGCTATAAAGAGTTGGCAGATGTAAAACCAAAGATAATTATTGCTTATTCAAGGCTTGCACAACTGGATAAAGCACTAGAGGTTGCGCAGAGAGCAGAGGTGATAGCAAAGAGTCATGCCCCGGAGAAACTTGCCGATCTGTATGGTGAATTTGCCCGTGTATACTACTATCTGGACAGAACAAGCAATAAGGCGGTAATGTATCTGAAAAAGGCATCTGATAATGCACTTAAATATGGCGATACCACACTATATGCAAATATGAGTTTCAGAGTATCTACAGTGTATACACAGAAAAAGATGATAGATTCGTCGTTATACTATCTTGATAATGCTATAAATATTCTTGAGAAAGGCTCAAACAGTCTGTTGTTGAGTTATGCATATACCGAGAAGGGAAACTGTTACGGATCTGTAGGATTTAAAAACAGAGCATTAAGATATTATAAGAAATCAATAGAGTTGTGCCGAAAGGTTAACCTGCCAATAACCACAAACCTATATAATTGCGGATCGATATATATGAACCGTGGCAAAACAGACTCGGCACTATATTTCTATAAAAAGGTACTTAGGAGTACCAGAGATGTTAATCTCGATACCAAGACAAAAGGGATGGTTGAACACTCGTTTAAATATATTGCAGATATATATATAAGCAAAAACAGACCATACAAAGCCCTACAGGCATACAAAGATTATATACGTTATCGCGATGATGTTTATAACGATAATATGCACTCTAAACTGGCAGAGATAGAGACAAAATACCAGACAGAGATAAAACAGGCTAAGATAGACAAGCTTGAGAGGGAGATGGATTACAGAAAACAGGTTCAGGTAAATAACGCAATAATAATTGTAGCACTTATTCTGATAATTGCTTTTGTAATATTTGGTTTTATATACTATTCAAGAGCAAAGGCCGCAACCAGAGATCAGGAGCAGTTTATGCTTGAACAACGATTGTTAAGGTCGCAGATGAATCCGCACTTTATACTTAATACATTTACAACAATACAGTCGTTTATATCGGGTAAAAAGCTTGATATGGCAGAGCGCTATCTGGTAAAGTTCTCGCGTTTGTTACGTTTGAGTCTCGATAACTCTATTGAGGAGTATGTATCGCTTGAGGAGGAGACCGAAGCAATAATAAACTATCTGGAGCTGCAAAAAATGCGTTTCGACAGAATGTTTGAGTACGAGATAGATATTGACGATAATATAGATAGTTATGATATACTGATACCTCCAATGCTTATTCAGCCATTTGTAGAGAACTCTGTTGAGCACGGCTTTAAAGGAGTAGAAGAGGGCGGAAAGATAACCATTAGTGTAAAGAAACTTGATGGCGTTATACTGTGTAAGGTTGATGATAACGGATGTGGTTTAAACAGAACAGAGGAGGAGAAGGATAAGAAAAAACCATCGCACTCAATTAATATTACAAAACGCAGATTCTCTCTGCTCGATAATAAATCGAGTAATAAATTTAGCGTAGATATTCACAATAAGAATAAACCGCAAGAGGGTAGTGGAGTCTTAGTTGTGTTAACCATTCCGTTTAAAAACATGTAAGGTATGCTGAAAGCAATTGTTATTGACGATGAGATAAAGATACGTGAATATATAGTAAACACTATTGAGAAGAATAGTGATATTAACATAATAGGAAGTTGTGGAAGTGTAAAGGAGGGATTGATACTACTTAAGTACTGCAACCCCGATGTTGTGTTTCTTGATATTCAGTTATCAGACGGAACAGCATTTGATATACTCTCAGAGCTTGAGTCTATAGATTTCAGACTGGTATTTATTACCTCATATGAGCAGTATGCACTTAAAGCAATAAAGTGCGGAGCATTTGATTACATTCTTAAACCTCTGGATATAGATGAGATTAAAGAGACCGTTGAGAAGTTGTATAAAGACTTTGATGTGTTGAACGATAACAATATGCAGAGAGTAAAACTTATAGAAGATCAGCTCTCTGGTACTCACGATTCTATAACCCTCAGATTTAAGGACGGAATGCGGATAGTTATGTTCTCTGAGATAGTATACTGCTTCTCAGAATCGGGATATACAACATTCTATCTTAACGATGATAGTAAGGTGATGGTATCAAAAGGACTTAAGGAGTACGAGAAACTTCTGCCTACAACAATATTCTTCAGAACACATAAATCGTATCTGGTTAATAAGAGTTACATTCAGGAGTACTATAATAACGGAACACTGAAGCTACGCGATTCAGATACAGTACCTGTTGCATTCCGCAGAAAAGATGAGGTGCTTAAATATTTTAAATAGAACTGACCAACATAATATACCTTTACATTGCCTTTGATAAAAGAGGTCAGAGGCAATTACGATAATCATATATCAGATTACTTTCAGTGGTTCATATTTTACGAAAATGAATTTTATACCTACGTATAAATATCGTTCTGCTACGTAGATTTATTAGCGATTTTTAAGGCAAACTTTATCCGTTTATTTGTGGCATAATTAACGGAGATAAGTAAAATGATAAACTGGAATAGTGTTGCAACTCAGCTAACCGAGTTTGTAGATAGTAGCTTTAAATATATAACAGATAACAACATCACCATAATGAATAATATGGTGATATATGTAGACTATCTTGGAGGTTATGCAAGCCTTATTATAGAGAATCCTGAGTCTAACCTGTCTGACGATGCCGATGAGTATGTAAGGTTATCGTGGATTGAGATAGATGAGTGGACAGATGATGTATCTCAGACCCCGTCTATGACAGATGATGCGTTTCATTATACAGTATATAAACTACTTAAAGATATAATAGAGGCTGCCGATAAGAGAAATCCTTTAATGCAGTTTAATCCAATACTGCCATTCTCAATAGAGATGAAACAGCATACATTCCCTCTGAACGATCTGTTTTATATACCTATGGCCGAAGAGCAGACAGAGAAGGAGATGCTTAGGGGAATGATGAATCAGAACATGGAAAAATCTGTTCCGGGACTATCATCGCAGTATGAGGATATGATGTCGCAAATGCAGCAGATGTATGGTAATATTCCGGGAATGGAGCAGTTGCAGAATATGAACCTGAATGAGATGATATCTGACACTGTAGATAATATTGTAGATTCAATTGACGAGGAGGAAGATGAAGACTGGGAACTACGCTGGAATAACGATAGCACATTGAATAACGAGCAGCAACACGCTCTGTCTGTTGGCTCAATAATGCGTATTGCCAGAGGCGAGGTTGTAAATGCACTTACAAGCAACGATGACGATGCTTACCTAATAGCCGATACAATAAAAAATCAGTGGGATGTTTATGATCATGACAGTGCCATACACACATTAGATTGGCTTAAGAACGAAGGACACAGGGATATATATATAGCTGTAAAACAGATTACCGAAACCACTGAGTGGTATCTTGCCGAAGACTCAATACGTACAGGTTTACCTCTTATGATTAATATAGATACATCTGACGAAGAGGCTGCTGAGGGAGTAATGCGCAGAGCACTTAGCTTCTACGATAATATGAAGCAGATAATACGTATCAACAAAAGCAGTGGCGAAGGGCCATTAAGTTATCCTGAAACAATATCGTCATGGGATTATGGCAGACTGGTTAATATGTCGTGCTGGAGTTACGAGTGCGGTTACATAACCGAAGATGAGGCGTGGAGCTATATAAACTTTGCACTAGAGCAGGTGAAAAAAGATTATCGTTCGTGGTCAGAGTATGCAGAGACATATCTGTTTGGACGCAAGGTATGGAATATAGACGACGATCTTTACGACTCAATGGAAGAGATAGTGCATCTGCTTCTTAATGCTGATAATAGCCCGTGGAAACGATACAGCCTGTAACATTATAGAATATTATGCTAAATAAAAAATATAAAAGATGAACACAACATTTAAGGTTAAGGAGCAATACAAAACCCTTGACGATTTGGAGAAATATCTTGGGTCAAAATCTAAGTATGAGTGCAAAAAGATGTTCAACTCATGGAGAGATATCAGCATAACAAAGGAGTACTGTGTGCTTGTAAAAAAGAGTGCCCTTTATGGTATTAAGGTAAATTTTGTTGATGATAACCATGTAATGCTTGAGCCTGTGGTACCGGGAGTATATCTGAGAAGTTTTGTTACAGGAAGAGGCTTTATTCCTCCTATTGTAAGAGCGCTTCTGGCTAAAGGGCAACGACAGTTATTTAATGAGGTGAGTAAATATTTTGCAGAGATATATAATTAAAAAAACATATTAAAAATGAGAGTATTATTAGTAGTAATGGTGTCGGTACTAATGTCGGTAACATCATATGCGCAAACAGCGCAACCACGACAGATAGACTGGCAGGAGACTGAGGCAAAGATTATTAGTATTGAGACATTCAGAACCAGAAGAAAGCTTAACGAGAAAGCAACTGTTGTATACACGGTTAAGGAAGACAATAAGGAGTATGAGAGCAGAGTGCTTCTTGACAGATTTCCGTTAATTGGTAGTATGAAATCAGAGGGTGATGTTATTACAGTACTGTACGATAAGGATAACCCGCTTATACTTCAAACAGAATCTAATGTATTTATGACAAAATACGGACTCTACATACTAATTGCAGGAGGTATTGGTATAATGTTCTTCTACTACAGAAACTTCTTTAAGAAAAGATCAAAAAAGAACCTGTTAAACCAATAGATATGAATCTTGATACATTAAAATCTAAACTTAACAACAGAGAGTTCTTTAAGAGTGCATGTCCGGGCAGGTTCCTGTTCTGGTCGTTCTGGAAGAAGAGCCATGAGAAGTATACTACCTTTCCGGTAAAGGAGGTTTGTAAAGGCACAAGCCTTAGAGAGTTTACATATGAGGACAGAATATATAATGTAATTGCATACTCAACAAATGGCGATATTCAACCCGATATACTGGAGGAGATAAAGACATTTGTGAACAGAGTAGAGATTGGGCAGATACGTTATGAGTCGCACGGAACAAACGGATTCTTTCCGCTTACAAGTCCTGAAGGAGAGGTGAGAAATGGCGAGGACTCTCTTTCGGCAATATTTAAGAAGGTAGATAACACCTTTATAATTGTTGTAACCGAATCGGGAACTAATCCTGTTAAGGTTAAATCGTCGCAGATAGCACATATCAGAAACGGAAAAGAGATCTGGCACTGGTCAATTCTCGATACAAATATTTAACCCGAAGTAGAACTGTCCGGGAGGGCTTAAAACTATCTTTTGGAACCGATGAGTGTGTGGTTAGTTAATCATCCAGAAGATAGTTCCCGGACAGCTTTACAATACAAATATTCTTAACCAGATGGAGAGCTATATAAAACTACTTAAACATAAAGACAGCAACACTATTGTAGTCAGTTTCCAGAACGAGAACGATAAACCATTCAGGATAGGAGAGAGGATGAATGAGATACACCCTGAAGCCTATATGAACGGATATAACTGGGATGCTTTTTTAAACTACTATCTGAGTAAATACTATCCGGATATACTTACCAATATGGAGAGCGATCCTGAAGCGGGTAGTTATGCTGCATATTACAGAGCAACAGACGAGAACCAGAAGAGAGCAGAGGAGTTGATAAAGGTTATTATAAACCTTATTGAAAATGAGGATAAAATATACAATATCCTGAGAAATGAAGCAGGTAATATAGAGTGGGATTAAATAATCTGAGTAAGATTACAGAGGAGTGAAATTCCTAAACAATAACTATGAGCCTGATGAACATAAACGACACTGAAACATATAGTAAATACAAATTAACAACCGGATATTAGCCTATAAAGGAGGTTTTGTAAAGATCCGGGAACTGTATAGTGAGCAGAAAATAACCCTAAAAATATATAGTATGGTAAGATATATATTCATAATCCTATCTGTTCTGTTAACATCATGTCTGTCTGTTAACAGAGAGCAGGAGAGATTGATTACAGGCGCAAAAGAGATTAAAACATATTATCCTGACAGTACTCTGTTTTCGGTAGGATATATGGATGATAATAACAAAAAGCACGGGCAATATATTACCTACCATAAAAATGGCAGAACAGATCAGATATCGCACTACAGACATGGTAAAAAAAGCGGCGAGTGGTTTGGCTTTTCGTGCAGTGGTGAGTTAACCGAGATTATGAACTTCGATAGACCTAATGTCCCGTTCTGGAATATCTATCTTGTAAAAAGAGTAAAATATCTGGATATAGATGGTAATGAATACACCTTCAGGAACAGTAAAGGAGCTGTGTTGGCAAAAGGCGAGTATATTAATGGTAATAAAACGAGTAAGTGGATATATTATTACGAGAACGGAAACATAAAGAGCGAAGGGTATTATAAAAGATCGCAGAAAACAGGCAGATGGAGAGAGTATTATAGTAACGGAGAGGTTGAAAATGACGGGTGGTACAGGAAAAATGTACGACACAAAGAGTGGTTAAATTACAGTGAGAGCGGAGAACTTGTTCATAAAGCTAAATATAGTAAAGGAAGACTGCTTGGTAAACATAAGTACAGCACGAAGTTTAAACACCTTAACAGAGAAGGCAAACTAAAAGATATATACTATACCTATGGCGATAGTATTAAAACCAGAAGTTATATCAGAGCAACCAATATGGTTATTGTATCTGAAAATATGATAGGGAATAAGTGCGTTATTGCTTTTGACGATGATGAGAAATTCCTGTTCAGAATAAATGGGATAGGACTATACAATGTAGCATTAAAGGATATTGAGATAACAGATAATCTGCAATATATTGAGATTGATATAAAAATTATTGATACTATTATCAGAGATGAGGCACTCTTGCAGAGAGAGAAAAATTAAAAACTGATGAGAAACAGAGATTTTAATATAGATACACAGATACTAAAAAGGAAAGTTGGGCTAAGCGCAATATATTTTGCACTTAACAAACAGCACAACAGAACCTTTTTCGGGGAAGATGACAATGATTTTAAACCAGCAGTAAGGGAGTGTCTGCATAACCTTTGGGATGTACCGGAACAGAGCAGTTTTAAACGCTTTATGGCATCTAAAAACTATAAACCAATGGTAGAGACTCTTAATTGGTTAAAACATACAGGACATCGTTCATCTGAACTGTATAACGATAACAGATATTACAGATCTGCTCTGGCATGGGATGTTGCACGTTATTCAGATAATATCAGACATGCTTACTACCTGAATTATATCAATAAAAAAACAGCACTTGAACATCTTGACTGTGCTTATGATATGTCTAAAGATCAGTTTGAATCGTGGGAGGATTATGGCAGGAATTTTCTGTTCTTTAAAAGCATATGGGACAATGATAAACTTATTGATATAGTAAACAGAACATACTCCTCATCTGAAAAGCAGTATAGTGCCGATGAGCTTAAAGAGATACAGATTAATGTTTACAAACAGAAGGGGATATCGTTAAGTAGTGAACTGACAGAGGTAGTTAATAGTCTTATATCAGACAGAGACTCTATATGGAACAGTGTACCGTGGAATATTTAGATAAACTATGTATGGCTAAAGGGAGATTAATTATAAACAGATAGAACAAAAGATATATTTTCGTTGCTCAAAAAAATAAATTTTATGATAAATACTAAAATGAAGATTGCACTGTTAATACACATTGCACTCATATTCTTACTGCGTACAGATCCTGACAGAGCATTTTTTGCCTTTATTCCCGGAGCAGTTGTTCTCTTTAACATTATTGGCATTGCGCTGATATTAAGTAAATATAAAAAGACAGGAGCATGGATGTTCCTTATCTCATCGGCAGTGCTTGTGCCTATAGGAATGATTGGCGCAATAGGAGCACGCCAGATACTTGATGAGATAAAGAAAGAGAAATTTTACAACGAACAGTAGAAAAGCAGAAATTATGGAGGAGTTAAAAGAGATAAAAGCCGGATCAAAACATATGAATAGTATGTATATATACTGTTTTTTAACCTTTGCACTAGGATTATTGGGTTTAAGTGTTGGTGGAGGACTGTTTATAGGTATTGGTATTTTGGCTGTGGTGGCAACCATATGGCATAAGAATACCCCGATAATAAAGATACTTGATAGTAATATAGAGGCAAAGCTGGCACCAATTGCATCAAAACACTTTATTAAATATAACAGTATTAGTTCTGTTCAGCAGGAGAAGAGAAAAGTATTTATACACTACAACAATGGCGTAAAAGATAAAAAACTAACTATTCCTGTACGACTAATTGATGAAGATGTACTCAAAAGATTTCTTGAAACGCTGAATGAGCGCAGGAGATCAGTTGCATAGGATGTAACCTTTAATAGACAATAGCTGCACCGGACAATTTAATAACTATAATATAATTTGAATCTGTTCAGACCATTTCCGGTGTGGCTTCTTTTTTGGGAGATAAACAAGCAATTCCACTCAAATATCATATATACAGACACAACATACAAAGAACAATCTGTTAGTTAAAAACAGATAGATCTGGTGTATCAATTATCAGAAAGGTTGTATTAAAGCAGATACAACCTTTGCTGTTTATATAACCTGATTTAATTACTGTTGTTTAATAGAGTATAGTGTTACCATCCGCTCCTATTATCATGTGTTATATATGTGAAACTTATATGGTATTACACTGCGCTTTGTTTTAAAATATACAAAATTAATAGATATTAATAAATTTTGTTATAAAATATTTTATGATTAATTTCAAGTGTAATGCATTGAATAACAAAAAAAATAATGCTTGTGTACTGTTATATTGCCCCGGATATAGTTTTAAACAATTAACCATATTATAATCAATTAATAACATTTTAAAAATTATTTCTATGAGAAAAATTGAAATTTTAAAACCTCTGTTTTTAGGACTGTTTATTGTGTTAATGTTGTTTGCGTGTGAAAAGGATACAGTTGATGTAACAGAGCGTCAGAATACAAATGAATCTGATAAACCTTTAGAGAAGGAGAGTGGTGTAGTTACATATAAAAGTTTTGAAGGAGGAGCTATGTTTATAGCTGATAATTATGTAGATGTTGATCTACATCAAGATTACTATATTACTGATATATATATGCATAATACATTGTCTGAATATGTCCAAGATTTGGCATGTGGTCGTATTGTAATACCAGTAGACCTTAATATGGGATGTTCAGGAGGAAATGTGCTTCGTGTTTATTTGGCTATATTCGTTAGGAAGTATATTGATGGTATGAGTTGTGTTAAGGATCTTCATATAGACTGTTCTTTTAGTCCGTATAATTTTAATTTTCCTCCAGACTGGAGTTATTGTAAAAATATAGCTTATTATTGTTCGATGACACCTTTTGATAAAGTAGAAAGTGACTTGAATATAGGTACAGGCGGATATCCTTTGTATTTGCGAAAGAAAATTACACCCGGAACATCAGATGCTATAAAGAAATTGCGAATAGCATACTCTACTTCTGATTGGTATGCTAAAAGCATAATAGTAAATAATGAATATACATTAGAAGACAGGAATATGAATTACGGTAACACATCATCCATGAAAATATATTTAGGTTGGAAAGATGTAAGTAGAGTTTTTTAGGTAATTAAATACAATTTAATAAAAACTAATTAACAGTTATAATGTGGTTAAGAACCGGATAGCGCAATAATGTTATCCGGTTCTCTTTTTTAGTACATGACAGTTATTACGAGGCAAAATTGTTGCCTATATAACTATTAACACGAAGAGAATCTCCTCCCGGGAGGAGATACAGATGTTGTTAACCTCTGTAATTAGATACTTTAATTAAGTATTTAAGACTCTTTAATACTTTAATATTCCCGTATAACATTATATTAAAAACGTCTATCTTTTGTTAAATAGCAGAGATAAAAAAGAGTGTTGTCACATTGTGTATATAACGTAAAATAGTCTGTAAACTTTGACATAACAATTTTAAATATAAACCACATTATAACCGGAACAATAACAATTTAAAACTTATTACTATGAGAGAGATTAAGACATTGATGGCAATTTTTTTATCTCTTTTTATAATGGTTATACTACAATCATGCGAAAAAGAGACAGTAGAGGTAACAGAACCTGAACAGGAACATCAGGAGGAGATAATAACAGCTGATAAACTCTTGGAAAGAGAGGGTGCTGTTTATCTGTACTTACAACGTAATTGGGGTACTTACTATATAACCGATAAGTATGTTGATGTTATATTGGCTGATGATCACTATATTACAGAAGTTTTAGTATATAGTACAAATAGTAGTAGATCTATTTATGAGAGAATATCGGGCTGTGTTTTAGTACCTGTAGATCTGAATATGGGATACCCGGAGAAATATTCGGAGGAATACCTAAAAGAAAACCCGGATAAAAGAAGGTATAAGGTCTTTTTAGTTCTGAGAATTACGAAACATACAGGAGAAATAAGTTGTATTAACACCTTTAAAATAGGTAAATACAACGTTCAGCCAGCATATGTTTTTCCCTATTTTGATTACAGTTGGTGTAATTATATGTCCCCTTATAGAGGAAGCTTTCCTTTTAACATAGATTTGTGTAACCTGAATAGGGGTACAGATGGACATTATATGTATTTGTTTTATAACAAATCAAAAACAAACAATGCAGTCAGGATATTAAGGATAACATATAGTAGTCAAGAAGAAGATGTAAAAAAATTACTATCAGATTATGGATTTACCTATGATAATTGGGATATGAATTACAATAACAAGTCGCCTGTAAAAATATATTTAGGCTGGAGATATTAATTATATGTGAGTTTAGGTATAAACTATTTAACAACTATAATGTGGTTAGAACCGGATAGCATAACAATGTTATCCGGTTTTATTTGAATATAACAGTTATTACGAGGCAAAATTTTTTGTTTAGGTAACTATTAACACGAAAAGAATCTCCTCCCGGGAGGAGATACAGAGGTGGATTCTTTTGCTTAACAACATATGCTAATTAGATATTTCAATTAAGTATTTAAGACTCTTTAATACCTTAATAATTACGCATAACACCGTGTTAAAAACGCCTGTCTTTTGTTAAATAGCAGAGGTAAAAAAGAGTGTTGCCATACTCTGTATATAACGTAAAAGAGTCTGTAGGCTTTGGCATAACAGATTACTATATAAACCACATTATAACCGGAACAATAACAATTTAAAACTTATTACTATGAGAAAGATTAAGACATTGATGGCAATTTTTTTATCTCTTTTTATAATGGTTATACTACAATCATGCGAAAAAGAGACAGTAGAGGTAACAGAACCTGAGCAGGAACATCAGGAGGAGATAATAACAGCCGATAAACTCTTAGAAAGAGAAGGGGCTATGTATTTACACTTAAAACGTAATTGGGGTACTTACTACGTAACTACTGAATATACTGATATTATATTGGCTGATGGCTACTATATTAAAGATATATACATTTGTAGTACAAGGTCGAGATCTATGTATGAGAGAGTATCGGGTTGTGTTTTAGTACCTGTGGATCTGAATATGGGATATTGGACTTATGGCAAGTATAATGTGTTTTTAGCTCTTGATATAAAGAGGTATAAGAATGGTATGAGTTGTGTTAAAAGTTTTTTCACGACTCGTTACAATATTAAGCCAGATGATCTTTATCCTATTGAAGGTTATCAAGATTGTAAGTATATACCTTCTGATAAATGGTATGTTGATAAGAAAAAGTTATCTTTTGATAAAGAGTTATGCAATCTTAATAGAGGTACTAATGGAGAATATGTTTATTTGATGTATGAAAAAGTATATAGAACTGAAGGAGCTGTTAGAACGATAAGACTAGTATATGATTGTAAAAAATCGTTTAACGGAAGCCAAATGAGGGATTATGGATTTAGTAATTATACTTTTGACCTGAACTATGGTAACAGATCGCTTACGGGTGTATATTTGGGTTGGAGAAATTATTGATGTTTTTATATAAACTATTTAACAATTATAGTAAACCGGATAGCGCAACAATGCTATCCGGTTCTCTTTTTTTAGTACATAACAGTTATTACGAGACCAAATTGTTGTCTAAGTAACTATTAACATCTAGAGAATCTCCTCCCGGGAGGAGATACAGAGGTGGGTTCTTTTTCTTAACAACATCTGTAATTAGATACTTTAATTAAGTATTTAAGACTCTTTAATACTTTAATATTCCCGTATAACATTATATTAAAAACACCTGTCTTTTGTTAAATAGCAGAGATAAAAAAGAGTGTTGTCATATTGTGTATATAACGTAAAATAGTCTGTAAACTTTGACATAACAATTTTAAATATAAACCACATTATAACCAGAATAATAACTTACTAAAACTTATTACTATGAGAAAGATTAAGATATTGATGGCAATTTTTTTATCTCTTTTTGTAATGGTAATACTACAATCGTGCGAAAAAGAGAGAGTAGAGGAGATAGAACAGGAACCTGACGGGAACATCAGGAAGAGATTGTAACAACAGATGGACTTTTAGGAAAAGAGAGTGCTATGTTTTGGCATATAAAACGTTATTGGGGTACTTACTATATAACAGATGAGCATGCTGATGTAATACTATCTGAGAACTACTATATTGCAAATATTTATGTTTATACTACAGAGGCAGAATCTGTTTCTGAGAAAATATTTGGTCTTGTTACAATTCCTGTAGATATTAATAGGGGATGTACGGATGATGATGCGTATCGTGTTTTTTTAGTTCTTGATATAAGAAGGGATAGGGGAGCTTCAAAATATATTAAAAGTTTTAGTATAGCCCGATATAATTACAGACCAGGTATTATTGCTAGTTCTGATTACCTATATTCTAGATATGTATATTATTATAGAAGGACAAGTTTTGGCATAGATGAATGTAATCTGAATAGAGGTACTAAAGGAGGAGACTATATGTATATGCTGTACCAAAACACAACTAATAAAAATGAATCTGTTAGAGCTATAAGAGTAACCTACAGTACAAATGAAGAGTACGCTAAGAGTGTGCAACTTAATGGACTGTTTTCATATGAAAATAAGAATATGAATTCAGGAAATTCATCGCCTATAAAGATATATTTTGGTTGGAGGCATTTTTGATTATATATGAGTTTCTTATAAATTATTTAATAACTATAATGTGGTTAAAACTGGATAGTACAACAGTGCTATCCGGTTTTATTTTATTTGAACATAACAGTTATTACGAGGCAAAATTTTTTGTTCAGGTAACTATTAACACGAAGAGAATCTCCTCCCGGGAGGAGATACAGAGGTGGATTCTTTTGCTTAACAACATATGCTAATTAGATATTTCAATTAAGTATTTAAGACTCTTTAATACCTTAATAATTACGCATAACACCGTGTTAAAAACACCTGTCTTTTGTTAAATAACAGAGATCAAAAAGAGTGTTGTCACATTGTGTATATAACGTAAAATAGTCTGTAAACCTTGACATAACAATTTTAAATATAAACCACATTATAACCGGAACAATAACAATTTAAAACTTATTATTATGAGAAAGATTAAGATATTGATGGCAATTTTTTTATCTCTTTTTGTAATGGTAATACTACAATCATGCGAAAAAGAGACAGTAGAGGTAACAGAACCTGAGCAGGAGCATAAGGATGAGGTTGTAACAATTGGTGAATCATTAGAAAGAGAGAGTGGTTATAATTGGATTCATAAAATTAAAAAATTAGATCAACGTTATGGTTTAATAGCTTTTCCGGGAGGAAATATGATTTATGACAGATATACTAATTTTGCTTATTTTGAGCTAAAGAAAAACTACAATATAACAGATGTTTATATAATTAATACAGATAAGGAGTATGCAGATATTAGAATGACATCAGAAGACTATGTTGTGATACCGATTAATCTGAATGCGGGATATGAGAACCCAAATCCGTGGATATCTAAAAAAGCTAATAATATATTTTTAGCTCTCAGAGTCAGAGCGTATAATGAAAATGTAGATATTGTTGTTAATTTTAATATCTTAACTTATCCGGTACAACAAACCCCTCCTGTAGGTTCCGAATGGAATAACTGCACTAATATAAGTCTCGATTATTCAGGTATGCAAATACATGGTTATTTTAATGAAAAGTTGGGAAATCTGAACCATGGAACGGATGGACATTATGTATATCTGCAAGTGGAAAAGACTTTTCTTAGGCATGATAATCAGAGTATTGCTATAAAAGGGGTTGCTCTGGCACATAGTGATTATAAATGGGCGGCTGTAAGTCAGTTAAATGCAAGAGGGTATTATAGATCATGGATTAATTTAAACTATCGTAACTCATCACGTCAGAAGATATATTTAGGCTGGAAGAGATAGGTTTATCGTTTAATATATGTAGCAACCGGAAATAGTGTAATGATTATAATGTGGTTAAAAACCGGATAGTACTATAAATGTTATCCGGTTTTTATATACATATTGTAAATAACAGAAGGTATATTATCTTACTTTTATTCCAAGCTTCTCAAGTAACTGGGGGTTATCTTTAAGTGCATATTTTGCAACTGTTTTAATCTCTGTGCATATACCCTCAAGTTCTATAAGTGCTTTATTGCGTGTCTCTGTAGCATCTTCAGCTTCACCCTTCTCAATAAAAACAGCACTTCTGAGTCTCTTTGCCTCTTCAATATCCTGAATATAAGTATCAGGAGTTATATTAAACTGAACAAGATAACTTACAAGTTCAGGTTCTTTAAGTACACTTCTGTAGAATGCCAGAACCTCCTCAAACATCTTCTCAACAGGGCTTGCTGCTATACGCGATGTATTAATACGCTCTCTGGCACCATCCATACTCTTTATCTTTAGCCTCACAAAATCAAGTGTTTTATGATAATTATCACCACATGTTTCTGTTTTTCTATTGTAGGCATCATAAGCAGAACGTATATCTTTCTGCTCTGAGTGTTGCTTCTCTACAAGAACCTCCAGTGTACTGAATTTATCGCCACAACTTTTAATATATGGTTCTTTAAGACCAAAACCTGTTAACAGCTTTAATACAGATTCGTTCTTTATGTTCTCTACCACAGTTCTAACCTTAGCAACTCTGTCCGGAATATTTGTATACATAATATAAATATTTAGTTATAACTTGTTTATATTCAAATTATGAATAAAAAACTATAAAGTCAATATGTAGTTAAAAGTTTTTTATACAGGCTTTTACAGCTTGTAGTACCTGTTTTTTGTTATAGTAAAACAAATAGTAGAATATAAACAGTAGTTTATGTTAATATTTATGCGGTTTGTAGAGGAATTAGCGTAATAAAAAAAATTGTGGGAGCAATTAAAACAGAAAAAAACATAATTCCGGGAAACGTAAAGGCAAAAAAAATCTCTGAAAATTCAAAAAAACAAATTTAAGAGGCTAATTCTGAAAAGAAAAAGAGCAATTAAAAAGAGAATAATATCAATTCATAGAAGAAGAGATGCAGGTCAGATTTATAAAAAGAGGATTTCTGTAAAATATTTATGCAGAAAAAATAACAACAAGGCTTATTAATAGCGCATAAAGAGCTGTTGTTTTTATTTTATCTGCTAATCTAAAACAAAAGAGAGCATTTCTGAGACGAATAAAACAAATTGAAGATAATTGACTGCGATATCAGAGTAAGAGATATCATTTGTTTAAATGATGAGTATCTGTTACAAAACAAAATAGTTGTTTTAAACAGTATTCTAACACCTGTGAAATCTGAATTAAATGTTAGAAGCAGAGGGGTTTTCTCTTTTTTATGTTCTCCGAAACACTTTTTGTTAATAACATTTAATATTGTTTACACAGATAACTATATAGCGAAAAAGTTATTTGTAATCCTACTGTTCTTTGTTAAAAATCACACCGATAAAATAGATATCGGTATATTTTGTACTAAAATTTATTATAACTAGCTTTAAATATATAGCGCTGAATATCAGTAAAAATAGTGTCTGTAAACTGTTATATTCTCCCAAAAATAGTTTTTAACATTTAACCACATTATAATTTATTAATAACATATAAAATTAATACTATGAGAAAAATCGGAATTCTAAAACCTATAATTATAGGTATGTTTATTATTTTAATGTTACCTGCTTGTGAGAAAGATACAGTTGATGTAACAGAGCATCATACTGCAAATGAATCTGATAAACCTTTAGAGAAGGAGAGTGGAGTAAACCTTAAGAGTTTTGAAGGAGGTGCTATGTTTATAGCTGATAATTATGTAGATGTTGATTTACATCAAGGCTACTATTTCAAAAGATTTCTTGTTTATTATAGTATTGGAACCGAGAGTGAACCGGAATTTGATGGATATATAAGAATACCTATAAATTTCAGTATGGGATCTTATGATGAAGATGTTTTTTTCTATATTTTTCTGGAAGTATGTAAGCAGGATGAAAGTGATAGGTTTGTTAAGTTTTTAGGTACAGCATCCTACCCCTACCAAACAACTCCTGAAGTTCATTTAAATTGGAAAAACTGTAAGGCAATAGGAGAAGATGGAAATATAGAACCATTTACTGATTATATGTGTGATATGGGTCGAATTTGGAGTTTAACTTCTACCTATTTACAGGAGTATATCTCAACTACTCACGAAGGATGCATGAAAAAAATAAGAATAGCACATTCTAGAGATTATTTTGAAGTTAAATCAATGATAGTAAACAATGAATATACATTTTATGATTCTAATCTGGTTGAAGGTGAGTTTTCAGGTCTGAAAATATATATGGGTTGGAAGGATTTAAGTAAATGTTTTTAGACAAGTATGAAGTAATACTATTTCTATATTGCAATTAACAACTATAATGTGGTTAAAACCGGATAGTACAACAGTGCTATCCGGTTTTATTTTAACATAACAGTTATTACGAGACGAAACGAAGCATGAGAATAGTCATTCACACACACGAGGATGATTATTATGCGGAGTTCCATCTGACAAATGAAAAACAAGTATAAACAGATGAAATTGTTGCCTATGCAACTATTAACACGAAGAGAATCTCCTCCCGGGAGGAGATACAGAGGTGGGTTCTTTTGCTTAACAACATCTGTAATTATATATTTCAATTAAGTATTTAAGACTCTTTAATACTTTAATGCTTCTTTATAACACCGTGTTAAAAACGCTTGTCTTTTGTTAAATAGCAGAGATAAAAAAGAGTGTTGCCATATTCTGTGTATAGCGTAAAAGAGTCTGTGGGCTTCGGCGTAACAGATTACTATATAAACCACATTATAACCGGAACAATAACAATTTAAAACTTATTACTATGAGAAAGATTAAGACATTGATGGCAATTTTTTTATCTCTTTTTGTAATGGTAATACTACAATCGTGCGAAAAAGAGAGAGTAGAGGTGACAGGATCTGAACAGGAACATGAAGATGAGATTATAACAGCCGATAAACTTTTAGAAAGAGAGGGTGCTGTTTATTTGCACTTACAACGTAATTGGGGTACATACTATGTAACAGATGAGTATACTGATGTTACACTAGCTGATGGTTACTATATTGAGGATATCTATATCTGTAGTACAAAGGCAAGTTCTGTTTATGCAAGAATGTCGGGTTGTGTTGTAGTTCCTGCAGATCTGAATATGGGATATTGGGGTACTGATAAGTATAGTATATTTTTAGTTCTTGACATTAAGAGGTACACAGAAGAAATGTCATGTGTTAATAATCTTGAACTTTTTGATTGTGTTAAAGATCGACCTAATCGTTCTGTTCTTGAGTATTTCGCGCACTCACAATATCATGTTTGTAAGTATATACCTGCTGATAGATGGGTTAATAAGAGAAGATTATCTTTTAGCATAGATGAATGCAATCTGAATAGAGGTACAGATAATAGTTATATTTATTTGAGGTATAAAACAGGATCGAAAGAAGGAGCTATTAGAGCGTTAAGGATAGCATATGATTGTAAAAAATCGTTTAACGGAAGTTTGATGGAGAGCAATGGATTTGATTATTATTCTACCAGCTTGAATTCTCGTAACCGATCGCTTACAGGTGTATATTTGGGCTGGAAATAGTTGATTTTTTATAGAAGCTACTTAAATAACTATAATGTGGTTAATAACCGGATAGTACAACAATGCTATCCGGTTCTCTTTTCTTTGGACATAACAGTTATTACAAGGCAAAATGGTTGCTCAGGTTACTATTAACATCTAGAGAATCTCCTCCCGGGAGGAGATACTGAGATGGGTTCTTTTACTTTATAACATCTGTAATTATATATTTCAATTAAGTATTTAAGACTCTTTAATACTTTAATATTTCCGTATAACATTGTGTTAAAAACGTCTATCTTTTGTTAAATAGCAGAGATAAAAAAGAGTGTTGCCATACTCTGTGTATAACGTAAAAGAGTCTGTGAGCTTTGACATAACAGATTACTATATAAACCACATTATAACCGGAACAATAACAATTTAAAACTTATTACTATGAGAAAGATTAAGATATTGATGGCAATTTTTTTATCTCTTTTTGTAATGGTGATACTACAATCGTGCGAAAAAGAGAGCGTAGATGTAACAGAACAGGAACCTGAGCTGGAACATAAGGAGGAGATTATAACAGCCGATAAACTTTTAGAAAGAGAGGGTGCTGTGCGTTTGCACTTACAACGTAATTGGGGTACGTACTATATAACCGATGAGTATACTGATGTTACACTAGCTGATGGCTACTACATTAAAGATATCTATACCTGTAGTACAAATAGCAGTAGATCTGTTTATGAGAGAATATCGGGTTGTGTTTTAGTACCTGTAGATCTGAATATGGGATACCCGGATGAGTACACGGAGGATTATCTGAAAGAACACCCGGATAAAAGAAGGTATAGGGTGTTTTTAGTTCTTGATATAAAGAGGAGTACAGATGGTATGAGTGGTGTAGAAGAGTTTGCTTTTGCTTCTCCTGCAGGACCAGGTAAGCTATCTTCTAATGATCCAAAATTAGGAGAAAATGAATATAGTTCATATTTACCTTCTGATAGATGGATTTCTAATAAGAGCAGATTATCTTTTGACGAATACAAATGCAATCTGAACAGAGGTACAGATGGAGATTTTATATATTTGATGTATAAAAAAGGACGTGGAGAAAGAAATATTAGAGCGTTAAGAGTAACCTACAGTACTAATGAGGCATTTGCCAAGAACGTACACCGTAATGGAGGATTTACATATCATGGTCGGAATATGAATGAAAACAACAAGTCGCCTGTAAAAATATATTTAGGCTGGAGATATTATTGATTATATATGAGTTATAATGTAAATACAATTTAACAACTATAATGTGGTTAAAAACCGGATGGTACTATAGTGCTATCCGGTTTTTGCGTGTAATACATTACATAGTTGTGTTTAATCAGTTTCTCACATAACAAAATAAACTGTACTTTTGAGTTTAGTATATCAGATATCTCTGCTTACCCTGCTTTTTATGATACTGTTTATACCCCAAATATTTAATAATAAATTAACTAAACGTACAGACAATGATCTTTTCAAGTGTTACAGAAGCTATTCATCACATGGTTAGTATATGGGAGAATAAACTTATACAGTTGCCACAAACAGTTATTACAGAAAAACAAAACAGTCAGAACAGAACAGTTAAACAGATTGTAGGGCATATGGTTGACTCAGCATCAAACAATACACATCGTATTATTCATATGCAGTATCAGCAGAGTCCTCTGATATTTCCGAACTATGCATCAAATGGTAATAACGACAGATGGATAAACATACAGAACTATCAGAACGAGGATTGGAGTAATCTTGTACAGCTATGGAAATACAGCCATCTGCACTGGATACATGTTGTTAACAATGTAAATGCCAATAAACTTGATTGTGAGTGGATATCAGGATCAGAGGAGGGAAATATAAAACTCAGAGATATGATTACCGATTTCAGAAGGCATTTTGAACTGCATATAAGTCAGATTGAGGAGTTAATAAATTAGAGTAGTTGTATGGAGATAATAATATTTACAGGAATACAGGCAACAGGAAAATCTACATTCTATAAAAAACAGTTTTTTAACTCACATGTAAGAGTATCAATGGATCTGCTTAATACCAGAAACAAAGAGATGAAGTTTATGGAGACCTGTTTTGCTGTTCAGCAACCATTTGTTGTTGATAATACAAATCCGTCAAGAAAGGACAGAGAGCGATACATTAAACTTGCAAAGGAGAAAAAATACAGAGTTATAGGCTACTATTTTCAGTCAAGAGTAAATGAATCTATAGAACGCAACAATAAACGTATTGGTAAAGAGCGAATACCGGAAATAGGTATAAGAGGGGCATTTAATAAACTTGAATCACCACTGTTTAACGAGGGGTTTGATGAGTTGTATTATGTTGAGATAGGTGATAATGATTTTGTAGTAAAAGATTGGGATAATGAGATTTGATGATTTAGATAAGAAGTTACGTATATACGAGACAGCAAACGACAGATCTGTTTTGCCCGGAATATACATTGTAGCAAGAATAGATGGCAGAGGTTTTACCAGACTTACTAAAGAGGTACATAAATTTAAAGCTCCTTTTGATGATATCTTCCGCGACTATATGGTTGAGACAACAAAACACCTTATGCAGTGCGGATTTAAGATAATATATGGGTTTACAGAGAGCGATGAGATATCGTTACTGTTTGACCTGAATGAGACAGCGTTTTCACGAAAACAGCGTAAGTTAAACTCAATACTGGCAGGAGAGGCAAGTGCAAAATTCTCTACACTGCTGGGAGATGTTGGGGCATTTGATTGCAGGCTTAGTGAACTGCCAAACAAACATCTTGTTGTTGATTACTTTAGGTGGCGAAACGAAGATGCACACAGAAATGCACTGAATGCATACTGCTACTGGAAACTAAGAGAAGATGGTTATAGCAGAACAGAAGCAACAAAACGAATAATGGGGGTAAGTATTGCCGATAAAAATGAACTACTGTTCCGTTATGGAATAAACTTTAACAATGTTCCGGACTGGCAGAAGAGAGGAATAGGATTCTATTGGGCAGATGTTGAGAGGGAAGGTTTTAACCCTAAAACAAACCAGACGGTGATTACAAAACGCCGGCAAATAACCACAGAATTCAACCTGCCAATGAAGGATGAGTACAATGATTTTATAATGTCGGTTTTGGATAATAACTAAAATTAAATTAACTGAATGAGGACGAGCATAATCATTTTCTCATACAATGGAATGACTAAAAATGCGAGTTCCATCTGACCATTAAAAAGAAAGAATAAACAGATGAAACGAAGCATGAGAAAGAGTTAGTGTGTAACACATAATGATAGTATCATATGATATTATAATGTGTGCAAATAAATCTGTGTTTTTTGCAAATTATGTTTGCATACTATGTTCTGTTATTTATAAGTAAAGATTGGAAAGTGTTGATAATTAGAGTTGTTGTAGATGTTTCTTATTGCAAGAGGATATTAATATCTATTGAATAGTAATTGGCTATTTTGTTGTATTAAAAACCAATATTTTTGTAAATCTATTAAAGATATTGCATCTTTGATAGTATCATTTGATACTATCATGATGAAATAAGCAATTAAAAACAGATTTATAGACATGAAACCACCATATACAATAACAGGAAAAATACTGAAGTTAATTGCTTCTATATCTGAAAGAATAGGGGAGGTGAAATCAGCACATTTGCACAAACCACCAACAGAACTCAGAAAGAAAAACAGGATTAAAACAATTCACTCGTCACTTGAAATTGAGGGAAATACACTTACTGTAGAACAAATAACCGCATTGGTAGAGAACAGAAGGGTTATTGGAGCAGAGAAAGATATTTTAGAGGTAAAGAATGCGATACTGGTTTACGACTATTTAGACAAACTTAACCCATATAGTTTCAATTCATTTTGTGAGGCTCACAAGATACTAATGACAGGGCTTATTGATTCTGCCGGAAGATTAAGAAACAAACCTGTGGGTATAGTGAAAGGCTCAGAGGTTACACATATTGCACCACAAAGTGATATGCTTAAACCTTTAATGAACGATCTGTTTAATTACCTGAAGAGTGATGATGATATATATCTGATAAAAAGCTGTGTGTTTCATTACGAGATGGAATTTATTCATCCGTTTATTGATGGAAATGGCAGAATGGGACGCCTGTGGCAAACACTTATATTAAAAGATGCTCATGCGGTGTTTGAATACCTACCAGTAGAATCTTTAATAAAAGAGCGTCAGGAGAGGTACTACGAAGTTTTGGGAGAGTCCGATAACAGAGGAGAATCAACCCTTTTTATAGAGTTTATGCTTGAGATTATTCTTGATTCGCTTGAAGATCTGCTAAATGTAAAGAGTGTTGCCTTAACAGCTGCTGACAGAGTAGATTTGTACAGGTCTGTTATAAAAGATAACTATTTTACAAGAAAAGACTACCTTAAGAATTACAGAGAGATATCAGCGGCTACAGCCAGTAGAGATTTAAAATATGCTGTTGAAGAGGGGCTGATAAAGAAATATGGAGATAAAAATACTACAAAGTACAGATATGTATAAACACATAACTCTGTTTAAAATGCAGAGTAAGCTAACATATATTTTGTATCTTGAGCCACTCAACATATTTAAAACTAAAGATAAAGACGATGAATATAACTAGAGCATTATTGGCAATTTTGTTAATTGGCACATTAACAGGGTTTACTTCAGAGGTGAAATCGCAGACATTTGAAGGGGTAATTGTTTATAAAACAACAGTTGAGCAATCAGAGGATAGTGATATTCCCGAGGAACAGTTTAAGATGATGTTCAGAGGTATGAACGAGGAGTCAAAATTATATCTGAAAGGTAATAAGTACAGACTTGTAGATATAGACGCAAAAACTAATAAGCCGGCAAATGTAAAACTATGTGGTACAGAAAAAGGCAAGATATACAGCTTTAAATACGGACAGAATGAGTTAGGTATGGTTTCAGATATAGATAAGATGAACCTGCCTGAACCTGTAATAACAAAGAATAACGATGAACCATTAACAGTAATGGGTAAGAAGTGTTACTCAATAACAATTGATTATGGTAAGATAAGTAAATCAACCATATACTTCTCAAATGATTATAAGGTAGATGTTGAAGCGTATAAGAATAATCCTATCGGTTTTCTTCAGTATATCTACAGAACAGGAGCACTTCCTTTAAAGATTTATATCTCAGGTGGAGGTGCATTACAAACATATGTATACACTGCTGTTGAGGTAAAAGAGGAGTCTTTAGATGATGAAATATTTGAGGTTCCCGGATTTATGAGTGTACTTGAGACAACATTCTGATATCTGAACTAATAAAAGAGTTATTATGTAGGATAATTAGTCTCTTTAGTATTGTACTCTTGTTGAGTATTGTGTCTGGTAAATTAGCAAATGGCAAGAAGATTAGATAAGATAGTAGTTGTAGATGTAGAATCTACATGTTGGGAGGGGAGTATCCCGGAAGGTGTGGAGTCTGATATAATTGAGGTAGGTATATGCCTGCTTGATACAAAAACAGGGGAGATATCAGATAATCGCGGAATAATCGTTATTCCTGAACGATCAGATATAAGCCCGTTTTGTACGGAACTAACCACAATAACACCTGAACTGATAGATCAGGAGGGTATTACCTTTAAAGAAGCTCTGAAAATATTAAAGAACAATTATTGTACACAGAGTAGGGCATGGGCTAGTTTTGGAGCATATGACCTTAAACAATTTCAACGTCAGTGTTCAGCACTGAATATGGGCTATCCATTTGGCCCATCGCACATAAATGTAAAAACACTATTTGCACTAAAGCACAAATTAGGGCATGAGTTAGGTATGGCAGGTGCACTTAAATACCTGAATATAGAACTTGAAGGTACCCATCATCGCGGAAAAGATGATGCCCGAAATATAGCTAAGATTCTTTGGCAAACGCTTGAATAATATATAATGGATTATTTAGAGATATTGAAGGATATAAATTACTTCTCATTTGTAACAGCATTTGTAAAATGGGTTTTATTATCTCTATCAATAAGCTTAATTGCTTTGATAATTTGTGCGTATATAGGATTGTTTGAACGAAGAACAAAGATTGCAAGATATTTAGTTAAAATATATTATATACTTATACCAATCTATTTTGTAGTATTTGCAATAAAATACGCACCAATTAAAAATTTGCAGATTGAGATAAACAACTCTATTGATGAGAATAAAGAAGTTATATCTGACTTTACATATAAGTTTGTAAGTACAGTTGTTTCTGATTCACTCTTAAGACAAGAGAGTTCTGTAAAAGATATAGTTAATAATTATTTAGATTATTATGTATCAACAACAGATTCTGTTAACAAACCTCAAAAGAGTATGTTTCTCGATGGGTTTTTTACGAAGATAAGAAGAAAAATTGAATATAGTTTCTTAGTGATAATTGTTGAATCTGAGATAATTGAAAGATTATCTCAATGGGTAGGTGTTAGTAAAAAAACAGGAAAAGAGTTATACCAGACAGATTTTAATAAGCTGTTTAAGGAGGGAGAACTTGTTGAGATATTTAAGAATGAGATAAATAAATATTTCAGAGGTTATTTCAGGTTCACTTTTTTAATTTTTTCATTAGGATTATTAATACCGGTTATAGAGATAATCTTGGCTAAGGTGATTAGATATTAACAAATGGCAATAATGATACATTAAAGTGAAACAATGAAATTTAAGGTTTTAGGAGTAGATAACATAAAAGAATTTGGTTCATTACCAGAAAGATTAGATATTCATATTAAATATCCGGGCTATAACGATATCTTACATTTAATATCAAAAGAGAAAATTAAAATTATTTGTCAAAAGCAAAGAGATAACTGCAAGAAGTTTACTTTAAATTAAAGTATCAGAGTTCATAATAGATAGTATTTTACATAATGTAAATGGTATTTAGCAGCTACATACCACGAATTTGTTGAGATAGTAAATTCATTTAAACAAAAATGACCGATTTATACAATACTATGATTTTGAATGTATATAGTTTTGTAGAATAACTATTTAAAAGATTTAGAATTATGGAATTAAATTGTATTCGACTATTGGTAAATGATTTTGATAAATGTTTTAAGTTTTACTCAGAGACCCTTGGATTAAATGTTACCTGGGGAAAAATAGGTGGCGATTATGCCAGTTTTGATATTGGAATTCCATCGGGACTCTCAATCTTTAAATCTGATTTAATGGCTAGTGCAATTGGAAATTCGGAGAAAACTTTACCAATTGACAACAGAGAGAAAGTAGCTATAATTCTTAAGGTTGATGATGTAGACAGATCATATATGGAATTAAAAGAAAAAGGTGTTGAATTTGTAAATAAACCTACAGATATGACCGGGTGGGGTATGAGAGCCGTACATTTTCGCGATCCTGAAAATAATCTGATCGAGATATGGTCTGAACTTGCAATAGAAAAATGGGATAAAGACTTGCAGAATGAGTCCAAAGAATATTAACAGTAACTCAGTTTCTAATACAAAAAAACAGTGCAGATATTAATCTCTCTGCACTGACATTTATATTTTTACTTAACCTCAAGATAACTCTTTACAAAGTACACCCATTCATCAAGTCTGTCGTACAGTTGTTCTGTCTTATTAAACGGAATGTTAACATCCGGTTTTATACCAATATTATCAATTGGGTACTCCGGTAATCTGCACGATCTTGTCATAGGGTAAGTCAACTTATAATTACCCGATGGCAACTCAATAGGTACAGCATTAGAGTAGTCAAGTACACCAGCGCTGTTTTTGTTACCAAACAGAGTTACTTTAGAGCTATGTTTTGATGCAAGAAGAAACTGCTCTGCAGCCGAAGCATTACCCTCGTTAATAATTATACCCACCTTGCTCGGATAGGGATATACAGTATCATACTTTACAACTCCACCACGTCCGGTTTCAGGGTGTTTTACAAAAGCTCCTCTATTCTCCTTTAGTACCTTTATAAGTGCTCTAGTCCATCGTTTACCATCTTCGCCATTGCGGATTTCATTATTCTTAAGAGCATCCTCAAAAAGCTTGATATTATCCTTTGTGGCATACCACTCAACACCATGGCTGTTATAAGAATCTGTATATATCAGTTCCGACAAACTATGGTAATATTTATCCTGTCCGCCACCATTGTATCTAATGTCAATAATAAGATTCGGACGTGAAGTAATCTCATTCCAGTGTTGCTTTACTAATCTGTTTGTGGTCTCTGAACCAAATCCCGGGGCTCTCAGATAAAATGTATTGTCAGTTAAGGCAATAGCAACCGGAAAGGTGTTGTTTCCGTTAGGATGTTTACTACAGTAAGAGTATTGCAGTGCTTTATCCGCTTGTTGGTTATCCGATTTACGCACAAGATAAGAGTCTCCATGTATCTCAATTATCTTTCCGTTCAGTTCAAATGAAGCAGTTTCATCAACAGGTTTGTAATTCATATAGCTTTTATAGTGTCTGCATCTGAATAATCCATCATCCTGTTTTGTAAGAGTAAACATTATCTGATTTGGTTTGTAACCATGGTAATTTACAGATATACCGTCCCATCTGTTAGCCTCTCTGTTTTTTACAATTGCTACATCTCCTCTGAAACCAAGCCATATACCCTCAATAGATTTTTTGGAACTTCTAATATCAGATATATTGGTGTTGCTTATTATTATGTTGCTGTTCTCGTTTTTGTTGTTATTGGCTTTACTGAAAATATTTGATACTCTAAGATGATTATCTTTGAACCATGAAGCATACCTTCTAAGACAAACACCACAAGAGTCAGGGTACTCAGAGATTTTTTTGCGTAGGTTATTCTCTAACTCTTTTAGTTCAGTTTTGGTCTTCTTCGTAACCTTAACATCATACCCGGGGTAGTTATTCTCAATCCATTTTACCAGATAGTTAAAGTCTTTAATCTGTTCTGTCTTTTTAGCATAAACATTTGGTGCAATAAACAGTATTATTGCAAGGTAGTAGAGTTTAAATTTCATAAATCAAATATTTATTTAGTTACCATTTTAGCAGGGCACAGGTGTTTGTACACTACCTATATGATAAAGACGTGATATTACCTATATAGTTGTACTATATATTTGATTATGTTTGTTTTTAAACAGAACAGATGTTATAAAACCTTATTTTTAGTTTATGGTTATAAAACATGAATACTCTGTATTCAATTATACAGAGTGAGATTAATACACAGATTGTAGTGTTATATCAGATAGTTGGCTGATATATCGTATCAGGATAATATTGCAGTATTTAGTAGTGAGTAATTTTACCTTATAAAGGTACCGTTAAAAGCGTCTCTGTTTCCAATAATGTTTATTGAGTAAACACCGTGCTTAAGTTTGTTTATATTCATCATCTTACCTAATGATGATGACTTTATTCTACGTTCTATAATAACCTCTCCTTTGTAGTTTGTGAGAAGCAGCGTATAGTAGTCTGATTTAGCATCAACTTTTGGATTAAATATCAGCGAATTTTTATCAGGATACTCAATAGAAAGTTTACAGTTTTTATCAGAAATATTTTCTGATTTTGTTTTTGCTTCAGTTGCATGAACAGAAACAAAACAGGCGATAAGTACAAAAAAGATAGGTAAAACTCTTCTCATAATCTGGAGGTTAGTTAATAAATGCTTGTTGTTATAATATTGAGTCAAATATAATCTTTTTGTTGTTAATCAGAAATATAGTTAATCAAAAAAAGCTGCCCGATTAATGTTCGGACAGCTTTTGAATATTATTATCAACCTGTATTTACTATCTGCGATGTCTCATTTTTGGATGAGAACATGAAGGATGATTCATACCTCCTCTGCCTTTTCTATGATGCATTTTTCCGGCTTTAGAGTCAAACATAATTCTCTGCTCCTCAGTAAGCAATTTTCTTACACTCTGCTTGTGTTTTGCCTTAAGTTTCATCATCTTGTTTTTTATCGATGTAAACTCATCAATATTTTTATTGATAGCATTCATGTCTACCTTATCAGCACTCATTAATGTTCTGTGCTTGGCACGGTTCTCATTAAGTTTGTTTTTTAGCGGAGTCATATCCTTAATATGCTCAAGACGAAGTTTTTTAATATCCTCTTTTTGCTGATCGGTAAGGTTAAGTATTCCCATGTGTCTCATTCCTTTTTCAACACACTCTTGTTTTTGCATTCTGTTTCCTCTTCTTTTCTGCATCTCCTGTGCATTTGCTATTGAAACCATTCCTGTAACCAGAAAAATCAAAAACATGCTGGTAATAATCTTTTTTGCTTTCATAATAAATTGAATTTATAATTAATTGTTATCTGTTTGTAATTATATAGACACCAATGATCAATAAAACTTGCACTTTTAAAATCTCTTTTTTAACTTTAGTATACCAGACAAATAAACTAACAGTTGACTTTTGGTCTGATTATCAGAAAATAATGATTATGCAGAACTTTTTGAACGTAAGAAGAAAAACAGTAATAACCAAGCGCAAGAAGGTTAGGGAAAATAGTGATAATATTTTTGTATCAAAGGATATTAATAAGGCTATAATAAAGGTTTCATGGGGACGTGCAATAAAAGTTAACAGGGTAGAGCTGTATACAATTGCCGGTGTTAATATATCATCATACAATATCGGGATTAATCAGGATAGCGTGATATTTAATATTCCGGGATCAGTGCAAACGCCATACGTTGTTAAATCTTATAATAATAACTCTTTTAATATTAAAACAGTTTAGAGTATTATCTTCTGCGTTGGTTTTCTCTTTCTCGTCTGTCTCTTCTTTCGTGTTTCTCTTTTTTGCGTTTGTCAGAATATCGCTCTTCTGATATATCTTTAATTAGTTTAATTAATCCCTCTCTCTGTTCTTCATTTAAAACAGATTTTACCTTGGTAAGGTATCTTAAAGATTCACGGCGTATTTTTATATGCAGCATACACTGTTTCTGAACAATCTCATCGGCATATAATGAGTCAAAGCTCTCTCTGGTTACAAGAAGAAGCGATTCATTATGATAATTAAACATATCCCTGTTTATCTCCTCGGCACGTTTTCTGTATTCATGTTTAAAATCTCTTATAAGCTTTAGTTGTTCTTCGCTAAGATTCAATCTGGCTTTTAATCTACCCGGAGAGAAAGGACTACGATGTTTGTGAATAATCTCTTTTTTTAACTTTATTTTCTGTCCTCTGTCATTATCACCTGTTTTATACAGTATGGTTATCAACGACGAAAGATTAATAACTGTGGCAGCAATTATGAATATTATAAAGTATTTATAGAATTTCTCTTTTTTCATGGTCGTGATATTTTTAAAAACTTAATATCAATTTTATTCGTTATCTGTAAGCAATATATCGTTCTCCAGAGAGTTGTCAAGATCTTCGAACAGAAGATACTCATTCATTTCAGCCTCTGAAGTAATTACATTGTTTTGTGTATCTGTAAAAGTGTTACCAACCAATATGCCACTAAATACAGAAACAGCAAATATAACTGTTGCAACAGCTAAATAGTTCGCAAGCTTTAACTGAGGTCTCTTTTGGTTAGATTTTTCCATTCTTGCCTCAATACGTGTAAACAGGAACGGATCAGGTTCAACATTTGATGATTTACTACCCTCTTCTATAGTAGTATCAATCATGTTAACCAATCTTTTGCATCTGCTGCAACCTGAAATATGATCTTTAAATCCGGGAATATCCGAATCTGTTCCATATTTTACTATTGCTTTATTTATATCCTTACAGTTCATAGTCATATTTTTTAGTATGTTGGCTTAAGAGTTAGACACTTATAAATGAAAAAACTTTCGCTAGGAGTAATAATAATTACTCAATTTTTTTCTCAGATTCTTTCCTGCTCTGTGAATAAGTGACTCAACAGCAGACAGCGATAACTCCATAATATCGGCGATATCTTTATATGCCAGATTCTCAAATTTATGTAATTTAAATGCTGTATTCTGGTTTTTTGGTAGTTTGTTGAGTGCTTGGTGCAGGATATCTCTCATCTCATCATGTTCTAACTCTTCATGTGCAATCTTGTTTCTGTTATCAATAATATCTATGCTCTTTTCATCATCAGGTGAAAAAAAACTATCAATACTTTTTAGTAGTTTCTCTTTTTTCATCTTTCTAATGTGGTTCAGCGATTTGTTTGTTGCAATTCTGTATATCCACGTACTGATTTTAGATTCAAATTTAAATGTATTGGCTTTATTATAAACCTCAATAAAAACTTCTTGTGTTATATCATCTGCATCAAATCTGTTGTTCAGAAAATTGTAGCAGACATTAAATACCATATTCTGATATTTGTCTACAAAGATTCTGAAAGCATCTCTGTCGTTATTAATGATCTTATTAATGAGGTCTTTGTCTTGCATTAATAGTGTAATTTGATGTTTAGACAACAGAATTGAAAAAAACTTGCACTAAATTAAAATTAATTGAATAATTATTTCCATAGCTCGTGCATTGTTATAAATTTATACATTCATAAGAACAACAAAAAATTATAATGATTTTTTAACCCTAAAAACTATTAATGAGCTGAAAAAGTTGTTTAAGAATTGTTGTTGATTCAAACACATAACTGTAAAACAATTGTAGTATGAAAAAGCATGCCATAGTAATTAAACCCTCCAGAAGTATTTATAAAGGTCTTACAACAGTTAGGTTAGGATTACCTGACTATAATCTTGCAGTTGAGCAGCACAACAATTATGTAAAAGTATTGCAGAATCTTGGTATTGATGTTCAGGTTATGGAATCTAATGAGGATTATCCTGATAGTACATTTGTAGAGGATATAGCTCTTATAACTGAAAAAGGAGCAATAATTCTCAGACCCGGAGCTGTATCAAGACAAGGAGAGGTAAAAAAGGTTGAGGAGTATCTGGTGCAGAAGTTTGAGATTGCAGGAAAAATTGAAGCTAAAGGAACAGTTGAAGGAGGCGATGTATTAAGGATTGGTAATAAGTTTATTATAGGTATAAGCTCAAGAACAAACAGAGAAGGAGCAGAGCAACTTAAAGTAATACTTAATAATCTGGGTTATGATACCAGCTTTATTGAGATTAAAGAGGGTTTGCATCTTAAATCTAACATATCATATCTGGGCAAGAATATAATATTGGTTTCGGGCTGGTTAAAATATGCTCCTGAATTTTCATCGTACAATAAGATTGTTTTACGCGATGATGAAGGGTATGCAGCTAATACGTTTGTTGCAGGAGGATATGTTTTAATGCCAAAGAATGCAGAGCACTCAATTGGTGTAGTAAGACATGCTAAATTTCTTGTTAAAGCAATTGATATATCGGAATTCAGAAAAGTTGACGGAGGATTAAGCTGTTTATCATTAAGATATTAAATTGTAGTACATATCTGCAATATTACTCCATGTATATACTCTGTTTTCTGATTCATACTTATCTCTGTTGAGAGTGTATGTTTGCTTAGTTTTGTTTATAGCTTCAGATAACTCTTCCTTGTTTCTGAAATATATAGACTTATGGTTAGTGGTGTGCCTGTTAAAGATATTATTGTGCGCAATTATTGGTGCCTGAAATCTCATAGCATCAATTAACGATGGATTTGTACCGCCACAGGTATGTCCGTGAATATAGGCTATAGCACCAGACCTGATTTTATTTATTATATCGTTATTATATACAGAGTTAAGCAGGGTTATATTATCCAGTTTTGAGTATTTGTTATAGATACTTTCTGAGAAAGCAGAGTTGTTCCAGTTGCCAATGAAAAGCAGATTTATATGTGAAAGCTCTTTAAAGGTATCAAGAATTAGTTTTATACTGTTTTCTGGCTCAATACGGCATATAGCAAGGTAATATGGCTTATCGGGTATTTTATGCTCGTAAATGGCGTGTTTATTATCCTCTGTCATATGATCAGACCCATATGGAATAAGTGTTGAATTTTTATTGTGATTTAGCTTTATGTAACGTTGTATAACTATATGATCAGAAACAATTTCATCAGCAAAAAGTAATCCTGTTTTGTATAGCGCAGAAAGTAAATACCTGTCTCTCTTTCTCCATTTGCTTCGTTTCCACTCCATTCCGTCAGGATTAAGAATAACTTTTTTTCCCGGAATAAGTCTTATTAACGGGAAAATTATTGTTCCTGAAATTCCAAGAACAATAATTGTATCTGATACAAACAGAGCCATAATTACTGATATTATATCGTAGAGTATGCTCTGTATGCCATTTGCTTTAAGAGGTATGTAATGGAGTTTTGCTTTGTGAAAATATTTCTCTTTGTTACCATAAGCTTTTGATGAGCAAAATATGTGCATCTCTGTTTTAGATGCCATATTTATGGCAAGTCTCTCCGCCAGAGTTTCAAATCCTCCGTAATTGGCAGGAACCCCTACAGAGCCCACAATTGATACCTTGGGCTTGTTTGTTAATCTTCGTTTTTTCAATATCAGACTATTATAAAGTACAAATTTATACAAAAGGTAACGAAAAGGATTGTTAATTATTAAAATGAACTGTAATTTTGTTCCTCAATTATTAACAAAACAGTAAGATATGGATGCCATTTTAAACAAATATGATATTCTATTCTCAGAGGATGAAGTAAAGGGAGAGGTTCAGAAGCTTAAAGAGAAGGTTTCTGAGTATAAGAATGCCGATGTATATAAGCAGGTATTTAGCTTTATAGATTTAACTACACTTAACCATACAGATACATTTGAGACTGTAGAGAATATGTGTACAAAAGTTAATAAACTTCAGGAATCATATCCTGAGATGCCGGATGTTGCTGCGGTTTGTGTATATCCTCCTTTTGTTGCTTGTGCAAAAGAGACATTAGAGAAGGATAATGTTGGTGTTGCATCTGTAGCTGCTGGATTTCCATCATCGCAAACATTTATTGATATAAAAATGTCTGAGTGCATGATGGTTGTAGATCATGGTGCAACAGATGTTGATGTTGTAATATCTGTTGGTAGGTTCCTTGAGGAGGATTACGGAACAGTTTATAGTGAGTTGAGACAAATTAAAGAGTCTTGTGGCGATGCTCACCTTAAAGTAATTCTTGAGTCAGGTTCAATGCAGGACGATGAGCAGGTTAAAATGGCAAGTATCCTTGCTATTGAGGCTGGTGCAGATTTTGTTAAGACTTCAACAGGTAAAACAGATCCTGCTGCAACACCAGAAGCTATTTACGTTATGTGCAGAGTTGTTAAGGAGCACTTTAACCAAACTGGTAAAAGAGTTGGAATTAAGCCTGCTGGTGGAATTGCAACAACAGAGGATTCGTTATTATACTACTCTATTGTGAAGAATGTTCTTGGTGATGAGTGGTTGGATTCTAAACTGTTCAGAATAGGAGCAAGCCGTTTGGCAAATAACCTTATGACTGATATTTACGGATCGGAGCAAAAGTATTTCTAATATACTACTTTAGATATAAAAAGAGAGGCGATACTTTAAGTGTCGCCTCTCTTTTTTATGTTCTGTTTCTATTGTTTTAAATCTTTGCTTAACTGTATTATATTGGTTAGTACCTCAACACATTTTTCCATACTTTTTATCGGAACAAATTCAAATCTGCTATGAAAATTATGTCCCCCTGCAAATATGTTAGGTGTTGGTAATCCCATAAACGATAATCTGGCACCATCAGTACCTCCTCTGATAGGTTTTATTATAGGCTTTATATCAGCCTTAATCATTGCTTTCTCTGCAAGATCAACAATGTATTTTACAGGTTCAATCTTCTCTCTCATATTTCTGTATTGATATATGAACTGAACCGATACCGTATTCTCACCATACTTTCTGTTCATCCATGCAACAGCTCTGTTAACAGTCTCAATTCTATTATCAAATATGTCGGCATCAAAATCTCTGATTATATACTCAATCCATGCATTCTCTACAGAACCTTCAGAACCAATAAGGTGATAGAATCCATCAACTCCTTCAGTGTGCTCTGGTCTTTCATTTGCCGGTAATAAACTGTTGAATTCCATAGCCAGCAGACCTGCATTTATCATCTTGTTCTTAGCATATCCGGGATGAACATTCTTACCCTTTATAGTAACCTTGCATCCCGCTGCATTAAATGTTTCGTATTCCAGTTCGCCAATCTCACTACCATCAATAGTATATGCAAAGTCGGCACCAAATTTATTAACATCAAACCTGTCTGCACCTCTTCCAATCTCTTCGTCAGGAGTAAAGCATATCTTTATATCGCCATGTTTAATTTCTTTGTTATTAGTGAGATATGAAATTGCATCCATTATTATGGCAATACCCGCTTTATCATCAGCTCCAAGAAGTGTAGTACCATCAGTTGTAATAATATCCTGTCCTACATAGTTAAGTAGTTCAGGCGAATCTTTTACAGACAACACAATATTCTCTTCTTTATTCAACAGAATATCTTTACCATTATAGTTTGTTACTACCTTAGGCTTCACATCTTTTGCAGTAAAATCCGGACTTGTGTCAAGATGCGCTACAAAACCTATTACAGGAAATGATTCCGAGTTGCAGTTGCTCTTAAGAGTTGCTGTAACATAGCAGTTTTCGTCAACCTCAGCATCATCAAGTCCAAGCTCAATTAGTTCTTTACATAGTATATTGGCAAGATCAAACTGTATGTTTGTACTAGGATAGCTGTCAGATGAAGGATCTGACATTGTATGCGTCTTTACGTATCTAAGGAATCTGTCTACAATATTCTCCATAATTACTTAATAACTATCTGTTTTGAAAAAGATCTGTTTTTTGACAATATATTTACAATATATATACCTTTATCAAAGGTACTTATATTAATCTTTTCTTCACTGTTTTTTGTCTTCTTAAACAAAATCTCACGACCAGTAGCATCAATCAATCTTATAGTATATGAGTCATCAATACTGGTATTAATATTTAATATATTATCATCTGGTTGATATATGTTTATGATATCTTGTTTCGTCTTGTTGTTTATGTCTGTAGTACCATCTCCCGTGTTGGTTAAAGGTTTTGGCTTAACAATAAGTTCAAGATAAACCGGCAGATGATCTGAACAGTTGTATAAAGCATCAATTACAGATGCCGGCATTCCGGAATTATGCGATTGCAAAATAGATTTATTGAAGAACGAACCATCCTGACCAATAGCCTTGTATGATCCCTGTTTGTATTTAAGATAGTCGTCTTTTAGCAGGTTGTTTGATACCAAAATAAAGTCAAATCTATCATCCATACCTCCTCCAACAGCACATTTTGAACTTGAATGAGTACTCTGTGTATGATACTTTTTATAGTTGCTGTTGTTGCTCCATGCTCCTTCAGCATTTACAGGATCATTAAAGTTCAGATCAGCAATCTCGTAATCGGTAAACATTTTATACGCTGGTTCCTGATTTGTATACAGGTTAAAATCGCCCATCATTAAACAGTTATCCTGCTGCTTATATTTTCGGTATATCATTATCGATTTTGCTGCATTTCGTCTGCGTTCAGTATCGTCTCTGCCTGCTTTAAGATGAGCAACAAAACAGTAAATAAATACAGTGTCTTCTGTTACACCAAGATCAGGGGTCTTATAATATAGTTTATATACATCTGTAAATCTCGGGTCTGTAGTAATAATATCCTGGCCTGCAAAACCAATCTTTTTGGAGTTAAAGAATACAGCATTTCCAATTGAGGCGTTTCCTTTAATCTTATCTGATGTTTTATAATAATCAACACCATCAACATTAAGAGCATTATCAAGTATTGATTTAACATATCTTCCGTCAGGAGAGTAGGCTATCTCATTTACAGTAATAATGTCGGGTTTTACATGTGCAAAAATGGTTTTTAGTTTACTGTTCTTGTATGTTATACTGTTGTTGTAATCTGTACATGAACCAAAATTATTACCATAGTTTAACAGGTTGTACTGCATTACTTTTACTTCGTACTGACCCATCATATGACTGCTAAAAGAACATAGCAATGCCATAATAATTATTAAGCTTCGTATCATTTAATTAATTATTTGTTCAGAATAATAGTTTTAGGAGATGGTGTTTAACCTCCCGATTTTTTGGCTTTATATCCGGCTTTTATAAGTATATCAAGTACCTTGTCTCTGAAATCACCCTGTATCAGAATCTCGCCATCTTTACTACTGCCTCCAACACCACATTTGCTTTTCAACATCTTTCCAAGATCTTTAAGATCTTCTTCCGGACCTTTAAAACCTGTTATTAGTGTTACCTTTTTTCCACCTCTCGATTTTTTATCAAGCATAATTCTCAGATTTTGCTGATTTGGTGGTAATAGCTCATCTACGCTATCTTCTTCATATTCGTATTCAAAATCAGGATTTGTAGAGTATACAATATCAATTTTACCTTTTTTTCCTTTCTTAGCCATAGTAACAAATTAATGAAATAGGGTCAAAATTAACTATTATTGTTTAGTATATAACAAACAGACTGTTAAAAATAGAGAAAGGTCATCAAACGATGACCTTTCTGATAGTATTTTGGTATTTAAGTTAAACCATATGCGGATTAATACATAGTACAGGAATCTTAAAATCGTTTGCAATTATATGCTGTTCCTGTGCACCCATAAGGTAATCGCCAAAATCTATATTTTTGGTTGTGAGAATAAATATCAGATCAGACTTAATATTCTTTGCCTGAAATATTATCTCTTTATGAAAATGACCTGTTTTGGGTACAATATGTATATCAAACGGAATGTCGTGTAGTTCAAAATAGTTCTTACAGAATGTGATATTATTATCAACCTTACGTTTCATTCCCGGGTCGGTTTGGTGTTGCTTTACAATATGAATTCTTGAACCATAAAGCCTGTTCAGATTCAGTGCCCATGAAAGCATCTCCTTTATCTCCTTTCTGTAATCAACCGGGAATATAATATTCTGGAACAGATCTTTTGTTTTAGGCTCTTCCTGAACAACAATAAACGGTGTGTTTGAACCATCAATGACTTTAAGAGCTTTACTGCCGATAATTTTCTGCATACCAACCATGCCATGGGTACCCATTACAACTAACGATGCATCTGTTTCTGATGCGTAGTCAGATATTGCATCAAATAGCTTTCCTTCCAGAATAACTGTTTTTACATCAATTTTGTATACTTTTTTTATCCTGTTTTTTTCATCTTCTAAACTGGTTTGTAATCTCTGTAGTTCGTCAGATGATTTTGAAGAGAATATGCCTCCCTTTATGTGAACATGAACAATCTCAAATTGTGAGTTTGAGTTGTCTGACATAGCGAATGCATATTTAAGGGCGTTCTCAGCTACTTCTGTGAAATCCCACGGTACAATTACCTTTTTGAGTCTGTTATTTTCCATAGTCATAAATGTTATTAGCGAAACACCATTAAAGTTAAGTTTTATTTTATACAAACGCTATAGCCGGAAAAATGTTTAACTTTTTTTTATTCAAAATATTAAGCAATTATACTGAGAGTCTTTTGTAATGCTCAGTTGAGAGGTTATGCATGCATTTATTAAATAAAATATAACAGGGGTAAATAACAAAAACAGATGGTAAATAAACCTTCTGAATATAAAAAAAGGGATTCTGTAATGAATCCCTTTTTACCTATAAATGATGTATTCTTTAAAAGAATGTAAATACAATTCCTGCTGAGAACGGAATTAATTCCGGTCCTTTATTATCCTCAAATAACGAAACCATATCATACTTTCCGTATATTGCAAAGTCTCCAATACCTACCTGTCCGTAAAGCGAATACTTAAAAGGTCTTAGGTAAAAATCGCCTCTGTCTTTAGCCTTTTTTCTGTCATTATCGGCACCCGGAGTATGATTTCTGTATACAACCTTAGTATGAGATCCTATTCTTAATGAACCAATAAGTCCGGCATTAATATGCATTCTTGTACGGCGTCCTATTCTTGTGTTGTATTCTAACAATAGGGGTACATTAAGGTAACATGTTGTAAGTTTTGTCTTCTCAACACTATAATTGTTATTATTATATCTGTTATCTACAACAACCTTTCCGTTTGATTTCATTAGAGTAATATCATTCTCAAATCTGTAGTTGTTGTATGTTAACCCAAGTCCGGTAACAACTCCTACATTTCTGGTGAAACCAAAGCTGTGCTGAAACAGGTTTATGTTTACCTCTATTGATTTACGCTCGTTTAACTCCATAAACCCAGTTGGAAGTTCAAAATCTGATGAATTTGTAAAGAAATTGTTTATTCCCAAACCAAAACCAGACCAGTGTCCTCTGAATCCATTCCAGTCAGATACTGCTGTTGTGTATCTGTCGTGCGAATTTGGATTGTGATGTTTAATTATGCTGTATCTTTTTTTTCCAAACCTGAATGATAATGTATCTTTCTTTTTGTCAAGTTTGTTTTTTACTGTATCTCCTTCTAATGTTTCAAGCTTCTTTAGTCTGTCGAAATCTGTCTCTTGAGCAAAAGATGATAAAATTCCGGTTATCAGGAGTATAGCTGTAACAATTGTTGTCTTTTTCATATCACTTGATTTTTGAATTTCTGAATCGGATATCTATGTTTGTTTTTATAATGCAATATTAACAGACGAGTAAATGTCTAAATAGTTGCATGTAAAATATATATTTTTTTTCAAAACAGTATATTTGTCTTTTCAAGAAAAAATATATTACTATGCAGAAATTATTATTAAGCTTAGTTATTGCAGCGGCATTTATAACCGGGTGCAAACAGAACGAGAAGAAGAATGAAGATCATCTTTTAATGGCAGTTGCCTGGTATCAGAATTCAGGAGAGATGCAGGCATTGTATCATCAGGCATTTAACTGTGCAAAATATAGTGTTGATAATTTTACAGCAGACTATACCGGAGATAAAAAACTTGCCGTAATAGTAGATATTGACGAGACAGTGCTTGACAATAGTCCGTTTGAAGCTGGTGTTATTAATACAAATACTCCATACTCTTCAGAAACATGGGATGCATGGGTTAATCAGAAAAGAGCTGATGCTGTGCCAGGAGCTGTTGATTTTGCAAAATACCTTAACCAGAAGGGTGTTGAGTTGTTTTACATATCTAACAGAAAAGTTCATCTCTTAGAGTCAACTATCGCAAACCTTAAAAGTAAAGGATTTCCGGTTGTAGATAAGGAACATATTCTTTTAAGAACGGAAGGATCTGGAAAAGAGCCACGCAGAGAGGTTGTAAAGAAAGATTATGATATTGTACTGCTTATGGGCGATAATCTTAGCGATTTTTTACCAATATTTGAAGATAGAACAAATCAGGCTAAGGATGCTGTTGAGAAGTATAAGTCGGAATTTGGTAAAAGATTTATTGTATTGCCAAATCCAATGTATGGTGAGTGGGAAGGACAGATCTACAACCATAACTATAAGCTAACAAGAAAAGAGAAAAACGACCTTCTTAAAAAATCTCTGCGCGACTAAAATTCAAGTAGAGGTATAACTCAATTGATTTTTTGAAACAATTGAAATATGCTGTCGTTATTATTTATAGAATAATACAACTGGCAATTTGAAGAAGAGTATTATAATATTAATCACTTTTTTGTACGTTTCTCTTAGTGTATTTGCAAACAGTAAGAGAAGCGTGCTTTTTATCAATTCCTTTTCAATTGAAGGAAGATGGTCTAGAGATATATATTCAGGAATATATCTGACACTTAAAGCTAAAATACCGGGGGTTGAGTTTCATCATATTGATATGGACTCAAAAAACATTGGTAACATTTCTTATTGTCCTGAACTTTCTGAGCTTATAAAAGCTAAATACGGACCTGACTATTTTGATGCGGTTATTGTTGCAAGCGATAATGCATTAGAATTTGCTGTAGACTATAAAGAAGAACTTTTTCCGAATACACCAATAGTGTTTTGCAGTGTCTTTAAAAAGACTGTTGATGCAATACAGAAGAGGAATATTCCTATAACAGGAGAAATTAATTTTGGAGATTTATCAGGTAACTTCAAAATGGCAAGAGAGCTTTTTCCTGATAAGGATAAGTACTTTATAATTAATGATGAATTTGATATAGGAACCTATTTTAAACAATATATAGAGACATATATAGAGCCCGATTTTGAAGGTATAAAGTTTATATATTCTGATGCGGGTATTGATGATATAAAAGACCAGATAGAGCAGTTTGATGATAGATATGTGGTGTTTTTAGGAGCTTATGAACGCATAGGTGGGGCAAATGTATATGACGATATTGATGTTACAATGAAGATTACCTCAAATGAAGATATTCCGGTATTTGCTTTTGCAGATATAGATATAGAGAACGGAGTATTAGGAGGTTTGGTTGTATCAGGAAAACAGTATGGTATTGCAGCAGCAAACAGGGTTGTAGATATTTTGAATAATAATGCAACAGACACAGCAGTGATTATGACACATAATGCTGCATGTATATTTGATTATAATGTATTTAAGGAGTTTGAACTCTTGGGTAAAGATGTACCTCATGAGATAACATTTATAAATAGAGAAGATTCCTTTCTTGTTACACATCTGAAAATAATAATATTTATTCTTACCTTTATTACTATACTCATAGTTTTGATAATATTTCTGATTCGTAATATCAGAAAGAGAATAGAAGCAGAACAACTTATCAGAGAGAATACTGCTAAAAAGTATAATGAAATAATAGAAAATTCACTTGATGGAATATTGATTATTCAGGATGGGATATTTGTCTATTCTAACAAACGGTTTTGCGATCTTACAGGGTTTGATTATAATGATATTATTGGCATGGAGTTTCATAAACTTGTGGCTCCAATGTATAAAGATAAAGCAAAGAGTAACTATAATAATAGAATACAAGGGAAAGATATTCCAAAAGAGTATGAGATTGATATACTTGACAGCAGAGGAAGTGTAATTACAGTCTGGCTTAATGCTGCAATAATAGAGTATAATGGCAAACCTGCTGATTACATATATATAAGAGATATTACAAAGGAGAAAGAGGATAAACAGAAGGTAGTATATAGTGAGATAAAATACCGGAGTTTGTTTGAGAATGCACCTGTGGCAATTATTATGTTGAGTAAAGAGGTAATACTTGATATGAATCCTTATGCCATTGAGATGTTTGGTGCAAAAGGTATAGAGGAGTTTGAGGGGAAGGGTATAATTGATATTTCTGCAAAATATCAGGACGATGGTATGCCGGCTAATATACTTGCAAAAAGATATATTAAACTTGCTTATGAAGGTAAACAGCAAGAGTTTAATTGGGTATCTAAAACATTGTCGGGAACAGAATTTCAGGTAAGCGTATCGTTGTCTGCATATAACCAGTATGGTACCGATATGCTTTTTGCAATAGTTACTGATCTTACAGAGAGAATAGAATCTGAAAAAATTCTGATAGATAGCGAAGAGAAATACAGAAGTGTATTTAATAACTCGCATACACCACTCTTGTTGCTTGAAGATGTATTTATAGTAGACTGTAATATGGCTGCAATAGATATGTTTAAAGCCAAGGATAAAACAGAACTTATAGGAAAAACAGTTATAGATCTATCTCCAATGGAAAATGCAGATGGACTTCTGAATCTTGTTGGGGAGTTAAGAGATACTATATCAACAAAGAATAGCATAACATTTGAATGGAGCCATATAAGATTTACGGGTGAGGTCTTCCCTGTAATTGTGCATGCAAATAAGATAAATTTTAATATGAAAGACTATCTGTTTGCATCAATTGAAGATTTAACTGATAAAATAAAAGCACAGAGAGCATTACTTGATAGTGAGCAACGATACAAAACAATATTTGAGGAGTCTGCAGATGCAATTATTGTAATAAAGAATAATGTAATATTTGATTGCAATGGCAATGCTGTAAGATTATTTGAAGTGCCATCAAAAAGTAGTTTAATAGGCATGGAGCCATTAATATATAGCAAAGAGAATAGTAATTACATATATAAATCGGAGGGACTTATAAGAAACCTTATTGATGAGTCTGTTGGAAACCAGGGTACAGTATCGTTTAAATGGACACTTTTAACAGATAACGGAAGAGAGGTTCAATTAAAGGTTTATGCAAATAAATTAAGTCTTAATAATGACGAACTTATAATTGCCAGGATAGAGGATCTTACAGATATTATAAAATCGGAACGTAAACTTAAGGATAGTGAAAAGAAATACAGACGTATCTTTGATAACTCTCTTAGCGCACTACTTCTATTGTCAGATGATATTATAGTTGACTGTAATCCATCAGCAGTTGATTTGTTTGGAAAACAGAAAAAAGAGGATCTTATAGGTAAACACATATATAATTTCTCAAAAAGTGTGCAGCCGGACGGGGTTAGTCTGGTGGAGTATAATGAGGTTATAAACAGGGAGATAAAGAGGGAAGGTCGATATATATTTGAGTGGATACATATGGCAGATAATGGTGATGATATACCATGTCGTGTATCAATATCTACAATTAATTTAGGAGGAGAGTTACTTCAGTTTGCCTCTATTGAGGACAGAAGAGCTCAATATAAAGCAGAGCAGGAGTTACAGGAGAAAGAGGAGAGGTACAGAACAATATTTGAGAATGCTCTGCATGGATTCTTTGTAATTGATAATAATAATAAGATATATGAGTGTAATACACGTTTCTTACAACTTCTTGATTATACTTCGAATACGAATATCATAGGCAGAGAGATCAGAGATATCTCATATTATAAGCAGATGGCAGATATGAGTGTTGATGAATATATAAAATATGTAGATGATGAGATAGTTACCAATGGTGGGGCTAATTTTTTATGGATTCTGAAAACAGAGAATAATCGTCCGGTGTATGTAAATGCCTCAGTGAATAAAATGACTATAAAAGGCGAAGGCTATCAGTTTTGTGCTATTGAAGATATATCAGATAAACTGAAAGCGGAACAGGCCTTTAAAGATAGCGAAGAGCGATATCGTAAAATATTCCAGAACGCTCTTAATGGCTTTATTATTCTTAATAAAGATAATGAAATTGTTGACTGTAATCCGCAGTTTGTAAGAATGATGGAGACTACGGACGAGAATCAGATTATTGGAAGAAATCTTTATGATATATCGGATCAGATACAAAACAGAGATCAGAATGCCAGAATATATGGCAAAAGCATAAACAGAATGGTTGAGAAAAAGGGTGCAACAACAGCACAGTGGAATCTTAACTCTGTTAAAGGGAATCTGGTAATTACTAATGCATCTATAACTGAAATATGGCTTAAGGACGAAATGTTTCAGTTCTGTACCTTTGATGATGTATCAGAAAAGGTAGCTGCAGAGAAAGCACTGAAAGATAGCGAAGAGAAACTAAGACTCATATTTGATGAGGCAAATATAGGGATAGTACTTGGCGATATATCCGGTAATGTTATAAAAGCAAACAGTAAGTTCTATGAGATGCTTGGTTACGATGATGACGAAGAGTTACCTGCTGAGACAAAAGAGCTTTTATCATCTGATATTGACACAGATCAGACACAGAATAAATACAAAAAAGGCGATGTATTGCTCTATAAAATAGAAAAACAGTTTAAGAAGAAAGATGGAACGTATCTGGACGTAAGATCACATGTGTCTGCGCGCCTTGATGTTAATGGTAATTATCATCACTTTGTTTCAATTATAGAGGACTATACAGAGAAGAAAAATGCAGAGATGTGTCTGGTTGAGTCGCAAAAGGTGCTAAAAGAACTAAATGCAACAAAAGACAGATTTTTCTCAATTATTGCTCACGATCTCAAGAATCCGTTTAATACAATGTTGGGTTTTAGTGAGTTGTTGATTAATAGTGTTAAGGAATACGATTACGATAAAATAGAACACTATTCGCATGTGCTGCATAAAAGTACCAGAAGAGGGTTTGATCTGTTAAATAACCTTCTGGAGTGGTCGCGTTCGCAAATGGGGATGATGAAATATACACCCAAAAAGAATAAGCTTTCCGAAATATTTAAGTCTGTAATACTAATCTCTGATACAACTGCAAAAAAGAAGGGGATAACAATAAATTACAATATTCACAACAATGAGTATGTATTCTGCGATATTAATATGATAAATGCAGTAATACGCAACCTTGTATCTAATGCAATAAAGTTTACTAAATCAGGAGGTAATATTACCATATCAACTAATATTATTGAAGATAACATTAAGATATCAGTAAAAGATACCGGAGTAGGAATGAGTGCAGAGGTAATAGAAAAGCTGTTTAAGTTAGATTCTGAGGTGTCATCTGCTGGTACAGAAGGAGAGAAGGGTACAGGATTAGGACTTATTCTTTGTAATGAGTTTATTAAAAAACATGGACGAAATCTGGATGTTACAAGTATAGTGGGCGAAGGAAGTGAATTTGTATTCTATCTGCCAATCTGTATTGATTAATTTGTTGTAAGTCTTATTCTCTGATTTATATTGTTGCTAAACTTAAGATACCGTATTCTCTTGATTATCTTTCTGTAATAATACAGCCACCACATTTCAAACATTTTAAATTAAGTAGAGCAATACTTTTTACTATATCCACAGGTAAAGAATCTGGATATAAAAGCTCTTTATTCATGACTAATTCCATAGTTTATGAATAAACTATATGTAAAATCACCATAACCATTCCGTTGAAAATATAGAGTAACAGATTGTTGAATAATAATGTAAATAGTTGTAAATTAATAGTAAGAAAATATATACAGATGATGAAACGAGGCATGAGAATAGTCATTCACATACGAGTTCCATCTGACAACTGAAAAAATTATAAACAGATGAATAGATTGGTAGTGTTAACAATTGTTCTTACAGCTTTTGCTACAATTATATCTGCTCAGGATGCCAAACAGATAATTAAAAAAGCTGATGAAAAATGGCAGGGAACCTCGCAGTACAGCGAGATGAAGATGGAGATAATAAGACCAACCTGGAAACGTACAGTTGTATTTAAAGGCTGGGGATTGGGCAGAGACTATTCGCTTACCTATGTATCGGCTCCGGCACGTGAGAAAGGACAAACATTTCTTAAACGTAAAAATGAGATGTGGACATGGAATCCTAAGATAAGAAGGCTTATAAAACTACCTCCATCTATGATGTCGCAAGGATGGATGGGGTCTGACTTTACAAATGACGATATACTTAAAGAGAGCTCTATGGTTGTTGATTACAGTCATAAACTGATAGGAAAGGAGACTGTTAGCGGAATCTCTTGCTATAAGATAGAACTAATACCCCTTGAAGATGCCTCAGTTGTATGGGGAAAGATTATTAAATGGATAAGCATAGATGAGTTTGATCAGATGAAGAGTGAATATTACGATGAAGATGATATGCTTGTGAAAACAGATATTGCCTACGACATAAAACTTATGAGCGATAGAAAAATACCAACACGACTTGAAATTATCCCTGCGGATGAAGAGGGGCATAAAACTGTTGTTCACATAATTAAAATGCAGTATGGGATAAACAAAAGTGAATCGTTCTTCTCGCAACAAAACATGAAACGAATTAAGTAATAGCCATGAAACAAAGCGTTAGAATGGTTGCTCTTACACATTAGAATGATTAAAGATTCGAGTTCCATATGATTTATAAAAAGAAAAAATAAACAGATGAACTATCTTAAAATGGCATGGCGTAATACCTTGCGAAACAAGGCACGAAGCTCAATAACTATGGCTTCGGTATTTCTGGCAATATTTCTTTCTCTGATAACTCGTTCAATGCAAATTGGATCATACGACAATATGATTAATAATGTTGTAGGAGCATTTACCGGGAATATTCAGGTTCATAAAAATGGTTATTGGGACGAGAAAATAATAGATAATGTGTTCAGTTATAACGATAGTCTGGTAAACTACATAGAGTCTGTTGATAATGTTAGTGCTGTTGCACCAAGGGTTGAAACATTTGCTTTGGCATCATATGGAAACAAAACCAAAGGTATTATGGTAAACGGGGTAGATCCCGATGCTGAAGATAGATTCTCGAAACTGAAAGATAAATTAATTAAAGGGAATTATCTTGATAAAGATCATGATGGTATATTGTTAGGAGCATCACTTGCATCAAACCTTAAACTATCAGTTGGCGACTCTATAGTTATTTTGGGGCAGGGGTACCATGGTAGTTCTGCAGCCGGGCTATATCCAGTTAGAGGTATAGTAAAATTTCCTTCACCAGATCTTGATAAAAGATTGATGTATATGCCTATAAAGTATGCTCAGGAGTACTGTTCTTTAGATAATCAGCTAACCTCATTGGTAATAAAACTTACAGATGATAAGAAAAACTACAAGGTGAAAGAGCAGATAATCGGCAAGTTTGATAAAGAGGGTATTGAGGTTATGGATTGGCGAGAGTTAGCACCTGAACTTGCACAACAGATAGAGGCCGATAATGGGCAGGGAATAATTATGTTAGCAATACTCTATCTGATTGTTGCATTCGGAATATTCGGAACCCTCATTATGATGATTAATGAACGGGTTAGAGAGTTTGGAGTTATGCTGGCAATAGGGATGAAACACTACAAGATAGCTGCACTTGTGTTTTTTGAGACACTTATAATTGGCTTTGTAGGAGTTGTTTTAGGTACGCTATTTAGCCTGCCAATAATAGCATATTTTCATAATAATCCGTACAGATATACTGGTGAGATGGCGATGATTATGGAGCAATATGGCATGGAACCAATAATGCCATTTGCATTTGAACCCGGATACTTCGTTAGTCAGGCAATTACAGTATTTATAATAATCGTATTAATGCTGATAATACCAGTTATATCAATAGCCAGATTAAAAACAATAAAAGCTCTCAGAGCCTGATAAAAACTTACAGTTATGATATTTATTGTTGCATGGAAAAATGTTTGGAGAAACAAGGTACGTAGTATAGTTGTAATGATGTCGGTTGCTGTGGGGTTACTTTGTGGTATATTCTTTATGGCTTTTATGAACGGAATGGCTAAACAACGGGTAGATTCTGCTATAAGGAGTGAGGTATCGCATATACAGATTCATAGCTCTGAATATCTTGAAGATGAAGAGGTAAATTATACAATACCAGATATTGTTAGCGTAGAGCGGAAGATAAATGATTGTGAATATGTAGAGGCTGCCTCGTCAAGAGTAATTATATCAGGTATGGCACGGTCAGCACGTGCATCAAAAGGTGTAAGAATTGTTGGGATAGACAGAGCCTCAGAGGAGAGAGTAACAAACATATATACAAAGATTACCGACAGCCTGCCTGGTTACTTTAATAAAAAGTATCCTGTATTAATGAGCGAGCGCCTTGCTAAAGAGCTAAACATTAGGTTAAAACAGAAGGTGCAATTCGTCTTTCAATCAGTTGATGGTAGCCTTACCTCTGAATCGTTTAAAGTTACAGCACTCTATAAAACATCAAATAAGGTTTTTGATGATATGATGGTATTTGTACCACGTAATAAGATATCCGGATTTGCCGGACTTGAAAAGAATCAGGTACATGAGATAGCGATACTGTTAAAAGATAATGAAATGCTGATATCTGCTGCACAGGAGTTGAATATGAACAGTCCTGAAATAACTACAAGAACATGGAAAAAGATAATGCCTGAACTGGGAATGATGATAGATATGATGGATAATATGCTTGTTATATTCATGTCGATAATACTTGTTGCGCTGGCATTTGGTATAATAAACACTATGCTGATGGTTGTACTTGAACGTAGTCGTGAGATAGGGATGCTTATGGCAATAGGAATGAATGGTAAACGAATATTCGGAATGATACTGCTTGAAACACTATTCCTGTCATTAACAGGAGGTGTAATAGGTATTGTTGCAGCAACAGTTGTTGTAAATATCTCCTCGCATAGCGGAATGGATCTGTCGGCATACTCAAAAGGTCTTGAAGCTATTGGTTACGACTCAATGGTTTTTCCGGTAATGGATACAAGTTATTACCCAATACTTATAATAATGGTAGTTGTAACGGCTTTGTTATCATCAATATATCCGGCAATAAAAGCACTGAAACTTAATCCGGCAACAGCAATGAGAATAGATGCCTGATAATTTAACCTTAAAAACATAAACAGATGGAATCGGTAATAAAAGTAAATGAGTTATATAAAATATACGATGACACCTCAGTAGAGGTAAGAGCAGTAAATGGTGTTGATCTTGAGATTGGCGAAGGTGAATTTACAGCAATTGTAGGGCCTTCAGGATCAGGTAAAACAACACTGCTAAATATGATAGGAGGTCTTGATAAACCAACAAAAGGGAGTATTATGGTTGGAGGACAAAATCTGGCACAGATGTCGTCATCTAAACTAATAGACTTCAGGATGCACAATATTGGATTTGTATTTCAGGCTTACAATCTGATACCGGTATTAACAGCAATAGAGAATGTAGAGTTTGTTATGCATTTGCAGGGAGTATCGCACAAAGAGCGCAGAGCCAGAGCTAAAGAGTTGCTTGATGCTGTTGGTTTGGGCGACAGATTAAACAGCCGTCCGGCAAAACTATCGGGAGGTCAGCAGCAGAGAGTAGCTGTTGCCAGAGCGTTGGCATCCAGCCCCCGCTTTATACTTGCCGATGAACCTACTGCAAACCTCGATAGTAAATCAACAGAGAATCTTCTTGATATTATGTATGAACTAAACATAAAAGAGAAAGCAACATTTGTATTCTCCTCACACGATCAGAGGGTTGTTAATAAGGCAAGAAGAGTTATAAATGTAGAAGATGGGAAAATAATCAGTGATATAACAAAGTAGAGACCCAATGTGTATATCTAAAAAGATACTGATGCTAATAATAGCCTCTCTTTATGTAGTCACAACAAAAGCTGATGATAATGAGAAACTATCGCTGTCCGGGTTTGTATCAGGAATGCAAAACTTTACAATAACAGATGTAAGTAAAGAGTGGCTGAATGACTATAACCTGCATAACAGATTTGATATACTTTGGACACCAAATAAAAATCTTACTATTGAAGCAGGACTACGTACCCGGATATTAACAGGGAATACAATATCTGCTAATCCCGGAATGGAAGATATGATAGATGCAGATCAGGGTATTATAGATATGTCGTTCAATATATCAACTGGTAAATCGTACATAATAAATAGTACAATAGACAGATTATATGCAAACTATGTAATAGATAAGTTTGAAATATCATTAGGACGACAACGTATAAACTGGGGAATATCTACAGCATGGAATCCTAATGACATATTTAACGCCTATTCATTCTTTGATTTTGACTATATAAAAAGACCCGGTTCTGATGCTGTAAGATTCAAATACTATCCGGGTAATACATCGGTTATTGAGTTTGCAACAGCAGTTGACGATAAAGATAATATTACCTCTGCGCTATATTCCAGATTTGCTATGCTTACAGCAGATATACAGCTGTCAGCGGGTGTATATAAATCAGAAGATGCATTTATAGGAGCAGGGTGGAGTAGCTATATATCCGGCATAGGTTTTAAAGGTGAGGTAAGTACATTTATACCATATAAAAATAAAACAGACAGAGATCAGATCTGGATTGCAACAGTTGGAACCGACTATATGTTTGAAAACTCACTGTCGTTAACAGGAGAGGTTATGTATCAGAGTAATGTAGCCGAATTAAAACTGGGTGACGGATTTCTTACTGCACGCGATATAGATGTAAGATCAATGTCATTCTCAAAAATATCCCTGTTCGGATCAGCTTCATATCCGGCAACACCGCTGCTTAACACTTCGCTGTCGGTTATGTATTTTCCCGATATTAAAGGATTCTTCATAAACCCATCTGTTGAGTACTCAATTACTGATAACTGGTATCTCTCTGCAATAGCGCAATATTTTAGTGGCGAAATAGAGGACAGAAGAACAGGGGTTACAATGATATTTTTGCGTTTGAAACTCAATTTTTAAGTGTCGTTTAAATTGTTAATAAATATTAAATTGTTATTCTTATAGCACTTATGCTTTGCTAATCGCTATGTTTTTTTATATTTGCTTATACATAGTATAAGTAACTTTAACAGGATAAGATAATGGCTAAAAATAGTACAACTGAAGTTAATCCAAATGTGATTAACCAAATTGGGATTGAGACTGAGATTAAAGGAGATATTATATCAAAGGGAGATATAAGAATTGATGGTGTTTTAACCGGAAATATTACTACCTCAGGAAAACTTGTTCTTGGTGGTACTGGTAGAATTTTTGGAGAAGTATCTTGTCAGAACGCACATATCTCTGGATCAATAGAGGGGAAGATTACAGTTAAAGAACTTCTTTCAATGAAGAGTTCCGCTTCAATTACAGGAGAGATATATACAGAGAAATTTGCTGTTGAGCCTGGGGCTAAGTTTACTGGTACATGTAATATGAGCGGTAACGTTAATCCGGCTGCACGCAGAAAGAAGAATGAGCCTGTTGCTGAAGTAATGGCAAATGAAAAAAACTAAAAATAACGATGGGCTGAAAAACTACGCCAAATATTCTGGTGCAGCTTTTCAGATGTTTGTTATTATAGCACTCTCTGTTTGGGGAGGCAAAAAAATTGATGAAGCACTAGAGGTAGAACGACCAACATTTTTGGTCATTCTATCTCTTTTTGGTGTTATAGCATCAATATATGTAGTAATCAAAGATTTAATTAAGAGATCTTGAAAGCGATAGTCAAACAATTAGGAGTTTTTTTTGCTATCTCACTACTATCATTAATAGTTGCTGTTTTTCTGTGCAACATTTTTAATATACCCGTTGTTTATACAAGAGTTTTATTCTCGTGGTTATACTTTGTTGTAACTGGTTTGGCTGCAACACTGCTTACAATGCATGTAGCAGTTACCGATAATAAAACAGGAGGGTATATGGTGTACGGAATTGTCTTAGGAAAATTCCTGCTTAACATAGTTTTTTTTGCACTGCTGGCAACGTTGATAACTCCTGTTGATGGAGTGCTACTTGTAATTGGTGCATATTTTTACCTCATATATTCAACTTATTATATAAGGTTTGCGGTAAAAACCCTTAACTTAGAAGAACAAAAAAAGATTAAAAAGCAATGATGTCAGGAAAGCGCTTTTGGAATATACTGGTACTGATAATTGGTATTACATTGTTTATTGTAATCCCATTTACGTTTTTTGATATGTCTGGCGGACACCACGAAGGAGAAGACGGGCATGCAGAAAAAGAGCTGAATGTAAGTGAAATGCTTATAGATCATATTGGCGATGCTTATGAATGGCACCTTTTTAGCTATCATGGTAAACATGCTTCGGTACATCTTCCTGTTATACTGTACAGTAGTCAATCAGGTTTTCATATGTTTATGTCATCAAAGTTGGCGCACGGACACCACCATAAAGGATTCTATATTGCCGAAGAGGGTAAATACAAAGGCAAAATTGTAGAAGATATTAATCATAATAACAATTCTGCACACAGTGCTGACTCTGAAGAAACGGTATACAGACCATTTGATTTCTCGATAACAAAAACAGTGTTTACTGTATTCCTTTCCGCTTTTATACTGATGTTTATATTCATAAGCCTTGGTAACAGTTACAAACGAAACGGAAACACAGCACCACGTGGATTGAGAGGTTTCTTTGAGCCGCTGGTAATATTTGTTCGCGACGAGATTGCAATACCAAATATTGGTAAGAAGTATATGCGCTTTATGCCTTATCTGCTTACAGTATTCTTTTTTATATGGTTTAATAACCTTATAGGACTAATACCACTATTCCCGTTTGGTGGTAATGCAACAGGAAATATTGCTGTAACATTTACACTTGCAATATTCACACTTGTTATTACAAATGTAAGTGCCAGCAAAAATTACTGGCGACACATATTCTTTATGCCGGGTGTACCAAAACCAATGTGGATTCTTTTGGCTCCGGTAGAGCTGATAGGGATATTTACAAAACCATTTGCACTTATGATACGTCTGTTTGCAAATATCACAGCAGGACATATACTTATACTAAGTCTGTTCTTCATGATATTTATATTCAAGACATTCTATGTTGCACCAGTATCAATAATAATGGGGCTGTTTATGAGCTTGCTTGAACTGCTTGTGGCAGCAATACAGGCTTATGTATTTACACTACTGTCGGCACTATTTATAGGAATGGCAGTTGAAGAGGAACATCATTAAAATAGAATAATATATTTTGTTTAATTACTAAAACAATAAATTATGACAGGAACACTAGCAGTAATTGGCGCAGCATTAGCTGTGATAGGCGCAGGACTTGGTATAGGTCATATTGGTGGTAAAGCCATGGATGCTATAGCTCGTCAGCCGGAAGCTGGGACAAAAATTCAGACAGCAATGATTATATCGGCGGCTTTAATTGAGGGAGCTGCACTGTTTGCAATTGTTGTTGCTTTAGTGAAGTAATTTATAAGAATTTGCCTGTAGCGATTGGCTACAGGCAGATTTAAGCGTTAACTAATTAATACAAGAGTACAAGATGGAGTTATTAACACCCGATATGGGTATCATATTTTGGTCTTCGTTAACATTTCTGATATTGCTATTGATACTCAGACGATATGCATGGAAACCTATTCTTCAGGCAATAAAATCGCGTGAAGATAGTATACAGGAGGCACTTGATTCAGCCAAACTTGCAAAAGAGCAGTTTAGTAAACTTCAGGAGGGTAATAAAGAGATAATAAAAGAGGCAAAAGCTCAGAAAGACAGTATCCTTAAAGAGGCCAGAGATATAAAAGATCAGATAATAAAAGAGGCAAAAGAGCAGGCAGATGCAGAAGCTGCTAAGATGCGTAAAAGTGCAGCTCAGGATATTGATAGTATGAAGAAAGAGGCTATTGTTGATATTAAAAAAGAGGTAGCTTCACTATCTGTAGATATTGCTGAGAAGATTCTTAAAAAGGATCTTGAGAATAGCGAAGAACAGAAACGAATGATAGAGTCGTTTGTTGATGATATTAAAATTAATTAATACCTGATAGAATAGATGAATAGTGGTAAGATAGCTGTACGTTATGCCAAAGCTCTTTACGAACTGGCAAAGGAACGCGATATTGTAGATGTTGTGTATAGCGATATACAACTTATTCATAATACATTTAAAGAATATAAGCAGATTCGCGAGACAATGCATAATCCGGTTTTGCCACTTACCAATAAAGCGGCAATACTTAAATCGCTGTTTCAGGATAAGATATCTGCAGATACAGAAAAGTTTATAACAATTATAGTTGAGAATGATCGTTGCGAATTTATTGAGCGAATACTCTATAAGTTTTTTGATATTGTAAGAGAGGCAAGAGGGATTAAAGAGGTTGAATTTATTACAGCAAGCCCTGTTGACGATAATACAAGAGATAAAATAACAACTATAATATCAGAGCAGTATAAAGCGCAGATTGAACTAAAAGAGACGGTGAATCCGGATATCATAGGAGGATTTGTGTTGCGAGTTGACGATAAAATGATTGATTCATCAATATCGTCGGAACTTAAGATGATTAGAAGAGAACTACTAAAAACAAATGTGAATTAAAAACTTATATAATAACAATGACTGATATAAAACCCGCAGAGGTATCTGCTATACTTAAACAACAACTTGAAGGTCTTAAAACAGACTCTGAATTACAAGAGGTTGGTTCTGTTCTTACAGTGGGAGATGGTATTGCACTAATATACGGACTGTCTAATGTTCAGTCTAATGAGATGGTTGAGTTTGAAACAGGTACATTAGGTATTGTTCTGAACCTTGAAGAGGATAATGTAGGAGCTGTACTGCTTGGATCAGGCGAGGGAATAAAAGAGGGAACTGTTGTAAAAAGATTAAACAGAATATCGTCAATAGCAGTAGGAGAAGGGCTTCTTGGACGTGTTGTAAACACTGTTGGCGAAGCTATTGATGGTAAAGGAGATATACAGGGAGAGTTAATTAACCTTCCGCTTGAGCGCAAAGCACCCGGGGTAATATATCGTCAGCCTGTTAAACAGCCATTGCAAACTGGTATTAAAGCAATTGATTCAATGATACCTATCGGACGTGGTCAACGTGAGTTGATTATCGGTGATCGACAAACAGGAAAAACAGCAATTGCACTAGATACAATAATAAATCAGAAAGAGTTTTACGAGAAAGGAGAGCCTGTATACTGTATATATGTTGCAATAGGACAGAAAGGATCTACAGTACGTAATATTGCACGTATACTTGAAGATGCAGGAGCACTTGATTATACAGTAATAGTATCTGCAACAGCATCAGATCCTGCTGCATTACAGTTTTATGCACCAATGGCAGGTGCTGCTATAGGTGAATACTTCAGAGATACTGGTCGTCATGCACTTATAATATACGATGATTTGTCGAAACAGGCGGTTTCGTACCGTGAAGTTTCGCTGTTGTTACGTCGTCCGCCGGGACGTGAGGCGTATCCGGGAGATATCTTCTATCTGCACTCAAGATTATTAGAGCGTGCTGCAAAAATTATTGAGAACGATGATGTTGCCGCAGGAATGAACGACCTTCCTGAACCACTCAGAGATAAGGTTAAAGGAGGAGGATCATTAACGGCGCTTCCTATTATTGAGACACAGGCAGGTGATGTATCGGCATATATCCCTACCAATGTAATATCAATTACCGACGGACAGATATTCCTTGAATCGGATCTGTTTAATGCCGGAGTACGTCCTGCAATTAATGTTGGTATATCGGTATCAAGAGTAGGAGGTAGTGCTCAGATTAAGACAATGAAAAAGATTGCAGGAACACTTAAACTTGATCAGGCTCAGTACCGCGAGCTTGAAGCATTCTCTAAGTTTGGTTCCGATCTTGATGCAGCAACAATGGCTGTACTTAATAAAGGAGAACGTAACGTAGAGATACTTAAGCAGGGACAGTTTCAGCCATTTAAGGTTGAGGATCAGATTGCAATAATATATTGTGGAACAAAAGGTCTGTTAAACAGTGTTCCGGTTAATAGAATAAAGGAGTTTGAGAAGTTATATCTCGATAGATTAAATACCGAACATAAAGAGGTATTACAGTCGCTTAAAGAGGGTAAACTTTCAGACGATATTGAGTCGGTAATGAGAAATCTTGCAGAAGAGATATCTGTAGATATTGGAGAATAAATTGCTGTTATATAAATATATATTATGGGTAGCTTAAAGGAGATTAGATCAAGAGTAGCATCTGTTACATCAACGCAGAAGATAACCAGCGCAATGAAGATGGTATCTGCTGCAAAGCTAAGAAAAGCACAGGATGCCATACTCAGGATGAGGCCATATGCCGATAAACTACACAATGTATTACTATCTGTTGGGAGTAGTTTAGGTAAGGACTACCCGAACCCGTTTGTTACACCACGTGAGGAGAATAAGGTTTTAATAGTAGTTATAAGCTCAAATAGCAGCCTTTGCGGCGCTTTTAACATGAATGTGGCCAAAAGTGTGCGCAAGCTTGTTTCTGATAAATACAGCAACCAAAACAGCGTTAATAACGTGCATTTTGCTATAATTGGTAAAAAGGCTGCTGATAACCTTAAGGAATTTAAGGATAATGTTGTTGCAGATCATTCAGAGTTATTAGACAATACTTCATATGACAATGTTAAAGCTATTGCCGGAGAGCTGGTTATGAAGTATATTGATGGTGAATATGACAAGATAGAGTTTGTATATAACAGATTTAAGAATGCAGCAACACAGATTCTTACAATAGAAACATTTCTTCCGCTTGAGTTACCCGATGTTGATGAAGATAGTGTAACAGATTATATTTATGAGCCTGATAAAGAGGGATTGATAAATGAGGTTATTCCGCTTTCGTTGGAGGTACAGTTTTACCGTGCAATACGCGAGAGCCTTGCTGCAGAACACGGAGCCAGAATGACAGCAATGCATATGGCTACTGATAATGCGGGTGAATTACTTCGTAAACTTAAACTTGAGTATAATAAAGCGCGTCAGGCATCAATTACCAATGAGATACTTGAGATTGTTGGAGGTGCCGAGGCTCTGAAAGGATAATTTATATATACCAAATATATTTAAAACCCTCTTGTATCTTATACAAGAGGGTTTTGTATATGTATAAATGTCAGACTCCGTTTAATAGAATGATTGATTTTCTCTTGTGTCAGCCGATCGGAGACGGGAGCCTTCCTTTATTATATAAACAGGTTTACATTAGACTTCTCTGCCTCCTCAAGATACGATGCAACACCACCAATCTTAACATTATCTATAAGTTCCTCTTTTGATACACCCATAACATCCATACTCATCTGACAGGCAATCATCTCTACCCCGTTATCTATAGCAGATTGTATAAGTGTTTCAAGTGAATCTACGCGTTTGTTATTCATTCTTTTGCGCATCATCTTAGAACCTAATCCCATCATATTCATCTTTGATAGTTTCAAATGGCCAGAGTCTTTTGCCATCATGGCACCAAACATCTTACCCATTATATCCTTATCAACCTTAGGTTTATCTGTTTTTTTAATGACATTAAGCCCCCAGAAGGTAAAAAACAGGGTGACTTTTTTCCCGGCCGCCGCAGCACCATTGGCAATTACCATTGATGCTAGTGCGCGGTCAAGATCATCGCTAAATACAACCATAGTCTTATTATCGGCTATAGCAGATTTAACTTCAGGGTTTACGGACTTATTCTCTTTCTCTATTGTGGCAGTAATAATTCCTTTGTTGTTATTAACTGATAACAACTTGTTTCCGGTCATATTACACCAACTCTCAACATCCTTTGCAAATCCAGGATCGGATGCTTTTTGAATAATTCTTTCTCCTGTGGAAATGTTTTCAATCTCCTTTTTAAGTTTCAAAATAGGTCCGGGGCACTGTAAGCCGCATGCATCAACCTCAATTGTTTTTACAACATTGTTTACAGTGTTCTCATGGTTATTTCCCTGATAAATATTATCGTCTTTTGCTATATAATCAGACCCGAAAATGTCTTCATTGCTCTGTTTGCTAATTGCGTGCTCGTATGTTTTGTAGCCTCCGCTGAGGTTGTAAACCTCCTTAAAACCATTCTGTGTGAGTATCCTCGCGGCAATATAGCCTCTTAATCCAACACCGCAATATACAATAGTTTTTTTATCTTTTGGTAATTCATCCAATTTTTTTCTTAAATGGTCAACGTCAATGTTTAACGAGCCCTCTATGTGCCCAAGGCTGTGTTCGTCGGCAGTCCTTACATCCAGCATGGTTACATTAGGTAAATGTATGTTTTGCAAATCGTTCCAGTGAATTATCTTCACAAGACCATTTAAAATGTTTTCAGCTGCAAAACCAGCTTGATTAACCGGATCTTTTGCCGACGAGAATGGAGGAGCATATGCATGTTCAATCTCCTGAAGATCATATATTGTACCCGAGTTCTGCAGAACAGTGGCTATAAGATCAATTCGTTTATCTACACCAACGTAACCAACCATCTGTGCTCCGAATAATTTTCCGTTCTCAGGATCGAATATTATTTTTAGTGTAGATGGCATTGCACCAGGATAGTAACCTGCACTGGATGAGCCATGAATAATATTTGAGATATACTTTATGCCCTCTCTCTTAAGAACCTTTTCTGATACACCAGTTGAAGCAACAGTTATATCAAACACCTTGGCTATGGCGGTTGTTATAGATCCCTTATACTCTCTCTTGTCGCCATACACAAGATTATCTGCAAGTATACGTCCCTGTTTATTTGCCGGGCCGGCAAGATATGCATTGGTATGTTTCCCTGTTATGGGATTCTCAAATGCTATGGCATCGCCAAGTGCATATATATCGTTAACCGATGTTCTAAGATATTTATCAACCTTAATACCTCCCGACTCCGCGATATCAAGATTTGCCGATTTAGCAAGAGCAAGTTCTGGTTTAACACCAATTGACAATATCACCAACTCTGCATCAATCTCTCTTCCTGATTGAAGTTTTACTTTAATATTACCACTATTGTCGCTGAATGAGTTAACGCCATCGTTAAGATAAAACTCTACATTCTTTGTTTTAAGGTGCTGATGAACCTCGGCTGCCATCTCATAGTCAAGAGGAGCCATTACCTGATTTGCCATCTCAACAATAGTGACATTCAGACCTAAATGATGCAGGTTTTCGGCCATTTCAAGCCCTATAAAGCCGGCACCAATAACAACTGCCCTTTTAGGCTTTTTATCATCAACAAAGGCCTTTATTTTATCTGTATCTTTTACATTTCTTAGTGTGAATATTGTTGGGTGTGTAATACCCTCAATTGGAGGTTTAATTGGTTCTGCACCCGGCGATAGTATTAATTTATCGTATGTTTCAGTATAGGTTGTATTCTTCTTCAGATCCTTTACTTCAACTGTTTTATCGTTACTGTTAATACCAATTACTTCGTTAAATATTCTGACATCAATATTAAGTCTGGCGTTGAAACTTTCAGGGGTTTGAACCAAAAGATTTTCTCTCTCTTTAATTACATCTCCAATGTAATAGGGTAAACCACAATTTGCATAGGAGATATGTTCTCCTCTTTCAAACATTATTATCTCTGCTTTTTCATCAAGTCGTCTCAGACGGGCAGCAGTTGTTGCACCACCTGCAACCCCACCAACAATTAAGTATTTTGCCATATATAAAGTATTTGTATTAACATATCCAGATATCTCGATACAAAAATACATTTCTTATACATTATACAATGATGATTTGTTATGGTTTAGACTAAACGGCATATATTGTACATATGCTCATAATAAAAAGTGATTAATCTATCAAAAGCTTTGATTAAAGTAATAAAAATACAGATTAAATATATTTGCTCTACTGCATTGTGTACTAAATTATTTACCCTCTTTTTTAGGGTAATCAAGTGTATAGTGCAAACCACAGCTCTCTTTACGCTCTTTAGCCATCTTAATAATCAGATAACCAACATTTATCATATTACGCAGTTCGCATAACGATTGTAAGAGTGTAGACTTCTTATAAAGTTCTTCGGTCTCTTTATAAATTATCTCAAGACGACGCAATGCCCTGTCTAACCTAAGATCGGAACGTACAATACCAACATAGCTGTTCAGAATCATCTGCATCTCTTTGTATGTTTGTGTAATAAGAACGCGCTCCTCTGGATATGTTGTTCCGGACTTATCCCAATCAGGAATATCCTCTTTATGCTGAATACTGTTTATATCGGCACAACTGTGTTTTGCAGCTCTGTTAGCAAACACAATACCCTCAAGCAATGAGTTAGAAGCCAGACGGTTTGCACCATGCAAACCAGTACTTGCAGCCTCGCCTGCAGCATACAGATGGCTTATGGTACTCTGTCCGTTTATATTAACCTTTATACCACCACAAGCATAGTGCGCTGCTGGTACAACCGGAATCACCTCTTTGGTTATATCGTACCCTTTATCCAGACATCTCTGGTATATATTCGGGAAATGTCTCTTTGTCTTCTCGGCATCTTTATGAGTAACATCAAGGTAAACAAAGTCATCACCATGAATCTTAAGTTCGTGGTCAATTGCACGTGCTACAATATCTCTTGGAGCCAGACTTCCTCTCTTATCGTACTTAGGCATAAAATCCTCGCCCTTACGATTCTTTAATATTGCACCATATCCGCGCATTGCTTCCGATATAAGAAACGATGGTCGTGTATTAGGATCAAATAATGATGTTGGATGAAACTGCATAAACTCCATATTCTCAATCATACCCTTTGCACGATATACCATTGCAATGCCATCGCCGGTTGCTACTGTAGGGTTTGTGGTAGTCTGATAAACACTACCAATACCACCTGTTGCAATCATTGTCTTTTTTGCAAGAACAGTTTTTATGTCGCGGGTTTTAAGGTCAAGTACATATGCACCATAGCACTCAGTATCTTTATGGCTGCGCTTAACCTCTTTTCCTAAATGGTGCTGAGTAATAATGTCAAGAGCAAAGTGATTTTCAAGTATTGTAATGTTCTTATTCTTCAGAACCTGATCGGTTAATCTGTACTGAATCTCTTTGCCTGTAATATCTTTATGATGAAGTATCCTGTACTCAGTATGGCCACCTTCGCGGGCCAGATCGTATTTACCTTCGTCTGTTTTATCAAAGTCAACACCCCAGTCTATTAACTGCTGAATCTCGGCAGGGCCCTCTTCAACAACCATCTTTACAACCTCAGGGTTGTTTATACCTGATCCGGCACTTATAGTATCGGCAATATGTTTCTCGTTATTATCCGGACTATAAGTAACTGCCGCAATACCACCCTGAGCATAACAGGTGTTGGTCTCTCTCATTTCTGCTTTCGAAATAAGAGTTACTTTTCCGTATTCAGCTACTTTTAGAGCGTAGCTAAGCCCTGCTATTCCTGATCCTAAGACAAGGAAATCTGTATAGATCTTCATACAAATACAATTTATATGGTGGCCGACTAACACAGTTAATCTGCCAGTCTGTAGCCTTTAATAAAAGGCGCTTAATTATGTTAATTAATGCAGCGTTGTCCTGATATCTGGCAATACTGCAAAGGCAAATATACAGATTCATGTAGTTGAGTGTTATCTAAAAATTAAATTATTTTGATTTAAAAGGACTAATCGTATCTTTAAGCTTAATTAAATACTAAAACAGTGATATGAATTTTTTACGACGTTTCCTGAAGTTTCTTGCCTTTTTCGGGGTATCATATATACTTATTTTTGTTCTTTTTGTATACTTGTCGCCATCAAGCAAAGACATACCTCTTGATGAATTTATAGCAATGCGATTTGGATTAAAGTCGGTACTGATAATATTCGGATTCTCAATAATATATCCACTTATGGGGTTTGCGAAAATAAAATTTTATGTAAATGGCGATTGGGAAGCTAATAAGGAGTGGATTATTCCGATTGTTGAGGAGTGTGGTTATGTTAAAGAGGAGGAGAACGATAAAGAGATTACCTATAGAAAGAAGAATAAATTTATGCGTGCTATAAACCTTGGAGAAGATCATCTGATACTTGACAAAACAGATAATCCGCTTGAGTTTTACGGAATGCGAAAAGAGGTAAAAAGATTAAAACAACGATTAGATCTCGCAAAAGAGTTAAGATAAAATATAAACGACCCGCAATTTCAGGGTCGTTTTTTTTATCCCTGATAATAGATATACCATACTACAGATACCCTGTGTAGTTCAACATAACTGTAAACAAAGCTTCCGTATTACTGTTATTCACAATAATGTAAATGATTATTGTATGAAACTAAGCATAAGAATAGTCATTCACACATGAGAATGATTATTATGCGGAGTTCCATCTGACCATTAAAAAGAAAAAATAAACAGATGAAACTAAGAGGTAATACATTTAACAGGATTGATATAGCAGTTACAAACTGGATGGCTAAGAATGGTCTGATACTGCTAAGGGTTAGTATAGCAATTATATTTATATGGTTTGGGGTGCTAAAATATATTGATGGGTACAGCCCTGCCGAAGGGATTGCCGTAAATACAATTGATGCATTAACGTTTGGTATTTTTACAGATAAAATAATACTATATATTCTTGCAACATGGGAGGTAGCAATAGGAGTAGGGCTTATGTTTAAGCTCTTTATGCGCGAAACCCTGCTGTTATTGTATCTGCAAATGGTAGGAACATTTACTCCAATACTTCTGTTTCCTGGTGAGGTGTTTCATATCTTTCCGTTCTCATTAACACTTGAGGGGCAGTATATAGTTAAAAACATTGTAATAGTGAGTGCAGGAATTGTTATAGGTGCAACTGTGCGTGGTGGTAAATTAACATCTGAATAAATCCTGTTAATACCCTTTTTTTTAATAGTTTGATGTTTGTTGTAAACAATCTGATAACCTTAATATTTGGGGTTATATACAAATTGTAATACCTGTTCTGGTACCGGATGATCAAAAGCTTTATAGTTTAGCGATATAATCATTATGTAGTTGCGATATATGCTTAAGGTTGTGTAATCGCATTTTAATAGTGTTTAAAAATTAGTTCTTGTAGATTAAAGCGCAAAGTAATGTTTCAACATTACACACCCCTGTAAATTGTCTGTTTGCAGGGGTTTTCTTTTTAAATTAAATTTCATGTATAAATTGTTGATCTGTAATAGTTCAGGAATACGGTAAATAATTTATGATTTAATGCATCTGTTTTTTATCTATATTTGTAACCATTGTATAAGGTTTTGTAATATGGTTATGTCTGATTATTTGTCGCTTGCAGAGGTTTCTGAGTTAGTAGGAAAGAGTAAAGAAACATTAAGGAGATGGGATAAAGAGGGAATTTTGAAAGCAGTTAGAGAGCCTGTTTCAAACTACCGTGTATATAAAAAAGAGGATGTAAAGACTTTGATGGGAAAATTATTTCCGGATGATGACAGTACAGATGATATATCGAATTTTGAAGAACCAAAGCACAATTATAGTGTATTAGAGCTGTTTGCTGGTGCCGGAGGTTTGGCTATTGGATTAGAGAAATCCGGAATTAAATGTGTTGCTCTGAATGAGATTGATAAGTGGGCATGTAATACATTAAGAAAGAACAGACCACATTGGAATGTATTAGAGGGTGATATAAAAGATTATAGTTTCACAGAGTACAACGGAAAGGTTGATGTTGTAACCGGAGGATTTCCGTGTCAGGCATTTAGTTATGCCGGAAAGAAATTGGGATTAAAAGATGCCAGAGGAACTCTTTTTTATGAATTTGCCAGAGCGGTGAAAGAGGTTAATCCTCCAATATGTATTGGTGAAAATGTTAGAGGTTTATTAAGCCATGATAAAGGGAAAACATTAGAAGGAATGATCTCTATTCTTGATGAGATAGGGTATAATGTTGTGCCTGTTGAGGTTCTTAAAGCAATTAACTATAGAGTTCCGCAAAAAAGAGAGCGATTAATTTTGGTTGGAGTACGTAAAGATATTGATATAAAGTATACCTATCCAAAGGCTCATAATAAGATATATAACCTTTCTGATGCTCTTAAAAAAGGAGAGTTGTTTGATTCAGATGTTCCGGAATCGGTTGGAGCAAAGTATCCTGAAGGAAAAAAAGTTGTGCTTGATATGGTTCCGCCAAGAGGATATTGGAGAGATCTGCCAATTGATATACAAAAGGAGTATATGGGAGGCAGTTTTTATCTGGGAGGAGGAAAAACAGGTATGGCCAGACGTATTGGCTGGGACGAGCCATGTTTAACTTTAACATGTAGTCCTGCTCAGAAACAGACAGAGAGATGTCATCCGGAGGAGACAAGGCCATTTACAGTAAGAGAGTATGCAAGAATACAGACATTCCCTGATGAGTGGGAGTTTGATGGCTCTATGGCACAACAATATAAACAGATAGGAAATGCCGTGCCATGTAATCTTGGTTTAGAGATAGGATACTCTTTAGTAAAATTTCTGAATGAATATTATAACTCATCAAAACCTGAGTAGTAACTGTAGTTATCATATGATATTTGATCAAATACAGATCTTCCTGTTTCATTACTAACCTGTTTAATCTCTTCAACAGCTGAGTTGTCAAGATTCTTCGCTTTAGCTTTATTGTTGTTGAGGAAATCAGATATTGCAACAGGAAGAGCTTTGTATAATTTGAACAAGGCATCATCCTGACCTGTCAGTAAAGCATAAAACTTATCGCCTGATATCTTATAAACTCTGGAATGACTATACTCTTTGCCATTAATATCACCAACCCACTTCTCGTTAAAACTTTTTTTTGCAAGAATCTGAACCCAATAACATTTGGCTTTTTTATGATTGTCGGCATACTGTTTTAACTTCTGGTATAGACTCTCTGAAGAGCTGCTATTCATAGTGTTGTGTTTGTTCTTTATATCAGCAAATAGGGTATTATCTTTAGCCTTTATATCATATCCACTAAGTTTGCCAGCTTCATAACCACTTATACCTCCAAGTATCTCCTCGTGAAATGTTCCTATAGAGTTATTTATCGATTTATCAACTTGTCTTAATATTTCAGACTCAATAACCTCCTCCTCATTAATGTCATTGAATTTGGAATCAAATATTAGCTTGATAGAGTCAATTTTGTTGTTGTAGAACTTCTTCTTAGTTATATTATTTTTAGCTTTTATATAAGATTCGTATAAATGAGATATACACTCAATCAGATGTTCGTCAGATATAAAATCTACATACTTGTTTGCCATTGTCTGAATTATTAGTTTAAGAAATCACTATTCACAAATATATAACATTATCGGTTCGGTTGTTATTAGATCTTGGGTTTCTGTTATTGCTTATTATTATTGTAGTATCTCAACCAATAACTCCGGTAAAAACAGTGCTCTGTGGGGGAATTTAGCAGGAAGTGGAGTAAATGTGATAGTAATTCCGGGAAATGTAACATTAGTTTGAGGTAATTTAACGCTCTGTCCGGGAAAATGACAATAAGTGGGGTACATGCAACAATATTTTTAGGAAATCTGACAATAAGTGAAGGAAAAATAGCAGTTTGTCGGGGGAAATGACGCTCTGTCTTGATTATGTTACAGTTAGCACTGGTTGAGAGTTTGCTGTTTGTTTATGTTCAGCCATTTAACAGCATAAGGTGCAAAAATCAGAAAAAAAATATTTTGAGGTATTGACTTTTATAATATATGGTCGTAACTTATTGTTAATTAAAGAATAATTCTAATCCGGGTACCCCTCAGGACAAAATATATCTGTTGTTGTGCCCTTAAATAAAAATTATTATGAAAGAAAAAATGACATCTATTATTACAAATAGTGAGACTATGTCAAAAGGGTTAGATGACAAACGTATAGCTGAAGCACTTGAGAGTTTTGGTTATAATGAAGAGAAGAGAACCCGTTTCAGGCAGAAACTAACAAGGGCAAAAGAGTTGGTATATAGTCAGACAATAGAGCGTCAGCAGATGCTGAATGCCAATCAGGAGTTCTTTGATAAGAGATTGGCTGTAGATAAGGTAATTAAGAACGATGTGCGGCTATGCAGCATGATGTTTACTGTAAATCCTGGTTTGGCATCAACCTTACCTGCCTTTTTGAGTATAAACTCTTATGGAATATGGTATAATGGATATATGACCTTTTATAAAGGGCTGTTATCTAATAGTGTTGCACTAAATATTCTTGCAGAGTGCAAATTTACCGAAGATAAGATAAAGGATAGAATAGCTATGCTTGAGGAGGTTAATGATCTGAATGCTGCCCGTGGTGTTGAGAAGGGAGAGGCAGAGGCTGCAACAATTGAGCGTGATAATGCTGTGGCAGACCTGTATGATGAGCGCAGGCGTATACGGGAGTTTGCCCGTCAGGCTCTTGGAGTCGACTCGCAACTACTTGAGATTATAGGAATGAAAGTTGCCAGATAGTATCTGTTTTTATGGTCAATCTCAGCTTTCTTAGCTGAGATTGACTTTTCATACAAAAGTATTATTCCGGAATATGAGTAAATATAAGTTTCTAGATAATAGAGATAGTGCCAAAGCAAACAGCGCTAAACCCTCAGGCGTAAGTTTTAACGATAACCGGTCTGATAGTTTGCAATTACGTAATTTGCAAAGGCAGGTTAACAGCAGTGCCGTAGTACAAAAACAGGCAGATTTACAGAGTGGTGTTAATGGTGTGTTGCAGTGTTATAAAGAGGAAAATGTTAAACTTGGGAATGGTGATACTGAATATGTAAAAATAACTGATTATGGAGAGGCAATAATATTTTTCAAAAATCCCAAGGAACTTTGGGTTAATACAGAAAGACCTCCAGAACCTTCTTCTCAATTTATTATGATAGGAGAAAAGATTATATATGGAAAGAAGTATAAAGGTTATAAATCAATACATAAAGAGGGAGAGACAGATGGTTTTAGAAATGATTGTGGAATATATGCAACAGTTTTGGCTGAAGATGATGCTGAAAAATTTAAAGCAAAGTATAATAATCTTGTTCCGAAAAGAAAAACCTATAGTAAGAATAGAAATATTGTGTTAGATCGGGGAAATGTTGATAGTAAGGATTATGATAGTAAGGATATTGATCCGAATATAAGAGAGGCTTATTTTTATACTATTGCTAGAAGAGATAATATTCCTTTTTCGAGAAACCGATTTCATTGTGCAGCAGTTGTTTTTAAGACAGAAACAGACAATATTACATCTGAGCTAAATGCAGGAAATGAAAGGATGAAAGAGCCTGAATTTGCTATGTATAGAAGAGGAAAAGGAAATTATGAAGGAAATACTTTTTTGGATGAAATGGATAATGATACAGCAAAACATTATGATATTAGAACTGCTTTAATGGTAAGTCCAAAACGATATTATGAAGAGTTAAATTGTAATAAAGATAAAGTTGATAAAAAACATCATATACTTGAACAGCCAGTCCTAATGCCAGAACCGAATAAAGTTATGCCTGAAAGAGTTGAGTTTGAGATATCATCAGCAAATGATAATAGGGAATATAATTTTATATTGGTTAATATGAATTCTGTGAATGAAGGGTTGAAAAGTGTTAAAGGAGAAAAGTATGTAAGAAAGAAGAAAACAAAGAATAATCCTGTAAAGATAGAAATTGAGTATGCAGGAAAAGGAAGAGAGAAATTATTGCTGTATATATCATATCCAGATGAGGATAATCTGTATGGGATTATATACAAGTATATAGTGCCTTTAGATATTCCTGCAATGCTTAGAGGAGAAGATGTGATTGCGAATAACTTATATGATGAAACAGGGATTCATAATTTATGTTGTAGTGAGAATCTGACCTTTAAGATTACATGTAAACCTGTAGAAAGTGTGCCAAAACTAAAAACTGTAAAAAATAATGTTACTGATGATAGTATAAACAAACCTTTTGTTACAGAAGAGACTGAAAATGTTGGAGGTACTAATAGAGTTAAGGTTAAAGAGTTATCTGTTAAACTCCCTGAAAACTAATATTAAAAAGGTAACTCTGTTGTGAACTGTTGGTTGTGGTTATTGTATATAAAATGCACACCTGTTGAAATCGGTACTGTTGTGCGGAATTGCTGGGCTTTAAAATTACCTGAAAAAGAATATATAATAGTCCTGAACAGAATAAGAATAGGCATAAGAGTGTAGTAAGATCTATTAATGAAAGAGAAATTAACCTGCTAGTTGATAAAAAATAATGTCTGAAACTATTTGATTATGAATAAGTATAAATTTCTAGATAAGAGAGATAGTGCCAAAGCAAACAGCCCTAAACCCTCAGGCGTAAGTTTTAACGATAACCGACCAGAGAGTTTACAAATGCGTAACCTGCAACGGCAGATTAACAGTAGTACCGTAGTACAAAAACAGGCAGAGTTACAGAACGGTGTTAATGGTGTGTTGCAGTGTTATACAAAAGAATTAGTAAATATAACAGAAAAGGAGGGAAGTAAAGAGTATGTAGCATATAAGTATGCATTTGTATCAGAGGATGCAGATAGTGAAGCTATAATATTAGAAAAGAATAATAAATTACTGTGGGTTCATGAAGGAAAATATCCTGAACCAATGTATCAGTTTATTCAGATTAAAGAGTTTCCTCTCAGGTATAAAAACAAGAGATATATAAGTTATAAAGCAAAGAATCATGAAGGTGTATGTGGTAGTTGGAATGATTGTGGATTATATGCCGCAGTTCTTGCTGAAAATGATTCGTCTAATTTTAAAAAGGGCACTAGGCACTTTGCTCCTAAAAGAGAGATTGGTAATAGGGTGCTATTTGATTGTGAAAATGAAAGGAATAGCAGATATAAGAAGTCATCTGTACCTGATCCTAAGATAGGAGAAGCTTACTCTTTTTTTATGAATAATGGATTAATTCCAAAACTTAATGTAAATCATCATATTGCTTCTGTTGTTTTTAAGACTCCTACTGATTGTGTTACATCGGAATTTAATGCTGCATTTGCTGGAATAAAGGAACCCTATTTTGAGATGTATAAAGGTTCTAAAGCGAAACAAGGTATGACATTTGATCAAAAAGTCATTTCCCAGATAGGTAAGTTTATCTGGCCTTGGAAGATTAGAACTCCTATTTTGACAAGTATAAAAGAGTATTATAAACAAAAGGATAATGAAGGAAACATTGTTAATAGATTGGACGAAAATAATATTCCGGATAAGTTAGAGTTTGAAATATTTTCTCGGAATGATAGAGGTAAATACAGTGTTGGTATATATGATATTAATAATAAGGGTTGGCTAGGAGCTGGAAAAAATGTTGATTTTAGAAATGGTAGTCGAAAGATTACTATTGATTATATTGAGAAAATACAAAATGTTGTAGAGACAAGAGATAATTTACTCATTTATATATGGAAGAAAGGTTTCGAGTATAAATATATGGGAAGATTGGATGTTGCAGATATGATATCAAATGATAGTGAAGTAAAGATGCTTCATCTAGAAAATAGAAAGAGTTCATTTTTTGGTTGTGTTGGTGATATTATGAGCTTTAGAGTTAAATGTAAGGGGATAAAAAATCAAAATCTAAATGTTACAAATCCTCTTAATGCAACAAATGCAAATTTATTACCTGTCATAAAATAATTGCATAATATGAGTAAATATAAATTTCTAGATAAGAGAGATAGTGCCAAAGCAAACAGCCCTAAACCCTCAGGCATTAGTTTTAACGATAACCGGTCTGAGAGTATGCAATTACGTAATCTGCAAAGGCAGGTTAACAGCAGTGAAGTAGTACAAAAACAGGCAGATTTACAGAGTGGTGTTAATGAAGTGTTGCAGTGTTATACAGAGGATAAAATTACCATAGGTAATGGTAAAACTGAATATGTAAAAATAACTGATGATAAAGAGGCAATAACTTTTGATGGTGAGGAAATGAAAAAAATATTATATGCTACCAAAGGAAATGAACCACAGCCTGAATCCATGTTTGACAGATGTGGTGTAAATGTATTTAAATATAATAATAAAAAATACAACAGTTATGCGTCAAAACATACAGTAGGTGATAAAGGTGTTATAAATGACTGTGCACTTTATGCAGCAGCTCTTGTAGAGGAGGATTTATCTGCTTTTAATGCGAGTAGAAAACTTTTGGCTCCAAAAAAAATTGGAAAAGGGAAAGAACTGTTTTTTGATCTCTTCAATGAAAAAAAGGATAGATATAAAAATTTACCTCTTCAAGATCCTGAAGTTGGAGAGATTTACTCTATTATTCCGAATGAAAATATTGCTAATATATTTGGTGTAAATTATCATTATGCTCCGGTTGTTTTAAAAACAAAAACAGACTGCATTACATCTGAGCTTAATGCAGCGGATAAAAGATGCGGTACCCCATATTTTGTGATGTACAAAGGTTCTAAAGGGAAAGAAGGTGAAACATTTATTGAGAAATTTCTCTCAAAGAAAAATACTGACGAATACTGGAACCCTATTATTACAAGTATAAAAGGGTATTATAAAGGAAAGGATAAGAAGAAAAAGAAGGGTAAGGAGGAAGAAAAGAATAAGAAGAAAGAGAAGGGTAAAGAGGAAGAAAAGTATAAGATTAAAGAAAAAGATAAGAACAAAGAGAAAATTCCTGATCAGATAGTGTTAAGAATAACCTCAGGTAGTGATTCTGGTATATATTCTATTAAGCTTTATGATATTGATAATAAGAATGATATTGGTGAATGGCAAGGGGCCGGATTTAAAGATAAAACATGCAGGATTCCAATTAATTACACAGAAAATGGTGAAACGAGGAATAATTTATTGATTTATGTTGGAGAAAAGGATAATACAGCTAAGGATAAACGGGCGTTGAATTATAAATATATGGGAAGGATAAGTGTCCCTGATAAGATCGGAAAAAAAAATAAAGTTAAAATGAAACATCTGGAAGGAGAAAAGAGACCTTATTTGTGTTGTTTAGAAAAAACTATGAGTCTTGAAGTAGAGTGTACTGTTATTCGATCTGAAAAAACTGAAAAAGGAGAGCCTCTTAATGTTTCTGCCAGACCTTTTTTTGCAGGAAGTAATAAGTAACACAGTTAATAATAATTATCAGTTAAAGACTCCGGAAACTAACATTAAAGAGTAACTCTGTTGTGAACTGTTGGTTGTGGTTATTGTATATAAAACGCACACCTGTTGAAACCGGTACTGTTGTGCGGAATACCTGATAGTCAATATTAAGATCAATTGCAGTAGCATCAAGGTTTTTGTGCGATTTACTATTCCAGATACGTGCATACTCCTCATGTATCTCCATACGCAGGCGTTTAATATATATTGCACCAAGTAAATTTGCATCAGGATGCCATAAAGGCAAGGTGTAACTTACCGATGCTCTTGCAAGGTTTGGCACAAATGTATTTGAGGCGTATACCCCCTTTACAACCGACAGAATACTTGATCTTATATATTTTTTTGTCTCCTGTCTGTACCATCCTCCTCTTAACATAATAGAGTGGTTTAATCCTATTCCGGGCATATAAATACCACCAGATGCGTATGTAACACTACTAAGCTGATCGGAACTCCATGGTGTAAGGTAACCAATATCAAAAAACTTACCTCGTGTTGGTCTTATATCGGCACTGGCTGTTTTTCTGCTATCGGAGTAGTAGAGCCCAAAGTATGTATCAAACATACCAGTTTTTAACTCACCGTTGCTTATGTTACGGTGTTTGTAGTTTGTAAACCGGGTGTTTATATATGGTTGCACAAGTATACTACGGCGTCCGTTTGTAAGGTTAAGTGGTAACGACATATCAAGGCTTACAGACTGTTTTGTTCCGCTAAAAAATATCTTGTCAGATTCGTACACAACACGTTTGTCTCCATATTTATATGTGAGATCAATTTTAACAGGCCATCCGGTATAGTTAATAGTTGTATATAGTCTGTTTTTTCCCTCTCTGTAGTAGTAACCACCCTGTATTGTTGTACTGTTAAGTATGTTTTGCGAGTACAAACTTAATCCCGGATATATTGTTGCTTTACCATCCTTTAATCCTTCAATATCAAGATGTGCAGGAATCCAGCTGTGTACATTAACTGAGTGTACAGGTTTTGTATATGGTTCCGGTTTATACTGACTGTTCTTTTTATCTGATATATCAATAGGTTTTTCTGAATCTATAATATCTGCAAAAGGGTAGTTGTAACTTTTTGTTGTAATATCGTTAATCTCAGATATAGCCCTGTCTGCTTTTTTCGCAATACGGTATCCGTTTGCCGTGTATGTAGAGTAGTATATAGTATCTGTATATACCGATGGTGTACGTACACCATACATGTCTTTTGTAATTATACTCTTTGTTCCGGTTTTTGTATCAACAGCAAATATATTCTCGGTTCCGCTATAGTCAGATGTAAAAATAATCTGGTTGTCGTCCCATTTAAGATCAGACATATATGTGTTTGAAGGCTCCTCAATTACCTGCCACTTTTCTGTATTTATATTATATGTAATAATACCTTTTCCGTTGTTGTTTATAAATGTTGCTGCAACAATATCGGAGCTGTTATTCCATGTAATGTTCTGAAGGTGTATGTTGTCTGGCGTTTTAACGGATCTGAAAACTCTGCCCAGCCTGGTATCAATAAATATCAGGTTATACTTACCTTCAGGTGTTCTCTCAAGAGCAGCTATCTGTTTTGCTTGTCTATCAATATCGGCACTAAAGTAACGTTTATAGTGCGATAGTCGTTTTAGCTTTTTTGTTTTCAGGTTAAACAGAAATATATCGTTATAGTTGTTGTGTATATGTGATGCTCCTGGAATATATCCTGCCCATACAGCAATATCTTTTGCATACGATATTTTGTCTATTGAGTATTGCGACGGTGTTATAAGTACCTTCTCTTTTCCGTTTTTACCTATCTCTATTATTGATCCCGGTAATCTTTTTGACCATCGGTATGCATATAGTGTATTGTTGTATTTATACGGAAATGTATAGTTGGTATAGTAACCATGTTTGCTATTATGTACTATATCAGGTTTGGTCCACTCAGTTGTATCAACCTGATTTTTCCAGAATCTGGTAATGTATCTCATTGATGCATCGTAATTATCGCGGACATTTTTACCTGTAGCTTTCTTAAGCTCAGAGTTTATTGCATTTGGGTTGTATGCATTTCTGCCTACCTGCTTTATTATTACAGGCATTGGGTCTTTGCCATTCTCTGTTTTAGCATTTACATATGTTATAATAGGATATCCTATATGATACTGATTAGGAGCCAACCTTGTGTAAGAACCCAGCTTTACAAAATCATATCTCCATACAGAGTCGGTAAGTAGTCGTGTTCTCAGTATTCTGAAGAACTCCGGAGATCGTCCTCTTCCCGATAGTGAATGTTTTGTTTCTGAAAGAACGGCATCGCCCTCAAATACCCATCCCGGAAAGTGAGCAGAAACAGCACCAATAAGGTGTTGACCAAATAGTGGATATAGAATTTTTGTGATACCCGATTTTATCTGGTTTATCTGTCCTACATGTCGCAATTCATGTAGTATAAGTTGGTCTATCCATATCTGTGAATATCCGCGTTGCGGTGGTGCTATGTAGAACTCTGCTTTTTTGGGAGCCCATATCACCATTCCGTTAGAGCGGGTTGTGTTTGTATGCAGAACAACATCAAACCTGGAACTAAGATTGTTGATGCCTTTGTTTGTTTTCAGGTAGGCGCTGTCTATAACTGCTGATAGTTCAAGAGCACACTCTCTGAAGTTCTGATCATAAATTATTCTGAAGTATTCGGTCTTTATCTGTTCCCACTTTATCGAGGCTTTGTTGGTACCGGAGTTAAAGTACTGAGCATTAATATCAGGCAGAAGATATATGTTTAGTATAACAATAGCAATAAGTAATATCTTCTTCATAAGATAATTAACTTTTAAATCGGTTTATATTAACACCGGTATGTTTGTATTTTTTAAATAGGCGCGTAAATGTAGTAAAACTAAATAACTTATTGATAAAATGAACTCTGTTAATTAGATGAAAAATGTAGTATGCAATTACTATACTTGGGAACGCGAGCAGAATTGTTAACCATACTATCCACCACTCATTTATAAGATGTTGTGGGATTATATTATTTACAACAATAGCAGGCAAACCGGATGCTCCTGCAATCATAAATAGTATTATAGCCCATGAGTGTCCTACCTCAATGGCTTTGTGCGGGCAGTAACCAATGCATCGCATACAGCTTTCGCATCGTAGCTTCCAGTAGGGTTTTGGTGCTTTTTTGCCAATCATTTTTATTGCATTTGTCATACAGTATTCAGCACATAATCCGCACGATGTACATTTGTATGATGCAAAGAATAGTTTAGCAAGGAAGAACCTGAAGAATATTATATACATAAAGGATATCTGAAGTAGTATAATACCGGGTATAAGATCGTATATGTTATTGGGATTGAATATGTGAGTAGAGTTGTTAGCTATTTTCTCAGCCAGTATATCAGTTCGTTTTTTTGCTCTTTGGTATATCTCTCTGCATGTTTTGTTTGATAGTGCAGGGTGTATAGCCATCCAGTTAGATGGCATATCAACAGCTCCCCATATCTTTGGTCTGTATCCTCTTATAAGAAGCAGCAGTGCAACTATAAGATTTGCCGAGCCACCAAGTCCGGGCGTATACACCTTGCCTATTCGTGCTCCTGCACGGGTACATATTGTAAATGCAGGTCTCCAATTCCCGAATTTTAGTGTAGCAACAAATTTAATTACCAGCCACGGTGCTGTAAAACCGTGTGTTGGAAATACAATGCCAACACTGCCTCTATTTATATCTTTTATGTTTGTTCTGTTCTCTATATTATATATACCGGTAGGTATATGTTTGCTGTTTAGGTTATTTGCAATGTTGTTTGCAACAGTTAAGGAGTTGCCAGTGCCCGACATAAAGAAGATATTGTATCTCATAGTGTGGTAGTTTTGTTGCATTGTTGTTTTAAAACTACTAAAAAATAGTAAATTCGTTTTTTATTTATAACGCTAAATATCAAAACATATAATAATGAATCAGTACAAACGGATTAATATCATAGGCGGATGGGTTGTATTTGCAATATCGCTTGTGGTATATCTATTAACTATTGAACCTACAGTTAGTTTGTGGGATTGTGGAGAGTTTCTTGCATCGTCGGTTAAACTTGAGGTAGGTCACCCACCCGGAGCACCCCTGTTTATGATGTTGGGTAGATTTTTCTCTCTTTTCGGATTTGATGCCTCTAACTCAGCAATGATGATGAATGCCATGTCGGCAATGGCAAGTGCTTTTACAATACTGTTTCTGTTCTGGACAATTACTCACCTTGCACAGAAGTTCTTTAACAAAAGTGGTGAGATTACTACAGGTAAAATAGCAGCTGTTATTGGTTCTGGTGTTGTTGGAGCATTGGCATATACATTCTCAGATACATTCTGGTTTTCGGCTGTTGAGGCAGAGGTGTATGCATTCAGTTCGTTCTTTACAGCAATTGTTTTCTGGGCAATATTAAAGTGGGAGAATGAGGCCGATAAACTACATGCAAACAGATGGATAATTCTTATAGCATATCTTATGGGATTATCAATAGGTGTTCACCTGCTTAACCTGCTTGCTATCCCTGCAATTGTACTGGTTTACTATTTCAGAAAATATGAGGCAACACGTAATGGTGTTCTGCTTGCATTGCTTACCGGGGTAATTATTCTGGGTTTTGTAATGTACGGTATTATACCCGGACTACCTTTTGTAAGCGGACTTTTTGAGCTAATGTTTGTTAATGGTTTTGGTTTACCATATCATTCAGGAGTATTGTTCTTTTTAGCATTGGTTATAGCAGGTATTGTTTGGGCATTACGATATACATACCGAAAGCAGAAGGTGATAATGAATACAATTGTGTTGTCAGTAACAATGATATTGATTGGTTACAGCACATTTGCAATTATTGTTATCAGATCATCGGCAAATACGCCAATGAACGAGAATGCACCGGATAATGTATTTGCTCTTACAAACTATCTTAACAGGGAGCAATATGGTTCAAGGCCGTTGTTCGTAGGACAGGATTATAGTTCGCCTGTGGTTAATATTAAAGAGAATCAGACATATGTAAAACAGAAAGGTAAGTATGTTAAGTCATATCTTGGTACTGAGTATGTATTCCATAAAGATTACCTTTCGTTATTTCCACGTATGTGGTCCGATAATGGATCGCATAAAAAGGAGTATATAAAGTGGGCTAAGGTTAAAGGTAAGCGCAGAATATACCGTATGCCAAATGGCGAGAAGAGGGTTATTATACAACCTACCTTTGGCGAAAACCTGAGGTATATGTTCAGTTATCAGTTTTGGCATATGTACGGACGCTACTTTATGTGGAACTTCGCTGGACGTCAGAACGATATTCAGAGTCATGGTGAGATTATAAACGGAAACTGGATTAGTGGTATTGGTTTTATTGATGAGTGGCGTCTTGGTCCTCAGGATAACCTGCCGGAAGAGTATGCAAATAATACAGCCCGTAATAAGTACTATTTCCTACCTCTTATTCTGGGGCTTCTGGGTATGATATTCCATTTCCTTAAAGATAAAAAGAATTTCTGGGTTGTTGCAATGGTGTTTTTTATGACGGGTATTGCAATTGTGCTGTACCTTAATCAGTATCCGTTGCAACCGCGTGAGCGTGATTATGCCTATGCCGGTTCGTTCTATGCGTTTGCCATCTGGATAGGATTAGGGGTAATTGGTATTATAGAGGCAGTTAAGAGTGGTAAACGACTACCAAAAGCAGTAGCAGTGTCTGCTGTTTGTCTGGTATTTGTACCCGGAATTATGGCGGTTGAAAACTGGGACGATCATGACAGATCGGGACGTTATTCGGCACTTGATTTTGCTAAGAACTATCTTAATACTTGTGAGCCAAATGCTCTGATATTTACAAATGGCGATAATGATACATTCCCTCTTTGGTATGCACAGGAGGTAGAGGGTATAAGAACAGATGTTCGTGTTGTGAATATGAGTTTGCTTAATATGGACTGGTATATAGATCAGATGAAGAATAAGGTTTATGAATCGGATCCGTTGCCAATATCAATGACTCATGACCAGTATATTCAGGGAATGAGAGACAGGGTTATTGTATATGATAAGTTAGAGGAGTATCAGAATATAAGCGATGTTGTTGCTTTTATTGCCAGCGATAATCCAAGAACATTTGTAGGAGATCCGGGCGAAGAGGAGAGTTTTATACCTGCAAAGAATATATCTATTCCGGTTGATGTTGATAAGGTTATTAAGAACGGAACGGTAAAACCGGAGTTGAGAGACTCTGTTGTTAACGAGATAAGATTTACTATTAAGGATAATGTGATATCTAAAGCACAGATGATAATTCTTGATATACTTGCTAACAATAATTGGGAACGACCTGTATACTTTGTATCTAATGCCGGTGATAGCAATATTGGTCTTTCAGACTTCCTGCAACTTGATGGTGTTGCATGGCGTCTGGTACCAATAAAAACTACAACCAAAGATTATACAAATGTTGGACGTATTGACCCGGATATACTGTATAATAATCTGGTGAAGAAGTTTGAGTATGGAAGGTTAAATGAGGACGATGTTCTATGTGACTACTATAATATAAGAACTCTTTCGGTATTACGTTTGAGAAATAAGTTTGCACGTTTGGCAAATGAGTTTACAAAACGTGGCGACAGAGATAAAGCCATAGAGGTTCTTGAGCATGCAGAGAAAATTATGCCTTCAAATAAGATTCCTTTAGGACTGTTTGTTGCTCCTATGGTAGATGCTTATTATAAAGCAGGCAGAAGAGATAAGGCAGAAGAGCTTGCAAAAGAGGCAATATTTAGTGCAAAATCTAAACTTGATTATTTCCAACGAATAGTAGATAATCGTGGCAAAGAAGATTTTGGATATGAAGTGCAGATATGTATGACAATACTACAGGATATGCTTCAGGTAGGAGAGGAGAATCAATCTGACTTTTATCTAAAAACAATGGATGACTTTACTGATTACTATGATTTCTTTTACAGATAGATTATAGTTTAATGATATTTGAAAAGGCGCTGAGTAATCAGTGCCTTTTTTTGTTTCTGTTGTTGATAGTGCATTGTGTTTTAAATGTTTATGTAGGATGTGTTTGTGTTTTTTTGTATATTAATAATACAGATGTTATGCATCTTGTGTTTTACAATAAACTCAGAACTATGAAAAAACTTATACTTATCATTTCAGGAATACTTACACTATCTCTATTATCAGCTCAGAATTTTACCCCGTTACAAGAGTTGTTGCCAAAAGGTAATGAGGTATATACCAATATTAAATTTGGCGCATCTGTGGCCGTTTATGGTAACTATGCGGTAGTTGGAGCCGAGGGGTATAATAACAACAGAGGACGTGTATATATTTATAAATATAGTAACGCAGAGTGGAGGCTTTTATCAACGTTAAAATCTCCTGACGACAGGAAGAATGGATATTTTGGACACTATGTTGATATTAATAACAACTTTATTGCAGTATCGGCACTTGATAGAAATGGTGTTGGAACTGTTTTTTTGTTTGAGAGAGAAGGTACTGAATGGAGTACTATGCCAGTTAAGGTAATAACCCTTAATAGCGTAACAGGTTATTCACATCTGGGCGATGTATTGTGTTTAAGTAATAATGATCTGGTAATATCATCTGTTAAGAGTGCAACCACATCAAAGAGTATATTTATATATAGTTTCAATGGATTAGTATGGAGTAGTAATCCTGCGATAAAAGATACTGATATAGATGCATCTTTAAATAGAGGAGAAGGAGATTATGTTGCTGTTAACAGTACAGAGATATTTGTTGGGGGTAAGGATAAAGTAGTAGTGTATAAGGCAGAGAACACCTGGACAAACACGTCAAAAACAGAGATTGTAAACCCTGATATCAGACCCGATTCTGAGTTTGGGAATGCGATAGCAGTTTATAATAATACATTGGTTGTTGGCGATATGACCAAAGATACCGATGGTGTTATTGACTTAGGGGTTGTTTATCTCTATACAAAAGATAGTGATGTTTGGAGTGCAGAACCTGTTTTATTAAAACCAGAGGTTACCGATGGAGATAATCTTAGATTTGGAAAAACTGTTACAGTTTCAGAAAACATAGTTGTTGTGGGAGCAGCAAATTCTGGCGGATTAGCAAATAATAAAGGTTCGTTGTTTATTTTTTATAAGGAGAGTGGTTCAGAGTGGACTGGTAAAACACAAGATCAGGTAATTGTTTCAGATGAAGAGAATAATGTATCGCAGTTTGGTTGGAGTGTTGATCTTTTTGGAGACAAACTTATTTCCGGAGCTCCTGATATTAATAATACCAATAACTCATACATCAGGTTCCACTATAACATAGGTGTAAACTTTATTGAGTTGCCGGGAGATGATCTTGAGGCTAAACCATATTATTATAGCAATAACTCAGCATTTGGATATTGTCTGGATACACAAGGCGATTATGTAGCTGTTGGAAGGCGAACAGATATTGAATCAGAGATGTATCCATCGGTAGATATATTTAAAGAAGATAACCATAAATTCAATTATAAGGCGACATTGATTTGTAAGGTAATAGGTATATCAGATAAGATGTTTGATATATGTTATGAAGAAAATCTTGTGGTACTTTCGGCAGGGGCAAACGTGTATATTTTTAATAAAGATGCAGAGGAGTGGAGTAGTACCAATGTCAATACTGTATTGGCAAAACCGTCAGGAGCAACAGACCTGTTTGGTTATAAAATGGCATTTAATGATAATATACTGGTTGTTTCTGATCCGGAATATAATAACAACAGGGGAGCACTGTTTCTTTATAATACAACCATTCAGGATTGGTATAATAGTCAGCCATACGCTGTTTTAGAACCATCAGGTACAGATCCTGTAAAGTTAGGAAGTTCTGTTAGCTTTGCTGACGGGTTAATTGTAACGGGAGCAGTTGATGCAGTTAATAATGGAGTAAAAACAGGAGCTGTTTATCTTTATAATAGCAACGATGGTAACTGGTCTGCATCAGAAGAGAACGGTGTATTATATATTCCGGATGCAGATGAGGGAGATCAGTTTGGATATTCTGTTTTATGTTATGATGATATTATTGCTGTAGGTAGTATTAAACATAATAGCAATAAAGGTGCGGTTGTTATGTTTAAAGAGAATGTTGGTAGCAGTAATCAGTATACAAAAGTGGCAAAACTGGAATATACTCAATCGGAGCCTGAAATGCAGTTTGGTAGCTCTGTAGTAATCAACAGGGATATTGTAGCCGTTGCTTGCAGGGGAAATAACACAGTGCCTTCGGCGGTATTGTTTAAGAGAGATGGTGATAATTGGAATGGAGACAATTCAGAGTGGCAAACAGTGAACAGATATAATGGATCTGCATTAACTGACTATACAAGCACTGTTGCATTTTATGATAATATATTGTTAACTGGAAATCCTTATGGCGATTTTTATGGCGACTATTGCGGTGTTGTAAATAGTTATGCTCAGTTTCTGAATGTTGGAGCAACAGTGGTTAGTGGTTCCGGATTTATACAACCCATAACAGATAAAGTTATCTACGGAGGTAGTATTACATTTGAGATAGCTCCTGATCCGGGAATGAGTATTAATGAGGTTCGTTATAATAATAATTTGGTCAGCGTAGAATATAATCAGCAATCGGATACATATACATATTTAGTAGAGAATATTGATGCTGACGTAGAATTGGAAGTATCATTTATTGCCGGACATACCTTAAATGTTAAAATGTCGGGTAGCGGAGCTGTTAATGAGGAGAGGGTTGTAATAAATGATGGAGGGTCACATACATTTATATTTACACCTGCGGATTATTACTATATAGGTAAATCGGAGTTTAACGGTGAATCTGTTGAATTAACAGAGAATGGTGATAATTATGAATATAGTGTTCACAATGTCAGAACAGATGGTTTTTTTGAGATAGTATTTTCGCAGGTGATGTTTAATGTAAATATAACAGAGAGTGTTCTGGGCGATATCAGTGTCGAAAACGGTGATGTGACTATAGGTGTTGATGATAAAAAAGAGTTAATAATTACCCCTAAACAAGGGTATGATCTGGCAAAGATATTTGTTAATGAAGAAGAGGTTACCGGTTTCAAAAAACAGAGTGGCAATTATGTGTATATGCTTTCAGATACAAAAACAGATCTGAATATAAGGGCAGAGTTTTATGCAATAGAGTATAATGTGGTAATAAGTACAGGAGATAATGGCTCGGCATCAAAGATTGGAAACAAAACAATTACAATACATGATAAAACACATGTTACAATAACACCCGATATTGGATATGCTATAACTAAGATAACGCTGAACAACAAAGATATAATTAATGATCTGAGCAGAGATGGTAAAGATTACACTTATATCCTGCAAAATGTAATTGACGATATACATATTGATATAGAGTTTGGTATAGTGGAGTACAACATGCTGATAACATATACTAAGGGTGGAGATGTTGATCCGGCAGGAAATTTTATAACTACAATTGATAATAAAGGGACAATGAATATAATACCTGATGAAGGTTATATTCTATCTGAGATAAATGTAAATGGAAGCGTTGTTAATGAAGAACCAACATTTTTTAATATTATTAAAACATATGTAGAAGGAGAGTATCTTAGCAGGTTAATGGTTTATGTAAAATTTAAGAGTAATAATGAAACAGGTACAAACTATGACGATACACATAAATTGCAGATAAAAGAGAATCCGGTAAGCGCAGTTCTTAGAATTGAGGTACCTGTTACAAAAGAATTGTCTGATATTATAATAACATCGTTATCAGGAAGTGTTGTTTTGTATGTTAGTGAATATTCTGATAGAGGAATTGATGTTAGTAGCATAAAACAAGGTGTTTACATTGTTACTGCTGCGTCAGGTAATGAACGTTATGTTGGTAGATTTATTAAATTGTAACTATTCTGTATAGCTAACAAAATGCATGAGAAAAGATATTGTAAAGAGTGTGATCTTATTCATTAAAATATAGCTCTATTAGCTATAGGTATTTATGTTTACATATTGGTGTTGTTTTCTGATTAACACTCATTTGTATATTTTAACATATATAGAGGTGTTAATATGTGAAAAATATGACTCTTAGTGTCTAATTTAACAAGCTCTTTAAATACACTGTTATCAATAGATGTATCTTTATATACTCAATTAATCAGGTAGTTATGTTTGATTTTGTGTATTGTTGTAGATATTGTGTAGACATATAAATTTATAAAAAAAATATATATTTGAACAGTGAATGATATCAGTGTTAATCATCGTTTTCTGATTGTTTATCATAAAAAAATGTTTCTTAATAAATGTTTAATGTTTTGAATTAAAGAAAAAAAGTTTTTACTTCGTGACGTGTTGTTTTACTCAATATCGAATACTAATATTTTAACATTACAATAATATTGAGTTATTTTTTTAGTGGGAATTAAACTGAAAAACCACTATAAAAACGAAGTAAGTTTATTTGTACTACCCTAATGTATAGGTAGTAATATTTATTTAAGAATTGAATTTATAGTACCCCTTTGGGGATTGAGTTTTATTTATTTTAACCTAAATTTTTAATTGTACATGAGAAAATTTTATTTTTCTGGTCTGTGCATTATGCTGTTATCGCTCTTGTCCTGGAGTTCAGCAAATGCGCAAAGAGCTACAAGCTATTGTGACTGTGCGTCCACAAGCACAATGTTTGAGCACATTACCAATGTCACGTTTGGTGATGTTAACAACAATTCAGCACGTGAAAATTATGGTGATTTTACAGCTATGTCTTCTGCATTTAATGTTGGTACCACATTTGACATCTCAGTTACTGTAGATGGATATGATGGTGACCACGTTTTTGTATGGGTTGACTGGAATAAGGATTTTGATTTCTCTGAAGATGAGAAAACAGTTCTTACAGCTGCAAAAGCACAGATTTTAACAGGAACTATTCCGGTACCAGCTGGTGCTCTTCCTGGTGAAACAAGAATGCGTGTTATCTGTCGTTACTCAACTGAGCCAACTCCATGTCAGAGTTTCTCATTTGGTGAGGTAGAAGATTACACTGTGAATGTTATTGCAGATGGTATATTTGCTTCATTTAAAGCTAATCCACAATCAGCAGGTGTTGGTGAGGATATAGTTTTCACAGATGCTTCAATAGGCGATGGTATTACAGGTTATACTTGGAATTTTGGTGCTGATGCAACACCTGCAACTGCAACAGGAAAAGGTCCTCATACTGTAACATACAGTTCAGAAGGAGCTAAGACTGTTTGGTTAGAGGTTACTGATGGTACAGATACTAAGAAAACAACTAAAGATGCTTTTGTTACTATAGTAAGTGGATCTGCTGATTATGCACAACCAAAATTCTTTGGTGCTGTAGCAGAGCGCAATGTAATTAAGATGTCATGGATGGCTCCAAATGAGACTCCTAAGTTTAATAATCCGGAAGGATTTGAGTCAGGAGTATTCCCTGTTCCGGGTTGGGAGATAATGGTTTCAGAGGATATTAACTCTGCACCAGAGGCTCTTCCTGTTGGTGAGTCAACATGGACACTTAACAGTAACTCTACATACCTGCATTCAGGTAGCCATAGTGCATCTATAGGTTATGCAAAAAAGAAATCAAACTGGCTTATTACTCCTTCAATTACTGTTGAGGCAGGTAAGCAGTTATCATTCTACCCTTATGTTAAGAACACATCTTCATATTCGTCAAAACTTAACGTTATGATTAAAGAAGGTGATAAGGCATGGGCAAGCGCTCTTGAAATGGGTGCTGATTACGAAAGTAACTTAATGGCAAGAGCTGAGGTAATTGATCTTTCTGCATATGCAGGAAAAGAGATCAAAATTGCTTTTGTTCAGTCATATACAAATGGTTATGGTATTGCGGTTGACGATATAACAATTGAGGATCTTGCTTCAAGTAGAAATACAAGACAAGAGTTCAGAACTCTTAAGCAAAACTCAATTATGCCACAACTTGATATCAGAACAAGTGATAATGGTAGAGAGCGTTTCCCAATTGTTATTACACGTAAAGAGAACAACGTTGTTAAAACTGCTGAGAATCCAACAGGATACAAAGTATTTATCAATGGTGTTAAGAAAGCAGAATTAGCTGCTGATGTACGTGAGTACAGACTTGAGAACGTAGTAAAAGGAGATTACGAATGTTCAGTATCTGCAGTTTATGCAGCTGGTGAGTCATTTAAACTTGATCCTATAACTGTTACAACTACAGACCCTGTTGTTGACTTTACAGTAGACAAAACAGTTGCAGGTATAAGTGAAGATATAGACTTCAAACTATCTGTTCAGGGATCATATACATCTATCTCTTGGAACTTTGGTGAAGGAGCTACTCCTGCAACTTCAACAGATAAGGATGTAACTGTTAACTATAGCAGCCTTGGTAAAAAGACTGTTACTGTTACAATAAACGGAACAATTGAGAAGAAAAAGGTTGAGGTAATTACTATTAAGCCTGGTTCAGCAGAGGTTGCTCCACTAGAAGGTGTTGAGGTTGCTGCTAACTACAACAATGTAAAAGTAACATGGCCTTCTCTTAAGCAAGAGTATAAACTTAAAGAAGGATTTGAAGGTGATTGGCCTCCTGCAAATTGGGAGATTAAAAAATCATCAGCTATAGATGCTGCTCTTGAAGCTCCGGCTGACGATGCTAAGGTTTGGTTCCAGTGTACAGCTGCATCATATGAAGGAAAAGGTGCGACTTATATCAAGAGTGGTGAGAAATCTACTTCTATTGCATTTAGCGCTAAAGATTTCACATGGTTAATCTCTCCTGAGATTAGTGTTGCAGATAAGGATAAACTTAACTTCTGGATTTGGTATATGAATGGTAAGGCTAGTGATGACGTATTCTACCATACAAACTTCAGAGTAATGGTTAAGGCTGACGGTGCTTGGAATCAGGCTCTTTACTATACAGAAGGTACAGATCCTAATGAGTATGAGTCAGAGGTATCAGTAGATCTTTCTGCTTATAAAGGTAAAACAATTCAGTTTGCATTTGTTTATGAGTTTACTGACGGATGGCAGTTTGCTCTTGACGATGTTTCTGTTACTGGTATCAGTGATAAAGCACTTGCAAATGACTTCTCAAAACTTAAGGTATACAGAGACGATGTTGTAGTTCAGGAAATCACAGATGCTGATCTTACTGAGTGGACAGACGTTAATCTTGAGACAGGAAAATATAAGTACTATGTAACATTTGTTAATGCTGCAAATAAAGAGTCGTTCCCATCAGAGGAGAAGTTTGTTGAGGCATATAAGACACTTGATCTTCCTTATAGCGAGGATTTTGAAGGTGATGTAAGCGAGTGGTTATTTAACACTGGTGCAAATGCACTTAAGGTGGGTGTTGATGCAGACTTTGTTAAGGATGGATATAGCATACCTGCACATGATGGTAAATATGTTGCTGCTAACACTTCTGACGTTCCTGGTGGATGGTTCGGACAAACAGCTGCTGATATTGTTGCACTTCCTCCATTGAACTTCAACGGATTTGGTAGAGCTTATTTTGAGCTTGATTACATGGCAGATATCGCTGCATTTGCAATTATTGGTCGTGAAACTCCAAGTGCTAAGTGGGAGATACTTAAACAACTTGATAAGTCAGAGGCTTGGACAACTAAGAAGGTTGCTCTTCCTGCTAAGGTTCTTAAAGATGGATATCAGTTAGGTCTATACTATACTAACAATAAAGCTACATCTAAAGGTGTTGCATTTGATAACATTAAGATTACTACTTTAAGTGGTAAGCACCTTGTAATGGAGTACAATGGTAAAGAACTTGCTAGTGGTTCTGATCAGTACCTAGGAATGATTAAAGAGGGTACAACTAAAGATTATACTGTAACACTTACAGGAATTGGTAACGAGGATATTGATGTTTCAAACATTACTATTACTGATGGTAAGTTTACAATCAAGTCGTCTCCTGCTAACACAACAATGGGTGTTAATGATCCTAAGCAGATTGTTGTTACTTATACTCCAACTGCTGAGACAACAACAGCTGATGAGGCAACAATTACAATTAACAGTAATGCTGTAGAAACTCCACTTACACTGAATATCTCAGCTGAGTGTGGTACTGCAACATGGACATATATGTTATATCTGTATGAGGATGGTACAGGTCTTAACGGAAACAAGGATATCAACGAGTGGGAGGTTCTTGGTTCAATAGAAGGTAAAGTAAATTACGTTGTTCTTTACGACAGTGATGATGATTCTAAGGATGGTATCTACTATGTTACTAAAGATCCTGATGGAATGAACAGTACTATCATATCTCCAAGAGTAAGTACACACTTGAATGCAGATATTGATATGAACGATGCTAATACTCTTAAGAATTTCATTATCTGGTGTAAGGAGAACTATCCTGCTGAGAAATACGGATGTAACGTATGGGATCACGGAAATGGTATCTTCGACAGATCAGCTCCTAAGTTTAAGGCAGCTTGTGGTGATATGCTTATCTGGGATCTTGCAGATGCAATGAAGGCATTTAAAGAGGTTGATGGACAAGGATTCACAATATTCGGATTTGACGTTTGTCTGTTAGGACAGGTTGAGACTTCTTATGACATAATGGATTATACTGATATAGTTATTGCTTCTGAGAGAACTGAGCCAGGTGATGGTTGGGATTACACAACTCAATTCAACGCACTAAATGAGAATCCTGATATGGATAAGTATGCATTTGCTGATCATATAGTAGTAGAGTACGATAAGTCTTATGATAATGGTACACAAGGTGATCGTTCAACTACACAATCAGCTGTACGTACAGATAAATTCAAAGCTGAGTTTGTTCCTGCACTTAATGCATTTGTAGATCAGATTAACCCTGAAGTATACAACATTAAAGCAGATATCAAAGATTGTATTGATAATGCATGGTATTCAGACGGAGATGATTATAAAGAGCACAAAGATCTAGGTCACTTCTTAACTCTTCTTAAAGCAAAAGATAACGTTTCTGCAGAAACTAAGGCTAAGATTGATGAGTTAATGGCAGCTTATAACAACTCTATTATTAAGTCACTTGAGAACGACCATCCTGAGGCTACAGGTCTTAAGATCTGGATTCCTGAGAATATATCTACAAATCCTAAGAAACACTTCTACCTTGAGGCTGATAAGTATCTTTCAATCTCTAACACTAAATGGGATGAGTTCCTTAAGATGTATGAGAATCCTGTACCAACAGGAAAACCAACACCAGAGTTTAACCTGTTAACAGACGTTGAAACTCTTGTTGGAAAAACTGCTAAACTACAGGATGTAACAGTTATTAATCCTGCTCCAACAGGACGCACATGGGTTATTACTCCTGATACTTACGAGTTTGTAAATGGTACTGATGCAACTTCAGAAACTGTTGAGGTTAAGTTTACAGCAGCAGCTAGTTATACAGTAGCTCTTACTGTAACTAATGCTGAAGGAGAAGGAACAACAACTAAAGCTGATCTTGTTACTGTAAGAGAGCCAGTGTTTATAGCACCTAAGAATCTTGCAGCTAATAAGAATGATGATACAAAAGAGGTAACTCTTACATGGGAAGAGGGTGACGAAGAGTTCCCTGGTGGTGTTAAGCTTGACGAAGGTTTTGAGGGATCTACATTCCCACCTGCTGGATGGGAGCTTACTCACAGTATGACTATTGACGGAGCACAATCTGCACCAACTGAAACAGGTGCTAAGCTATGGTTCCATTGCGATAAGAGATCATTTGCTAAGCCAGGTGAGCCAGATGAAGATAAGTATATCCATAGTGGTGTATATTCAGCTGCTCTTGGATTCGGTGCTCCTGAGTTTAACTGGATGATTACTCCTGAGGTTAAGATTGCAACAGGCGATGAGCTTAAGTTCTGGATCTGGTACAACAACGGTGAGTCAAGCGGAACATACTACCATACTAACTTTAGAATAATGGTATTTGCTGACGGTGCTTGGAATGAGGCTCTATTCTATACTGACGGAACTGATCCTAACCAGTATGCTTCTGAGGTATCTGTTGACCTTTCTGCTTACGACAGTAAGAAAGTTAAGGTAGCATTCGTTTACGAATTTACTGATGGATGGCAGCTTGCAGTTGATGATATCAAGATTCAGGCAGCTTCATCTGACAGATCACCAATAACAGTTAACCCTGTAGTTAACAATACTAATGTTGAGCGTATTTCTGAGGCTTCACCAGCTGTTGCAACAAGAGTAGCTGATGGTACAATTTCTGGATACAAGGTTTATAAGAACAATGTTGAGATAGCTACAGTAACTGAGCTTACTTACATTGATAACTTAGGAAACACAGATGGTCCGTTTGAGTACTACGTAACTGCTGTTTACGCTAACCCTGATGGTGAGTCTGCTGCATCTAACAAAGTTGTTGTTAACAATGAGGCTGCTAAAGGTGCTAAGCCAAAAGATCTTGCTGCTACACTAAATAAAGATACATATGATGTAGACCTTACCTGGAACGAGGGTGACGGTGCAACCGGAACACTTAAGAACTATAAGGTTTACAGAGATGATAAAGAGATAGCTACAGTTGATGGTACAACATACAAAGATAACGTAGGTTCTACAGAGGCTACATATAAGTATCATGTAACAGCTGTATATGCTGATCCTGTAGGTGAGACTGAAGCTTCAGATAAAGTAACTGTACGTGTTACTAAGGTTGTTTCAGTTGACAATGTTAAGTTCGAAGGATTAAGTGTTTATCCAAACCCTGCTAATGGCGGAATGTTTAACCTTAAGCTTGAAAACTATAACAACGTAAGATGGTTCTTAATTGATGTTAATGGTATTGTTGTTGAGAAAGGTATTATGACCGGAAACAACACAGCTATAAACGTTGCTAAGAGTGGTGTTTACTTTGTTAAAGTAGTATCGAACACACAAACAGAGATTGTAAAAGTTATTGTAAAATAATATCTGTTATAGTTAATTATAAATTGAGGGCTGCCACATGTTGGTGGCCCTTTTTTTGATCATATTTTACCTAAAACACTATTTTGCTATTGTCTGTTGTATTGATAGAGATACTGATTAAAACAGATAAAAAAGCGGGCTAAACAAGGATGGACAGAGATTGCAAGTAAATGGAGTATGGTTATATTATGCAGGGAAACAAAAAAAGGAGCAATATAGTTATGCTCCTCTCATATATTATCAGGAATATCTCCTTATAAATTTCTTAAGCTGGACCAGGTACCGGCATTCATACATTCTATACCCTGTGCCTTAAGAAAACGGGCAGCAGAACCACTTCTCATACCAGAGGCACAACATAGTAGTAATACCTTGTTCTTCTTTTTTAACTCATCTACTTTTCCTTCTAATATATCCAGAGGAATGTTTAATGAACCCTCAACGTGTCCCATCTGAAACTCTCCAACAGATCTTACATCTACAATAATAGCTCCGTTATCGTATAACTCTTTTATCATCATCTTCTTTTTACCAAATCCAAACAAATCTAATAATCCCATCTCTTAATATGCGATTTTACAATTAATAACTCCATTGTATCCGGAGTGCAAAAGTAATGTAACAAAATTAATTAGAAGCAACAGAAGTCAGTAAAAAGTCTCTTTTTTTATAATAAAGATTAAAGTGAAGATCACTTACTTTGATAAGTTTTATATTTCATTATACTAGTTTACCTCTAAAAACAGTGTGTAAAAAGGTGAATGTTTAGCTTGCTTTATCTCTTTAATTATCTACTTTTGCGACAACCTAAACAGTATACGAACATTTAACAGAGATAACAGATCCCGGAAACAAATAATTAATCATTCATTATAAATCAATAATTAAACGTTAACTATGAAAAAGGTTATAATTACTATAGCTATGCTATTTATGGTACTGCTGAGTTATTCTCAGACAGATACAGTAAAATACAGTGTGTTACTGGATAATCCGCAGACAATATCAGATTACACGTTCTATATTGCTCCAGTAAATTTTGGTGTCTCTGCATCAAACCTTATTACATCAGGTGTTGAGCTTGGTTTCAGAGGTACATTCCTTAATAAATTTAAGTTAGATGTTAACTATAACAGAGCACTATACTATGACGATTCGTATAGCGGAGGAAAAGGAAGTATGGCAGGCGAGAAGTCAGAGCACCCCAAAAATCCTTCGTTAAAGGTTAATCAGAAATTTAACAGAGATATGGGTTATCAGTTAGGCTTAGGTTATATATTAACAGACAAAACAGCATATAAAAAGGTACTTCTTAATCTGGCATCGCAGCAAACAGGAAACTTGATTGTGAATACTGTAACCGTTGTTGATGCACAGATCAGACGAAGACAGAACCTTAGAGCCGGATTTATATATAAATCATCGGCAGCAAAATTATCAAATGATGATCATAAATTCTTTACAGACAGAGGTGATGAACTACGTGATTATGATCTGAAATATGCAGATGTTGATTATGAAAAGCTGGATAGGGCAACAACTGATGTTGAAGGTGGTATAGATTGGTATATAAACACCTCAAGCAGTATTGGTTATATTGGTTATGAGGTTGATTACATAATGAACTATATTGTTGATACCGATATGTTCGGCAAGAGACAATCAAGAGCTACAAGAACAGTGTATATAGATATTATGTTTGGTAGCAGCTCTTTTGGTAATGTAAGGTATTTTAAGAGTAACCCATTGGCAACAGAGAGAGACGATGAGGTTGGAACAGAGATAATAGATTATAAGATAGATGCTAAACGAAATAATCTTAAGACCAGAAATGTTGGTTTCAGAGTAGGGTATGAGGTGTTTGGTAACGCAAGGAGCAAGGCAAGCCGATGGGAAAACAGTGATGATGTAAATAGTTTGTTTAGCACCGGTTATAAGGTTGAGACAGGTTATCGCCCGGGTTATAACGGAGGTTTTTACCTGCTAGGTACCTTCTGTATTACCCTGAACAGATAACAGAATGATTATAATAAGCCTTTGTTTATGTAAACAAAGGCTCATTAATAACTTATAATTTACCATTAACAATTAAATAGTCATAAGTCTCTTCTGCATATCATTAAGGCTCTCGAACCCCATTTTTTTACGCAGACGATATTTTGCAACCTCAACACTGCCTGTTGCTGTATTTGTAAAATGGGCTATTTCTTTTGTTGATAGTTCGCTACGGATAAGTATACACAGTTTAATATCTGTTTTAGTGAGTTCAGGGAATGCCTGTTTTATTCGTATTCTCAGGTCTATATCGTTATCCTCCAGGTTATCATTTATAATGTCAGACTCTTTCATCATAGCCTGCATATCTTTTACAGAGTTGCCAATATTCTTTACCTTGTCCGGAATATCCGTCTCTTTACTAAGTATCTTGTCTATTCTGTTATACAGACTAATATTCTCCTGAAGAATAAATGCAGCCCTGCTCAGGTTTCGTTTTAACGATATATTAATATCCTTCATCCGGCTAATCTCTTTTATTACCTCAAGATACTCTTTATGCCTGCTTTTAAAGCTATTTACAGATCGTTTTAAGCCTTTTTTGGTATACCTGTTACGTCTTATCAATATTATTACAACAGAGACAAAAACAGATGTTATTACTGTTATTATTATCAGAAATAATTTAATGAGTTTGTTCTCTGCTTCGGTTACAGAGTTCTCTTCATGCCTCTTCTGTTCAGATATAAGGTACCTGTTGTTTAACTCTACGCCTGCCATAGCATCAATTAATTTCTCTGCATTAAGACTATCCTTGTACATAGCGGCAATGCTGTTATACCTGTATGCTTTTTTGTAGTTCTCTCTATAATAGTTGATCTCTGCTTTATGCAGATATGCAGTTTTTAGGGTACGGAAATCTTTTATGTTACCTGCAATACTTATTGCAGAGTCAAGATATAACAGAGAGGTATCATATCCTCTCCATTCGTCATACATTCCGGATATGTTATTGTATAATGCCGCCCTTAACTCCGGACTTATATTGTGGGATATACTGTCTGATAATATCTCTTTATAAAAACTTATAGCCTCTTCGCGTCTTCCGCACATATGTGCTGCGGCAGCAATATTTATTCTGTTTCTGATTAATCTGTTGTCTGTTTTTTCATCAGCCCCTGTTCTGTACGCTCTCTTAAAATAGGTAAGAGCACTATTATAATCCCGTTTTCTGAAATATGTATTTGCCTTTGTTGTATAGTTTGCAGACAGATCGGTAAATCTATTAAGCCTGCTGTTAATAGCTATTGCAGAATCAATGCAGCTATGGGCTTTCTCTGTATAACCCATATTGTTATATATTATAGCCTCTATATTCAGTAGCTCTGCCTTATAACCGGCATTATAATTTTTTGCAAGTATACTGTTTGCTTCAGATATTAGAGCTTTGTTCTCTTCGTGATTAGACGTTCTGTCGTTGGTTATAATAATATTTAACAGAGTACTCCATGCTAATGAATCGGTTTTGTTTACCATATTGCTATAAGCCTTTCTGTAGCATTTGCCGGCAGTGCCAAACTCATTTGTAGCCTCAAAAATCTCAGCCCGCATTATATCCTTAACTATATAATTGCTGTATTCTGTATTATTAATAACATAAAATGCACTATCAGGTTTATTATTGTTAATGTGCTCTCTTATAGTTTTTATAAAACGTTTGTCAATATCAGAAATGTTATTTTTTGCAATGTTATTGGTCGCATGCAGTATTGAGCAACATATTGTAAAAATCAATATAAAGGTAAATCTGACTGGCTGCATATTATATTTTTTCTCGAATATAATGTTTTATCATAACTGAGCTTACAATATCAAATAAAATTATGGTACCAATAGTCAAAATAGTAAAAAGTTAAAGATTTGCTATATGTCTGTATAGTATATGCTATCTGATTTATAGTTGAGTACTGTTTATGAGTGGTAGTTTTGTAATCATATTACAACGTTATTATATAGTGTATGTAATATTGTGTTTTATAGCTGCCGGTCATATTTTCGGGTTAGCCTTGCACTATTTATGAAGACAAAAAACACTCTGTAAATTTACAACTTATGTATAGTTATGGTAGAATCATATAACAATTTATAAATAAAATAACGAGGTAAAAATATGAGAAGAATATTCTTGTTTACAGTGTGTGCTCTCTTTATTGGATTTATGTTTTCATGTAAGAAAGATAGTTCTGATGCTGAGAGTAAATCGGGTTCTGATGCAGTTATAGGTCTGGGAAAAAACGGAACAGTTATTCGTAGTGGCGATGGAGGTAATACATGGACACGTGCTACAGTTCCTGGAGAGGCTATGACCCACTACGGGTATAAACTTGCAGTTAACGATGCTGTTTATTCAAAAGACAAATGGATTGCAGTTGGAGGTTTTGGCTCAGGTGCGGTTCATAAAGGATTGGTACTTATAAGTACCGATGATGGTAACTCATGGAGAGAGGTAAAGACAGATGCAACAACAGTGTTGTATACAGTTGAGTATTGCAATGGCATATTTGTAGCAGCAGGAATGAATGATAACCTGCTAACCAGTACAGATGGAGAGAGATGGATTAAGGTTGATCTGAAAGATATTATACCTGATCCGGGCGAGCCTGTTGTACGCAAATTTACATCTGTTGTATATGGCGAAGGGACAATAGCTGTAGCCGGGGAGGTTTACTTTACAGGATTTGCCTCTGCTAAGTATCCGGTTATTCTGGAGAGTACTGATGAAGGTAAAACATGGAGTCGGATTGTAAAAGGTGGCTCAGGAGGTGGTGTAGATGCCATGGTAAATACTAATCAGGGAATAGTAGCACTTGCCGGAGGAGGTGTGATATATAAAAGAGGAGGAGTCTGGGATTACGATAACAGATCAGGTGTACCAAGAATATACCCGCCACTACACTATACCGACAACACAATATTTGCAACATCAGGATTACGAGGCAGGTACTTCACAATGTTTAACGAAGGATCAGGATGGGAAGAGCGTGGTGACCGTATTGCTAACCTGAATATAGAGGCTGTTATGTATGGTAACGGACGCTACCTGTATGTTGGTTCAGAGAGACCATTGGGCAGAGCAACTGTAAGAGCAGTAACATATGTGAGTACCGATAAAGGAAATACATGGGTTAATACAAGAGAGTCGTTAGGAGAGAAGCTAAAAGGGAACTATTGCTCATTCAGAACCGGAGTGTTTGCAAATGGTAACTTTATTATAGCTGGCGACCAATCTCGCAGGCCGGGAACACCTACCATGATATTTACAAGTAAAGACGGAACCAACTGGAAAGAGTCTGTTACACCCGGTCTTACAGTAGATGAGCATATAACCAAACTTGTATCGGGTAGTAATTAGAATGCTAATACACACACACGGGAATTACTAAAAATGCGGAGTTCTATCTACCATTAAAAAGAAAAAATAAACAGATGAAACGAAGCATGAGAATGGTCATTCACACACACGGAAATGATTATAAATGCGAGTTCCATCTGACAAATAAAAAAACAATTATAAACAGATGAAAAGATTTTTACTTGTTGTGTCTGTATTAAGCCTTACAATGAGCTTAACAGCACAAGATTTTCATATTAGAATTAAACGAGCATTTGACTCTATATACAATACTGCCGGAGGAGATGGGTGGCATTTTAAAACTTTACAGGAGTTAGAGAATAGAAAATCTGCACCATACGTAGTAACATCAAAGGTTCACCCTAAATGTGAAGATTATCCTGATCAGATAGGAAAGAGATCTATAAAGATTCTTGATTTGCGTAATAATAACATGTCAGGAGTTATGTCAAAAGGTTTTTTTGCAGACGAGAATTTAACAACTAAAACAATGTGGTATATGAATAATGCTTGTGAAATGTTATTTAGCCACAATAAAATTACGCATGTTAATGGCGATTATGTTGGTTGGGTATGGAAAGGAAGAGCATATCTGGGAAAGCTTAAACTTGATAATAACATGTTAACAAGCTTTACATCTAAATCAAGTGATAGAGCTTCATTATTTATAGGATCAAAGGTATTTACCTTTCACCAGAACGATATATCTGGCATGATGGCTTCTGATCTTGATTATAGAAAAAGCAATAACTGTATTATAGCTAATAATGCTGATACAGTAAGATTTGATAATAACAGACTTAATTTCAGATCGCTTATATCATTAGTTGATGAAGTGAAATATATTACAAGATTTGTTCACTCTCATGCTCAGGGAAATCCGGATCTGGTTTTTGACTACTACCCGCAGAAACCATTAGGTGGAGATTATACAGAGGATGTTATGGATAAAGGAGCAAGTAAAACTTTATCGTTCTCATTAGATCATCCTGAGAATGTATACTCTTGGCAGCTTAACGGAAAAGATGTACCACTTACAACATTTAAAGAGTATACATTTAGTGTTGACGAGGAGCATGCCGGAGTATATCGTTGTAAGATAACCAATCCTAGACTACCGGATGTTACATTGTATAGTTACGATATGGCTGTGTTTATGCAGAAAGATGGTAATAAAACAGCAGAGGATATATCGTTTACACATAGTGCCATAACAAAAAACTATCCTGAGAACGCTGTAATAGGAAGCTTTCAGGCTACAGACCCTGATGGCGATGAACTATTTTATCGTTTACCTGACAGAACAGCAGATAACAGCCACTTTAGAATAGTTAACGGCAAAACACTGGTTAGTGCAGAGACACTGTTTGATGTTAACTATATAGAGAAATATACAATTGTTGTTGAGGCGTATGATGTGTACGGAGGTAAATTTCAGAAAGAGTTTGTTATAAACCGTGGCGAAGGAGGATCAACACCTCTTCCTTCAGATATAACACTATCGGCAAATAGTGTTGATGAGAATATAGCGGATAAATATATTGGTGATATTGCAGCGGTTGGCGTTGAAGCATCGCACGGATATACATTTGAGTTGCCATCCGGTATGCTTAATAATAATATGTTTAAGATAGATGGCAGTAAATTAACTACTGCTGTTAAACTTGATTATGAGAGACAAAGTGAACTATCTGTAAGGGTTATGGCTAAAGCAGCAGACGGAACAAGTTTACAAAAGGATTTTGTAGTAAATGTTATTGATAAAAACGATGCTCCTCACGATATTGTATTAACAGAAACGGAACTGAAGGTAAATACAAAGTCGGGAACAATTATAGGTTATATATTTGCATCAGATCAGGACCCGGCAGATAAGAGTTTTGTATATAAACTTACCGACGATGCAGCAGATAACAGTCACTTTGTTATACTTGACAATACTTTGAGGGTAAGAACTAAGTTTACAGAAACTACCACAAAAACAATAGCTATAACAGCAACTGATAGTAAGGGTGCCGGTTTAAGAAAGGAGTTTGATATAACAGTAAAGTCTGATGAGGCAGGAGATAACCGTCCGCCACGTGGAATTGGGATAACAAACAGTGTTATATCACATAACCTTGATGCAGGGGCTAAGATAGCCGATATATATATGAGCGACCCTGATGGCGATGCAGGAACATTTAGTTGCGATAACAGCTATGTTGTAGTAGAGGGTTCTGTGCTTAAACTTAAAACCAAACCTGATAGCAACAGCCCGTTTGATATAACAATAAAAGGATCTGACGGTGTTAATGAGATAGAGCAAACTCTGAAGATATATGTAACAAAACAGGAGGGCTCAACAGAGGTGATTACTGTTCAGGGAGCAGAAGTAAAGGTGTATCCTAATCCTGCAAACAGTACAATATATGTAGAGGGACTTGACAATGCCAGATATACCATATCTGATATAAATGGTGTGGTTGTAAAAACAACTTATCAACGTGCTATTAATATCAGTAACCTTAAATCAGGATACTATATACTCAGAATAGAGAGTAATGGAGCTGTTATTACAAAACAGATAGTTAAAAAATAGGTAGTAGAGATTAGTGAAAAGAGCAGAGTTGCCACAATGTATGATAAAGCAGAGTTAAATCTTTTGTTAAGTGGTGACTCTCTCACTTTTTTAGCCTGAGTATAACTAGTACTGTTAAAGATACTATAATTCACACATCGCAATGAATAGACCAGGTGCTATTCTTGTAATAGCCTCTGCCTGCATATTACTGCTGAGCAGAGGCTTTTTTGTTCTCAGGTTTTTGTTCATGCAATATTATGTTCTGTTAAATATGGTTGTCTGTTGTCGGGATGTTGTTTTTGTCGGTACTATGACTCTTCGCATTGTTACAAATCTGCTTAACTACACTAATATTAGTGCAAAACACGCTTTTTTAGCAATGTGTTGTTTATGGTAGCTGGTATACTTTTTTTGCAGTATGATAATAATATGTTAACTGAATGTATGTTCATTGCTATCTGTTTCTCTTGTTGGTAAACAATCTGTACACTATGTTTGAGCTATAGTAATTTGGTTGCCACACAACGTTTACTTTTAACACTGTTACCTGATTTTAAAAGACTGGTTAGTATTAAAAATGATATGATTGGGCATCTGTCCGGGTATTTGAGAAAATATTCTGATTTAAGATGTCCTCTCTGTTTGATCTGATGTATTGTTTTTATAAATAGACGTAATGTACAGTTTTGGTTAGAAAAGAACTACATGTAATAAAACCATTAATTATGGTGGTTATGTTAAGTATAAAGTTTAGCTTTTGAGATTAACTTCTATTTATAACTCAGTGTTTTCTGAGAACTAGTTTTGTTGTAGATACCACGTATTTAGCATGGTGGTATATAATGAGGAGGTACATGGGTCCGTATCTCCTCTTTTTTTAATTGTTTTTCTTGTGTAATATGTTGTTAACTATTGCACTATAACATAGTGCATGCTTTTGTGTTTGTCTATAAATTATAATATCTGTAACACCTCTTTACTTATCACCTTTTCTTTTCCAATGTTCATTTATAAATATTCTCTTTTAGTTTACCCCTTTTTATTCTTCGCTTATCATTAATCTCTTTTTATTTTTAGCTTTTAAATCTTGCATACTAGTTTTATTTACTATACTTTTAGCCATATATTATTTAATTATGATATTTCGTTAATAGATGTTTGTTTCTGGTATCTAAGTAATAGATAGAATAAAGAGTGACCTCTTAAATTTGATGATTGTTATGTGTCTTCTTGTTTATTAGGAATATATGTCTAAATATAAGAGATTGCCTGCTTTCTGATTATTTAACGGTTCTGATTAATACATACCCCCGGAATATGCGTGATAAATGCATTAATTAAAAGAGAAAACTTAAACATATACAAATGGGAAAATTTAATAACCTTACAATTAAAGCAAAAATTAATATCTTTTTATTAGTTCTGGTAGTAGCTTCAGCTGCTATTCTTTACCTGTCTATCAGGGGGAATGATCATCTGATAGAGGTATCAGATAATAAGATGATGAATGTTCTGGATAGTACAGAGCGTGTTAAACTTAAAACCTTAACCAATGCAATAGCACACGATTTATCTAAACAATTACTTGCCGATACAATTAAAAGCGATAGCTCTGTATATGCAATTTTGAATAATAAATTGGGCGATTTGAGATATGGTAAGCGTAATGAAGGCTACTTTTATGTTTACGATAAGCAGAGATGTATCTTTAGTCTTAATAAAATTTATGAGGGTAAAATGCTGAATAATAACAGAGAGTACGTTCTTGCTCAGAGTGGTGGAGGATTTATGTATGATAACATAATGCATCAGGATAAAGGACGAGAGATAAAATCTCTGTTATACTCATATATGATACCAGGTACAAAATACTGGATGGGTACAGGTACTTATATAGACTCTTTTGAAGAGGTTCAGAGTGAGATTATAGATGAACTTGACGGTGAACTGGCAGGAACTATTATGGAGATGTTGATTCTGTTTATGGTCTCATTTGCTGTTATTCTGATAAGTATATTTAGTATAAGAAAATCTATTATAAGTCCTATAAGAGATGTTGTAAAGGTTACGCAGGAGTTAAGTACAGGAAAAATTCAAAGATTTGAGTACACTAAAAAGGATGAGATTAAACCCATTTTTGATGCAATTAATGGTGTTATGAAATCTCTTAAGAATACAGTAAACTTCTCAGTTGATATAAAGAACGGAAAGTTCGATTCAGAGTATACCCTGATATCAGAGAACGATAAACTAGGACAATCGCTTATTGATATGCGCGATAGCCTTAAGGAGGCAAAGGTTAATGAGGATATAAGAAAGGTAGATGAGGCAAACAGGAGCTGGGTAATGAATGGTCATAGTAATATTGCGGATATACTTAGAAGATATCAGAGCGATATTGATACCCTGTGTACAAAAGTGTTGCAGGAGCTGGTAAACTACTCAGAGTTTAATCAGGGTGGAGTATTTCTTGTTGATAAAGAGAATGAGAAGAGACTAAACCTTAGAGCATCATATGCATATGACAGAGAGAAATTCCTTAAAAAGAACGTAGATGTTGGCGAAGGTTTGGTTGGTACCTGTGCTATTGAGAAACAGACGCTATATATGACCGATATACCCGACAACTATATAAGTATTACATCTGGTTTAGGTGGTGCAAATCCTACAAATTTGATTATATGTCCTATGATAGTTGATGATATACTTATTGGAGTTATTGAGCTGGCTTCATTTACCAATATTGAGAAATATAAAAAAGAGTTTATAGAGAAGAGTGCTGATAATATTGCTGCTACCATTATGACAGCAAGAGTATCGTTGCAAACTGCTGAACTGTTACAACTATCAAAAGAGCAGTCAGAGCATCTTGCATCGCAGGAGGAGGAGTTGCGTCAGAATATGGAGGAGATGGTTGCAACAAATGAATCGAGAGCACAGAATGAGTATGAGATGGAGAAGAGAGTAGAGCTGTTAGAGAGTGAACTTGTAAAACTCGGAGTAGATCTGAGTAAATTAAAGTAAAATATATGATTTAGTCTGTGGTAGCTTGTTTATAGAATTATTGAAAATAATACTATAACAAGGTGTTTAAATGCGGGTCCTTGCCAAAACGTAATAGTTTAGCAAGGGCTTGTTTTTGTTTTGAATGAAATAACAAAAAAAATACTGATACCTGCATGCAGGTATCAGTACAATGGTTATGCTCTCATTCTTATTTAAAGAATATGGTTGTGTATTGCGCTTAGGTTTTTAATCAGACCCCGAAAGCACATTTGTTACTCTATTAGTGGTGTAAATATTAAAACCTTACAAAAAATCTGAAAAAATATCGATGCGTTGTGATAACTGTCTGATTTTTACATGTTAAAAAGATTAATGATATCTGAAAGAACAGAATATCATTAATCAAGAAATTAGTATTGGTTTGTTACTGATGATTAGAACAGTATGGACTGTTTTCATGCTTTGGGTTTTACCCATTTATATATAAACATAAAACACTGTTGTAGTGTGATGTAAAACTATATTATAATTATTAATAAGGGTATCCCAAAACCGTTATTAAATATTCCGAAATCGTAAACAGGATATTTTGTTTCTTTTTGAATTGTTTGTTGCCTTGTTGCTACGTTGCGTGCAACGTAGCAACAAGGCAATAGAGCAACGGAGACTTTAATCTTACTATTAAATAGTCATCAACCTCTTCTGCATCTCGCCAAGTGTATCAAATCCCAGTTTTTTACGTAGCCTGTATTTTGCCACCTCAACACTTCCGGCAGCGGTGTTTGTATAACACACAATCTCTTTGGTCGATAACTCCAGACGTATCAGTATACAGAGTCTTATCTCATTTTTTGTTAATTCAGGAAACTCTTGCTTTATCCTTATACGCAGATCAACATCCTCATTTGAAGCATTACTGCTTATAAAATCAGACTCCTTCATCATTGTCTGCATATTACTTACCGATGATCTGATATCCTTCACCTTGTTTTGTATACGCAACTCGTTATTCAGAATCTTGTCAATCTTGCTATATAGCTCTATGTTCTCCTGAATTATAAATACAGCACGGCTCATATCCTTTTTGAGTGATCTGTTTATCTCTTTTGTCCTGTTAATCTCGCTATGTATATTCAGAAAATCACAATGCTTCTTTTTCAGACTCTTTACAGATTTGTAGAACATTGAATCTTTGCGTCTTCGTTGTTTTATTAGCAGAAGTATAACTGTTGCTGCAATAACTACAATTACGGCAATTATAATTATAAATACCTTTATAAGACTATCCCTGTCGGCCTTTGCAACTTTAGCATCCAGCTCTATCTGTTCTGATATATGAAAACTATTGTTCAGATCAACACCAGCTACAGTTTTAATAAGCTGTTCTGTATTAAGGCTATCGTTATACATATTTGCAATACGGCTATACTTATAAGCTTTCTTGAAATTTTTACTAACATAATTTAGTTTAGCTTTATGCTCATATGTTGCTCTTAACATGTTAAAATCTCTTATGCTTTGCGATATGTTTATAGCAGAATCAAGATACATAACAGAGCTGTCTGTTTTAGACAGATCCTGATATAATCCTGATATATTGTAATATAAAGTAGCTTTTACTTTAGGAGAGATCTTGTGACTGATATTAGTAAACAGAATCTTATTATATATATTCTTTGACTCTATTAACATGCCGCGCATATGTAGTGCTGCTGCTATATTGGTCAGATTTTTAGCAATACGTCTTTTGTTTTTTTTGTCCAGATTGGTCTCATAAGCTTTCCTGAAAAACTTAAGTGCACTATTAAAATCACTGCTTCTGAAATATATATTTGCTTTTGTTGTATAGTTTGTTGATAGTTTATCAAACTCATTTAATTTGCTATTAATATATATAGCTGAATCTATATAGTTATGAGTCTTTTCTATAAGTTTTAATTTATTATATATAATGGCTTCAATATTCAGTAGTTCAGCTCTCTTTTTTGCATCATAATTGTCAGAGATTATCCGGTTAGCTTCTTTTATAAGCTCTCTGTTTTCTGTGTGATTTGATGATTTATCGTTAGCAATAATTATATTCAATAGAGTGCTCCATGCAAGCGAATCGGTTTTGTCTGGCATCTCTGCATAAGCTTTTTTATAGCATATTGCAGCAGTGTTAAACTGGCTTGCTGCCTCAAACACCTCTGCCCGTAATATATCCTTAATAATATGGCTGTTGTAGTCAGATTGGTTTATAATATTTAGAGTACTGTCAAGATCACCTCTGTTTATAAGTTCTCTTATCTCTTTAATAAGAGGAGTATTGTTTGTGCTTTTATTATCTGATGAGATAATAGTTGGAGTAGTATTTGCAATGTTATGTATTGGAAGCAGGCAAGTATAACAGAGTACAATTATCTGAATTGTGATAAATATGTGGCGTTGCATATTATAATTTTTTTCGAATATAGTGTTTTATAATAATCGAACTCAGAATATCTGTAAAAATTGTAATAATAGTTCTGATTGTAGCAAAAAGATAATGAGATGATAATAATATGTATAGTATATGTTGTATGATTTGTAGCTGAATAGCATTTGAGTGTCGTAATTTTGTAATCGTATTGTTCAGGTGTAATGTAGCTGTTGTAATTATTTATTACTCTCTGTATTTATAATATTATATACCTGCATACAACCATGCAAACGGAAGCCTGTACACTCTGTAATTTGATTATTTCTGTGTAGTTATTATTGAATTATATAACAATATATAAATAGATTTAATTAAATAAATATTATGAAGAAAAGATCTCTTTTTGCTCTGATTGTACTTATAGTAATATCAGTGGTATCATGTAAGAAAGATAGTATTGATATTGATAAAGAATCAGGTTCTGAAACAATTATCGGATTAGGGAATAGCGGTGTGGTTATAAGAAGTGCCGATGGAGGATTAAACTGGACGCGGGCTTCTATAGCTAATGGGGTAATTGATTACAACGGATATAAACTTCTGGTAAGAGATGCTGTATACGCAAAGGATAAATGGATTGCGGTAGGCGGTTTTGGTTCAGGTGCAGTTCATAAAGGTATTGTTTTAACAAGTACAGACGATGGTAACACGTGGAATGAGGTAAAAACTGATGCAACATCAGTATTATACGATGTAGAGTATTGTGGTAATAAGTTTGTTGCTGCAGGAATGAAGGGTAACATTTTGTTAAGTACAGATGGCACTAAATGGACAAAGATTAATCTTAAAGGAGTTATACCTGACAATGGAGGTAATGAGAAGCATACATTTGTATCTGTTGCATATGGCGAAGGTACAATTGTGGCTGTGGGAAGAACAGATTTTACAGCATTCGGAACAACACAAGACTTCCCGCTGATTGTAGAGAGTACTGACGGTGGTAATACGTGGAAACATGTGTCTAAAATTGGTTCTGAAACTGTTAGGGTAGTTAAATATACTAATCAGGGTTTTATTGCTCTTTCTGGAGGTGGAGTAATATCAAAAAAAGGTGGAGTCTGGTCATATGATAACAGATCTGGTAAATTCAGAATATATCCACCACTACACTATACCAATAACAGAATTTTTGCAACATCTGGCCTGAGAGGCAGGTACTCTTCTGTATTTAATGAGGGCTCAGGATGGGAAGAGCGTGGTAATAAGATTATAAACCTTGGAGTTAGAGGTGTAACGTATGGTAATGGTAGTTATCTGTTTGTAGGGTCAGAGATGCATCCGGCTACAGCTGTTGTAAAAGCTGTAACATATATAAGTTCAGATAATGGAAATACATGGGTGAATACCAGAGAATCGTTAGGCGAAAAGCTTGTTGGAAGACACTGTTCACTAAAAACAGCTGTATATGCAAAAGGACGGTTTGTTATTGCAGGAGATCAGCGCCGTATGCCCGGAACACCAACAATGATATTTACAAGTGAGGACGGAACCAACTGGAAAGAATCAGTATTACCCGGACTTACTATTGATGAACAGATATATAAGCTGGTATCAGGAAGTAATTAATATATAAATAACAGTAATTTACTAAAATACGTAATTATGAATAGAAATATTTACCTGATCATAACCACTGTACTAATAATACAAGGGTTAATGTTAACAATTAAGGCTCAGGAAACAGAGAAAAGAGCCGAACAACCATTAATGGGAAGAGTACAAATATCTTATGATACACTGTACAAGAATACTAAAGGTACAGAGTGGACTATAAATGATTTTGAGACTTTAAAATCGAGAACTAAGGCACCATACATAAGAGTAAAGGGACCTGCCTCTTTTGGGGGTGATGATATGCATGGCTACTACTTTTCAGTAGTAAACCTTAGTAATAACAATCTTTCAGGAAAGATTACTAATAAAGTATGGAATAATAGCGATGATTATTCAAATAAGAACTATATACACAGGTACAGCAGTAAATGGCACTTTAGTCATAATAAAATAACCTCAGTTGGTGAGATTACCGGTAATACAAAAACAGGATTTGTAGAGGAGTTGTGTCTGGATAATAACCTTCTGAAATCATATAGAACAAAATCTAAAACTGGGGCTATACCATGGGGATTTCACCTGTTTACTTTACATCAGAACGATATTACAAAATTAAAAGGATCTGACTTCCACTACGGAGGGTTTTTCTATATCTTCTATAATACTAAAATCAGGTTGATTAGAATAGATAACAATAGATTGGATTTTACTAGTTTATGTGATGTTGTTCCTGTAATAAAAAAATCATATTCTAAACTTAGCGACAGATTTCCCGGAAATCCGGATTGTGTTTTTGACTACTATCCGCAAAAACCATTAGGAGGAGATGCAACAGAAGAGGTTATTGCGGAAGGAACAGATAAGACCCTTAAATTTAGCCTTACACATCCTCAGAATATTTACTCATGGCAACTGAACGGTAAAGATGTTCCGTTGAGTACAATGAAAAATTACACATTTAATGTTAATGATCAAACAGCGGGAGTTTATCGTTGTAAAGTAACAAACCCTAATCTGCCGGAGGTAACACTTTATAGTTACGATATGGCTGTTTTTATTGAAAAAGATGGTAATAATAGTGTGTCTGACATAACAATTAAACAGTACTCTTTAGCTGTTAACTTTCCTGAAAATGCTCTTGTAGCAGATTTCAAAACAACAGATCCTGATGGTGATAAGGTTTTTTACCGCTTACCTGACAAAGTAGCAGATAACAGCCACTTCAGAATAATAAATGGCAAAACACTGGTAAGTTCTGAGATACTATTTGAAAAAGAGTATATTAAAGATTACAAAATTGTTGTAGAGGCTTATGATATATATGGCGGAAAATTTCAAAAGGAATTTACCATTACAAAAGGTGCTCAGGGGACAACTACACCTTTACCAAAAGATATAATACTTAGTAATAATACAGTTGCAGAAAACTTATCAGATAAACTGATAGGTAATTTTACAGCAAAAGGAGCAGATGGATATAGCTTTTCTCTTGTTGATGGAGAGAATGATAACAATTTGTTTAAGGTAGAGGGAACAGAACTTAAGACCAAAGATGGATTCAATTATGAATTAAAGTGTAAGTATGATATCCGTGTTACCTCATCGGCGGCAGATGGAACAAGTATAAAAAAGGATTTTGAGATTAATATTACCAATGTAAACGATAATCCACATGATATTATTCTCTCTTCTAATCAGCTTAAAATAAACACCGAAACAGGAACGGTAATAGGTTTTATTACAGCAATAGATGAAGATAAAACCGATAAACTATTCACGTTTCATATTGATCCGTCATTGGCCGATAATAGCGACTTCTTTTTTGAGGATAATATAATAAAGGCAAAAAAGGTATTTACTAAGATATGCAGCAAGCAGATTACCATAAAAGCATTGGATGATGATAATGCTGAGTTTGTAAAGACATTTGATATAAATGTTGTGTCAGATAAGATTGCAGAAAACAGACCTCCGCGTGGTATTGGAATAACAAACAGTGTAATTTCTCATAATCTTCAGGTAGGGGATAAGATTGCTGATATATATATGAGCGATCCTGATGGCGATGCAGGAACATTTAGTTGCGACAACACTATTGTGGAAGTAGATGGATCGAGCCTTAAACTTAAAGCAAAGCCAGAGGATAACAATTCGTTTGAGATAACAATAAAAGGATCTGATGGGAAAAATAGTATTGAGCAGACTCTTAAAATATATATAACAAAACAAGAAGGGGCAACAGAGGTTATTACAGTTGGTAATAGCAGAGTTAAGGTTTATCCAAATCCTGCAAACAGTATAATGTATGTAGAGGGTCTTGAGAATGCAAGATATCAGATATTTAGTGTAGGAGGTGTATTATTAAAGCAAACAAGTAACAACAATATTGATATAAGTAGCCTTAGTTCTGGTTGTTATATCCTGAAGATTGATACAGGAACAGAGATAATTACAAAAAAGATTATTAAACGAAACAGATTATAAGAATAGTTATTAATACACTAAGATGAACAGATTCAACAAATATTAATATTGTTGGTTTACAGATATAGAATAACAGAGTGCTCTTTTGATTCTATATAGGTTGTTTTTTAAAACTACTAAGATTAGTTTTATATTTAGGAGGTATATGAATTTATACCTCCTTTTTGTTTGATTCTTGATATAAAGATATAGCATAAATAAACTATATTCGGGGCTCTATTTTCGGAATTATATAAACAGATATTTATGAAGATTTTTAAAAAGAGATTAGATACTCAAATAGTAATAGCATTTGGCGTTATGCTTGTAAGTTTCTCAACACTGTTTGTTACAATGTATCAGGCATCAATAATGAATAAACAGAACGATGTTATTCTTAAACAGACAAAAGCCAACGCATGGCCATGTCTAATAGTTGAAAAAACAGAACTAGGAGATAAACTATCGCCGGATATTACCAAGTATCTTTTCTCTATAAGTAATAAAGGAACCGGACCGGCAATTATAAGAGGAGTAAGAGTTAAATATAAAGATACTGTTGTTAAATCGTGGCGTGAGATGTTTGCTGTAATGCAGATACCAGACTCAATACCTCTGTGGAGAACCTATTCGCTTATATCAAGATCTGTTATCTCTGCAAACGAGTCATTAACAATGATCGATATCTCAGACAATCCCAAACTGGCAAAGTACATGATTAACAATGGTAAGGATATCAATGTTGAGATAATCTACAAATCGGTATTTGATGAGCTATGGATGGTAGAAAGAACTCTCGGAAACAATGCATCTACATACCCTGTAAAAGTATCAAAATGCACCATTCCGGAAAATGAAATGTTTGAGAATTAGAATAATAGGCTTGTAACTACGTTGCATGCAACGTAGTTACAAGCAGTAGTATAACATTATTCATAAATTGAAACTATTGATCATTTATAATTTACCATTACTATTAATTATCTTCTCACCATCGCAATATGTGGTATATCATCCTCAAGATACTCATCACCAATCTGTACAAAATCATACTTCTCATAAAACTTCTTAAGATACTTCTGTGCCGATATCTTTATTATATCTCTTCCTAACAGATTACTAATAGCATCTATACTCTCCTTAAGCAAGGTATGACCAAAGCCATATTTCCTGACACCTTCAGATGTTACAACTCTACCTATACTGGCATGTTCAAAATAATCACCCTCATCAAACACCCTTGTATAACCACATAACTCATCGTTATAATATCCCAGAATATGCAGAGCCTTCTGATCTTTGTTATCTACATCCTGATAAACACAATTCTGCTCAACCACAAAAACCTCAGACCTTAATCTTAACATATCGTACAGCTCATAAACTGTTAACTCATCAAAACGCTTTACAACGCATCTCATCTCTTTGTTGGTATCCATAATAATCTTGTCTTTTATAGCCCTGAATATAACTGTTTTTATAATATAAACAGATAACTAATCTATCTGTATCTTCTGCTCTGTTGCCACGTTGCGCGCAACGTGGCAACGGATGGTCTCCAATTATTACTAAAAAATTATAACCTCCCAGTTCCTTATCTCCTGTGATAAATAAAATCGTCAGTCACCAAATTTATCTGATTTCCAGTTTTTAGGATTATTGATAATGTAGTTTCGGATATTATTAAACGCCCTGCCACTTTTTATTATATGATCATAAAAGCGGGGTTGCCATCCATTATCATAACCTAACCTGTTTGCATGTTTGGTTACGGCAGATTTATACGACCTGATGATAGCTGATAGTGAATTTGCTTTTGGTGATATCTCAGACATATACTCGTTTTTATGAGTTTCGGATGATAGCTGTTCAGACTTTGAGGATAAACCATTATTGATATGTCCATTTGTGATACGGTTACTGTTCAGAATAATTATCCCATGAATATGATTAGGCATAATAACATAAGCATCCAATTTAACACATCTGTTATAATTACGTATCTCATCCCATAAAACATCAGCAATTACACCTGTATTAGATAATACCATTTTATTATCCACAATATCACCTAGATAATGTTTCCTGTTTTTTGTGCATATTGTAACAAAATATGCCGCACTTCTTCTGTAATCCCAACTCTTTAATCTTGTTGACTGCCTGCGATATCTGTTCTGGTACCAACTCATCACTTAATATTAATATATCTGTATACAGGAATATGGTACGACCATCACCATCCTAATGTTTCGTACTTCCATTCCATTTTGATATTTATTCATTGCTTCGATTTAGGATTATGAAGGTTTCTGATTTCTACGTTTCCATGTTGCTACGTTGCGCGCAACGTAGCAACCAGATATAGACGTTGCGCGCAACGTGGCAACGTCTCTTTTTTATATTTTACCACCTGTTATAAAAACTATTTTACGTGTAACACGAAAAAAGTGTTAAAACGCATATAATCAGAATCGTTTTGTGCAAAGAACTGCATCTGAATGTCGTTCTTTTACATCAGGATGTCGTTCTTTGCAGGGCCATTTGCACGGGTTGTATCTGTTATATACCTTTAACCTATCAAACAAAAAAATGGGAGTACAACTGACTTCATGGGCGATGTTATGCGCTTATGATTATCGGGAGAGTTATACCCGTTTATCAACAGAAAACAGTAGAAACAAAATATAATAATTATGGAGAAGAAAAACCAAAACACCCCCGGTTTTGGAGGGAGTAATGGTGGTAACCCCACCCCATCCCAGGGTGGCATCCGCGATACGCGTCATCTGGCGGCACAGAACATGGGTAACCGCGATACCAGACACCTTGGAGCAATGTTTAATGGTCAGGGATCATCCGGCGGTGGTGGATCAGAGGGTGGCTCAGGAACCAAAAACGATGTATCACAACAAGGCACACAATCTATAATAAACATGCCCAAAGGCGGCGGAGCAATACAGGGCATAGGCGAGAAGTTTGAGACCAACCCTGTAACCGGAACATACTCAATGAGTGTACCACTGGCAATAAGCCCCGGACGCTCAGGC
>JAOARD010000054.1 GCA_025210735.1 Bacteroidales bacterium
GTCTATATCAGGCAATGCATCAACAGTTGATTTTGCAAAGTACCTTGATAATACTGATGCGCAGGATCTGAAGTTATCTGATAATAATCTTACAATATCAAATGGATTAACAACAATTGATCTATCGAAGTATATGGATAATACAGATACACAGGCGTTGAGTTTTTCAGGTAATACCTTGTCAATATCAGGCAATGCATCAACAGTTGATTTTACTAAATATCTTGACAATACCGATGCACAAGATCTGACACTTACAGATAACAACCTTACTATTACAAACGGGACAACACCTGTTGATCTGTCTAAATATATGGACAATACTGATTCGCAGATGCTGAGCGTTAGTGGTTCTATATTGTCTATATCAAACGGAAACTCTATTGATATGAGTAAACTTAAGTTTGCTACAGACGATAACCAGAATATGGAGTCAGCAACACTAAACGGAACTGTACTTACAATTGATATTGAGGATGGAAATTCGGTATCGGTTGATCTGGCACCAATTGTAGATGGGTATGAGGCACGTATTGCAGCACTTGAAGAGAAGATGAAGCAGGTATTGGCTAAACTGGAGGTTACATCTGTACCAACACATGTTAACAGACCAACAGCTGTACTGTATCAGAATGTTCCTAACCCTACAAAGGGGTATACTACAATTAAGTATTATGTACCAGAGAGTATAGGGAATGCTATTATTGTTTTTTATGATAATAATGGGGCAAAGAGAAAAGAGATAACCCTTTATGAAAGAGGAGAGGGTACGGTTGTAATTCCTGAAGGGGAGTTTAAATCGGGAGCATATTTCTATACCCTTATTACAGATGGTTTAAGAGCAGATACAAAAACAATGATTGTATCAAAGTAATTATTTGATATGGAACATATATATATTGAACACTAAATAGTTATAAATAGATGATAAACAATCAGGGGGCTTCGGTCCCTTTTTTTGTATGTTTTGCAATAGCTCTGTTGTTAACTATTTTGATATTATCTTTACATGTGTAAGTATAAAAAGAGAATTATTTATGGAACATGTGGTTTATTTAGACTCACGTGCAGAGGAGTTTGATAAGATTGTTCAGGAAAAGAAGAGGATGGTTATTCGCGGAGCATCAAAGCGGTTTATACCATACGGAAAGGTTTTTGAGGGCGATAAATTATATTTTATTAACGATTCGGAGCCTGATTGCATTGTTGCTGAAGCAGATGTTGTAAGAGTTATTAACACAGAGAACCTTTCCGGTTCAGGACTATCTGCTGTTGTTGAAAATAATATGGAAAAACTCAATCTTACATCTAAACAGATTGAGCGATACGGCACAAAGAGATTCATTGTTATTGTAGAGTTTGATAATTTTAAGGTTATTGACGTTATAAAATTCAGTTATAACCGCGAAGAGGAGAAAGGAGATTGGGTTATTGTTGACTCAGTAAAATAATATATTGGCTTTAAGTAAACTTATTATATAAGATATAGTCAAAGCAGGGAGTATATAGGGGACAGGATTATTTTTAAACAATACTAAACAGTGTAATTAAATGAGACACAAGAGTTATTTATTACTTGTAGTGCTGCTTATTAGTGTTAATACTTTTGCGCAGAAGAGTGATGAGTTGATGAAAATCTTCCACTCAATACGTTCAGCAGAGGTGTTTGGATATGTTGATACATTAAGTAGCGAGAGATTTAAAGGACGTTTGGCAGGAACTCCTGAGTATATGGATGCAGCTAACTGGGTTGCAGATCATCTTAAGAGCTGGGGTGTAAAACCGGCTATGAAAGACGGATCGTACTTTCAGACGTTTAAGAGTAACTACACAAAGCGTGATGATGTAGGTATATTTTCGGTTGTTTTTAAAGATAAGAACGGACGAGAGATTAAGAAGAGTTACAGATTTCCTGAAGACTACTTACCGGGATCAAATTCAGGTACAGGTGATGTAAATGCAGAGGTTGTTTATGTGGGGTACGGAATTACAGCTCCTGATTTAAAGTACGACGATTACAAAGGTATTGATGTTAAGGGTAAGGTTATTATTCTTGAACCGGGAACACCATATCGTGGGAAAGATGATGATCTTAAGAAGAAGTGGGTAGAGTATGCTTCATCGGCATTAAAGGTTGAGAATGCAGTTAAGCATGGCGCTGCAGCTGTTCTGCATATTGGCATGGTTGGTAAACCAGGTTATCCGTATAGCGATAAACTTGTTTATAACCATGTTTCAGATGGTGTTGTGTCTGAACTGTTTTACGGATCGGGTAAAGAGTATAAAGAACTTAAAAAGAAGATCTCTGATAAGATGAAACCACAGTCTGTTGAACTTAAACATAAGGTGAGACTTACTGCCGAAACAGAGAGATTTAATGATAATATTACAGGAAATGTTATTGGAATTATAGAGGGTTCTGATCCTAAGCTAAAGGATGAGGTTATTATACTTGGAGCACACCTTGATGGTCAGGGAAGTCCCGGAGCACTATTTGCGGGAGCTCTTGATAATGCGTCTGGTTGTGCAAACCTTATGGCTATAGCTAAAGCTTTTTCTCAGTTAAAAGAGAGACCAAAGAGATCTTTAATGTTTATATTCTATGGTGCTGAGGAGATTGGTTTGGTAGGAAGCAGATTCTATAGTGAACACCCTGTTTTTCCAATGGAGAAGACAGTTTGTGTTATAAATATGGATATGGTAGGTAATGGAACCAGTTTTGTTCTTACACGTGTAGATTCTGATCCGTTGCTAAGACCATACTTTGTTGAGGCTAATGATAAGTATATTCACAGATCGTTGCGCACTTATAAAGCACGCAGAACAAACAGCAGACCAAGAACAGATGGACATTTACTGTTTAATAAAGGATACAGAGCTTATGGTCTTTGGATTGGCGGACGCGAGAAGCCACTGTATTATCACCACCCATATGATACAAAAGAGACTATTACGCCAGAGATAATGGAGGATGTATCTAAGTGGATGTTCTTATCAATAGAGAAAATGGCAAATGATTCTGATTTAGATATAAAAAAATTATAGTATCTGAATGTGTTAATAATGAGTGATAAAAGATGGGTAAAGTAAATGTTTATTCATTTTTTATCACTTTTATTTTGTAACAGTATGAACAAACATAAATAATTGATGTTTGTGTAGGTATAAAAATTAATAAACTTAAAAAATAGACTATAAAATGGAAGCACTTTATAAAACAAAAGTAAAAGTAGACGGAGGTAGAAACGGAAAAGCAGCAAGCGAGGATAACGTATTAAACCTTGAGATGAGAATGCCAAAAGAACTTGGTGGAACAGGTGGAGAATATACAAATCCTGAGCAGCTTTTTGCAGCGGGTTATGCAGCTTGTTTTGATGGTGCACTAAACCTTATGGCAAAGAACAGAAAGATGCATCTTAAGAACACTGTTGTAACAGCAGATGTTACTTTAGGAAAAGTAAGCGATGGTCTTGCATTGGCTGTTAATCTTGAGGTTGAGATTCCTGGTGTTGAAGAGGCTTTAGCAAATGAGCTATTAGAAGAAGCACATCAGTTCTGCCCTTACTCAAGAGCAACTAGAGGTAATATTGAGGTTAACGTTTCGCTTAAGAAATAATATTACTATTCTTTCATTAGATATAAGAGGGGGCTTTGGCTCCCTTTTTTTGTGCTTAAAAATATCTTGCCATATAGTACAACTATATTATGAACAATACAGTAGTTATGCGGTTTATTAGAGAAACTATTTTATCATGAAGATTAAACATTACGTTATTTTATTGCTGACAATATCTCTGTTCAGCATGTGTGGCAATACGCTTACAGCTGATGCAAAGAGTGGTGAAAATAAGAAGAGCGATGAGGCTAAATTCTACAGCTTTAAAGCCAATGCTCTTACAGGCGAAGAGGTGCCTATGAGCAACTATAAAGGGAAGATTATTCTTGTTGTAAATACTGCAAGTAAATGTGGTTTAACGCCTCAATATGCAGGGTTACAGGAGCTATATTCTGAGTATAAGAACAGAGGAGTAGTTATTCTTGGATTCCCTTGTAATCAGTTTGGAGGTCAGGAGCCTGGTGGTAAGAAAGAGATTGATGTTTGCCTTGCAAATTATGGTGTAGACTTTGATATGTTTGAGAAGATAGAGGTTAACGGAGAGAATACACATCCGTTGTACAAATATCTGAAGAGTGAGCTTAAAGGAACACCGGGCGAGAAGATTAAATGGAACTTTACAAAGTTTTTGATTGATGCAGACGGAAAACCAATAAAACGTTATGCTCCAACTACAAAACCAGAAAAAATAAAGAAGGATATTGAGAAGTTACTTAAAGGAGAAAAAGTATAGTTTTAGTTTTTATATTTAGTGTACAATAACACCTGAATCAGGGTTGGCCAATGTGTTGCCAACCCTTTTTCTTTGCCTGTTTTTTTATAATACAGATCTACTCCATTCCTTTAATAAGGGTAAGAGGATCTATGTTCTTTTTATCCTTAACAATCTCATAGTGCAGGTGCGATCCGGTAGACATTCCGGTATTGCCAACATACCCTATAATATCACCCTTTTTTACCTTTTTGCCTTCAGTAACTTTTACCTTGCTAAGATGAGTGTAGTTTGTCTGATACTGATCGTTATGTACAATCATTATGTATATACCACGACCTTTATCCTGACCTGTTTTTTTAATAACGCCATCGCCTGTTGCGTAAACCGGAGTTCCCTCTTTGGCAACTATATCAATACCATTATGCATATACATCTTCTTCTTAATCGGATGCAATTTTTTGCCAAATCTGTTTGATATCCTTTTCAGATGTTTACTCTTAATTGGTTTACCATCAGGAACCGAATTATCCTGCACAATTACATTACTTATAGCAGGAGTAACCTCTTTAATAGTGTTATTAACATTTGTATTGCCGGCAAATGCAAATAGCGATAAACTAACTACAGGTATTGCAAGCATATATTTTAGATAACTGAACTTATTTGATCTGTTTTTTGTAATCATAATAATACGTTTTTTGGTTGTTGAGCAGAAAGAGTTAACCAAAACACCGTTTGAGTTACTATAAGCTACATCAATGATTGACTCCATATAGTTAACGCTGTTTTTGCGTCTCTGTATGGTCATCTCATCAGCCATAAATTCATTATTCTCAATAAGCGATTTTTTAAGCAGATATATCACCGGGTTGAACCACAGAACAGTTGCAACAGATTCTGCAATAATATTGTCGATAGTGTGAAGACTTTTTTTGTGCATCTTCTCATGTTCTATAATATTATTCAGATTCTTACTGTTTCTCGTTTTTTTATCTATTACAATCCGGTTAAAGAAAGAGAACGGAGCCTGATCTTCTTTTACAATATGAATCTTTGAGTTGTTAAGTCTGATAACTTTTCCGGATATTAACGTTTTTGTAATCCTGAATAGTTGAAAGAGTAGCCGAATTGCCAATATCAAACATCCTGAAAGATATGTAACAGAGATAACCGACCAAATATTTATACTGTAAGGCTCAATTTCTTTAACTGTTGCCAATCCTGTTTGATCAGCAACATTAATACCTTCAAATACATCGCCTGCAAAGGGCAATGCTTCCGGTAGCGCTATATTAAACAGCGATAACAGAGGTATAGTAAATGATACAACTAAAGATAGTAACAGATATACTCTGTTGCTCCTGAAATTTGTCTCTCTACGTAGTGTAAAGTGATAAATGGCATAGAGTAACGATAAACATATACTCACCTTAATAAGGTATATAAGTGTATTACTGTTTATTATATCCATCTTTTTTCTCTTTAATCTTCTGGTCTACTATATTCTTTATCTCCTCAAGTTCATCAATGTTTAAATCTTTATCGCTGGTAAAGAAAGATGCGAAACTTGTAATTGATCCATTAAAATAGTTTGATACCATATTTCTGAATCTCTTTTTTGAGTATTCGCTCTTTGTTAGTTTTGCATAATACTCATTTGTTTTACCATAAGTATTATACCCAATAAATCCTTTTTTTGTAAGGACTCTTATTACGCTTGATATTGTAGTGTATGCAGGTCTTGGTTCCGGAAAACTTTCAACAATGTCTTTTAAGAAACATTTTTCCAGTTTCCATATATACTGCATTACTTGTTCTTCTGCTTTTGTTAACTCTTTCATGATTCAAATATATAACTATATTTCTAGTCATACAACTATTTTTATAGTAATGTAATTGTTTTTATAGTTGTATGTGGTTTATTTAGCTGTTAATGACTTGTTTATGATTTTGGTTTAAAAAATGTTTGTGAATATCTTAGGTAAGCAGATAAAAAGCATATAACTTTGGTGCATTAACCAAATGGGGGTGCCTTAAATATTCGGGCTGAGATTATACCCTTTGAACCTGATACGGATAATGCCGGCGCAGGGAGATATCGTTTTAAAGCGATCCCCATTTTAAATAATTGTTTAATGGATGTTATAATCAATGGCGAGACTAAGTCAGTTTCTGACGGTATTTCGCTCAGGGCTATGCTTGAACATTCCGGCTTTTCTGATACCAGAGGAATGGCCGTTGCAGTGAACGACAAGATTGTTTTCAAAAACAAGTGGGACGAGTTTAAACTGTCCGATCAGGATAAAGTGTTATTAATCAAAGCCACTCCGGGTGGATAATCTGCAAAAAATATAGTTATGAGCAATACAGAAAAATCAGTAAATAGTCTTGTTACAATGGGGCCTATACCAGGTTCAAAAAAGATATATGTTAAAGGAAAGTTACACAATATAAGTGTAGCAATGCGTGAGATTGAGTTATCAGATACAGTTGATACAGATGGTAATGTTGAGAAGAATGCACCTGTTACAGTGTACGATACATCAGGACCATATACAGATGTAAACGCTAACGTTGATCTTACAAAAGGTCTGCCTCGTCTGCGCGAGAAGTGGATTGAGGACAGAGAAGATGTTGTTCGTCTTGAAGGTCTCTCTTCAGAGTACGGACAGCAACGTTTAGGTGATACATCGCTTGATGAGTTGAGATTTGAGCATGTAGTAACAAAACCTTTTGTAGCAAAAGAGGGTAAGAGACCAACACAACTTGCATATGCACGTGCAGGAGTTATTACTCCTGAGATGGAGTATGTTGCAGTACGTGAGAACCAGCGTATTGATGAACTATTTCCTGAAAAGGAGCATATTACTGCTGAGTTTGTAAGAGATGAGATTGCTGCAGGACGCGCTATTCTTCCGGCAAATATTAACCACCCTGAGAGTGAACCAATGATTATTGGGCGTAACTTTCTTGTTAAGATAAATTCAAATATTGGTAATTCACCAACAACATCATCTATTGCAGAGGAGGTTGAGAAGGCTGTATGGTCGTTCCGTTGGGGTGCCGATACAATTATGGACTTGTCTACAGGTAAGAATATTCACGAAACACGTGAGTGGATTGTAAGAAACTCTCCGGTTCCGGTTGGTACAGTACCTTTGTATCAGGCTTTAGAGAAGGTAAACGGAAAGGTAGAGGATCTTAACTGGGAGATATTTAAGGATACACTTATTGAGCAGGCAGAGCAAGGGGTTGACTACTTTACAATTCATGCTGCACTACTATGGAAACATGTTCCGCTTACACAGAAGCGTATGACAGGAATTGTATCCAGAGGAGGATCTATAATGGCAAAGTGGTGTATGTTTCATCATCAGGAGAGTTTCCTTTATACACATTTTGAGGAGATATGTGAGATACTTGCGCGTTACGATGTTGGTATATCAATAGGTGATGGCCTGCGTCCGGGATCAATATACGATGCTAATGACCGTGCTCAGTTTGCCGAGCTTAGAAAAATGGGTGAGCTTACTAAGATTGCATGGGAACACGATGTACAGGTACTTATTGAGGGACCTGGTCATGTACCAATGAGCAAGATAAAAGAGAATATGGATGAGCAGCTTAAGCACTGTTTTGAGGCTCCGTTTTATACATTAGGACCTCTTGTAACAGACATTGCTCCGGGATATGATCATATTACATCGGCGATTGGAGGATCGATGATTGCACAAGAGGGTACAGCAATGCTTTGCTATGTAACTCCTAAAGAGCACCTTGGTTTACCAGACAGAGACGATGTTAAGGTTGGGGTTGTTACATTTAAGCTTGCAGCACATGCTGCTGACTTGGCTAAAGGACATCCGGCTGCACAGATAAGAGATGATGCAATGAGTAAGGCACGTTTTGAGTTCCGTTGGAAAGATCAGTTTCATCTGGCACTTGATCCAGAAACAGCTCTTAAGTTTCATGATAAGACATTACCAGATGAGGGACATAAAACAGCGCATTTCTGTTCTATGTGCGGAGAGCACTTCTGCTCAATGCGTTCATCAAAAGATCTGAGAAAGATGGCTTCTAAATATACTCCTGAGGAGTTAGAGGAGAAGATTAAGGAGAAATCGCAGGAATTTAAAGATAAAGGAGCTAAGCTCTATATTTAAACATATTGAACGATGGAGATAATTGTAATAACAAAACCTGATTTTTTCGAAAATGAATCTTCTATAGTTAAATCGCTATTTGATGAAGGATTGCATTGTCTCCATCTTCGTAAAAAAGATGTGTCACCCGAGTCTGTATGTGAATTTATTGATTCAATTCCAGAGGAGTATCATAGCAGAATTGTTATACATGATTTCCCTGAATTGATAAGCAGATACAGACTTAAGGGGATACATTTTAATTATAAAACTGCTGACAGATTCAGTGAGTTCTGTAATGTTAATATAACCAAAAGCTATTCGGCTCATTCGTTTGATGAGATTGAGCAGTATAGTAATATATACAACTACTTTTTTATAAGCCCTGTAGCCAACAGTATATCAAAGACCGGATACAGTGCCGGATGGACTACAGATGAGTTAATAGAGAATGTTGACAGATGTAGTGTGCCAGAGAAACTTGTTGCTCTTGGAGGTGTTTGTAGTGAGATAACAGATAGGTTAACCGGAATTGGATTTAACAGATTTGCACTGTTGGGTACTATTTGGGATAGCAATAATCCTGTAGAAGCTTACAGAGAGATAAAAGAGAGAAACAGACCTTTTGTTTTGTCTGTGGCAGGTTACGATCCTTCTGCAGGTGCCGGAGTTATGGCAGATGTAAAAACATGTGAGCAGATTGGAGCTTACGGGTTGGCTGTAAATAGTGCAACAACTATTCAGAACGAGAGCAGTTTTGAGGATGTTGATTGGTGTAGCGGATCTGTGATAGAGAGACAGATAATATGTCTTGCTAAAACAACAGATATTAACATTGTAAAGATTGGTCTTATTCAGGATATTGATACACTTATATCTGTTTTAAAAACAGTAAAAGATCAGTCTGTTAATTCTTATATTATCTGGGATCCAATTGTTAAGGCATCGGCAGGTTTTACATTTCACTCAGATATAAACAGAGACAAACTTTATGAGGCGTTAAAGTATATAGACCTTATTACACCAAACAAACCAGAGGCAGAACAGCTGTTTGGAGGGTGTGATGTGGAAGATATACGTAATAACATCTGCATTGATAGTAATATCAGTATTCTGCTAAAGGGAGGACATGGAATTGGAGATACATCGGTTGATATTCTGATAAAACCGGATGGTGTAAAAGAGTTCACAGGAGTAAGACATAAGGGCTTTGATAAACATGGTACAGGTTGTGTATTATCTGCGGCAATAGCATCGTATCTATCGTTAGGGTTAGATATAAATAATGCTATATTAAGGGCTAAGCAGTATGTATCAAAGCTTATAATTTCAAATAGTAGTTTATTAGGCTATCATAATATTTTATAGAGATATGGAAAAATTCAGTGCCACACAATTTATTACACATACCATACCCGGCTTGCCTCATCATATACAGGCACGCAGAGCTATAGAGGGTGGTATAAACTGGGTTCAGGTGAGGGTTAAAAATCAGCCCGATGAACAGTTTCAGAAGGTTGCCAATGCAGTTATAAAGGAGTGTAGAGATGGTGGTGCAACTATAATAATTAATGACAGAGCTGACTTTGTAAACAAGCTAAACGCTGATGGAGTACATCTTGGTAAGGGAGATATGTCGGTATCTGAGGCGCGCAGGATTGTTGGACCGGATAAGATAATAGGGGGTACAGCAAATACGTTTGAAGATATTGAGTCTCTTGTATCAGAAGGTGTTGATTATATTGGTTTAGGACCATTCAGGTTTACAACAACAAAGCAGAAATTGAGTCCGGTTTTAGGTATAGATGGATATAGTAAGGTTGTATCCTTATGCAGGGATAAGGGTATTGATATCCCGATTGTTGCAATAGGGGGAATAACAAACGATGATATCCCTGATATATTGAGTACCGGAGTAAATGGTGTTGCTTTCTCATCGCTTATTACATCAAGAAGCGATATTGAGGTGGCTGCATCGGAGATTGTTTCAATAGTAAAATCAATAAAAACCAAATAGATGGATTCATTAAAGATTGCTGATAAGGAGTTTAAATCAAGACTTTTTACCGGTACAGGTAAGTTCAGCTCATCTGTAGTAATGGAAGAGGCTCTTCTGGCATCAGGTTCGGAGCTTGTGACTATGGCATTACGCAGGGTTGAGATGGATAACAGAGATGATGATATTTTATCGCATCTGAATCATAATCAGTTTAATCTGTTACCTAATACCTCAGGTGTAAGGAATGCAAAAGAGGCAGTTTTTGCAGCATCGCTTGCGCGTGAAGCATTAGATACAAACTGGGTAAAACTAGAGATACATCCAGACCCTCGTTATCTGCTGCCAGATCCGGTAGAGACACTTAAAGCTGCAGAGGAGTTGGTTAAACAGGGGTTTATTGTTTTGCCATATGTACAGGCCGATCCGGTATTGTGTAAGCAGCTTGAGGAGGTTGGTACCGCAGCTGTAATGCCTTTAGGATCGCCAATTGGTAGTAATAATGGTTTGCAGACGGTAGAGATGCTTAAGATTATTATTGAGCAGAGCAATGTACCTGTGGTTGTAGATGCTGGTATTGGTGCTCCATCGCATGCAGCATATGCTATGGAACTTGGTGCTGATGCCTGCCTGATAAATACAGCAATTGCAGTATCTGACGATCCGGTTAGTATGGCAAAAGCATTTTCTATGGCGGTAGAGGCCGGACGTATGGCTTATCTTGCAAAACTTGGAGCAAAGAGAACAGGAGCAGAGGCAAGTAGTCCGTTAACATCGTTTCTTGACGATTTAAACTAGATATTATGGACTTTATAGACCATATAAAGGATATAAATTGGAGCGATATTGCGGACAAGATATATTCAAAGAACAACAGTGATGTTGAGAGAGCTCTTGCGGCAGACAGACCATCTGTAGATGATTTTATGGCGCTTATATCGCCTGCTGCATCGGGTTATGTTGAGCGTATGGCTGTAATGAGTAACAGGTTAACTCAGAAACGATTTGGTAAAACAGTACAGTTATATGTTCCTCTGTATCTATCTAATTATTGCGAGAACCAATGTGTATACTGCGGCTTTAATTCCGGGTTAAAAATTCCGCGTAAGGTACTTACTATAGAGGAGGTAAAAGAGGAGGCTATAGCTATAAGCAAAATGGGCTTTAAGCATATTCTTCTTGTTACAGGTGAATCTTCAAAAAAGGCTGATGTAGATTACCTTGAAGAGGTATTTAAAACAATAAAACCCTATTTCTCATTAATATCAATTGAGGTTCAGCCGTTGAGTCAGAACGATTATGAACGTCTGCTTAAGGTAGGATTACATACAGTTTATATATATCAGGAGACTTATAACAGCAATACATACTCTAACTATCATCTTAAAGGTAAAAAGAGCAGTTATTCTGGGCGTTTAGATACGTATGAGAAACTTGGAAGAGCTGGTGTATATAAGATGGGATTAGGTATACTCGCCGGGCTTGAGGATTGGCGTGTTGATACACTCTTTACAGCACTGCATCTGAGATATCTGCAAAAGAGGTACTGGCGAACTAAGTATTCTATATCGTTTCCGCGGTTAAGACCAAATGCAGGAGGGTATGAACCTTCGTTTGTTATGACAGATAAGGATCTTGCTCAACTAATATTTGCATACAGGATATTCGATAATGATGTTGAGTTGGCACTATCTACACGTGAGGACAGGCTATTCAGAGATAATATGATAAACCTTGGGGTTACCAGTATGAGTGCCGGATCAAAGACAAATCCGGGAGGTTACGCTCAGGATAATGACGACCTTGAACAGTTCTCAGTTAATGATGATCGTACCCCTGTTGAGGTTGCCGAAGCAATTAAAGATCATGGTTATGAACCAGTATGGAAGGATTGGGATTCATCGTTACAGTAGATGACTAATATTAATAAAATTCATAGCGGGAGGTTGTGTTGACTTCCCGCTTTTTGTATCTGTCTAAATTATTATAACATAAGGCATGAACTTATTTTCTGAGAATTTATATTTGATTAAATTTGCAGCGATTATCCAATATTATTGGTGTTGTAATAAACTGTATTTATTTAGGAGAGTAAGAGGAGAGAGGTTATGAATGAGTATATAGGATGGATTGGTAGTATATTCTTTGCAATATGTGCTTTGCCACAGGTGGTGCAGACATTTAGAACAAAAAGTGCGAAGGATCTTAACAGCCTGTTTTTATTGTTGTGGTTGTTGGGTGAGATATTTACATTCTGGTATGTGCTGTATGATGATTTCAGTAAAAAGGAGTATCATTACCCTTTGTATTTTAACTATGTTTTTAATCTGCTGATGTTGGTTTATCTGGTTTATGCAAAGATTACTTATAAAGATATAACAGAGAAAAAGCCCGCATTATAACGGGCTTTTTTGTTTTATAGTCTGTCTTCAAGAATTACTTTGGCATCGTCAGTTTTTACATCACCAGCCATTCCAATAGCCGGAACTCTTCTGTCTGTAAATCGTTGTATTATTCTGTCAACATCTTCCTGCTTTATGTTGTGATCTCCAAGTCTTGTTTTAATATCAATACTGTTGAAGAACTCCTCTGTTTTAGCAATAGCCATATCAATTTTTGAGTTATCATCGCCATCGGTAATATCCCAAACACGCTCAGCAAATTGTACCAGTTTTACATTGCGTTTCTCTTTAAGGTGCTTCATAAGCCCCGGTAGAACAATTGCCAGTGTTACAGCATGATCAAGACCGTGGAAAGCAGTTAACTCATGACCAATCATATGTGTTGCCCAATCGCTTTGTACTCCTGCTGCAATTAATCCGTTAAGTGCCATTGTAGCAGCCCACATCATATTTGCATACTCGTTATAATCAGGTGTCTCTGAGTTATAAACTTTTGGACCCTCCTCTATAAGAGTTTTAAGTATACCTTCAGAGAATCTGTCCTGTACAGGTGAATCAACTGGGTATGTAACATACTGCTCAATTACATGAACAAATGCATCTGTTACACCATTTGCAATCTGGTGTTTTGGCAGAGAGTATAGTGTCTCCGGATCAAGTATAGAGAACTTCGGGAACAGAAGAGGTGATCCAAATGCAAGTTTCTCCTGAGTTGCAGCTTTGGTAATAACCCCGCCGCTGTTCATTTCAGAACCTGTTGCAGCAAGTGTAAGAACAGCACCAATGCTTACAGCCTTATCTACTCTTGCTCTTTTGGCAAGTATATCCCATTCATCATCTCCTGTATAGTGAGCAGCAGCTGCAATAAATTTAGTTCCGTCAAGAACAGAACCACCACCAACAGCCAACAGAAAATCTATATTGTCATTACGCACAATCTCTACAGCTTTCATAAGTGTTTCGTAACGAGGGTTTGGCTCAATACCACCAAACTCTTTTACGTTAAAGCCTCTTAGAGCCGACATTACCTGATTATATACACCATTCTTTTTTATACTTCCTCCTCCGTAGGTAATAAGTATTTTGGCATTTTCCGGAATCTGTTTATTTAATTCAGAAATCTTTCCTTTTCCGAAAAGAATCTTTACCGGATTGTAAAAATCAAAATTGTTCATGCTTTATCTTTTTTGGCACAAATATGCCGGTTACACATTTAAAACAACACCAACTTTATGGTTGGTTGTATAAAGATAGTTAAAGCAACTAATATTTTTTTTTGATTGCGATACTTTGTTTGTATAACAATAATAACTGAAGTTAATATCTGCTGATTATTATAGTTCTTATAATATTACAGAGGAAGGCAGAATCATACAACTTAATGTATAATCCTGCCTTGTTAGTGATATGATAGCTATTCTATTTTGTCTATTAGTTAATTGCCAACTACTTTATATGCTACTTCGCTATCATCAATGATTACTTGTTTATATAATATGTTGTTTAATTGGTAATACACCTTTCCGTCAATAACCTTCTCTTTATAACCCTCTGGCAAATCGTAGACAATGGTTCCTACCGGAGGATTAATAACCTCGTACTTAACACCATGTTGTGTAATAACTTTCATGTAATAGGTACCAAAGTAGTAGTAATAATGGTTTCCACCTACTCTTATAACTCTGCAATTTGTTGGCAGAACCCTTATTCTTAAACCAACCGGAGCACCTGATACTACATATACTCCCGATCTTTTTCTGTAGTACACACCAGAGTCGTAATAGTAGTTATGTTTTTTGTAGATTATGCGGGTATTGTTTTTAGGTAATACCTTTACTCTCACGCCCCAATGCAGATGTATATGACGGTGATGGCGACGTTTTTTGTGTTTATGTTTCACATATACAGTCTTTTTTCCGTTTTTGTGAACAACAACAACCTTTTTATCTTTCTTTTGCTTCTTAACTCTTTTTGAATGTGCAAAAGAGTCTGAAATTGTAAACAGTAGAGCAAATACTATTACTGAAGCTATTGTTTTTGCGATATGTGTTTTCATAAGCTTATATTTTTTATCTGCATACAGAACTTATGTAAATAATTTTATACCAGTTCTATAATCAGAATAATTAAGTTATTACTCTTTTTTGTTGTTGTAAATGTATTGTTGTAACATGAAGCAGAAATGAAGAAATGTGTATCTGCTCAAATTTTTATAAAAAAAAGAGCCGATCATTATAGTTTGATCGGCTCTGTTGTTAATTATTTGAGTATACTCTTTAATCCTCTTTTTTATTCAGTTCTTCTTCCAGCTCTTTAATGCGTCTGCTCATTTCATCCTCTTTTCTGTGCCACTCTTCGTTGGTAGATTGCAACTCTTCCATATTCTGACGCATCTCCTCTTCCTGTGCCGATAACTCCTCTGATTGGCTTTTTGACATCTCTAATAGTTTAGTTGTATTGATTGCTGTTTTTGCAGTAAGAATAGTTGCTGCAATGTTTTCAGCACATCTCTCAATAAACTCTACCTTATGCTTCTCAATTTCATTAAATGATGCAAATTCAATAACACCAACCAGCTTTTCGTCAGCTATCATCGGACATAAAATAAGATCAGAAGGATTAGATCCGCCTAATCCGGATGTAATGCTTATATAGTCATTAGGAATATCCTTTAGGTATGTTGTTTTGCGCTCAATAGCACAAGTACCAACAAGACCTACGCCTAATTTTATAGATTTAGTAATAAATTTCTCTCTGTTATAAGCATATGATGCAGTAAGATTAAATGTATCAGGATCGTCTTCGTCAACAATAAACACACCACCCTGATTAAAACCGGAGTATTCAATAATCTCTTTTAAAGTCTCTTTTGCAAGAGTAGTAATATTACTCTGGTTTTTACGCAGTATATCAGCAACATTTGAGTTACCATTCATTGTCCACGTTCTTATCTCCTCATCTCTAATTCTTTCATCTTCTTTTATTTTAGCCTCTTTAAGACTATCTCTCATACTCAAAAGAGATTTTCCAAGAACATCATGTTCTGAAGATACTTCGTGATGAACGTTAAATTCCCCTTTTCCGATATCAGTAGAGAAATTAACCATCTCTTTCATCTTATTTATAAGATTATTAAGAGACGTAAATATTGGTTTTACCTCATCGTTTAACTTATAATCATACGGAGTAAGTTTTCCCAATGCAATATCGTTGGTTATGTTTATTATCTTGTTAAAGATCTTAAGCATGAACTTGCTTATACCTATAATGATAGTTATAACAAAAACCAGAAGAAGTAATATACCTATTACAACCCATCGTTGTGTTTTAGATGCTTCTTCTTCAAGTTCGTCAGTTTCATCATCTTTTATTTTGTCAAATGTGTCAAGATATGTTCCTGTTCCAATCCAGAACTCTGTATTAGGAATCATTTGAGAGTACAGAAGTTTTCGTGTTTTTCCTAATCCCGGTTTTTCATAAAAACCAATAGAGAAACCTCCGCCTCTTTTTACCTGTTCATATTCAGAGTGATCTTCCAGATGCTCTCCTTGATAGTGTTTGTTCTCTGCTATAAAAAAGCATTTGGTTCCTCTGTAAACGTAGAAGTATCCTGTTCTGTCATTTTCATATCTAAAATCGTCAAGGTAATGTTCAAATATGGCATAAGCCGAGCTATCTGTTTTAGATGTATCGGCGGTTAGCATTTTAGACAGGTTACTACTTACTAACTGTGTTATAGTTTTTAACTTAACTTTTTCGGTAGAATCAAGAATTATTGATGTCCTGTTTATTGATGAATCAATAATATTCTCATTACCTCTGTATGATACGTATGCAATTAACAGGGCTCCAATTACAATTGGTGCTATAACGATATTGTTTCTACGTTTTATCGTAAGATTGCTTCTTTTAAATAAATTCATTGTTCCAGGTTTTGGGATGAGTTTACAAATATAGCCATTTAACCATTAAGGGGTGGTAAAACAATGTAAATTATGGTGAATTGTTCTATTAGACTGGATAATTTTATTTTTCGATTGATGTATATGCGGTTTATATCCGTTAAATAAAAAAAGCCGGGTTACTAATAGTAATCCGACTTTTTTACAACCTTAATAATTGTGTTATTCTTTTTCATTAAGTTTCTCTTCTAGCTCTTTAATACGTTTGTTAAGAGCCTCTTCATGTCTGTGCCACTCTTCATTAGTTGACTGAAGTTCCTCCATATTCTGACGCATCTCTTCCTCCTGACTGGCAAGCTCTTCGGCCTGAGTTTTAGACATCTCCAATAGTCTTGAGGTGTTGATTGCCGTTTTTGCAGTAAGAATAGTTGCTGCAATGTTTTCGGCACACTTCTCAATAAACTCTACTTTGTGCTTCTCTATCTCTCTGAACGATGCAAACTCAATAACACCAACCAATCTATCGTCAGCTATCATTGGGCATATAATAAGGTCAGATGGATTTGCTCCTCCCAAACCTGAGGTTATGCTTATATAGTCGTTAGGTATGTCTTTCAGATATGTTGTTTTGCGCTCTATAGCACATGTACCAATAAGACCTTCGCCTAATTTTATAGATTTAGATATAAATTTCTCTCTGTTATATGCATATGATGCAATTAGATTAAATGTATCAGAATCTTCTTCATCGGCAATGAATATGCCTCCCTGATTAAAGTCAGAATACTCAATAATTTCTCTCAGGGTTTCTCTTGTAAGTATATTTATATCGCTCTGGTTTTTGCGCAGAATGTCTGCAATGTTTGAGTTACCATTCATTGTCCATGTTCTGATATTTTCATCTTTGACTCTCTGCTCTTCATTTATTTTAGCCTCTTTAAGACTATCTCGCATATTCAATAACGATTCGCCTAAAATATCGTGTTCAGAAGACATCTTATACTTAGAGTTAAACTCACCCTGACCAATATTTATAGAGAAATCAACAATATCTTTAAGATTATTAATCAGATTGTTCAGCGATGTAAATATTGGTTTAATCTCATCCGCTGTTTTATACTCATATGTATTTAGTTTTCCTATTGCCATATCATCGGTTAGCTGAACAATCTTTTTAACTGGTTTAAGCATCGATTGTCTTATAGCATAAATTATCATGGCTATAAATACCAGAAGAATAAGGCTGGCAAAAATTACAGATCGCTCAGTTTTTGTAGCTTCAGCTCTTAGTTCATTAGCAACTTCGCCTTCAATATTATTGAAAGTATCAAGATAAGTACCTGTCCCAATCCAATATTCAGACTCTGGAATCATTTGTGAGTATAACAGTTTCTTGGTTTTTCCAGCTCCGGGTTTTTCATAGAATCCGTAAGAGAAACCTCCCCCGTTCATAGCTTGTTCGTACTCTTTGTTATCTTCAAGTTGTTTCCCCTGATAATGTTTATTTTCGGCAATAAAGAAACACTCTGTTCCTTTGTATACATAAAAATACCCTGTTCTGTCATTCTCATATCTGAAATCGTCAAGATGATGTTCAAATATTGCATAAGCAGAACTATCTGTTTTTACTGTATCAGCAAGTAGAAGTTTAGATAAACAGTTGCTGGCAACCTGTGTAGCAGTTTTTAATTTTACTCTCTCTGTAGAATCTATAACCCTGAATGCTTTGTTAATAGATGTCTCAATAAGCGTTACATTACCTCTGTATGAGATGTAACCAATTATTGACGCAGCCAATGTTATGGTTATGATAAGCAGATTATTCTTCTGCTTGATCGTTAGATCAGGTATTTTTAAGCTTTTCATTATTTTGTTGTTTTTTTGAATGGAGAACAAATATAGCTATTTAACGATTAAGAGGTACTAAAATTAGGTGCTCTATAATAGTGTGATATTTGTTGTTATAATGAGAATGTTCTCATTTGTGATCTGTTATTATTGATATATTGAATGTTGTGAACTTTGTTATATGATGTGATTTTGGTTTTGTATTATGATTATATGTTCAATAACATTAATAAAATACATATTGTTATGTTGAATCTATTTTCCTTATTTTAAGCTTAATGTTTTGTTTAGTGTGATTGCCGATTTTAATGTAATTATTGATATATATTTGCGCAGTGTCTGAGTTAAAATAAATATATATCTTATAAATATTATATAGTGATTCTGAAATAGGTAGTTAACTGTTTTTATATGGGGTTAATGTAAATGTTATATACTTATATGTATAGTGATTACATTTGTGTTTTTTATTCAAATACTTGAACTGAGAAAGGAATACTTCTAATTGTTATTGTGTATAACAGAGGGGAGTTGGAATATCGCCCTCTGTTATATATTGTTTAATATTGTCTATAAGTATGTAACTTTTCGCCACACCCACTCAAGTGGTCCTTGCTTAAATCTGCTAAGAATTAAAGGCGATATAGTTAATAATAATATCCAAACACCAATAACAACAGCTAATTGCTCTAATCTGTCAAATGTCCCGAATAATCCGAATCCGTGCCCGTAGAATATAAACCCACAAATTACAGATGTTAATATGTAGTTTGTAAAAGCCATTCGTCCGGCTGCAATAAGGCTTCTTTGCAACCATCTTAATCCGTTGTTTTTAGACCATATAGCTATTACTGCAATGTATGATATTGCCATCAGAACAGAAGCAAAATAGTTATAGTATTTACCAATATTCATCTGCCATACACCTTCCCAGTTGTGTGCGTACGATTGATATAGTCCGGAACCTGATATAAACAACCCGGAAATGAATGTTGTTATAAAAATATTTGTGTATGTAGCAGTACTCTTTTTTGCCGATATAAATCCTGTTCTGTACAGAACAATACCTAACATCATCATTGACAGAACCCGCCATGATTGTTCCATTAGAAATACATATGTTTGTAAGCTTATTGCAGCAGGTACTCTTATAGCCATCTGTTCGCTGAAAGAGCCTCTGTATCCTGATATCTCATTTACTATATCTCCCTCTGTAGGTGTCCAGAAAGCAAAGATTTGTGACAACATCTCTTTTGGAGTACCATAGTATGTTAATAGCGACAAGAGATAAGGAATAATAAAGAAGATGCTGCCAATAATAATTAATCTCTTATTACTCCATTTTCGCATTAAGAATACAATGCTTCCGCAAAGTGCATAAATAACCAATATGTCTCCCATCCATATCAGGTATGCGTGAATAAGCCCTATAATTAACAGAAAGATCATTCTTCTGTAGTGAAACAGACCAGCTTTTTTACCTTTTCTGATAATATTATCAGAGAATATCATCATACCTACACCAAATAGTATTGAGAAGATGCTTATAAATCTCATATCTGCAAATAGGTAATTAAACCCATGAATTACTCCGTTATAATCAGCTATTCCGGCACCCAGTTTCGGATTCATATATCCCATTCCTATATTTGAGAACGAAACAATATTCATTAACAGTATTGCAAGTACAGCAATTCCACGTATAAGATCAATAGATATTACTCTACTGGTTTCATTAACAGGCTTCAGTTTTTCCATTTTGTATCATTTAAAATTACAGCGATAAATATATAAAGTGTAGATATTGTAACGAACTTTTTATCAGATTTATTAATCTTTTTTTAGTCTGTTTTGATTTGTTATGTGTAATTGAACAACAATCATTTGTAATTGTTAATATCTATACGTAAAAGGAGTATAAGTTAAGTTGTGTGTTAATTCATTATCTATGAAAAAAAACGTTTTTAAGTACTACAACCCTATAATATTAATAGCTGTAGTATTGTCAGCAGCATTGGTATTTACTGAAAATGAGGTAAGAGGTAAAGAGATAAAAGGCTATGAAATAAGTGGAAAACAGATTAGAAATAGTGAGTTACCCGGTGGTGGAATGGGAAGGAGTTCTGATCATTTTGATTGCCAATCTGGTTTTTTTCAGATAGCAAGCGATAAGTTTTTAAAATATATTACAGATCATGAGTCTTATGAACCTGTAGGTGCAGGTGGAACAGTAGGTTCTAAAACTAACTCATATGGTTTTAATACAATTGATGAGTATATATACGGGTTAGACCAGTATGAAAATCTTATACGTCTGAATAAAGACGGAACCTCAACAAATTTGGGTAGCATAACCGGATTGCCTGACAGGGGTAATTCTGCTGATTTTGATGAAACAGGTATCTTGTACTGTGTTGGAGGAAAAAGCTCTACCATGTATAAGGTTGATATAACAACAAGAAGTGTTTTAGGAACAATAGACCTTAAACTGGATGGCAATAATTTTACAAGTACCAGAGGAGATATTGTATTTAGCCCGCATTGCGATCATTTCTTTACTTTGTCGCTCAACAGAATATACGAAATAGAGAAAGACGGAACTGTTACTGATCGTGGAGAGGTAGAGGATTTAACCGATTATGGAGCTACAGGAACCTACGGTGCTCTTTGGATAACAAAAGAGAAATACCTGTATGCGTTTAACAATGGTAATGGATATATATATAAGATAAGAATATCAGATCACTCAGTTGTTGGTAGGTATCTTGCTGAACCAAATGGTAATAACGATGGAGCGGGTTGCCCTAATCAGTATGCCCCAATTGATTCAGATAAAGATACATATTATGACTATCAGGATATTGATGCTGATGGTGATGGTATTACTAATACTACAGAGAATGGAGGTGTTGATCCCTACTCGGCAGGACAACATTCAGGAAACTATGTTGATACTGATGGTGATGGAATACCAAACTATCTGGATCTTGATTCTGACAATGATGGTATACCTGATAATATAGAAGCCCAGAGCACTACTGGATTTATGGAGCCAAGTGGTACTGTTAATTCAAATGGGATATTACCACAATACGGAACAGGTCTTGTACCTGTTAATACAGATGGGGATTCAGATCCGGATTATCTTGATACAGATTCTGATAACGATACTGTAAATGATAATGAAGAGGGGGTAGCTGATTATTATACACATGTTTACCCAATGCACGATGAAGATAAAGATGGTATTTTAAACAAGTATGATGCAACACAAGAGGTTTATGGGACACCTAATCAGGGTTGTACGTCAGTAGATGATCTTAGAGCAAAATATGTATCTGTACCTAACGGAGAACTGTATTTTAGGTTAGGTTTAGCGCATAATAAAAGACCTCCTGTTGCAAATCCGGTAGCAATAAATTTGTTTGAGGACTTTGTGAAGAAGTTGAAAGACGATTTTAAATATAGCGATCCTGATGGTGATACATTTACAGGGGTTAAAATATACACAGTTTCAGCAGGAACACTATTTATAGATAAGGATAATGATGGAACTTACAATACAGGTGATGTACTTATTAACCCAACACCTGGTAGTCCTGTTGATATAACAGACGTAACAGATCTTGATAAACTAAGTTTTGTATCAACTGATAATGCCACATCTACTCCAAACTCAACAATAATGTATAAGGTGTATGATGGTGAGGTATTTTCTGTTGATAAATATTCGCTACTGATACTATTAAGTGAGGTTAATGATAAACCACTGCTACCCACAAACACGTTGACAATAACAGAAGGAGCAACAGTAGATATAACAAGTACATTCCTGAATGCTACAGATGAAGATAATAGTGACGATCAGTTAACATATTCAATAACGAACTTGGCAAATGGTAACTTTACCAAAGATGGAGTTGTAACTACAACATTTACCAAACAAGATGTTGAAGACGATAAGATAAAGTTTGTACATGATGGTACGGAGAATGAACCAGTGTATA
>JAOARD010000055.1 GCA_025210735.1 Bacteroidales bacterium
ATTGCAATGGGCAGGTGTCCGAGCTTCAAGCTCGAACTAGTGTAAGAGTTCAGAGTAGCGATCTCTTAGCGTAGTTTGAGGAGTAATAATGAAAGCTAATATTATAATTGTTGAGGAGGGATGTATAATGAAAACATGTCTCGCTTAGAGTAGAGCGGATCGAGCCTGTTTCATGTATGAAAGTAGTCTGTTTTATGTAGTTTGTTTAGTGTATGTATATTATATCAGGATATTGCAACGGGTAGGTGTCCGAGCTACAAGCTCGAACCAGCGTTTTAACTATAACTCCTGTTGAATAGGGTTGATGTTATACAAACGGTGACTTGTTATCTTATATCCGCAAACTTATGTAGTTGCAAACTTATGCTCCAGTGGTTTGCGGATAGGGTGTTTATTTTGCCAATAAGCTGCATTGTGTTCAGTATATTGAAGTTGTTGTTCTCCTCTTTTGGGCTTATGTAGTAGTTGGTTGCAGTTATTTTGTGCTCTATCTGTTGTAGCTGTTCTGCTGTGCAGTTATCGTTTACAACACGTACTTCATCTACCTTCTGGCTCAGAAAGGCTCCTTTAGGCGATACTGCTATATAGTCCAGTTGGTGGTAGTAGTTACTAAACGGGTTTGTACCGTTGCTCTCTATACCAATCCAGTAGTTATTCTCATTTAGTGCTGTAAGGAGAGGGGTGAGGTTATATGTTGTAGGCTCGCCGCCTGTAATAATTACCGATCTACAGTTATGCTTATCTATCTTATCAAGTATCTCTTTTACCGACATGGGTGTGTTGTCTGTATGGTCTGTATCGCACCAACTGCATTTTAGGTTACAACCAGAGAGACGTATAAATGTAACTTGTCTGCCCTGATTGTAGCCTTCGCCCTGCAGGCTGTTGAATATCTCGTTTATCCTGTAGATCATCCTGATTTGTGGTTTATGTGTGGTTCTGCCGGATTAATCCAGCTCATATATTGCAATATTCCCTTCGCTCTCCTGTACCTCTACCTTGTAGCAGTTTGGTATCTGGTCGCATATCCATTTGGCAATATTCTCGGCTGTAGGATTTACGGGTATTACATCGTTCATGTTTGCATGGTCAAGCTTATTCATTATTTTATCTTTAATAATGCTAAAGTCGGTAACCATACCGTTATGATTCAGCTCCTTGCTTTTGCAGTGTATGTTAACTATCCAGTTGTGTCCGTGCAGGTTTGTGCACTTGCTTGGGTAGTCAAGATCAAGCCTGTGGCTTGCCGATATCTCAAGTCTTTTGCTAATGTAGTACATTGTTTGTGTGGTTTATAGGTGTTTATATTTAACAGGATCTTTTATACCTGAATCTTCAAATGCTTTTAATCTTAGTTTGCACGAATCGCATGTGCCACAAGCCTCATCTTCGCCATTGTAACACGACCATGTATTTGCATAATCAACACCAAGCTTTGTACCCAGAATAATCTCCTCCGATTTGGTCATATACTGGAATGGTGCATGTATCTTAAATGGTTTGTTGTTCTCTACTGCTGCAACGGTACCCTGATTAATGGCTGCCTCCATTGCTTTAATAAACGATTCGCGACAATCAACATATCCAGAGTAATCTACCTCACTTACGCCTATAAATATATCCTGAGCACCAATAACCTCGGCATACGATGCTGCAATTGACAGGAATACCATATTACGGGCAGGAACATACGTTACGGGTATAGAATCTTCGTTTGGATTATAATCCGGTACATCTATATCTGAATCGGTAAGTGCCGATCCGCCCCAGGCATTAAGGTTAAGTGTTACAAGTTTGTGATCTTTTACACCGGCTAGTTGTGCTGCCTTTTTTGCTATATCTAACTCCTTATCATGACGCTGTCCGTACTCAAACGATACCGCATATACCTCATATCCTTCGCTTTTGGCGTAGTGTAATAGTGTGGTTGAGTCTAATCCTCCTGAGTGTAAAACTACTGCTTTCTTCATCTGTTTATTTCTTCCTTTCAATTGAAATATGGAACCTGCATAACAATCATTTCCGGATAAACGGAAAGTCATTACAATGTCTGTTTCATACTTAATATTTTGTGAGTTTACAGGATAGTTGTTTATTCTGCATGGTTCCCGTAACTCTCTTAATTTATCAATAGTGTCCGGTCCCATCTTATATAAACAGCAGAAAAAAGCTATATGATATGTCTCCTTAGTTTTGTTTATAGACAGGATGGGATTTCGAACTGTCTTAAGTTGCAAATGTATTAATTGTTGTTTTATTTAAAACAATTTTTTACATAAACTTTAATAATTGTGATGTAAAACAGGTGAGGAGTATCTTTTCTGGTATCTGATGAGGTAATTAACACGGTTGGTATAAAAACAGACAGAGGAGCTGTTTTGGCTCCTCTGTTTTGCTTGTGTCTGATAGTTGCTCAGACTGTTGTAATATTATTTAATATACTTTACTGCTTCTGATGTAGCGTTAAGTACAGGATCAACAGATATTGGAGAACCTACAGCCTCATTCATCCATGCGTTTGGAATCAAACGACCAATCTTGAAGATACGTGAAACCTCCTTATCAAACTTCTTATCTGCAATGTACTGCTCAATCTGGAAATCGATAAGATGACCGAATGAGTATGCAGTAAGGTATAATGGGCTTGCTACCATATGAGAGTAAATACCAAGAATAGTCTGATCTTTAATACCGAATACCGGAGCATAGTATTTGTTCCAAACATCTTTAGCTATAGTCTCTACGGCAACGCGTAGCTGCTCTGCATCTGCCTCAGGGTGCTCATATAACCATTTCCATACCTTCATATCTACCATTGATACTCCCATAATCTCATATATAGACCAGAAGTTATCAAGTGTTTGCAGGTACTCTTTCTCTTTATTATCATCTTTTATATCAAGTAAGAAAAGATCTCTCTTTTGGAAGATGAATGCCAATGCCTCTGTAAAAGCAGTGTTTGGTACACCATTCAGCATGTAATAGTCAACATCGTAAAGAGATATTGTCTGCTCAACGTTGTGTCCGAACTCATGAACAGCAATGTTGTATCCTTTGTAGTCCATTCCAGACGCTGGAATTCTTGTTCTAAGGTGAGCTTTATCACCTTTCATTGATGCTCCCCAAGCGTGTCCTGAACCTCTTGCAGGATCAACAGATATCTTTGATGAGATGTACTCTGCTCTGTCTTTAGAGAAACCAAGTTTTAGCAACATGTTTCCAAGATCAGCCTCAAGAGCTTTTGCATTAGGGTATCTCTGCTGAGTTACCATATCTAGTTTCTCCTGATTTATAGAGCTACGAGCCTTGAATCCATCGTACCATATATCAAATGGCTTAAGATCTCTGCCTAATCTCTTTTTAATAAGATCACCAACCATTTTTGCCTGCGGCGATGAAAGAAACTTGTCAAACAGTACCTCAACATCAGGCTGTGCAATCTCCATGCTACCCTCAAACTTACGCTTGATGTATGTGTCCATGTTTCCGCTATATGCGTCAACCTCTCTTAGTGCATGGTAGTTGTTTATTATTTGCTGGTATCTTGTATCCGGCTCTCTGTCAAGAACAAACTCTTTACCATCTTTATATGTTTTGTTTGTATATGGATTCCACTGGTACTCCTCGCTGTTTATTACATCCTCAGGAATCTCCTGCGAAATAATACGCTTCATTACCTCATATATCATCTCCTGCTTCTCAAGACCACCCTCTTTATCGGCATAGTTAGATTTTATCTCATCTCTAAGATTCCAGTGCGAAAGCTGTTTCATTCCTTTAGGGAATAGTGTCTGATTTTTATCGTTTACTAGCTCACCAACAAAGATGTTATAATCTGCAATGTATATATCTGCATTTGTTTCGGCAGTTGTTACAGCCTGTAGCAGATTTGCAGGAACTCTTGATGTAAACATATCGCCTAAACGTGCGTAAGCCCAATCTTTTCTCGACCACTCTTTTCCAAGCTCGCTCTTCTCTTTAAGAGTGTATGACGGAAAGTTAAGAGCAATAATAAATGCTATTTTGTTGTTATAAAAATCCTCATTTATGTGTGCATACGGACTGTAAGCTCCAAATATGTTATCTATTGAGTGAGGCTCGCCATATGTCAGGTGAATTGGCTCAAGCAGTTGTAGTGTAATAAGGTTATTGTATCCGTATATTATCTCGAAATTACGTGATACCTTCTGGAATACAACATCAAGCTCTTTAGCATTATTAATAAAGTTATTCATACAGAATGTTTTAAAATCTTCTGTATTACCATCAGATGCTCTCCAAAGATTAGCAGCCTGTTTTACACCTTTCTCAATACGGTAATTGTTGTCTCCAAATTTCTCTTTTAATGCTTTAACTGTCTCAGTCATCACATTTTCAGAGATAATTATCGCATCTTTAGTTTGCGTATCCTCCTTTTTGTTGGTCTGGCAACTGAATAGTAACGTTGCAGCAACAAGTAGCGAAACAATTTTTCTCATAATTAACTAATTTGATTGTTAAGGTTCTTTTGTTGTTTGTATCTCTATAGTTTTAATATAATTTCTTAATGTTTTTATCTACAAAATCAAAGCAGAAATCTTCTATCTCATCCCGCAGGGTACTGAACTGTTTTAGTTTTTCATCGTCGGTACCGCTGAATGTATCAGGATCGGTAAAATCTTTACGTAATATGTTTGTACCCTTTATGTTGGTATCAGAATTTGCTTCAATATCTGTATTGTGGGTTATGATATAATCAAAGCTGATATCCTTAAAGTCGGTAATGATATTTGCTTTGTGCATTGTAATGTCTATAACAGCCTCCATCATAACTTTTGATGCAAACAGGTTGAGCTCACCTTTATGAATACCTGCACTGTAAATCTCGCATTTTCCTTTTCCGTAGTACTTTAACCACCCCTCTGTCATTTGCGATAAACTGGAGTTGTTGTTACATACAACCAGTATTTTCTTTAGCATTTGTGTATGTTTTGTAAAAAAATTATAAACTAGTCAAATATATATAAAATTTAGACGTTTGTGTGATTAGAGTTACTGCATTTTAAATGTTGTTTAAAATGTATAACATGTCGATCAGTCAATATATTAAATAGTTATGATGTTTTGTAACTCTTTTGCTCTGTGTAACCTCTGGTTATTTTCAACTATCTGTAGGTTAATGCTTCTTAATTTTTTTTAACTTTTCTTAACACATTGAGTCCTGCCTTTTGTCGATATTTGTATACTATCGAGACAAGAAGTAATAGGAAATAAAAAATATATAGATTATGAGCGAAGAGTTAAATATCCGAGAACTCAATGATAAGATTCAAAAAGAGAGTGCTTTTGTAGATATGATCAACCTTGAGATGGAGAAGGTAATTGTTGGGCAGAAACATTTGGTTGATAGTCTGATGATTGGGTTACTTACAAACGGGCACATATTGTTAGAGGGGGTTCCCGGATTGGCAAAAACATTGGCAATTAATTCGTTGGCAAGTACTATTGATGCAAAATTTAGTCGTGTTCAGTTTACACCAGATCTGCTTCCTGCCGATCTTATAGGTACAATGATATATAGTCTTAAGCAGGAGAATTTCAGTGTAAAGAAGGGACCAATTTTTGCAAACTTTATATTGGCCGATGAGATTAACCGTTCTCCGGCAAAAGTACAGTCGGCTCTTTTAGAGGCAATGGCAGAGCGTCAGGTTACAATTGGCGATAGCACATATAAGCTTGATGATCCGTTTCTTGTAATGGCAACACAAAACCCGCTTGAGCAGGAGGGAACATACCCGCTACCAGAGGCACAGGTTGACCGTTTTATGTTGAAGGTGGTTATTGATTATCCTAAGAGAGATGAGGAGAAACTTATTGTACGCCAGAATATTGCTAAAAGCTTCCCTAAGGTATCAACAATACTTAAACCTGAGGATATAATACGTGCCCGTGAGGTTGTTAAGGATGTATATGTTGATGAGAAGATTGAGAAATATGTGGTAGATATTGTATTTGCAACACGTTACCCGGAAGAGTATGAGCTTTCTGAACTTAAGAATATGATTAGTTACGGAGGGTCGCCACGTGCAAGTATCTCGCTTACAATGGCAGCAAAGGCCTATGCATTTATTAAGCGCAGAGGATATGTTGTACCGGAAGATGTTAGAGCTGTATGTCATGATGTACTACGTCACAGAATTGGTTTAACATATGAAGCTGAGGCTGAGAATATGACCACAGAGGATATAATAACAACAATTCTGAACAGAGTTGAGGTACCATAGTATTCTGTTTTAAGTATAAAGCGTACAGGGCAGGTATCCTGTATTGTGAGAGTTACACAGAATTTAACTTATTAACTTAAAATAAGAGAGAGTGGACGCTACCGAACTTTTAAAGAGAGTTAGAAAAATAGAGATAAAGACACGCGGATTGTCAAAGAATATCTTTGCCGGAGAGTATCATAGTGCTTTTAAGGGCAGAGGTATGGCATTCAGCGAGGTAAGGGAATATGGTTACGGCGACGATGTGCGTAATATAGACTGGAATGTTACAGCCCGATTTAATAAGCCTTTTGTAAAGGTGTTTGAAGAGGAGCGTGAACTTACGGTAATGCTTCTTATTGATGTCAGCGGATCTAATGAGTTTGGAACCAGAGGAACATTAAAGAAGAATATTATGGCAGAGGTTGCCGCTGTTTTATCGTTCTCGGCAATACATAATAATGATAAGATTGGAGCTATTCTGTTCTCAGATAAGATTGAGATGTTTATTCCGCCTAAGAAGGGTAAAACACATACGTTGCGTATTATCAGAGAGCTTATAAACTTTACCCCAACAAGTAAGGGTACTGATATTACAGAAGGGCTAAGGTATCTTACAAACGTTATTAAGAAGAGATGTACAACGTTTCTGTTATCGGATATGATAAACTATAACGACGATGGATATAATCCTGCCTATGAGGATGCTCTGAAGATTGCCGCTAATAAACATGATCTTGCTGTCTTGCGCATTTTTGATCCGGGCGAGAAGGAGTTACCTCCTGTTGGATTGTTACGTGTAACCGATGCTGAGACAGGTGAGGATATGTGGATAGATTCAGCAGACAAGAGGGTTCGTAGGCAGTATGCTGAGTGGTGGCAACGTTCGCAGGACAAAGCAAGTGAGGTTCTTGCAAAATATGGTATCGACAGTACTCAGATATCAACTAATGAGGATTATGTAAAACCATTGTTGATGCTATTTAAGAATAGAAATTAATTAGTATGAGAATATACAGACATATTATTCTGCTACTTATGTTAACCTTATCGGTTAATAGTTATGGGCAGAAACCTATACCAACTGCTGAGTTGGATAGTACCCTGTTGTTAATTGGGGATCAGGTAAGGCTTAAGTTTCAGTTAGATTGTCATAAGGATCAGGAGGTGTTTTTTCCTGCCTTTCGCGATACTATTATAAAAGGTGTTGAGGTTGTACAGACATTCCCGGTTGACACTATACGTATGAAATCGGGACGTATGAGGTTAATTCAGGAGCATCTTATAACATCGTTTGATACAGGATTGCATGTTATACCACGCATACCATTCTTTGTAAAGAAGAATAAGAGTGCCGATACGGTATTTTCTAATATGCTTGCAATGCAGGTTGTAACATTCAGGGTTGATACAGCAACAGCATTTTTTGATATAAAACCGCAGATTAAGACTCCGCTTATATTTGCAGAGATTGCTGTGGAGACTTTTATTGGTATTGCAATACTACTGTTTATTGCAATAGCGGTATATATTGTGTTAAGGTACCGAAATAAGAAGCCGATATTTAAGAGGGAGAAACCAAAGGAGCCTGCACATATTATAGCATTCAGAGATCTTGATGAGCTGGCAGATGAGAAACTTTGGCAGCAGGGATTAATAAAGGAGTACTATACCAAACTTACAGATATTTTCAGGGTGTATATAGAGAACAGATATAATATAGCTGCACTTGAACAGACATCTGATGAGATATTAGCATCGCTTACAGAGCTTAAAGCTATTGATAAGGAGCTTATGCTGAAAGTTAAGGATTGTCTGTACTTGTCTGATATGGCAAAATTTGCTAAGATGGTACCCGTACCTGAAGATAATGAGTATAACTACAAAACAGTACAGAAGTTTGTGCAGAAAACACTTGTTGTTGATGTAAAAACATCTGCAGAATCTGATAAAGATGGAGATACTGTTGTTGTTGTACCTGATGTGAAACCGGAACAAGGAGAAGAGGAGGTGAACAATGTGGGATAAGATTGTTTTCGCAAACCCGGAGTTGTTGTGGTTAGGTACAGTACTTATACCAATGATTGTTTGGTATATATTAAGGAACAGAACAGCAGGAGCCAGTATATCTGTTTCGGGAATTGCGGCATTTAAAAAAGGCGGATCGTCATATAAGGTATATCTCAGACATATGTTGTTTGTATTACGTTGTCTTGTAATTGCTGTTCTTATTGTTGCAATGGCCAGACCACAATCAGACAATAGCTGGGACGAGATGTCTACAGAGGGTATAGATATAATGGTTGCCATTGATATATCAAGCAGTATGCTTGCGCAGGATTTTAAACCAAACAGGCTGCTTGATGCAAAGGATAAATCTATACGTTTTATCTCAGGTCGTCCTGACGACAGGATTGGACTTGTAACCTTTGCGGCAGAGAGTTTTACTCAGTGTCCGCTTACAACAGATCATGCAGTGCTTATTAATCTGTTTAAGGATGTTGAGAGTGGTATGCTTGAGGATGGTACCGCTATAGGTATGGGACTTGCAACTGCTGTAAACCGACTTAAGGATAGTAAAACCAAGAGCAAGGTGGTTGTTTTACTTACCGATGGGGTTAATAATTCAGGAGCAATAGATCCGCTAACAGCTGCAGAGATAGCCAAAACATTTGGTATAAGAGTATATACAATTGGTATTGGTACAAACGGAAAGGCACCGTATCCTGTACAGACGATATTCGGATTACAGTTACAGCAGATGGATGTGAAAATTGATGAGGATATTCTACGTGAGATATCTAGAATAACAGGCGGAGAGTATTTCAGAGCAACCGGATCGGCTAAACTTGCTGAGATATATAAAGAGATTGATAAACTGGAGAAGACAAAGATAGATGTAAAACATTTTAGTAAACTTGAGGAGGAGTATCTTCCGCTGGCACTTATTGCCGGATTAATATTCCTGCTTGAGATAGTATTACGTCACACATTATTTAGAAGAATACCATAAAAACGCATTTATGTTCAGATTTGAAAATATAGAGCTACTATATATATTAATGTCGGCTGTTCCGGTATTTATACTGCTGTTCTGGCTGGCTTTACGCAGAAAGAAGCGAATGCTTCGCAGATTTGGCGATATGGCAATAATAAAACATCTTATGCCTGATTCGTCGTCGGAGCGTCCGGTAATAAAGTTTATAGCTATACTACTTGCTTATGTATCGCTTTCGGTAGCAATTGCCCGCCCTCAGTTTGGTTCGCAGTTAAAAGAGGTTAAACGTAAAGGTATTGAGCTTATTATAGCGCTTGATGTGTCTAACTCAATGCTTGCAAAAGATATTACCCCAAACAGGTTAGAGAAGGCTAAGCAGGCTATATCGCGTTTAATAAATAAATTGTCTGATGATAAGGTAGGACTTATAGTTTTTGCCGGAGATGCATATACTCAGATACCTATGACAACCGATTATAAATCGGCAAAGATGTTTTTGTCTAATATCTCAACCGATATTGTTCCGCAACAGGGTACATCAATCAGTTCGGCTATAGATCTTGCATCACGATCGTTTAGTCTTGATACTAAAGCGTCAAAGGCACTTATTATTATTACCGATGGAGAGAACCATGAAGATAATGCTATTGAAAAAGCAAGAGAGGCGGCTGAGAAGGGTATAATAATATATAGTGTTGGTATTGGTGATCCGAAAGGAGCTCCTATTCCTGTAGGCAATGGTGCTTCAGGAACAAGTTTCAGAAAAGATGCAGATGGTAATGTTATAATCTCTAAACTGAATGAGGTAATGCTTCAGGAGATTGCATCGGCAACAAATGGTAAGTATACAAGAGCAAATAATGTAAGTTTCGGACTTAACAGCATTCTTGATCATATGAAGAAGCTGAATAAAACAGAGATAAAGGCAAAGGTTTATTCAGCATATAACGATCAGTTTCAGTATATGATAGCATTTGCACTGTTCTTCTTACTGCTTGAGTTTGTTATTCTTGAGCGTAAGAACAAGTATTTAAAGAATTTTAGTCTGTTTAAAGATCCAAAGGTATGAGAAATATAGTATTAGTTATTTTGCTTATTATTGCAGGCGGATTATCGGCCTATGCACAAAAAGAGCGCAAGATTATACGTGAGGGGAATGATCTGTTTGAGAGTAAAAAATATGACAGAGCAGAGATAAAGTACCGTAAGGCATTAGATAGAAACCCTTTCTCTACCGATAGTGAGTTTAATTTAGGAAATTCGCTTATTAAACAGAAGAAGTATGAGGAGGCACGTGAGGTTTTGCTGAATCTTGCAACAAAAGAGTCTGATAATATTAAGTTATCTGATATATATTATAATATTGGTAATACGTTTCTGGAAGAGAAGAAATTTGAGGAGAGTATAGATATGTATAAGAAAGCTTTGCGTAAGAATCCGAAGGATCATAATGCAAAGTATAATCTTGCTTTTGCTCAGGATAAGTTGCGTAAAAAGCAGCAACAGGATAAGAATAATAAAAATCAGAATAAAGACAATAAACAGAATAAGGATAACAAGGACAACAAGAAGAATAAAGATAACAAGGATAACAAAGACAATAAGGATAAGAAAGATCAGGACAAGAAGAATGATCAGAATAAAGACAAGGACAAGGATAAGAAAGACAATAAAGATAAAAAGGATGATGATAAGAAAGGTAAAGGCGATAAGGATAAGAAACAACAACAGCAAAAACCTCAATTATCAAAAGAGGCTGCAGCCAGAATGCTAAAAGCGCAAGAAGGACAAGAGAAGAAGACACAGGAGAAGGTTAAGAAGGCATTGGCAAAAAAGAAGGCTAAGCAGAAGAAGGTGAAAGTAAAAAAGAACTGGTAGAGAGAAGATATAAGAGAATATAATATGAGACAAAAACTAACATTTCTGATACTAATTTTTACATCGTTAACTCTTTTTTCGCAAGATAAGGATGTAAAGTTTGAGGCTTATGGACCCGGTGTTGTTGAAGCCGGAGAGTCGTTCAGGCTTACCTTTCAGGTGAACGCTTCAGGGAAGGATTTTAAGGCACCATCACTTTCGGGGTTCAGGGTTCTGGCAGGACCTACATATGGAAGGCAACAATCTTATAGAACAGACTCAAATGGCAATATGGAACAAAACCTGTCTGTTACATATACATATGTTATTCAGATAAAAAAGGTTGGAAGATTTAAGATAGGATCTGCGAGCATTGTTGTTGACGGGAAGAAATATAACAGTAAACCTATTACAGTAGAGGTAGTAAAAGGAAGAGCTAATAGAGCACAAAACAGAAATTCAGGGCAACAAGGTAATGTACAAGGCATATCTGACAGGGATATGTTTATTAGGGTTATTCCATCAAAGAGAACTCTGTATCAGGGAGAACATACAGTGGCTACCATTAAGTTGTATTCTAAATATACATCTATACAGGTTACCGATTTCAGAGCACCATCACTTAAAGGTTTTTGGAACCAAAAAATTGAGATTCAGTCAAACTGGGCAAGAGAGAGCTATAATAACGAGGTTTATTATGTAGTTGATATACGTAAGGATGTAATATACCCTCAGCGTAACGGAAAAATTGTAATACCTTCGGCTGAGATGGATCTTAGTGTATCGGTACAACAGAGACATAGTGCATTTGATGATTTTTTTGGATCAACACGTACAATTGCAAAGACATTAAAATCAAAGCCGGTATCGATAAATGTAAAGGCTTTGCCTGAGGATAAACCAGCAAGCTTTAATGGTGCTGTAGGGGCGTTTAAATTCAGCTCTAAGATAGACCGACAGAAAGTAAAGACAAATGAAGCTATTACAATAAAGTATACAGTATCAGGAAAGGGTAACCTTAATCTTATCTCGGCTCCGGATATTAATTTTCCTGCCGATTTTGAGAACTATGAACCTAAAGTGACTGATAGAATAAAGAATTCATTGGGAGGTCAGACAGGTTCAAAGACGTTTGAATATCTTATAATTCCTCGTTATGGTGGTAATTTTAAGGTGCCGGCAGTAGAGTTTAGCTATTTTGATCTTAAGAGTAAGAGATATGTTACATTGACAACACCTGAATATGATATAGAGGTTGAGTCAAGTAACGACAGGGGTGCTTCGCAGATGGTATCAGGTATTAGTAAGGAGGATGTTAAATATCTGAATAAAGATATTCTGTTTATTGATACAAAGAATACCAAGCTTAAGTTGAGTACAGATTTTATTATGGGTAGCACAATGCTATATCTGATATATCTGTTTGGTATTATTATACTTGTTGTGGTGTTCCTTTTAAGAAAGAGATATATTGAGAGTAATAAAAATATTGTTCTGGTTAAGAATCGTAAAGCTAATAAGATGGCTCGCAAAAGACTTAAGGTTGCGGCACAGTATCTTAAGAGTGCACAGAAAGAGCAATTCTATGATGAGACTCTAAAGGCAATATGGGGTTATCTTGGCGATAAGTTAATGATTCCTGTAGCTGATTTGAATAAAGACAGAGCTAAAGAGAAACTGATTGAGAAAGGGGTGGATTCTGATCTGTTATACAGATTTGATGATGTTGTATCAACGTGTGAATTTGCGCGTTATGCACCATCGGCACAATCGTCTGATATGAATACTATATACGAGAAGACAGCAGATGTAATATCAACAATTGATCAGAAAATTAAGTAATTATGAGACGAATACTATTATTAATACCATTACTGTTTACGGCATATATAACGTTTGCACAACCAACAGAATTACTTGAGAAGGCAAATAAGGAGTATATTGATAATAATTATGAGGAGGCAATAGTTCTTTATGAGCAGATTGTTAAGAGTGGTTACTCTTCAGCAGCTTTGTACTATAATCTTGGTAGTGCATACTATAAGCTTAATGATATTGCAAACTCTATACTGAATTTTGAGAGAGCTAAGCAGCTTGCTCCTGGTGATGACAGGATTGATCATAACTTAAATATTGCAAGGTTGTATGTAGTAGATAAAATTGAAGTTTTGCCGCAGTTTTTCCTTAGCAGATGGATAGATAATATGAGAGCCTCTAATAGTTCTGACGGATGGGCTATATGGAGTATAGTACTGTTTGCTCTGTTTGTTATTCTGGGATCTGTATATTTTCTTGCCTCATCATCGTCGGTTAAAAAAATAATGTTTTTTATCTCAATATTTGTGTTGCTGACATCGGTAATCAGTCTTAAGTTCTCTGCTGATCAAAAGGATATGATTATGGAGAAATCATATGGCATTGTTTTTGCTAAATCAGTTACATTAAAGAGTTCGCCTGATGAATCAGGAACCAATCTTTTTCTTCTGCATGAAGGAACAAAGGTTAAGGTTACAGATAAGGTTGGTGACTGGGTAGAGATTATGGTGAGCGATGGTAACAGAGGGTGGTTAAAATCATCTGATGTTGAGGTAATATAGATTGAGATAAAACTGTTTTGAGTATGAGGAGATTGATGAAGAGAATATCTGTAAGCTTGTTTGTTTTTTCGTTTGTATGTCTGTCGGCTATTAATGCGCAAAGTAAGCCGGAAAGCCGTGTGGTTAATGATTACAGCAAGATATATGTAAGTGGTTATTTTAATGTTGAACTTGTTAAGTCAGATAAAGAGTTTGTTAAGCTTGAGTTTAACGGAGTTGAATCAAATAATATTATAACCAAGGTACGACGTGGGGAGCTGATACTGAAACATAAGTATCCGTTTTCTAAGAACTATAGTGTTAAGGCAGTTATTGGTTATAAAGATCTGTCAGAATTAACAGCAGAATATAACTCAGATGTTACATTTGGTAAGGATACGCTTATTTTTGATAATCTTGAGATTACTGCCGGAGGAAATTCTGATGTAAATATTGTGGCTACTATTCGCGATTTTGAGGTTGTAATAACAGATGGAGCTACAGTTGATCTTAAAGGATCATCTAAATATCTTGACCTTAGTGTAGCAACTGCAGGAATATACAAAGGGTTTGCTTTTGCTACAGAGTTGGCAGATATATCGGTATCAACAAATGCAAAGGCACATGTTAAAGTAACCGATAAGATAGAAGGATCTGTAAGTACAAACGGACACATGAACTTTATAGGAGAACCCAAAACTGTAAAAATAAGAACAATTCTTGGGGGTAGTTATGTGCAGTTAGACGAGGATGATCTGGATGAAGAGTATTACTTTTAAATTAGAGACAGCATATTGATAAATGAGCCCCTTTTTGGGGCTTTTTTTATGTTATATTGGTTGTATATATTGTTAAGTGTTAAAATCATATTTTTATTACTCTATTACTTTACTTTATAAAAAAAAAGTACGAACTTATATAAAGTGATTATTTATTTAGGAGATAATCATTGTTAGAATGATTAACCTCTTTGAACATTATTTTATATGAGAACATTTATGAAACATCTGTTACTCCGAAAAGTATATTCCTTAGATACTTATGTTAAGAAACAATTAATAGCTGCGTTGCTGATATTTTGCTGTATTCTGCCTGTGTCAGGTTCGTATACTAAACCTGTACCTAAAGTAGCTGATCTACCTGTGATTACAGAAGAGTGTAGTGTGGCATCTATAGCTCCTCCGTTAGCTACGGGAGAGAGTGGTCAGGATATTCAAGGCGTACCAAGTATGACATTTCCAATAGTTGGAGTGGGAGAGTATACAGTTGTCTGGACATATACAGATGGTAACCTGAATACAACAACACAGAATCAGACGGTAAAAATTGTTGATACTCAGGCTCCGGATGTTTCGGGGCTTAATCTTGCCGATATAATTATAACAGGATGTTCCTATACTCTTACTCCTATGGCTTACACTTATCCGAGTGTAACTGATAATTGTGATGGAGTAATTACCGGAGAGCCTGACATAGCGGAGTTTCATGGATATGGAACGCATACAATTATCTGGTTGTTTAAAGATGCTCATGGAAATGAAGCAACCAAGCAGCAGAGTGTGATAATTGATTACGCTGCAGACCCTGTACCTGTAGAGTCTTCGTTAAACGATTTATCAGGAACGTGTACAGTTAATGTTTTGTCTTATCCTAATGCAAGGGATTATTGTAACAATATAATTCAGGGAGTACCTTATGATAGTGATGGTGATATTATTACAGATTTAACATTTAGCGGAAAAGGTACATATACAATATACTGGAAGTATACAGATGTATCGGGTCGTGTAACTACTCAGGAACAGAAAGTAGTGGTAGCTGATAATCCTCCTGTACCTGAGATTATGAATTTACAACTATTAACAGGAGAGTGTAGTGTTCAAATAACAGAAGATATGTATCCGTATGCTACAGATGATTGCTCTCCGGGGCAGAGAGTTAAAGCTACTATGCAATCAGGACAAACACTTTATGATGCAGCAGGAGAATATACAATTGTTTGGGCTTATGATGATGGGGTTAATGGTGTTGTAACTCAAGATCAGAGAGTGAAAATAGAGGACAGAATAGTTCCTGTACCAAATGATAATGCATTACCGGATATAGCAAGAGAGTGTGGTTTTAATGTTTCTGAAATAGATCAGGCAGACAGACCTAAAGCAACTGATAATTGTAGCGGTGAGATAACAGGAGTACCGGACGAAGAGAGTTTTACTGAGCAGGGTACGCATACATTACGCTGGGTATTTACTGATGCTTCAGGGAATAAGAGTGAGATATCTCAGGTTATTATTATTGATGATGTTACAAAGCCGGTACCTCAATATCCGGTGCTTGAGACAATTGAGGTAGAGTGTTATGTTAAACTTGAAGCTCCGATAGCTACAGATAACTGTTCCGGATTAATAACAGGTACAACAGAAGATCCTGTTGAGTACGATACTCAGGGAACTAAAATTGTTACGTGGAAATATGATGATGGTAATGGTAATATTACAACGCAGGAGCAGATTGTATCTGTAATGGATATATCAAATCCTATACCCGATATAAATATTCTACCAGATGTGGTGGGTGGATGCAACGTGATTATAGATACAGATAATCCTCCAAAAGCTACAGATGAGTGTTCGGGAACAATTAATGGTATAACTAATAGCCCTACATTATATAATATTCCGGGTAAATATGTGGTTGAGTGGGAATACAATGACGGTAATGGTAATGTTATGATACAAGAACAGAAAGTGATAGTAGGCGATGTATTTGCCCCGGTTCCTAACGTTGAGAATTTGCCGGATCTGCACTCCGATTGCAGAATAGTTGTAGAGAAGCCTGTAGCAACAGACGATTGTAGCGGAATTATTGAAGGGAGAACATTTGATCAGCTTGTATATGAAAGAGTAGGGGAGTATCTTATTACCTGGACATATACAGATGATAATGGTAACGTTGCTACACAACAGCAGAGAGTTTTTGTAGAAGACAATATTCCTCCAGTGCCAGAGCATAGTGAGTTACCTGAGGTTGTAGTGGCTTGTAGTACAGTATTGGAACCGCCAAAAGCTAATGATAATTGTGCCGGAGAGATAGTTGCAATAACATCAGATCCTATATCGTATACTAAACGTGGTGATTATACAGTTAATTGGGTTTACTATGATGGAAACGGTAACAAAGTAATTCAGCAGCAGAGCGTAAGGGTTACAGATCATATTGCTCCAATTCCTGATTTACCTAGCCTTGCAACAGTTACTGATGAGTGTAGTGTGTCGTTAAAACCACCAACAGCAACCGATGATTGCGATGGTAAAATAATTGCTACTACAAAACATGATGTAGACATTGATATACAGGGTGAGTATGAGGTTGAGTGGATATATAGTGATGAGAGCGGAAACACTGTGTCGCAGATACAGAAGGTTGTAATAAATGATGTTACAGTGCCACGGATTGTTGCAGCAAAGAATAGTGTGGTAAAGATGAATTCAGATACAGAGTATAAAGTACCTGATAAATTGCTTGATCCTTCATCGGTATATGATAATTGTGGTGTAAAGAGCCTTACTAATGATTTTAATAATTCAGTAACATTAGAGGGTGCAGTGTTTGGCTACGGAACAACAAATGTAAGATGGACAGTTACAGATCATAATGGAAACGAATCACATGCAGATATATCAGTCTCGGTTTCGTTATCGTCTGGTTTAGAAGATCTGTATAATAACAGAATTAAAATATACCCTAACCCAACCAGAGGTAAGGTTCATATAAACTTTAATGGTGTTGCAGTAGATTATGTTGATATAAAAGATGTTACCGGAAAACTTGTATTTATGGATAGTTCTCCTGATGATATAGTTGTTATAGATTTAGCAGATAAAAGAAGTGGTTTATATTTTATTACAATACGGAAAGGTGGAGATGTGTATAGTGGGAAGATTGTAATAGAGTAGTTAGAAGAGGGGCTGGGTTCTGGTTCCAGCCCCTTACATCTATATATTTTTAATTATAGAATCTATCTCAGAAGCAAGTTTATCTGATGCCTTTACAAGTGGTAAACGCAGATTGTTATCTATTAAACCAATGTTGCTAAGGGCTGCTTTTACACCTGTAGGATTACCCTCTTTAAATATAGCTTCAACAAAGCCTGTTATTTTATAGAACTCCTTACGGGCATTTATAAAATCGTTGTTAAGAGAATGATTAATCATATCAGAAAATACCTTTGGCAAAGCCTGAGCACCTACTGAAATAAGCCCGTTACCTCCCATAGATATTGTAGGCATTGCCAGCATATCATCACCTGATAATACTGTAAAATCTTCAGGACAATTATCTATAATATGTGCCATCTGTGCAAAGTCGCCTGAAGCCTCTTTTATACCTGTTATATTTTTGTGCTTAGCCAAAGTAATAGTGGTTTCAGCTGCCATATTAACACCGGTACGTGATGGTACATTATATAATATTACGGGAACACTGCTTGCATTAGCAATAGCTGTAAAGTGCTCAATAAGTCCTTGCTGACTTGGTTTATTATAATATGGTGTAACAGAAAGTATACCTGAGATGTTTGACATATCCCAGTTTGATAATTCATCTATTACGCTTCTGGTAGAATTTCCTCCAAAACCTACCATTACAGGGATTCTGCCGTTGGTCTTATCTATTATACACTGTACAACACTCTTTTTCTCTTTTGTGGTAAGGGTAGGAGCTTCGCTGGTTGTCCCAAGGGCAAGAATAAAATCAATTCCGTTTGAGATCTGAAAATCCACAAGTCTCTCTAACGATTCAAAATCTATATCGCCATTACTCTTAAAAGGTGTAACTAAAGCAACCCCGGTACCCTGAAATATATTTTGCATGCGCACTAATTTAGATACATATAAGTAAACACTGTTATTCTACAACAAATATAAGATAATTGATCATATATAAAATTTAAGGACGTTTAATGTTATGCCTTTAATATACTCAGATATCTCTTTAATTCTGTAAATAAGAAATTAATATCAAACTCTTTTTGGCTTATAATGAAGTCAGCATAACCCGATTTAAAGAATGATCCTCCGGCTCTTATAGATGCATTTGACAGAGCAACACAGTACTCTACAGCATATAATTCATCCATATTAAGCTCTATAATAATATCGTATCTGTTTTGAATAAAACTGTTGTATTGTTCTCCTACAGGTTTGCCATACCAGTTTAAATCACCCTTTTTTAGGATGTTTATATCCTCATAAATCAGGTAATCAGATTCTATTTCTTTCTTATCTATAAAAACAATACAATCAACCTTTTTACCATCTTTCTTAACCGATTCAATAAATGAGTGTATTGAATTATATTCTTCCGGAGTCTTAACGGAAGCAATAATACCAATACTTTTTGCCTCAGTATAGCATATAGTTTTTTTGTCTCGCTTAAATTTTTTAAGGCTTTTTTTAAGGTCGTATTTTCTAAACCATTTATCTATTCCAAACATATTTTATTCAATCATATTTAAAAATTCATCTTCAGAGATAATATTTATTCCCAATTTCTCTACTTTTTGCATTTTTGCTGGGCCAACATTTTTTCCTGCCAGAAGATACGATGTTTTCTTTGATATTGATGATGTTTTTTTACCACCATATTTCTCAATTAATATCTGTAACTCCTCTCTTGAATGTTTCTCAAAGGTACCGGTAATAACAAATGTTAAACCTTTCAGTGTGTCTGTATTACTGATTTCATCTTCGTCTAACTTCATATTCAGACCAATCTCTTTCAGTTTCATGGTCATCTCTTTTTTTGCCTCATTAGCAAAGAAATCTATAATACTGTCTGCAATCTTATCACCAATCTCATCAATATCAATAAGATCTTCTTTGCTCATAGATATTAAACTGTCTATATCCTTTACTCCATGAGCAAGTTTCTTTGCAACTGTTTCTCCAACATATCTAATTCCTAATGCAAACAGAACACTAGCAAATGGCATCTTTTTAGATTCCTCTACGCCCTTCACAAGCTGATCAGCAGATTTGTCGCCTAAACCTTCAAGAACCTTGATATCATCAGCATTTATAGAGTACAAATCAGTAATATCCTTTATAAAGCCTTTGTCAAAAAGTAACTCAACAGTCTCTTCTCCAATGCCATCAATATTCATTGCCTTGCGCGAGATAAAGTGTTTTATGCGTCCTTTAATCTGCGGAGGGCAACCTGTTTCATTAGGACAGAAGTGTTTCGCTTCACCTTCAATTCTAACCAATTCTGTATTGCATTCAGGGCATTGTGTTATATAATCTAATGGTTCAGAACTGTCATCCCTTTTTGTTTTATCAACCCCAACAACTTTTGGTATAATCTCACCACCTTTCTCAACATATACCATATCATTAACTCTGATATCATGAAGGGCTATCTGATCGGCATTATGTAACGATGCCCTTTTAACAGTGGTACCCGCAAGTTGTATTGGTTCAAGATTTGCAACGGGAGTAATAGCTCCGGTTCGTCCTACCTGATACGTAATAGAGTGTAGCTTGGTAAGTTCCTGCTCTGCCTTAAACTTGTATGATATTGCCCATCGTGGTGTTTTAGATGTAAAACCAAGTTGCTTTTGTTGGTCGAAGTTATTAATCTTTATTACAACACCATCAATAGCATAAGGTAGATTTTCTCTCTCCTTATCCCAATGGTTTATATATGCTTTTATATCTTCGCGTGTTTTGCATAACTGCATTGTATCCGGAACCTTAAAGCCAAATGATCGTGCATTAGTCATTGCTTTAAAGTGGGTTGCTTCAGCAATAGAGTCAGATGCCATATAGTATAGCATACAGTCAAGTTTTCGGTGTGCTACAACCTTTGGGTCAAGCATTTTTAACGTTCCCGATGCAGCGTTTCTTGGGTTTGCGAACGGATCGTTACCCTCCTGTATACGTTCATTATTAATTGTCTCAAATGAACTGAACGGCATAAGAACCTCACCTCTAATCTCAAACGATTCAGGGTAATTATTCCCCATTAGGGTAAGTGGTACTGAATTGATAGTCTTTATATTTTCTGTAACAATATCTCCTCTGCTTCCATCTCCGCGTGTAATGGCTTTTGTAAGATTACCATTCTCATATGTTATACTTATAGCAACACCGTCAAATTTAAGCTCGCATGTATATTCCGGTGTAGCTTCTAAAGCTTTCTCTGTTCTGTCAAAGAATTCATCCAGATCCTCTTCAGAGTATGTATTACCAAGCGATAACATAGGAAACCTGTGATCTCCTTGTTCAAATGACGAAAGAATATCGTTTCCCACTCTCTTTGTAGGAGATAACGGACTGTCGAATTCCGGATTATTCTTCTCAAGCTCTTCAAGCTTTTTTAATAATTGATCAAACTCAAAATCGGTTATCTCCGGTAACGACTTAACGTAATAAAGATAATTATGTCGGTTAATGTTCTCTCTTAATCTATCTATAGTCTCTTTAATTTGAGATTTGGTCATTGTAGTCTCTGTTATTTGTTATTCTAAATGCTGTAAAACGACACTAATTTATTGAAACAATTCAAGAGTTTATAAGTAAAACATAAAAAAAATGAGAATTATGGTAACTGTTTTACATATAACTGTATTATGTGTTAACCAATGGTGCCACGAGAATCAATAATTTTGCAATTATTCAATATTATGAATTGCACAATATTATTTATGTATAGATTGCTATTGTACACCATATCATGTATTTTTGTTGAGTACATCTATTAGACATCTTAGCAATGAAAACAGGACTTATTTATGTTGTTTTATTACTTCAGACTATATCAGTAATAAATAGTTATGCACAAGAGGATACTGAAACACTAGAATCTGCTTTAGATACTGCAGATACAAAAACAAAGCTGGAACTGTACTTGAAAAATATGAACGAACAGCTATCTGTTAGTTCAGATACAAGTCTGCTCTACTATGATGAGGCATTAATAATAGCAAAAGCAGAACAGGACTCTGATGCAATTGCAGAGATATATGCTAATGCAATAATATTCTATTCAGGAAGAGATAAAAAACAGAGGGCAATTGATGAGCTTAATAAATATATTGCTATCTCAAAGTTGGTAGGTGATGTGCCAAATATCTATAAAGGAATGCGGTTTTTAGGTGCTCTTAAAGGACAACAGTCTAAATTTAATGAGGCATTAAATATATACAGAGAGGCAATGAATTATGCAACCGATTCTGTAGATATAGCTTCGCTTAATATAAATATCGGGTTAATATTCTTTAACCTGGAGGATAAAGATAATGCACTTAACTATTTTAAATCATCAGAGGAGATGTGTCCGCATTATGAGTATGATATCAGAGCAATAGCTATTAATAATCTGGCGTCTATCTATCTTGAGATAGATAGTCTTGATTTAGCTATACACTATTATCAGGAAGCTATTAGTATAGACAAACGGATTAATAATAAAGATGGGGTTGCAAGAAGTTATCATAATCTGGGATTGTTGAATAAAAAGATTGGTGAGTACTCAAAAGCAGTTACTCACTATAAAGAGGCCTTAAGGTTACGACGTTCGTTAGATAATAAAAGAGGAATTGGCAGTACCCTTAGTGCTCTTGGTTCATTGCATTATGGTATTGAGGATTATAGCAAAGCAGGAAAGTATTACAGGGAATCTTTACAGTTTGTTGAGGAAGCTGGATCGCTTGACGAAAAAGCTGGTTTGTATTCTAATATTGCAGAATTATATGAGAAAGAACATAATTACCAGCGGGCATATTTTTATCTGAAGCGTAAAGTTGTTATGCAGGACTCAATAAACAAACTTAATAGCATTGTAGTTGCAAAAGATAACAAGCACAAGTACGAGATAGATCTTTTAGAGAGCCGAATTGCTCAGGTAGAAGAGGAGCGTGACGGCGTATCTATAGAATTGAGTGATTTGGAAAAGAAGTACAGGAATATGATTGTTGTTCTTGTATCAGCACTTATTCTGTCTGTTGTGGCTATGTTTGTTGTTAAATTTATCAGAAACAGAAAGTAATCAGATATCTTTTTACCTGTAAATTAAGACCCCATATTCTATAGTATTCTAGGTACAGTTTAATGCTTTGTTTGTAGTAGGTATATTATACCATTTACATTATTGTACATTAATTTTAACATCTTTTACAACATTTTATATTGACATATTAGTTAATTATTACCAATTTTGATTAAAACAAGACTAAGATAAAATGGCATCAGTATATAGTGAAGAGAGAGAGAAGAGACGTATAAAGAAGAGATATAAGGAGCTTTTACTATCAATAGGCGACAGGGTTGATGCTGACGGAAAAGAGCAAATACGTGAGGCATTTGAACTGGCTGTTGAGGCACATAAGGATAGACGAAGGGAATCGGGTGATCCATTCATATTTCACCTGATATCGGTAGCTCAGATTGTTGTTGGAGAGATTGGTTTAGGAAGAAGGTCTATTATTGCAGCACTGCTTCATGAAGCTGTAAGAGGAAAACAGATTTCGCTTGATATGATACAGCAGAAATTTGGAAAATCGGTTTCTGATCTGCTAACCGGACTTGTTAAGATTGCTGAACTTGGAAATAATGATAATAAGATACAGGCTGATAATTTCCGTAATCTTCTGTTGTCATTGTCTGATGATGTAAGAGTGATACTTATAAAGATTGCAGATCGTCTTGATCTTATGAGATCGATGTCATATATAGATGCAGAGAAGCAGGTACGTAAATCGTTAGAGACATTCTATCTGTACGCACCATTGGCTCATCGTTTAGGATTATATAATATTAAGTCGGAGATGGAAGATCTCTCGATGAAATATACAGAGCCCGATGCCTATAAGATGATAATAAAGAAACTGTCAGATACAAAGGCAAAGCGGGACAAATTTATAAAACAATTTATAGAGCCGATAAAGGTTCAGTTAAAGAAACAGGATTATAAATTTGAGATAAAAGGGCGTACAAAAAGTATATACTCTATCTGGAAGAAAATGCAGAAGCAGAATGTCCCTTTTGAAGAGGTTTATGACCTGTTTGCAATACGTATAATTCTGTTTTCTGATCTGGATAAGGAGAAATCGGAATGCTGGAACACATATTCGATGATAACAGATAAATACCAGCCAAATCCGAAACGTATGCGCGACTGGATATCTGTGCCAAAAACAAACGGCTATGAGAGTTTGCATACAACCGTTGTTGGCCCTGACGGCAGATGGGTTGAGGTACAGATACGTACCGACAGAATGAATGAGGTTGCTGAGAAAGGTTTTGCTGCGCACTGGAAATATAAGGGTATAAAATCAGAACAATCGCTTGATGACTGGTTACTTAAGATAAGGGATATTCTTGAAACGCCTGAACAGTCAGAGAATGTTATAGATAGTTTTAAGATGAACCTTTATAATAAAGAGGTTTTTGTATTTACTCCAAACGGAGACCTTAAGAAGTTTCCGCATGGATCATGTCTGCTTGATTTTGCTTATGATATACACTCCGATTTAGGTGATACTTGTATTGGCGGAAAAATTAATGGCAAAAATATTACTATAAAGTATGTATTACAGAATGGCGATATAATTAGTGTAAATACAAGCAAAAAGCAGTTTCCTAAACCAGACTGGTTGGGCTTTGTTAAAACAACTAAAGCAAAAGCACGCGTTAAGCAATACCTCAAAGAGGTTAAACTTAAGGATGCAGATGATGGAAAGGAGATGTTGGTGCGTAGGTTAAAGAACTGGAAGGTTCCTATGTCTGACAAGCTGTTTTTTGATATGATAAAGGCTTTTAAATATAAAAATGCTCTTGATTTTTATTCAGATATAGCAAAGGAGAAGATCTCTTTACAAGATGTAAAAACATATATAAACTCTCTGACGCCTAAGGATGATAAGGTTGTGAAGGCAGAGGTTGTTGAGAATCATGTTGTTCAACCTCAAAGTACAACTACCTCAACTTCGTCTGATTTTCTGGAGATTGATAACAAACTGGTTAATGTAGATTATAAGTTTGCACGTTGTTGTAATCCGGTTATGGGCGATAGAGTTTTTGGTTTTATTACCATTGGTGATGGAATAAAGATACATCGTGATGATTGTCCTAATGCTTTGCAACTGAAAAAGAGTTATCCGTATCGTATAGTAGAGGTTAAATGGAAAGATACTGATGAGCAGACTTCATTTTTGGTAAATGTAAAGATATTGGGCTCTGGTTCCGGTATAATGAGTAGTGTTACAGATATAATAACCAAAGACCCAAAGGTTAGTATGCGTGCATTTTTCATAGATTCTGATACAGTAGGAGAGTTTGCCGGACGAATACAGATTAATGTTTCAGATCTCAAACATCTGGACTATATCCTTAGAAAGATATTATCAGTAAAAGGGGTGATTAAAGCCTCTAGAATGAATAGTTGATTGAGTTTTTTAGTGGAACAGGTATGTAACAATTGGTATTGTTGTATGCCTGTTTTTATTTAGTTATAAAACAGTAATTTTACCGTTTTATATAATGATTCTGATTGGGTCAGAGTTATACTAATAATAGTATAACCCTAACAGGTTGGTCATATAGTTTTGTGGGCTTATCTCTTATTCCAGTTGAATCCCGGATAATCTTTTTTTAGTTGTTTTGCTTCCGGGCACTTTGTTACAAGAATGTCAAGATACCACCCAAACGACTTAAGAATATTAATAATATTCCTCTTCTTTATAAAGAACTCCTCTTCCTGAAGCTTATAGATAGTGTCATCAAATCTCAGGCGTCTTATCTCGCTCCAGTAATAGAAACGTGCTATAAGACATTGATTTCTACGGCTTATAAGCCTCGATCTTCTTGAGTCGTCAAATGTTTCTGTTTTCTCATCGTTCTGTTTTAGTTCAGTTGCATCTTTAAGTCTTTCCATGTTTGTACAATAATTTATGTTCAAATAATCCTTGGGGTGTTTCGCTTACTCAATAATAAAAAATAACACATAACAGAAGGGGATTACTGTTACTGTAATAATTTATTAACTGCAATAAAAAACGAAACGTTGTTGTTGAAACTAAGTATATACATTAAAATGTTCTGAAATTACCTTAGTTTATCTAACCACTAATTTAACTATAAAAAATCAAATAATAGTATTATGTGGTGTTAAAAAAAGGTAAATTTTATTTGAAAGAACGTCTGTCTGGATATACGTTGTAACAATCAACATTATCAAAACATCAAAAAGTATGCCGAACTATATCAGAAGAAATAGTCTTTTTTTAGTCGTTTTTGAATGCCTGAAAAAACTTTTTTTCGTGTAACGCGAAAAAAGTGTTAAAATGCATATAATCAGGATCGTTTTGTGCAAAGAATTACATCTGAGTGTCGTTCTTTTACATCTGAGTGTCGTTCTTTGCACGGCCGTTTGCAAAGTTCAAAACTCTGTTATAGTTTTACAGTGTGATTAAGCAGTCCCCAAAGCCTAAATGCTTCAGACAAGATTTAATCTACCCGCGGATTTAACAATGAATATTCATAACTACTGAACACTATATATGTGTTTCAGATTGATTTGGCGTATTTAATTATTAACCAAAAATAGACGTATATGGAAACCGATGAAGAATTAATTAAGACACTTGAGGAGATGATCCTTATTAATAAAGAACAAGACCCCGAACTGGCAGAGATAGAAGAGGCGTATTTAGAAAAACTAAAATCTGAGATAAATGATTAAAGCATTAACACTTCCTACCCCTAACTGTAGGCTGGAACTTGCTGAAGGAGGTAGTCTTGAACCTAATCAGACCTACTATATAATTGGGTATTTCAGTAGGTTCGGAGGCTATTATGGTCAATGGCATTCGGCAGTTCAGGATGAGTTGAGTATAACCACTACAGATACAAAACGAAGTATAAGGGTTATAGTAGGATATAACAATGAGCAAGGAGAGTTTGTTGCCGGAGCACCTGCTCCGGAAGGCCTGAAAGCCGGATATAAGTTTAAGTGGGATAAAGCCACAATGAAAGATGAAAACGGAGAGTTTTACAAATGGTTAAATCCGAATACCAATGCAGGTAGCGAAAGTAAAGGACATAATAGATGGAGTCATATCTATCATACCGATAGCAGATATTATTCAGATTTTATCTTAACAGAACTTAATGAAGGTTCAGGTTATCAGTCATACTCTAATTTCCATCCTCAAATATCTTCTGGTTATATAGAGGAGAGTTGTTTTCTGCAAACTTATGATAGAGACAGAGGTAATTTACTTATATATGTTAAGGATGATACATATGACTTCAATGATCTGTGCACTGCTTTAAAAGAGGTTGATGCTGAGTTGTATCATACAGGTAATAAATATGTAGATTTTTATGGATCACTGTACGATAAAAACGGAACTCTTAAGTTAGATAATGTTCAGATTCACCAATATTTTGGTAATATAAAGAGTTCATTTACAGAGATGAGTAACTGTAATCATGTTTTGTTTGATCCGTTTATTTGGTGCGACCTGAATGGGAAATATAATAATAGCGATATATCAACATATGGTTCTGTTATTCTAAAATCATATAACGGAAACAATAATTTTATCTATAAAAAGGATAACAGAGGATATCTATCCACGTATGGTTCTGCAAAAGAATTGAAACTTATAAATAACAGGTTTGCGTGGTCATATCCTAAGGCAGGATATAAGTTAGAGAATTTTGAATTTGTTAATTCATGGTTGCTTTTTAATCCAAAAACAGAAGGTGCAGAATTGCATGATATATTGTTTCACTCAAAGGATACCGGAAAGCACATTCAGGTGAATAACAAAACTAAGGGAGATAAACATTTTAATTTCTACAATGTGAATCCAGCTCCAAGAATAGAATATACAAGTGTTAGTAATGGAATAATAACAATTGATTCATTTTCAAGACACAATCTTGTTGTTGAAAATCTTCCGGAGGCTTGCTTAGTTGAGGTACATAAAGATGGAGAGTTTTTTAAGACTGTTCAATTAGAAGACAATATGGCAACCTTTGATATACTTAGAGATAAACATGCCAGCCTTTTAAACGGAAAGGATGATATAACCTCTGATAATTCAGAATATACTCTTGTAATAACAAGTCCTTATACTGCAAAGTATGTAACCCTTGTTGGCAGACTTGATGTTGATATTAAGGTAAGATTATCACCGGCAAAAAAGACACCTGTTCTGGCAACGGGTATGAAAGCAACTGCGACTGATCATCTGGTAGACAATGTTGGTATTATCACAAACCTTGGCGATAAGGCAATTAATGTTATGGCAGAGACGGTTATTGATGCGGGGAAAATAGATATTAAATAATAAAATAGTAAAATAATGAAACAGCAGAATATATCAATAGTAGAGAGAAATACAGAGGTTTTTAAGGTTACAATAGAGTTGCCTGAAAACTTTGATACAGCAAACTGTGGTGCCAAACTATATATTTTTAATAAAGCTGGACAGACAACTACAACAGCTAAAACTCTAACAGGGACAATGAACTCTAAGGAACTTACGTTTACGTTGTCTGCATCTGATAATGACCTTAATAAGGGGATATATTATTATGAGGTATGGTTCCTGTATGCAGGAGATAAGAAAAAGACAATACTTCATGGCAAACTTACTGTTGTTGAGTCTTATTACGATGGATCAACAGTTACAGCATAAAGGAGAATATTATGATAAAAGCGTTAACATTACCAACACCCGCATGTAGAGTTGAGTTGGCTGAAGGAGGAGATCTTTTGCCTGATCATACCTACCATATAATTGGGTATTTTAGTAAGTATGGCGGATATTACGGACAGTGGTGTTCTGCTGTACAGGATGAGCTCTCTATTACAACAACCCAAACACACAGGAGTATAAAATTTACTGTGGGTTATAACGACGATAATGGTCAGTTTGTTACTGGTACCCCATCTCCTGAAGGTATTACAACAGAGTATAAGTTTAAGTGGGATTTGGCTACTATGAAAGATACTGATGGTAACTACTATAAATGGTTAAACCCAAATACCAATTCAGGAAGTATCTCAAAAGGGCATAACAGATGGAGTCACAGAAGACATGAAGAGTCTGATCTGGGAGATATTTTTACTTTGTCTTCTTTTAATGAAGGAGGAGGGTATCAATCGTATGAAAACTTTCATCCTCAGATATCATCAAATGATCATACAGAGAGTTGTTTCCTACAGAGTTATGTAAGAGATAAAGGAAACATACTGATATACTTAAAAGACGGAGAGTATCTTTTTGATGATTTTTGCAACGCGCTAAAAGAGGTGAATTCTGAGTTATATCATGTTGGTTACGATTATCTTGATTTTTATGGATCAATATATGGCAAAAATGCAAAACTGACATTAAATAATAAACAGCTGCAACAGTATTTTGGCGATATAAAATCAGATTGTATAGTAATGAATAACTGTAATTATACAGTGTTTGATTATGCTATTACCAATAATCTTGTTGGAGAATATAATGATTGCTCCATTGTTAATTACGGGTCACTGAATCTGCATAACTACACCGGAAAAGATACAAAACTGTATAGTAAAGATCATTCAAGAGGAGTTTCTTCATATAAACCGGTCAGTGGAGTAAATATTATAAATAACAGATTTAAATGGATTAATCCACCACAGAATTCAAGGTTAGAGAATTTCAGTTGCAACAATTCATGGCTTAACATACTTCTTAAATATGGAGATATTGAGCTTAGTGAAATTAACTTTAAGGCAGTTGATACTCCTTATGATATCTATATAGATAACGAAACAGAAGGATCAAAAAATATTACTCTGTATAATGTAAATCCGAAACCACGTGTTGAGTTTAAGTTAACCAAGGGAGGACTTATAACAGTAAACAGCTATTCACGTCATACTATTACCGTTGATAATCTTCCGGATAATGCACACCTGTTTATTGAGAAAAACGGAGAGTTCTTTAAGGAGGTAAATATGACAGGTGATAGTGGTACGTTTGACATACTAAGAGAAAAATATGTCAGTATGGCATCAGGTAAAGCAGATGTTTCACAGTACAACGGAGATTATGTACTGGTTATTGAGAGCCCGGAAACAAACAGGTATGAGATTACGGTAAACAGAGAAAAAAAGCATTTAAGAGCAACGTTATGTCCGTCGGTAGAGATACCGGATTTTGTAAACACTCTTAACCCATCAGTTACAGCCGATATAGATTCTAAAACAACAGAACTGGATAATAACCTTATAGCTGTTAAAAGTTTAGAGATGTGGTAACTGACTAAATGACATTAAGAAATAAATTATAAATAAAAGAAAGGAAATTAAGCATTATGAAACAGGAAAATATTTCGATAGTACAGAATAATACAGAGACGTTTAAAATTAAAGTTGATCTACCAGGCAGATATAGCGATCTTTCAAAGTGTAGCGCAGAGTTGTACATATTTGATAGCAATAAAGTGCTAAAGAAGATATCTAAATCTGCTGCCGGACAGATTACAAAAGAGGAGGTTACTATTGAGCTGCCTTCTGGCGATAACAGTTTTGATCCGGGTGTTATGCTGTATGAGATTTGGTTATACTATGATAAGGATCAACCAGCAGAAGAACGAAAAACAATACTTCAGGGTAAACTGACTGTAGTAGAGTCTATGTTTAAAGGTTAACAACTGTATTTAACCCCTTTAACAAAAAACAGTTTAACAGATACATGATATAATATAGTGTATTTGTAACAAGAATTAAATAATAGAATAAAAAAGTTCTTCCCCATATAAACCGGGTTTTCAGATTTTTAAAACTAACTGATAATAAGGTGTATCCCCCTGTTAAATGCCCAAGGTATATGGTGAAGCGAAGTAATAACTTAAAAAATATATTTTTATGGAAGAGCATCAAGATAAATTTGATGGTACACTTGATCCAGGTGGAGATCATTTAGGACCGGACACTCATTTACCAGATTTTGATAGAGAAAAAGTTGATAAAATTACTGTTAGTGGAGAAGTAACGGAACTTGATTTTCCAGATAATACCACATTAAAACTTGCTTTTTATAGACTTGAGGAAAAACTTTATGAAACAAGTTGTGCTATTGTTTCAAAAAAGGCAAACTACTCTTTTGTAATAAACACTGATAACTTTCAGTTACACGAATTTATTATATTCGGAGTAAAGGCTACTGTAAATAGTGGTGATGGTGATAAGGAGTTAAAAATTAAAAATGGAGAATCACTTTTTCCAACTCTTTTTGATAGTACAGTTAGTCATAATATTGTTATGAAGCCTCAAGAGGCAGCTCCAACCATGTTTAATATCTCTGGTACTGTAACAGAATATTCAACTACAAAAGTACTTGAAGGATTAGAAGTTGCAATTTCTAGATTCAAAAGTGGTGTTGAAGAGACTATTAGCTCTTGTATTACAGATAAGAATGGTAGATATAGTTTTGTTCTGAATACAAATGAGATTTTTGTAGACGCAGATAATAAACGTCTTAAGTTTATTGTAAAGCATAAAAACAGGAAGTTGGAGTTGTTTGGAGAGGAGATTATTGACACAAATCTTCAGGAACTATTATACGTAAACAATATTGCTACAAAGATATGTCACTTTTTTAAGGGTAAACTTAAGCGATATAATGATGTAAACGCAACAGGATGTTTGGTTGAGTTATACTCACTAGATAACAGTGAAGAAAATATTGGTAATAAGAGTATTATTGTAGGTAAAGCTTTAACAGATGTAAATGGAGATTACTCTATACCATACAGAAGAGATCTGTTAGCTGCTAATGCAAAACTACAACTGAAGTTTTACAATAACGAAGATATTGAAACAACAAATGATAGCGCTGAAAGTGTTCCAAGTAGTTTTTGTTTTGAATCGTTTTCGACATCTGAAGTTAGTTACATAAATGATATCTTTAATGGAGTAATAAATGATGTTGACACAAGACTTGTTAATGAGGAGGTTTTTGTTGGTGACATTATTGTTAATGAGAAGGATGGTAAAAAGTATGAGGTTTTAAGTGTTGAAAAAACAGGTGAGGGGTGGAATATTACTGAAACATTGGTCTCTGGAATAACCTATGAACCGAAAAAATCTGTAGCTTTCTGGACCTATTATGCACCTAGAGTTGGTCAACAAGACTATTATGGATTCATTACAAAAATGGAGAAATATTCTCCTACCTTGAGAAGTATAAAAATACTTACCCCAAACTTTGATATAGATAGCGAAGATGCAACATCATGGAGATCATTAGAGTATAATGTTAAAAGTGATAACTTTAAAACCAGTCTGTCTCCTAAGTTTGCTACAGCTAATAAGGAGGATATTGTTAACTTTAAGTTTACTACAAGTACTCTTAATCTGTATTCAGTAATTTTCAGAAGAGAGAACTTTTTTGTCCCATCGCTTAATATTTCAGATGCAAATTCTGCTTTACCAAAACGTTTCTTCAGAAAAGGGTACAATGTTGATGAAATCCCTGGCATATCTTCAATACTTGGGGTCTCTGTAGATGAGGTTAAAGCTGTAAGCCATGCAAGAGACCTGAATGGAGTACTTAAGATGGAGGTTGAAGAGGCTCTGTTCGGACTGTTTATGGCAGGAGTTGAGCCTACAATTACGTCAATATTCTCAATGTCTAATGATGCTCTGAATCAGAAGCTGATTGAGGCAAAAGATAAGAACTACATATCTTCTGATTTAGATATTAATGATGTATTAACAAAGATAAAGAACAAGATTGTAAGTATTATTGAGCTTAAGTTCAACGATATATTTGTTGGAATTGATGATAATGTTATCAAGACACAGTTTCTTAGTAACAGTAATCATAAATCTGCTTTTGTCAGAAAACTTGTTGGGTATACATACGATAATCTGAAACTTGATGATAGTTTTTGGCAGGGAGAAAAGAGTAATCCTCTGTTTGTTGGCGATACTTCCGGAATTATAACACGACAAGTAAAGCGTGCTGTGGAATACAGTAATCTTTGTATGAGTAGTGATGGGTTGATAAACAGCTTTGTTAATAATTCTGGAGAAGATAATGCAGAGTTAAAACCTGTAAATGATATTCTGGCCTTAAATAGTTCAGGTATAAATGATAAGATAAATACAGCTTATTCGATTGCAATACCTGTATTCTTTATGCCTCATTCATCAAAGGATGAAAGAGTAGAAGCGTTTGGTAGATATGTAAACAACAAGATAGAGACAATATATCCTACAAAATCGCTGTTCCTTCGTCTTGTCAATATGAACGACTTTAGTATTAAAGGCGATTCTGACAGACAGGATTTATTTAATGCTTTACGTACTAAATTAATATCAGCAACAGAGGATTCTGATAGTTGCTTTTATGATATATCTAAAACAATAGGTAAACCTTTTAATATAGAGAAGGATTCTCCTCGCGACTATATTGAGAAAAACCTGAGTTTTTTCTCTGCAATTATGACAGTAGAGGGTACTGGCGCAAATAGTAAGGATAACTGGATACTGTTCTTGAATACTTTGCAACGTAACTATAGTATTACAAATACATCTCGTTTTGAGACTGTAGTAACACTTGTTGAGAGAGGAATAAACTCTGCTTATGATGTTGTAATGATGGGTAGAGAGAGATTTGTAGATAAGGTTGCCGGAGGTTTTGCAGAAGGAGAAGATCTGAAGGTTTATCATGCTGCTGAATTAAAGGTTAACAAGGTACTGTCTATACTTAATAAATACTCTACAGCAACCAATAGTGCTAATCCTGCTTTTGTACGTCCGGGTGATCCAAGACTTAATGGAACGCATGATGATACTGTAAAACTTCTTACACTACCAGATATGCAGACCTTGTTCGGAGATCAGGATATTACAGATACAGATCATGGTGACTCTGTATTAAGTCCTGCGGCATATCTTGTTGATATACTTAATCTGTTGAATACCTATAAAATTAATGGAGATAAGGTTGATGCAGATAAAGATGCAGAGACACTATATACCAGACTTATTAAACGCAGACCGGAGATTGCTAAGATACCTCTTGATAGTGCAAATGCAGTTACCCATATACCTTATATAGATCTTGTTATAGAGATTCTTGAGAATGAGGTATGTGAGCTTGAGGCTTCATGTGAGGTTATTTCTGACTTTAAAGGAACAACAAAGAGTGCAGAAGAGATAAAGGCTAATCCTGAGTATATAAACTACAATGTTTACGATGTAATTAAGAATCGTGAGATATCGTCGTGGAGTCACAGACCATTTGATATGTTCTCTGATGAGATGAAGATATATAGCAGAGCACTTGGTCTGAATCGCAGTAAACTAGCTGTTCCGTTTAGTAAGATGGATAGTGTAATTGATCCTTATTTTGATGTTTTGAATCTTACAGCAAAGGATAAAGATCTGTTTCCTTTTAATGACTCAAAAGCAGCTATTTTGTTAAATGAGATCTTGAATCTGTTAGAATTTGATGCTCCCGTTTATAAAGTAAGAATAAAGAATCTGCTATCTAAAACAGATATGAGATTAGATGATCTTAATGTATTATTATCATCATATTATGTTAATCCTTTACTGTCTAACGGCGGTGTTCGTTACTCTATACATTACAGCGGAAAGATAAAACTTAATAATGCGTATCTTCAGTTTGTAACAAAGGATGCAGGGGTAAAGTTTATAAAAAGAATGTATCAGTATTACAGATTGCTTGATGCAACAAGTTGGTCTGTAAACATGCTTGACTCAATTCTATTCTCAGGTTCTGATAAATCTCCTGTAATAGAAGAGGAAGAACAAACAAATACACTAATTGATAATACCGATATATCAACTATTGGTAAGATAAAGATTTTACAACAGAGATATGACCTATCTAAAGATAACCTGATAAAACTTTCAGGAGACATTAACTTAATGTCTTATGATGATAATCTGTTTTATGATCAGTTAAAATACAATGACTTATCTGAACATCATAAGAATATTATGAAACAAGTTGTAGATAATATCTATAACGATAAGGATATATATGTATTTAATGTTGATAATTCTCTTAGTAACTCTTCAAAAAGTGTATGCGAGTTTGTTGGTATAACCGAAGATGCATTTGGAAAACTGGCGTTTCTGTTTAAGAATTTTAATGGCAGAGCTGTATTTGATAAAGGTGGATTTGACAGACTGTTGATTGCTAAATCTCTTATTGAGATGATGGACAATGATGTGGATATATTTGTTGAAGTATGTCAAAATGCTAGAATTAATAAATCCAGAATTATACTATCTTCAAACTCAGATATAAATGTAATAGTTGAAGAGTGGAGAAAAAGATTGTTAAATGAATCGGGAATTCCGAGACAATTAATTCGCTGGAACGATATTAGTGGTATCAAAGATTGTGTAGAAACAATGTATAGAAACCTTGACTCCAGTAATGAGTCTGGTTTTGATACAAAGCTTAATGATATATATAATGAGTCAGGTCGGGATGCTATTGCTATTCACGAAGATGGATCACTTACAAACTCATCAAAAAAGATAAGTGAGTTTTTTAATATGTCTGAAGATAACTTCAAGAAGTTGTCTATCCTTTTTGATGAAAAATCAGGTGATTTTATATATACTCAACAGGTGTTTGCCAGACTTGTATTTGCATATCATGTTATTACATACATGCTAGAAGGAGATGTAAATCATTTTGTGGTTATATGCAGAGATGTTAGAACCAAATATCCTTCAGATAGTGTAATATTGGCGCAAAAAGGAGATTCGGAAAAAATTGTTGAAACCTGGATTAACAAGGAGACAATAAAGTTTGAGTTCTTCAAAAGTCAATCTTTGGATCAGGATCTGGAAAGACTACTTAACGAAGTAAATTCAGCAGTATCTCTTGCTAAAACAAAGATTGATAATAGGGATCTTAAGAGTCTTACTGATACATTCTTTAATGCTTCTTATAACAAGAATGATAAGTATTTCTGGTACAACGAAGATAATAAGCTATCAGATTTCTCGGCAGCTATTTGTAAGGCTCTTGCTTTAGCCGATTCTGATATTGATACTTTGAAGTTTCTTTTTAATGTTGAAAATGAAAAGCTTGTATTAGATAAGTTTGGTCTAAACAGACTACTTACTGCTTCTGCATTAATGGATTTAATGAATGTAAGTGCTGTTGAGTTTAAGAGAATATGTGAACTTAATGGTATAACATCATCTGATAACAGAATAGTACTTGCTGATAAGATTAATGATTCTGAGAAGCTGATTTCAATATGGAATAATCTTGTATCACATGAGATAGATCTTAATCAGCTTGATCTTTTATTAAAGAACTATAACGGAGAGAACGATGCCAAATATACATTAGATGATGCACGAAATGTTCTTAATCTGTTTATAGCAGAAAAGAAGAGGCTGACAGATATAGATCCTATGGTAGATAATGATGTTACGCTTGAGGCGTTCTTTATTAACTCTATCGCTAAAGCTACAGATTCTGCAGAAGGTCTTGTAAAAGAGAAGCTGGTTATGCATCCATTTGTTATGGTTGGTTCTGCACTTAAGCAGATAACTGATTTTTTACTGAATAATAATGTAGAAGTAAACGATCCAAATTATCAGCATATAATTATCTCTTTAAGAAATTGTTTTGTTGATATAACAAATGGTATTGGAGCAGAGACGCTAGTAAACAATATCCTTAAGCAGAAAGATACACTTAATGTATACCCTGATGCCCTTGAGAATAAGGATGAGCTTACAGAGTATATTGTAAATCAGATATCAGACCTGTCTAAAGTAGATTCAGAGATGACAGAGGCTGTGATGAAAAAATATACTATTGGCAAACTATCTGTAACTGATTATATTATTAATCTGTTGAAGCCGGAGGAGTTCTACGCACATACTGTTGTTGAGCAGATAAAAGAACCGGTTGTAAAGATTCTTAAGGTATTATCTGCAGCAAACATGTTTAAACTTACAGTAGAAGATCTTAAATATGCGGATGCTGCACCAATTGATATATTTAACCTTCCGCAGAAGAGTGACGATGCTGATATTACATTTGATGCATTTATAAATATGCTTGCTCTGTGCGATGCCGGAAAGTATGTTAAAGCAGATAAGAATCGTTTTGATTTATACGCTCAAATAACAACAAAATCTGTATCTGAACTTAATTCTGTATTAGATCAGTATATCGATTTTAAGGATATGTTAACTATCTGGATACATAATGATATGTATACCGATGGTATTAAGACAAAATATAACACAAATCTTACATGGTTTAATCAGATAGGAGAGGTGTTTAAGGTTGTTACAAGAGATGGTGATATAGGTGCTGACGATGCATTTAACCTTATAAAGAGAGAGGGCGTTAGCAGTAAGAGTATTAATAAGATTGCTGAGAAGACAAAGGAGTGGATCTCTAAGAAACGTTATTTTGAGATTGTTACAGATGAGCGAAACAATCTTAGAACAAAACAGCGTAATGCTCTTGTACAGTATATGCTTGAGAAAAAACCAGATCTGTTTAAAGACGAAAATGATCTGTTCTCATACTATCTGATAGATACACAGATGACACCTGCTGTATCATCAAGCCGTATTGTACAGGCTACATTGGCTATTCAACTGTTTGTTCAGCGTATTCAGATGAATCTTGAGCCGGGTGTATCAATGAGACCGGAGAATAAGAAGAACTGGGAGTGGATGAGTCTGTATCGTGTTTGGGAAGCAAACAGAAAGATATTTCTGTATCCTGAGAACTGGATTGAGCCTGAACTTAGAGATGATAAAACACCGTTCTTTGAGGATCTTGAGAAAGAGCTTACAAGTAATGAGATTAACAAAGATACTATTAACAGACATTATGCCGGTTATATCTCAAAGCTACAGGATGTTGCAAATATCGAGATTTGCCAGATGTATAACGAAGAGGGAGAGCGTGGTTACTCTGTTCTTCATGTAATAGGACGTACACGTAACGAACCTAAGGAGTTCTATTACAGAAAGCTTATTAATGAGTCGTACTGGACACCATGGGTAAAACTTGATGTACAGATAAACTCAGAGCATATTGCACCGGTGGTAATAAACGACAGACTTATTCTGTTCTGGCTTGAGTTTATGCAAGATGCTGTAGAGCTAACTGATGAGGATCTTAAAGAGGATAACAAAGGTAAGGTACCTGATAAATACTATAAAATTCAGATATGTTGGAGTGAGTATGTTAATGGTAAGTGGTCTCAGAAAAAGGTAGAGATGAATGCTGTTAAGGTTAAGTATACCAATGAGTCTGAGAAGATGGATTATCGTCTGGTATATACCGATGAGTCTGATAAATATCTTAGTATTGTAAAACCTACAGTTATTACTGAATCTTCAGGAAAAACTACCGGATTTTCATATAAAGTTGAGTGTTACAATCAGGTTGTACTTACTAAGATGATAGATACTGAGTCTACATCTACTGTAGAGAATGGTACCTATAAAGGAGGAAACTATGTTATTACCAATGGGCTTAAGAATAAAGCTCAGAGTGTAATTATGGCTAACGATGATGTAAAGTGGGTTACCCTTCCGGTACTGTCAGTAGATAGTGGATTACACCCAACAAATATTGTTGAGAATATCAGCAGTGTAACTAAGGTTATATATCCACACCAATATGGTAACTTCTATTGTCAGGCTCCGTTTGTTGTTGAGAATGGTCTGCAATCACTTATCTACATACCTTCTGTTAAAGCAGATATTGATAAATCAGAAGTGCAAAAGAAGGTAAAAGATATTACAAACGATGAGAGTAAGAAGAAGAGTATAGCTAAGGTTAAAGTTATCTCAAACCTTTGTGAGGCTTCTGTTGATGGTAATCAGAGAGGTTCTGTAAATGAGAACGAGAATATATATACCGATGTTGATAGCAATGCAACAGTAAATAAAATTACACCATGTGGTAAACCAATTGTTACAATACCTGTTGTTGATGACGAAGAGCTTTTAAAGGCAAATAATAGTGTAAATGGTACTGTTGATTATAAGTATAAGCCTGTAATGAATGCTCATCTGGGTTATCTGCCATATATGGAGAATATGCGTCGTGCGTTTGATGTTTATGGTGTTGATGGAGTACTTGATCCGGATGAGGTAGCTGTTAAGAAGAGTGTTGGAGATAGTGCAGAGGTTGTTGTAGCTAAGGTACCTGAATATATTAAGGTGCTTAAACAGCAGCGAAATGTACAGTATCTTACAAACTTTGAGATGAATAACGATATTGTACAGAACCTTGTTAACTCTGACGATGCTGATCTTAACAACAAGTATATTACAGAGAAGTTTGAGTATACATTAGATGGTTCTTACTCAATATATAACTGGGAGATGTTCTTCCATATACCTTATCTGATAAGTAACAGATACTTTATAGAGGGTAACTACGATGAGGCGCTTAAGTGGATACACTTTATTTATGATCCAAGAGAATCGGAAGGTGAGGCACCGGAACGTTTCTGGAAATTTAAACCATTTGCCGATTACAACGCTAAGGTGAGTATAGATGAACTGCTGTACGATATAAGCGATGATACATCAAAAGATGATGGCGAAGAGGATATAAACAAACAGATTGAGAACTGGAGTAACGATCCGTTTAAACCTCACAATATTGCACGTATCCGTCTGAGTGCTTATATGAAGGCTGTAATTATGCGTTATCTGGATATCCTTATTGCACGTGGCGATGAGTCGTTCCGTCTGGATACAATGGAATCTATAAATGAGGCTATGCAGTACTATATATTAGGAGCACAGCAGTTGGGCAGAAAGCCTGAGGTTATTAAGACATCTATACTTGATCCAAAGGCGTATAACGAGTTTAATAGTAAAGGTCTAGGTAATGCTATAGAGACATTTGAGGAGGCTCTTATTAAACCTGAGAACAGCATTGCTCTTGAGCGTTTTGTTGAGTCGCAGGAGTTGAATATTGCAAGTAAACCTGCATCGGCAGATAGTAAACTTAAAGGTATGGCTACAAGTATATTTGCAGCTATGCAGAAGACAAACAGTGTTAGCAAGTTATACTTTGGTATACCTAAGAATAATAAGATGCTGGGTTACTGGGATCTTGTTGCCGACAGACTGTTTAAGATACGTAACAGCCTGAATATTGATGGTGTAGCACGCACATTATCGCTTTTTGCACCACCAATTGATCCGGGAATGCTTGTTAGAGCTGCTGCTGCCGGTCTTAATATACTTGACGTTGTTAAGGGTAAGGGTGGTAACCAGACAGAGTACCGATTCCAGACACTATTGCAACGTGCAATGGAGATTAGTAACGAGGTTAAATCGTTAGGTGGAGGACTGTTATCTGCTATTGAGAAGCGCGATAATGAGAAGTTATCTAAGTTGCGTGCAAGCCATGAGATTAACCTTGCCGAGAAACTTACACAGATTAAGGATAAGAGCATAGAGGAGGCACAATACAGTGTTGAACATCTTAATCTTCTTAAAAAGTCGGCTGAGTTCCGTGAGAAGTACTACAGAGATAAAAAGAAGATAAGTGTGAAAGAGATGTTGCAGATGAATTTTACTTATGAAGCAACTGTATTCCAGATTGCATCACAAGCAGTTAAATATATTGGAGCAACACTTAGTTTAACGCCAGATCTTACTACAGGTGGAGCCGGATTTTTTTCTTCTCCAGTTGCTCTTGCTACAGTAATGGGTGGGAGTAAACACTCAGATGCAGCGACTTTATATGGTTCTGTTTTTGATATATTATCATCTGTACAGAGTACAAACGCGTCATTAGCAGGGATTAATGCAGGTTACGAACGCCGCAAAGAGGATTGGGATTTCCAGGCAGATACAGCAGCTAAAGAGCTTGAACAGATTGATAAGCAGATTCTGTCGGCGCAGATACGTAAGGAGATATCTGAGTTAGATAAGAAGAATCACCTTATACAACTTGAGCAGAGCAAGGAGAGTTACGAGATTCTTAAGAGTAAATTCTCTAATGAGCAACTATATATCTGGATGGCTAAGGAGATTAGTGCACTGCACCGTGTAGCGTTTGATCTTGCATACAATATGGCTAAACAGGCAGAGGATGCATATAACTACGAGATTGCTCCACACAAACCAGTGTCGTTTATTACAAACAATCACTTTAATGCCGATAATAAAGGTCTGCTTGCAGGAGAGAAACTATATATGGATCTTAAGAAGATGGAGGCAGAGTATCTTGAGAGTCACAAACGTAAGAATGAACTTACCAAGCACATCTCACTTGCTCTTATCGATTCGCATAAGGTTATCGACCTTCGTTCAAAAGGAACATGTTCGTTTAAGTTACCGGAGCTTCTGTTTGATATGGACTATCCTGGACACTACAACAGACGTATTAAAGGTGTATCAATTACCATACCGTGTGTAACCGGAGCATATACAACTGTGGCTGCTACACTTACCATGACAGGCGACTCAGGTTATAAGATGAAGAGTGGAGAAAAACACCATATTAAGAGTAGTGTACGAAGCTCAATAGCAACAAGTAACGGGTCAAACGATAGCGGAATGTTTGAGTTCAACTTTAACGATGCTCGTTACCTGCCATTTGAGGGTGCCGGAATTGAGAGTGAGTGGACATTAAGTCTTCCTGAGAATATTCGTCAGTTTAACTACGAGAGTATCAGCGATATTATTGTTCATATAAACTACACCTCAGAAGGAACATACAGTAAGATTGAGGAGAACAAGGTAATTGAGGTACTTAACTCTATTGCAAAGGACAATACTGTTACATCAATTTTCAGTGTAAGATCACAGTTCCCTGAGGTTTGGGACTCTCTTAACAATGGTAATAATACAGAGGTGGTTATTGAGAAATCTATGTTGCCTTACTACTATCAGAATAGCGGATTGAATACACTTAAGTTCTCTGCTGTAAGATTAACAGGTAATAAATCTGTTGATATAGATATAGCTCAGGCAGGACTATCTACGGAGACTTTTGTCCCGGAGATTAACTATTCTGACTTTAGTAATAGTGCCAATCTTATTATAAAGAGCGAGAATATGTCAGATGCTGACGATATTATTATTAAGCTTGATTATAATGTGAATGGAGATATGGAGTTGGTTGAGATTAAGAATAATTAATGTATAAAGTTCTTATAAAACTATAAAATACAGGTACTCTCAGGAGTACCTGTACTCTGTACTGTTTTTTTATATTAAAAAATAGCGCAGGACAACTCTGAATCTATGGTGAACAAATTTTTTTTATTGTAGGATAATAAGAAACCACTGGTGAACAAGTTTTTTTCATCGTAGGGCTATAAGAAACTACCGATGAACAACTTTTTTTTAGTGTAGGATGATAAGAAACCACTGGAGAACAAGTTTTTTTTCATCGCAGGGCGATAAGAAACTACCGGTGAACAACTTTTTTTCATTATAGGATGATAAGAAACCACTGGAGAACAAGTTTTTTTCATCGTAGGGCTATAAGAAACTACCGATGAACAACTTTTTTTTATTGTAGGATGATAAGAAACCACTGGAGAACAAGTTTTTTTCATCGTAGGGCTATAAAAAACTGCCGGTGAACAAGTTTTTTTTATTGTAGGATGATAAGAAACCACTGGAGAACAAGTTTTTTTCATCCCAGGGCTATAAGAAACTGCCGGTGAACAACTTTTTTTTATCGTAGGACGATAAGAGACCACTGGTGAACAACTAAAAAATACTGTAACATAAATTTTTGGTTACGGTTTATTACTCTCTCGCATGTTTTTTTAATTAAAAGCATGATAATAAAAGTATAAAATCCCGATATGGGAATATAACAGAATCACTATATCTGAATTTGTATAGTGATATATTAAATTACAAATATGAAGAAAGATAATAATAATACCCCTTCAAATACAAATAACCCCACCCCATCCCACGGAGGCATCCGCGATACGCGTCATCTGGCGGCACAGAACATGGGTAACCGCGATACCAGACACCTTGGAGCAATGTTTAATGGTCAGGGATCATCCGGCGGCGGAGGTTCAGAGGGTGGCTCAGGAACCAAAAACGATGTATCGCAACAAGGCACACAATCTATAATAAACATGCCCAAAGGCGGCGGAGCAATACAGGGCATAGGCGAGAAGTTTGAGACCAACCCTGTAACCGGAACATACTCAATGAGTGTACCACTGGCAATAAGCCCCGGACGCTCAGGC
>JAOARD010000005.1 GCA_025210735.1 Bacteroidales bacterium
ATAACTTTCTAAATCGACTCATATGCTATTCTTTTTTAAGTTGCGGGAACAACTTTCTTAAGATAGCAATGAGTCATTTAAAGGCAGAGCCCAATGACTCTGACCACGCCCATAGGACGTGGTTTTATACATTAGAATAAATATTAAGGAGTGGAGAAATTTATTAAAAGAACGTTTTAACCATTCTGTAGGTACACGATATCAATCATCAGGAACTACAGGTGATAATTTTTCAATTGTGTATTCAGATAAAGTACACAATGGTGCATCACAAAGAGCTTATAAACTATTACAATCAACTCCAATATCACCAAAAGATAAGGTGGCAATATTTTTTGGATTTGGAATATTTCCGCCTGCTGATTTTTATAGTTCTGCTTTGTTAGATATGCAATGTCAAATAGTAAAACTTGGATCAGGACGCAATCTTGAGACATGTAAAAAATGTAAGTGGTTTGAAGATACAGATATTAAGGCAATAATTAGTATGCCATCGTACCTGTTAAAGTTTATTGATGAAATAAAGAAATCTGACCAAAAAGATTTAATAATAAATAATATAAAATGCATTATTGTTGGTGGGGAGGTCTTGAAGAATGAGGTTAGAAATATTATTGAATCATTTTTTAATACAAAAGTATACGACCATTATGGTATGTTAGAGTCGCCAATGATAGCAGGAGAGTGTAAGTATGGAAACATACATTTTGCCGATGAATTCTATCCTGAGGTTCTAATTAATGGGGAAATAACCAAGAAAGGAACTGGTAAACTACTGTTGTCAGGTTTAAATATTTGGGAAGATAATCCTATGCTTAGATACGAGACAGGAGACTTGGTAGAGCTATCTGATGTTAAGTGCAGATGTAAGAATAGAAATAAAACAGTAAAAATACTGGGTAGAAGTAATAATTATATTCGTTTTGGGAGTTGCTTAATAGACCTGACAGCAATTGATATTATACTGAATAGAGAAAATATCTGGAAATACTATTTTGTGATGAAAGAAGATGCTGACAGAAAAGTAATTTTGTCTCTTTATATTGATTGCGACTTATCAATAAATATTATACGTAAACTGTTAAGTGATAATATAACAATGGCTTATGAGGTAGTAGTTGATAAAAAAATAATCTTACCACATAATGCAAATGGAAAAATATTACACTTTTTAGATAAAAGAGTGAATATTACGAAGAGTGAAACAGTAGAAGTATAAGGTAATAGTTGTTGTTAATGGTTAGTGGTCAATCTATATTATGAAGAAATATGATTGGTTACTAACCATATATCATTAACAACTAGTTGTTAAATAGTTGTTTTAGTTTATTATTGGCGTAATAAAATAAACTACGATTAATTATATTTATTGAATTATTGTATGTACGTTTGTTCTGAATTTGAGATTGAAGAACAGCGCATCTTATATCCTCTTCAGATGATTTTCGATAAGTTTTTTCTCCAGTACATTTTCTAGATAGTAGAGTGGTAGTGATATAAATTAAGGAGAAAGAATATATAATTATTGTCAGATAATTTTAGTTCAAAACATCGATTGATTTAATTATATATCTGCTTAAATTATTGCAGATAATTACAAAATACTTTTGTAATTTGTTATATAAGAGACGTTTTGGTTGTTTGTTTAAGCGTGTTACAATGTTGGTTAATCTTAAAGTAGAATAAAATTTATTATAGAAAAAATATTAGTTATGACAAGAGGAAGAGTAAAATGGTATAATGAGATAAAAGGTTTTGGTTTTATAGAATCAGAAGATAAAAAAGATATTTTTGTTCACAGATCTGGTCTTGAAAGTCCTTTTGCTGGTTTGCAAGATGGTCAGGAAGTGGTTTTTGAAACTAAACAAGGAGATAAAGGGTTAGTGGCATTTAATGTAAAATAATATTACAGTATTATGATTAATAATACCTTTGTTATTGTTAATCATAGTATTGGAATTGAATTTTATTGTAACTATTTTATAAATAAATGCAAGTATTATGTCTATTTAATCTATATTTAGAGCATAAACACTTATATTATAAATAAATAAACAGTATTGAATGGGAAGATCCAAAGAAACATTTGGTAAAAAAGAGGTAAGAAGTAAGCAAGCAAAAAAGCGTTTAGATAAGCAGAAACGTAAGCTTGAGAAGAAAGAGCAAGGTAAAAAAAGTAGCCTTGATGACATGATTGCATGGGTTGATGAGAATGGAGTAATTACTTCAACACCTCCTGATTTAACCCAGAAGAAAGAGGTAGATATAGAAAGTATAGAGATTGTTGTACCAAAGGCAGAGTTTCGTGTTAACAACAAAATCAGAACTGGTAGACTTAAAAGTTATGATGAGTCAAAAGGTTTTGGATTCATTATAGACGCTAAAGACGGGGAATCAATATTTGTACATAATAATGACTGTTCAGATACATTGAAGATTGGTTGTAGAGTGGAGTTTGAAATAGAAAAGGGATTAAAAGGCTTAAAGGCAGTTAATGTTAAGCTAATATAGCTTATATCATATAAGCTTAGCTATATCTAACAAAAAAATATATCAATACTAAATTCAGGTATCTGGTTTAACTAATAGTATGTGGCATTTGTTGGCTGTATATTTTGTGAGATACGAACTATATCTAACCAGATATGTCATAAGTAGAATGAAACATAAGCTCGTATCGACCTAGGAATGGTAGTAGAGCATTCATATGATATTGCATTGCCACGAAGTGGCAGCTTATTTCAGCCCGATGTAACACATCGGGTTGTTTTATATAACGTAAACATGCGTGCTGAAGGCACAGCCTAAAATGTCATATAAACGTTTCAGTTTTAAATCCGACCAAATCCGAGGATTTAGTCTAACAAACTAACGTAAAAAGTTAATCTCTCTTAGCGTAGTTAGGATTATTAATTATAAATGGTAAGTTGTTAATTATTAATTTCGATCATTTACAATTAACAACTGATCATTAAACATTATTCTTGTGAGGTGCAAGCTGTATCTAACACTATATTTGATTGGTAGAATGAGACTATGACCCGCACCAACTGAGAGGTATATTCTATTAACCGGAGGGGTACATCGGATGTTTTTGAAAGCTTCTTCCTATAAA
>JAOARD010000006.1 GCA_025210735.1 Bacteroidales bacterium
CAGCCAACGACCCTTTTTTCTAAGTTTAGCAAGAGGCGTTCCTGTCAGAGCATTGAATGTACGTTTACACTCCTTGCATTTGTATCGTTGCATATCGTTTCTTATGCCCCATTTTTGAAGGTTTAAGGATCTACAATGAGGACATTTAATATCTTCCGATTGATTATTAAGGAGTTTAGCAACAAACTTAATGTCTTCTCTTTTCTCAACAGCCTCTTTAATCAGAGAGAAAAATCTGTTGTCGACTGTACTTATAGATTTTATAAGTCTGTCTTTTTCTGAGGTTTTCATCTTATTGAAGTTTAATATTTTGTGAGTATACGAGACTATGAATTTATAGTTACATACCTAAATCGGACATAGCATTGAGAAAGGCTATACTAACCGAAACAGCACGGAAAATAGAATGTCGTTTTTATAAATGGATCAACTAATGTCCGATTTGTACAATATCTATTAGCTTTAATATTGTTATTTTGTGATACAAATTATAAAACAATATGAGTATGAAGTTTATTTGCCCGTTGATTTTAGTAACCGATATATCAAAATCAAAAGAGTTTTATTGTAGCGTTTTAAATCAAGAGATTAAAACTGATTTTGGAGAGAACGTTACATTTAGTGGCGATTTTGCAATACATTTAAAATCTCATTTCAAGAATTTGATTGATAATAGAGAGATTAAATCAGAGGCTAATAATTTTGAATTGTATTTTGAAGAGGATGATATTGAAACTGTTGTTAGCAAGCTTAAAACAAATAATGTTGAGTTTATTCATGAGCTTAAGGAACAACCCTGGATGCAAAGAGCGGTTAGATTCTATGATCCTGACAAAAATATTATTGAGATAGGAGAGTCTATGGAATTTGTATCTTATAGACTTTATATGAAAGGAAATTCAGTAGATGGAATTGTTAAAATGACTGGTCTTTCTGCAGAATTTGTAACTGGGGCAATACAAACATATAAGAAAGAAGACAGATAGGATAAAATATATGATTGCAATACTTATAAGTATTGCAATCATATATTTTATTTAGAGTTTACCCTCTTTGTCTAATAAGGCAAATCCCTGAACAAAGATAACAGCCTCAAAAACATAGTTAACCTGATATTCATCAGTCCATCCATATTTAGCAAGTTCATCTTTTATCTCTTCATCAGACTTACCTTTATTTAATAGATACATAGTAAATACAATAACCTCTCCAGGTACTCTACTTGCTGTATGACCAATTATTGCTTTGTATGTTCTTAATGCAGATAAGAAATATATTAGAATTATTTGAACTATCCATGAAACAATTAGTCCTATAGTACCTATGTTAAAATCTTTAATTACAAGTCCGAAACTGATTTTCTCGTACATATAGTTAAGAAAACCTATTGAATCAATTGTATCAGAGCTGATAGCAAAAAAATATTGAAACAGATGACTCAATAAAAAGGTAGATATTACAGAGCATATAATAATAATTTTAATACCTCTAAAAATTATATAGTTGCCTTTTCTGACCATTCGTCTCATAACAAAACCAAATACAAAAGCAATTACAATTTCATATAATCCAATAATGTATAGGTTATTAAATACCAATTTTGCATAAATGAAAGCTAAAATGGTGGCAGTTAATAAACCTCCAATAATTGGTATAGTTATAGTTGGTTTTCTTATTGGTATAGGAGCAGGTAATTTTTCGGGTATTGAGTAATCACTCCAGTCGGTATTTGTTTCTTCATTTTTACTCTCCTGATTAATGGTATTGTCTTTCATAAAATATTTATCCTTTATTTCTGATACTTAGTTTGTTTTATGCATATAAACGGCTCTTAATTTATCATATAAATACCAGATACATTATTGAGTAATATATCTGGCAATTATTAAACTGCAAAGTAAGTAGTTTTAACTATTATACTAAAGGTTTTAGTTTAAAATTATGGTTTTATAATAAATCGACTTAATTTGCTTATTGATAATTGTTTGTGGTGTTACTTATTGTTGTCTGAATAAAAATCTTTTGCAAACTACAGTCATATCTCCATTCGACATCATATTTTCAGGTCTTTTATTAAACTTTGCAGATTGTAAAACCAGAATTTAAGGAAGGATAAATTTTAAACAATTTCTAAATGCTTGAATGTGATCTATAGATAAGATATGATTAGAATACTATTTGTTTAAAATTAATGTTACAATGTGTTTATTATTGATCTCTTTTATTAGAAGATTATGTTTGTTTTTATAAAGTAGTTTTAAACGTTCTTCTGCATTTTTTATGCCTGTATTAGAGGTAGTATTGATTCTGTTCTTTATTATATGATTTGTACATGAGAATGTTAACGTGTTATTGTTAATCTTAATTGATATATCAATACTTTTAGGATTGCTTGTACTTACGCCATATTTAAATGAGTTTTCTACAAAAGGAATAAAAAGGAGAGGAGCTATATGAAAATTCTCCGTTTCATTAGGAAAATCAATATGTATAGGGTAATCAGTTCCAAGTCTTATCTTCTGTAAATCAATAAAATCTCTCAAAAAATTAATCTCCATGCTTAAAGAAACTATTTTCTTATGACCTTCATTAACAGGATATCTCATTATCTCAGATAGTTTAAGTATTGATTCCGCTGTTCTTGGAGATTTTTCCTCTGTAGATAGATAATATATGGAGTTTAGTGTATTGAATAGGAAGTGTGGATTAATCTGTGATGACAGGAGCTCTATCTCCGCACTTTTCTGTTTTTCGAGAGCAATTTTTTGTTTTTCGTAGTTAACAAACATAATTTGCGATGCATATATGCTTGTACTTACTGTATTTGTAAGTGTACTGAGTAAAATAGTTATCTCTATAAAACCATACCTGTCAATAGGGATTGCAATATTTTTTTCTATGAGAATATCAAATACAATTACAGATGTTGAAATAAGAATAAACATTAAAATTAAAGTAGATATTATATATATCCACCATAGTTTTTTGTTTAAAAGTTTTTTTACGAGTAAAGTACCGTTAATGTAGAATAAAGCTATTAGTATCGGAATAATAATTATAGAATCGTCTATTGCTTCAACATTAGAGCTTGATATTATGGTTTTTATGTTATTGTATAAACCACCAATTTCAAACATAAGCTGAATTGATAATAACCACAATATAGTATGTATTGCTATATTTGTTGCTCTATTCTTTAATCTGGAAACCATAATGGTAAATTTAATGTTTTCTAATAAATGAGACACACTTTTTATAGATAGTAATAGTATATCAAAAAAGAAGGTGCCTAAGTTTTAGACACCTTCAGAGATTTGATTTTAAATTATAATGACATCTCTGTATCTGAGAATTTTAATTTTTCGAAACCTATAATGGTATTTTTACCGTCTCTATTAGTTATTTTATCTGTAACTATATATGTATTATTATCGGTCTTATTAATTGTATAATCACTTTTATTACCTTTAAATAATAATGCGTTTATGCCTCTATTACCTTTAATAGTATTATTCAAACTATTAACTATAACATTTGTGTTGTTACTTCCTAAAAGCGTTATGTCTTTTAGATATCTGGAGTGATGCGAATATGCAATTTTTTCATCAAATGCAATAGTAAATGTTCCTTTGAAACCTGAATCTATTCTTGCAGTGTAGGTTAAATATGGATGAAAAAATTTGTTGTTTACCAGATCTGCGCCTAAAGGATCGTAAGTTTCTATCTGATCTCTTGTTTTTGCTCTATATATACCCCACATTCCACCAGGTTCAGATTTATTCCATGCACCCCATAATCCGTAATATGAATCTATTACAGCAGCAAGATATTCCTGAGACAAGCTATTCTCTTTAGTAAGTTCTTTTATCCAGTCAGGTGCTTTATTGCCCCAAATTTTATTATTAAGAGCATCTTGTTGAGCTTTTCTTATTAATTTTTGAAACTCTGGAGTAGCTCCTGTATTTGAGTTTGGACCGTCAACACCAATACCGTAATCATGAACTAAATGTAGAATTTCTTCGTAGGTAGCATCCCGGTGCTTGTAATCCTGATTAATATACCAATCTCCACCTTCTACCTGTATCTCATTTTCATATAAAGGCTGACCAGCCACTTGTACAGGATTACTGCCATCATCTTTACCATTTAATAGGGTTAATACGGCACCATTCTCAGCCATCTTATTTGCTATATTACTCTTATCATCTCCGTATATAGAACCCTTATAGCTCTTAAGAAAGTGGTTTAGCACACTTCTGCAACGAATAATTTGTTCGTCTGAGATTTTATTTTGAGCAACAATATGTATAGTACCTCCATTTGGTGTTTTGATTTTGGTATACCTGTTAAAGTTTTTTATGTACTGCTTTCCAAGAGAAGCCGGTACTGGTTCTATGCCTAAAGTTGAATTGTACTTTATATTATTGTCGACAACTTCTGGTGATGAATCTTTCTTACAAGACGCTACTGATAACAACAGTATAGCTGTAAAAAGTTTTATTAGTTGTATATTCATTATTGTGTAGTTTTAGTTATCTTTTATATGTGCCATCAGGTAATACTGTTGGTAGTTTATATTTAGGATCAGTTAGTAATGTATAGATTGCTTTGTCACCATTCTCAATTTTATCTTTTGTATTGAACTTCCATTCCTGTTTTATTTCGTTGTATCTGTTTTGTTGAGCTCCTAATATGGATGTTTGTGCCCAATAGAAATACTCTGTAACCATACAGTTATATTCACAAGTATTATCATCGTAAGTGTACCACGCATTGGCAGGGTAATTAGATGGAATTATCTCAAAATGGCCTCCACGAGCAATATCCATAGCCTTAGCTATTTCTGAATTTTTGTTTTCGCCAAAAATTTCAGGGTATGCTTTTGAGTATCCAGAATGAGTAATAACATGAAAAACCTCCTCAAGTGCGGCATCAAATCTTCCGGTTTTTCCGTTTTTGTGCCAATCAATTGATGTCTCATCATCACCAAGATCTTGTGCATTAATAGTTCCTGATTGAGACTCTTTTTTCCATATGTATAATGCTGCTTTGTTGGTTATAAGAGTTTTATGAACTAATGGATTATCAATAGCTCCATCTTCGTTATTATCTATATACTGAGCCATAATATTTGCAGCATGAAGTAGTTTTGCATCATCTACATCAGCATAAGCGTATATAGGTATATCAAAAACCATTACTTTTCTGTTTGTTTTTGTAAATCCTGCATCTGTATGCGCTACAATTTTAAAATTTGGATCGTTTCCGGGGGTAATCTCTTTTATACTCTTACTCTCTTTTTTGTTGCAAGAAAACATAGAAAGAGCTAATACGATTGTGAAAAAAGCATGTAGTTTCATAACTATTCCTTTATTAAGTTTAATATTTACCTAAAGGTATGGAATGGATATGTTGTTGAAAAAGAGATTATATATGATACATGTTTCTGTATACAAAGAGGTGTTATGTGTATACAAATGCTATTTTATGAATAGTGCAGGTAATGATGAACGGTAGCTATCTCCAATTGGAATGTTAGAAGAACCAATTGTTACATATCGTTTGGTGTATGATACTATTTTATCCGTATTTACTATGTAAGACCTATGAATTCTGACAAATCTGTTGTCATTTATTTTACTATGAATACCTTTAATATTAGATCTGGTCAAAATAACTCCATCGTTGGTATATATCTTAACATAATCCTTCAAGCCCTCAATGTATATAATATTATCTAAAAGTATTGCTCTTGTCTGATACTCTACCTTTATAATTAAATGATTATTATTGTTCTTTCTATTATTTATCAGAAGTCTGTTAGCCTTATTAATGGCTCTTATAAAACGCTCGAATCTAATAGGTTTTACGAGATAATCAACAATATCAAGTTCGTATCCATCAAGAGCATATTTTTCATATGCTGTAGTTAATATAATAATTGGTGGTCTTTTTATTAGTTTTATAAGTTCTATTCCAGATAAATCAGGCATCTCTATATCTAATAAAAGTATATCAACATGGTTATTATTTATATATTCTATAGCTTCAAATACATTTCTTGTTGCTATTTTCAAATTAAGAAGAGGAGTTCTTCCTACATAATCAGACAAAATATTTATAGCAGGTTGTTCATCATCAATGATTACAGTAGTAAAAGGCATCTGTTTTGTGTTGATTTATATGTGTGTTAAAGATACTGACATATTTACATTATTTCTTGTGATTTTTTACTTAAATATTACTTTACTCTTTTGATTAATATTAGGAGTGAGTGGTGAATTGGTTCTATTTTGTAATAGTTTGGGGTTGGTTACTGGATTATCTGCTGATTTTGCACGTATCAGAATTACTTTTGGATTTGGTTTAAGATTAAACTCATCCAATTGTCTGTACCATGATAAATAGTTATTCAAGTACTTAGTTGCAACACCTCTGAATCTTCTCATCCAGATTAGTATATTATTTTGGTAACCAAGAGTATTTTTGATATGTACAATATCTTTTTTCACTTCTTCATTTGCTGACATATCTATATATCCATGCCTTAAACCTATCTTTTGTGTAAATAATCTATATATTGAATCAGAAGAACTGCATATGAGTGAATCTTTTGTAAATAGATTATGTAATGCACTCCGAATACTGTTGACAGATAGATTATTAATGGTTGTATCAAATGTTTTATTGTATCTGTTTTTACAGTATATAGTGTAAATATTTTTTCTCATATGTAGATTACTCTTTTTCTTCTTTCCTTTCTCAGAATACCTTAATGTTGATATGTTCATCTCAATTATACCAGCTAACTTGTCAGGCTTTACTTTGTTGGCATTTACTAAAAACCTGTGCCTCCATTTAAATGTTGTATTAAAATGTACATTACATTTGACAGCGGCTTTTCTTACGCTCAAACCATTAAGAAGGCATCTTGAATATTCAAGCCATCGTCCTTTTTTCTTGAGTCTTGCAAGAGGTGTTCCAGTTAAGCAGTTAAATGTTTTTCTGCAATCTTTGCATTTGTATCTCTGCATATCATTACGTTTTCCCCATCTTATAAATCTTTTACTATTACAATGTGGGCATTTAACATCTTCTATATCACTTTCAATGTAGGTTGATACATGTTTTACAGAATCCCTCTTCTTTATAGTCTCTTTCAACTCTCTATACTCTCTTGTTGAGAGACTATCAGTAAATGCTTTAAGCTGATTATAGGATAACATAATAAATGATTTTTGATTATTAATATGACTATACTGTGATGTATATCTTTAATAAATTATACGAAATTGACAATAAAAGTACCAACCCCAAACTATTACAATTGAGTAACACAATGCAACCTTCCACACAACCATCTACAAACAAAACAAAAGCCCAAAAGCTATTCGTTTAGAATAAACTTTTGGGCTTAATACAGTATATTAATAAAGACAATTCGTCTACATAATAAAATTAAAAAGGAAGCCAACAGCTACAATACCAACAGCTACAATACCAACGAAAATAGCTATAAACTGCCACTTAAGAACCTTCTTAAGAATTATAATTTCAGGTAAAGACAGTGCTATTACAGACATCATAAATGCTAAAGCCGTACCTAGCGAAACCCCTTTCTCAATAAAAACACTAACTATAGGGATAATTCCGGCTGCATTTGAGTACATAGGGATTCCCATAATTATTGCCAGAGGAACACCATACCAGCTATCTTTGCCAAGCAACGAACCCAGGTAATCTTCCGGAACATAACCATGAGCTCCAGCACCAACAGCAATACCAAGAATAATATATATCCATATTTTGCCAACAATATCTTTAACAGAGGTATATCCGGCGTTAAGTCTTTCGTTAAATGATATTTTGTTCTCCTCAGAGTTTTGGTTGTTGGTTTTTACCTCAAATACCCACTTCTCAACATACTTCTCTAATTTTAGTTTGCCAATTATCCAGCCTGATGTAATTGCAATAAACAGACCAGTAACAACATAAATTACTGTTACTTTTACACCAAACAGACCCAATAGCATTACAACCGCAATCTCATTAATCATTGGTGCAGCAATAAGAAAAGAGAATGTTACACCAATAGGTACACCAGCCTCAACAAATCCCAAAAACAGAGGTATTGCAGAACAAGAACAGAAAGGAGTTATAATACCCAGAATAGAAGCCATAACATTACCGGTGAATAGTGATTTTCCTTCTAAGAACTTTCTTGTCTTCTCTGCTGTAAAATAACTCCTGACAACACCTACGGCAAAAATAATCAGTATAAGCAACATCATAACCTTAGGAACCTCAAATACAAAGAACTTTACAGACTCAGTAAGATGAGTTCCCTGTTTCATGCCAAATAAACCCTCTGTAAGAAACTCTGATATAGGAGCAAGATTAATATAAATTAATATCCATAAAGGAATTAACAAAACAGGTAATAATATACCATGTGTATTCTGATTAAGTGTTAAAATCTTCTCTCTCATAACTATTGATTTAAAAACAGAGGTGCTACTAAAATAGTATAAGTATAATATGCACCAATAGCAGTAAATAGTACAGCTATTACTCTTCTGAACCAAACCTCAAAAACCTTCATATTATTATATAGTTTACCAATAGATCCAACCGAGAATGCTATTATCCAGGCAAAAAGAATTACAGGTATTCCTGTAGCAATGGCAAATACCAGAGGCAGGTACAACCCTTTTGCGCTTGCAACAGTAATAGGAATAAGCATACCAAAATACAGTACACCACTATAAGGGCAGAATGCCAGTGCAAAAACAACACCCAACAATAATACATCCCATACTTTACCTTTCGATTTATTTCCGAGCTTCTCTGATATGTTACTCAGACCCGGTATATTAACCTTAATTACACCAAGCATGAATAACCCAATTATAATAAGTATCGGACCAAGTAGCTTTTCTCCCCACATCTGTAGCGATCCTGATATATTAATGCTACCGGCAGTAAAATATAGTATTACGCCAATTAATGTATAAGTTAATGCTCGTCCAAGAGTGTAGATTATTCCGTTGTAAAAAACTTTGCGTTTATTCTGTATATCTTTACTGATATAACCAATAGCTGTAATATTTGTAGCCAGCGGGCACGGACTAATAGCTGTCATCAGTCCCAGAATAAATGCTGTGAGTATAGGTAGCTGAGAGTTCTCAACAATCAATTCAAATATCTCCATTTTTTGTATATTTGTGTTAACAACAATTTGTAAGGGAGATAATCTATCTCATATGTTATTACAGATAATGAAGCAAGTTTTTGTAATAGCATTTAAAGAGATAGACTATCAACCCTTTTTATTCTATATATTACCTATTACTTTATTAATCTTTGCCTTTAGTTTCTCAGGCTTTGTACGAGCATTCATAAATGCACTATTTGTAATATTGGTTTTATCATCACCCTTTACAACAAGTAGTGTTTGACCTGTTACATTTAGCTTTTTAGCCAGTTTTTCACCCTTCTCGTCTTCAAGATTCAGTGAATAAAAGCCAACCTTATCACCATATAATTCTTTAATAGACTCTTTAGTAACCTTCTCAACAGTATTACATGTAACACACCTTCTTGTAAAATGAAAATAATATACATTTATATTATTTTCACTCTGCTTAACTGTCTCTTGCTTAGTTGTGCTTTCTGATTTACTGCAACATGACTTTGTTTTATTTTTGCACTGTGCAAATGTAATTAACGTTGCCAACGATACTAAGGTCAACAAAACTATTCTTCTCATTTTACTATAAATTTATAATTACTATTTATTTAACTAATAAAGCCTCTAGCTCTTTTTGTTTTGGTAATTTACCTTTAAGAACAACCTCTTCATCTATTACAAGGGCAGGAGTAGACATAACATTATACTTCATTATCTCTACAATATCCTCAACCTTAGTAATTGTTGCTTCAATACCTTTCTCTTCAACAATTTTACGTGTTAACTCCTCTAACTTTTTACACTTTGTACATCCTGTACCTAATACTTTTATATCCATACCTTAATATTTTATTCGTAGTTCGTAGAAATACGAACTAGAAGATTAAAAAATTTTTATCTTATAAATTCATTCATTAGTAACTTAAATTCACTCCAGTTCTGCTTATTAATACAGTACTTAACCTTTGGTAATTCAGTTTCGCCCTGAATTAGTCCTGCACTCTTAAGCTCTTTCAGATGCTGCGATAATGTAGACTTGGCAATAGGCAGAATCTCAGAAAGATTACCACTATAGCAGCACGACTGTTTTGACAGATAGTCAAGTATAAATACCCTTACAGGGTGAGATAAAGCTTTGGCATACCTTGCCAGTTGCCTTTGTTTATCTGTTATCTTCTCGTTTATCATATAGTTCGTTAATTTACGAACAAAGATAATTTCAATATTACAACTACCAACAAAAAGAGATCAAAATATTTAATGTTAAAAAACAGGGTGGTGGTATAACTACTTGATTAATGGTTTTTTATTTGTTTTAAATGTGTAGAATCTTTGCATTGTATAACTATATGTTACAGCAAAAACAGCAGTAATCATTTTAGATATTGTTGGCCATATATTAAGGTACTCAACAAAAAACTTCAGAAAAGCATAATTTATAAGTAGCGATCCAGCAACAACAACCATATATCTGAACAACTGTATACGTCCCTTAATTACAGAGGTATTAAAATTAATATACTTTGCCATTAAGAAACCGGTAGTGAATGTTATAGGAAATACTATCAGTAAAGCAGCAATGTGTGGACTTATTGCTATAAAACCAAAATCAATAATCTCTTTAGCAATAATAAAGTTATATGTAAAAAAGTATAAAATAGTATCTAATACAAGGTTTCCGCCTCCCGTAGTAGCATATCTGAATGTTTCAGTAGGTATATACCTTTTAAAAGGAGTATGAAACCAATCTATAATCACTATAAGAAATTGTGCAAGCGCATGATGCTGTCTTTCCATCAATCAGTATTATTGAAAATTAAATGTAGCAGCAAATATAAGCTTTTTGACTATTCATTATAATGGCGTTAACATTTTTTATAAAAAGACTATCAATCAAAAGCACTATTGCATGTTATGTAAAAATATTTTGCACCAAAAACTTTTGTTAATCACCTGTTTGCAGAAGTGTTTTTGTAGATTGGTTTTTTTATGTAAAACATTGTTTTACCAAAAAATGTATATAAAATTTTGAAATAAGATTTATATCTGATACCTTCATGATATCATTTTAATATCATTTTAAACTTAATATTATGAAAAAGGAGAAAGAATACAGAGGATCAAATGGCTATGTAGCATTTATATTGCTGATATTTTTACTTGCTGCAATTATTGCTGGTGGAATTTTGTTTAAGCTGATCCCTCTATTTGTGCTTATACCATTCATACTGTTTGCATTTGCCGGATTGGTTGCTATTAACCCAAATGAATCTGTTGTATTGGTACTTTTTGGTAAATACAACGGAACAATGAAAGACAATGGCTTCTTCTGGGTTAACCCGCTATATAGTAAAAAAAGAATTTCGCTGCGTGCGCGTAATTTTGATAGCGAACCAATTAAGGTAAACGATAAAATTGGTAACCCGATAATGATTGGTATTGTACTTGTATGGAAAGTAGAGAACACATTTAAAGCTGCTTTTGAGGTTGACGAATACGAACATTTTGTTAGAGTTCAGAGTGAGGCGGCACTGCGTAAACTTGCCGGACACTATCCGTATGATAATTTTGAGGACGAAGAAGCGGATATTACGTTGCGCGCGGGAGGAGAAATGATAAATTCAAAACTGGAAGAAGAGCTTAGAGAGCGACTTGATATTGCCGGAATACATGTAATAGAAGCACGCATAAACTACATTGCATATGCAGCCGAGATTGCAAGCGCTATGTTAAAAAGACAGCAGGCAACAGCAATTGTAGCAGCACGCGAAAAGATAGTTGAAGGATCTGTAGGAATGGTTCAGATGGCATTAAAGAACCTGAAAGAGCGCGATATTATTGATATGGATGAAGAGAAAAAAGCGGCAATGATCAGTAACCTGATGGTTGTATTATGTTCAGATGAATCTGCAAGACCTATTGTTAATACTGGTACTCTGCACCATTAATACTATAAATGTACTATTATGAGCGATCAATCATCAGGAGATATCATAGTAAACTATGCAAAAAGCAGAGGGTACAAATATTTTACGTCAACAGATGCAAAACAATTTGTTGTTGCCCCTGTTGACCGTATTAGCAAAAAGAAGATAGTCTATTTTAAGGTTAATGATATAGTCTTTGTTGCATTTGATTCATATACAGTTAAAGCCGGATCTACAAATATTTTTTGTGGAGTATATACAACCCTTGATAGAAACAGCTATCAGGATACCTATATAATAAAAAGAGAATTTGTTACCAGACTTTTTACAATTAATAAAGTAAAAACCGGAAATAGTTATATTGATAAAAAGCTTATAGTATCAGCTTCTGGTAAATCAGGTAAACCTATTGGTATTAGAGAGCGCGACGCCGATATGTTTCTTGATATACACAGACAGTTCGCTCCTCTGAAAATACGAGCATATAAAGATTGGTTAAACGATATTAAAGAGTTTAACAGTAAATTTACGCTCGGATTAGAGATAAACAGATGGATTCTTGATTTTAAAGAGCTTGATAGCTTTATTGAGAAAGGATCTGAGCTTATAAAAAGCATAAAGAAGAGAAACTAAAACAGAAAGAGTTGTTATGGCAAAAAAGAAACAGTTTGTACTAAGAATTGATCCGGAAAAATATGATGCCCTTGAGAAGTGGGCTTCGGATGAGTTCAGAAGTATAAACGGGCAGATAGAGTGGATTATTGACCGTGCACTTAAGCAAGCGGGCAGGAATAAGGCCAAAAACAGTTCAGACAGTAATGAGTAAGTTTAGTTAACAACTAAGTAAAGCCTGTATTTTGTAGCAGCTTATCTAATGAGATCTGCTGCTGCATAATTACACCTTAATAATATTGTATTTAGAATAAGCATTAACAAAACAGTATTTTACACACCGGCATAATTATAAATGTGAGTTCTATATGACCTTTAAAAAATAAACATATGAATAACGAATTGAAACAAGTTCTTGATAAGAAGACAGATGATAAGCTGTTTTACCTCTTTAAGCACGATGGGGTAATGGACTTTAAACGCAAATTGGCAGCAGGAGTTATTCTTAATCAGAGAGGATACAATAAACAAAAACTACGCCACGAAAGAGATAAAATTATTGCAGATCTTAACAACAGAATAGATACTTTTAGTAAGCCTATGCAACGAGCAGAAAAATACCGACGCAATATAAGAAACAACATAATTATAGCAGCAGCTATAGCAATTATATATATTACTACTATTATATTGTGGAGATATTTTTACGCAAAAGAACCAATAATAAACAACAGTACTATTATTGTACTATTACTATTTATAGCCATGCTTATGTACCGAATTCTTAACAGAAGCAGGAGCCTTCGCAAATTAATGAAATCTGATATAAAAGACCTTAAGATATACAGAAGCCGGATTGCTGCAATTAATAAAAACTGGAGATTCTGACTTTAATTATACACAACCACAAGATCATTTAAATTGTCTTTCCTAAGCTTTATCTTCTATAAGTAGCTATTGTCAGCTATTCATAGCAAGTGTATATTCATCATCTCTGTAAAAAAATATAAAGAATCTTTGTTTTAGTAATCTCAAAACACTCAATCTGTTATAGAAGATACTGAAAGCTTTGTTTTACGCATAGTTATACAAAGCTGTAATTTACGGTAACCATTTGCCATTAGCTCCGTAAAAAAATCCGTAATAGGGTAGCCGAAAACTATTATAGAGTAGGCGTAAATTAAATACGGAACAGATGAAAAAGTTTGTTATTCTAGGGACAATTATGATTAGTATGTTACTCATATTTACTAATTGTAAAAAAGATGATGATGACGATAAGACAAAAAAGGAGATGATTACGGCAAAAAGCTGGAAGTACAAAACAATTACTAAGGCTGATGGTAGCTCTATGTTAGAAGATTGTGAAAAGGATGATAAATTCACATTTAGTTCTGGCGGAGTTTATACTAATGATCCGAGTACAGTTAAATGCGATAATGACGATGCAACAAAAACTGGAACATGGACACTAAGCGCAGATGAAAAAACATTTACAATTGTTGAGGGTAATGATACCAATGCACTTACAGTTGTATCAGTAAAAGAGAATGAGCTTGTTTTTAAAAATACAATTACAGAACAGGGGGTTACTATTGAAATGACAATAACATTTACTCCTTATTAATGTTTAAGAATAAAATTTAACACTCTTAGCAAAGTGTGTAAATATCAGACATCGGGTTCAGATTATTAAAATATATCTGAGCCCGATTTTTTTACACAAAACATATTTGTTACTGATACACAGTTTTTAATATACACCAATTACTATCCATAACTATTTTACTATTTCTGAAACAGTTTATAAACATTACAGAGTTATAATATATACTGCTATTTTGCGTTCTAACCTAAGCTAGTTATGCATATGAAACGAAGCATGAGAATGGTCATTCACACACACGGAAATGATTATAAATGCGAGTTCCATCTGACAAATAAAAAAACAATTATAGACAGATGAAACTGGTATGAATAAAGGTTTTTCTCAAATACAAGAATACCTGAAAGTGCGAGTTTCATGTGACAAATGAAAAATAAATTATTAGCACATGAAGAAACTTGTAATGCCAGCAGCCATTTTAAGCTGCTTTTTACTTTCTTTCACAAGCTGTAAGAAAGATGATGAGAAAGATGAGGTAAAGGAGATTCTTACCTCAAAAGAGTGGAAATACGTTACTATTGGTTCTGTAGAAAACGGGATATCTGTTAATGGTGAACTAAATCCAGGTTATTATGATGATAGATTAATATTTAAACCCAATGGAGTTTATATCTATGATCCGGGACAAGATATATGTGCAGACGAGAAATACACTAAGGGCGTTTGGTCTTTAAGCAGTGATGAGAAACAGATTATTATCCATATGGGAGAGGATATATTATCTAAAGAGATTATATCTGTTAGTAGAGATCAAATTATTCTGAAGAGAGTTTTGCAGCCACAAACTGCAAAAATTGAGTTAACAGATATATTAGCTTCTGCTAATTAACAAAATATCTGTACATGATAACGGTTTTGCTTTAATGAACAAACAGATATGTGTCTTATAGAGTAAAACACTGAATGATAAAAACAAAAGCAGATTGCAATCATATCAATCTGCTTTTTCGTTACAGTAAATTGTAACCTAAGATTATTGTGGTAATAATCTAATTAATAAAATAAAGCTAGTCTGCCCTTAGGGCTATTATAATTGAAGATTCTCATAATACTATTCTGGGGTGGGGTTGTTTCAGAAAGTACATTGGTATTTAACCTGCACTCTTCTGATGCGTAATCAGGCTCGGCATTGCGTATTTCCGATAAAACCAGATTACAGTTGTAAAAATACTTCATCATTTGTTAGAAAATTGGTTAATAATAAATGTATTCGCGTATTCATCTTTATTTAAAGATAATTAAAAGTTCTTATATAAATATATCACAATATATCGGAATATGAGTAGTTTAATCTAAAATATTTACACAATTATTATAAATTTTACCATATATAGCAGCTAGTTTACTATCAGAACGGTTGCTATTAATAGTATTGGTTACAAACTCCATAAAACTATCCCTGTCTTCAAATATATCCTCAGCATACTGTAATGATTCCGATTTGTACATACACTTCAGAAATTCAGATGGCGATGCATTGGCTATCTCAAGCATATAACTGTTTGCCTTGTTGTTCATTACTGTATCGTTGCCATTAACATAACCAAAACAATACCTGTACATCCTGAACAGATCTGAATTTATATGTCCGTTTTTAACTGCCTTACCAAGAATCTTTACACTACTATTCTCAAGCTCGGCAGTAATACTCAGTATAGTACTATTTATACCATCTTCAGAATTTGTATTGCACGGAAAAGGTACATGATCAAACTCACGTTTATAATATTTATGCCTTATATCATTAACAATAGCAGCAACCTGCATAAGAATAATATCAGAATTACTATCAGATACAATACTGTTTATAATCTTAATAAATCTATCCTCATAAGACATTAAATAATCAATAATATCACAACGCTCTTTACAGTCCGATTTATGCGCAAAATACCTCTTAATACAGTACATAATGCCCATTAATGTAATCTTAATATCATTCATCTCGGTTGGCTTATTAGCCAGCAATTTCAAAAGCAGATTATCAACCTTTATCTGCTGAACTCTATCTATAAGCCTGAACATTTTAACCGACGATATTATGGCTCTCTCAAACTGCGAATAGGATACAAAATCATTTGGCAACACACCATTGTAGTATATATAATAATTATAGTTAGATGCCACACTACGTATGCTGCTGTTGCCTGTAAAGAATATGGCATGAATAAGATCCTTAAACCTTGTCTCGCTATTAAGCTTATCAATCTCATAATTAATACCAGCCTGTTCAGATGTTCCCGGAATAATTTTTAACTCAATACCATTATCAAACCTGAAATAGCGGTTAATATTCACATATATCTCAAGAGCCTCTGTAGGATAAAGTACCTTAAGTATCGATACCAGAAACATATCCCTTATCTCAATCTCGCCCTCAAGCACACTCATATGTGCATAAAAAGTATTCAGAACCCTGTTACACTCCCTTATATTATTAAGATATATACTCAGATCAACACTATCGCTCTTATTACTGCTATACTCAATTAAACTATTCAGATCTGTATTAATAAGGTTGTTATCCTTTAAACTCTTATTTATATACTCAATAATAGACTCTCTGCTTATTCTTGGCAAATTATACTGCAACTGAATTATCTTATCAAGATAGCCCTTATGATTATCTTTAAGACATTTAGCAAGAGCTTTATTTACATACTCAGGATCAAAAGCAACAATAAATATCACATTTCTGAAATTAGCAGTGTTTCGTATAATCTTAAAGCACTCAAGAATCTCCTCCGGATGTAATCTGTCAATATCATCAATTGATATATAAACCTTTCTGTTTAACTCAGATATGGTTTTATTGATATTATCATACAAATACTTAATATCTCTCTTCTCAGATAACATATTAAGACCCTCTTTAAGACTTCTTGTAATCTCATTTCTGCGTAACGACAATATTAACTTTGCATACTTATTAATCTGCGTATTTATAGATCCGTGATACCTCTTTAATTTACCTGCAATGGTATCAAGAAACAGCGATGTAATATCAGACTCTGATTTGCAATACCATGGCGAGAACTGAATAAGAATAGCATCCTTATCTTTATCGGCAATCTTATTCATTAAATACTTAAGAAAAGTAGTTTTACCATTTCCCCATGGCGATGTAATGCCAACTGCATAAGAAGTATCGCTATTTACATTTACAATAGGATTAATAAGCTTTGATGCAATTAATCGTCTGTCTGGCAGAATATCACTATCGCACTCCTTTGGTGTATCATCAATAAGAACAGAATTTGTTTTGGCAGTTGTTTTTCTTATATATCTGTTATAAAACGATAACACTACAGGAACAGTAAGAAAATATATAATATCCAGATAAGCAACACTACTCAGTACCCCGTTATCTGTAAATTTAGAATATACCCAGGTACCGTTTAACCTGTAATACATATGTATGGCAATAATAATAGAGTATATGGTTACTATCTTTCCGGAATACACATAGTTTCTTATAACCTTTCGGGTAAAAAACAGAATACCCAGAAATAATATTATTGCAATATACTCCCAGCTTATATATCCGGTAGTTATCTTACTAATATAAGGTATCACAAAATTCTGGGCATAATATAGCTTTATTGATGAGTGAAAGAATATAAAAAGTATTACGAACACTATTATAAAGAAATTGAATCTTTTAAACGGATAATCCAATATCTGTAAGATGTTTTTTTTAGAGGAACAAAGTCGCTTTAATAAGTACAGTTTACTCATGTTCATTTTCAAGGGTTTTAATTGGTCATAAAGTATCAAATAACATGCCATTATTTGATACATGGGTACTAAAATAACGTAAAAACATGCTTATTGTTATATATCTCATTGCTTAATTTTACTGATCTTGCAGCTGATTTTGCTATCTGTTTAAATTACACTGTAATTGCCATACAAAACAGTAAAATATGTATGCAGTAAAAATGAAACCACACAAATGTAAAATAATACCAGAAGCATATAAACTAACTATTGTATTGCAGAGTTACTATTTACCTGCTTTAGTATGCGTTGTAATCATCAGCATAACAAAAATATTTACATACACATGCAGGTTAAATATATTTAAAACAAAAAACAGATAATGCAACTGTAATAGCACCATTTTTTACAGAAGATTGAAAACTGCAAGAGTTATCCTCTAATTTTTATTACAAAACCTTTATAATACAGGTGTATTATCGTCATTAATATTTAATTATTCCTAAAATGTAACTGTAAGTGAAACACTTTTTTTATAAAATGATCTACTTACAGTTGTAAGTTTAATATTTATATGTAGTAAAAGATATTCTTAAGGTGTAAGAAGGATGTTTTTATTACAAAACAGCAATGTTTGCACTGTAAGTATGTAATGTATACATTATAGCTCTTACAAATTACATATAGAATCCTTTTTTTAACAGTTAAAAAAAGGCTAAATATTGCATGTTAAATCAGAAATATACAGATCGTAATAAAATACAAATTGTTAATACAATGTAATGTATATAGCAATAATCTCTGTGACGGAATATGATAGTGTCTTGTGTTATATAGCCTTTTTGAAAAAAAATACCACTATACGGCACTTTTTTTTGATTAAATGTTGACTTTTTATCCGTTTATATGTACATTAGTTATCAGAGTAACTAAACATAAAAAACTCAGTAATAAATTGACCCGGAATAACACTAACATTATCAATTGATTTTAATAGAGTTAAAACATAAACCAAATATTATTGAAATAAACTGGTATATATTCAGAACTACTTAAAAGTAGAATCATTTATAGATGCTGGTTTAAGAACTTTAAAACGGAATTTTATGAACACAAACCTACGAATTCATTCAAGATCAAGTATTAGCGATATTAGTTATGCGTTAGGAAGTATTCTTATAGCAATAAAAGATTACTTTGTTACCAGTGATCAGTATCTGAAGATTGTAAGAGAGAAACTTAGCTCAGATTATAACCTGCTTATTGAGATAATAAACGAGAGTAAAAAGAAATCAGCTTTAATTAGTAAAGATAAGCTAAGAGACAGAGCCATACGTGTAATATTTCATATAGTAAAGGGGGTAACATATCTGTCAGATGAAAAGGACAGGGGTAATGCTATGCTGATAAACGGCGTACTAGATAAGTACACTCTTGACATAACTAATTATACATATAGTAAACAGACAGTTGCTCTTGATGCTCTTATTAGAGATCTTGAAAGCGAAGAGATAAAAAATGCGATAGATGAGAGTTTTGATTTCCTTAAAAAGTATATAGATAATCTTAAACAAACTGTTGCTGAGTGGAAAGATGAACTAAAGAACACATTTGATCAGGAGATAGAAAAAAACAATAATGTATCGGCATATGAACTGCATATAAAGTTGCGTAATACAATAAACAGAGAGTTGCTTATGTATATTGAGGCTATGAGCATGGCAAACCCTGATATGTATAGCGATCTGGAGAAAATATTGAGAACTATTGTTAAAGATACAAACAACAGAATAAGAAAGAACACACAAAATTAGATACTCTTTTATGTCATAATAAATGTTCTAGAATGTAGTCCCGCATAATGATATTGAGAAATATCTTGCGGGGCTTTTTTTGTTTGTTATGTTGATAAATCATTAACCAAAATTATATGCAGCTCTCTATAAAGCATTATCTTTAACTGCTATGAGGTATATATACACATTAATAATATTTGCATTTACCTGTGCTACACTACTGTCGCAGAGCAATAACTATTCTGAGTTTAAAAACCATTTTGAATCAGTAATTAAGGGCACATCAACTAAAGCTACAGATTCAGTAACTAACAGTAAAATTCCGGAATGGATTCTTACATCTCCGGGCAAAAATGGTCTATACATTGGTATATCAGATCCGGGAATGAACTATCGCGATGCAATGTTTCAGGCACTAAACAGAGCAGTTATGCAGAGCATTATTATACCATCGTGCAATAAGATATGGATGAACGACTTCTTTATACAAGGATCAGATTCAGAAGTATCGGTATTTAAGGAGATACTGATGTTTCAGAATAGTATAAACATTAGTGTTGATGGCATTACACTAAAAGACGTATTTAGAACAACGGCAGGAGAGGTGGTTATTCAAATATTGGTAAACAGATCAGTATCAGATCAGGGAATGTTTAACTTCTCTGGCGATATACAGTTTTATAGTAGTAGTAAAGATAATAATGGCGAACAATCATATGGTAAGATAGTTATATCTACAACAAGTACACACCCAAAGCTTAAAAAGGACAGAACAGTTCTGTATGTAAACTTCAGAAGTGGTAATGTATACTCAAATACTGTTAATGGTAATGTACTGTACAGATACATGTTTGCCGAAGGTGCAGGTTATAAAATAATGTCATATTCCGGATTATGGGCAGTCTATTGCAGCTCGTTCTTTAAAAGTATGGCAGATATATATAATCCTGAAATAGTGCGCCTGAAAAGCCTTAATGAGCATAAAACAAACTCTGTAATGTCTATAATACGTCTTACATCGGCACAGGAGATATCACTCAATCCGGATATTGTAAAGCTTGAGAATAACAAATTTATATTTAAACAGAGAGGTGAGTAGAGCTGTTTTATCAGAGACTCCGAATAGAGTCTCTGATATATAGTTGAGCTACTCTTTCTCAAGTATAACTTTAAGGTTGTTAAGGCCATTCTGCAGATCGGTACCAATCATTGTTTCCATATCCATAAACAATGTCATAACATTCATAGGATACTTCATTTTACCGTAAAAACCCCACTTTACAAGTGTAACAGAATCGTTAACAGCCTCTGTAGTAAGATAACCAAAATCTGTGCTCTCAAACGGCTCATAGAATCTTAGCTCCATCTCAACACGTTTGCCCGGATCAATCATGATAATCTCTTGTTCGCCACGGCCAACATCTTTTTTATCACTCTTCCAGGCAGATATAAAACCAACAGTACCATCTGTGCCTTTATAATCCTTTGCCATAGCCGGATCTTTTTTTGCCCAGACACCATACTTGTCCTGATTCTTAAGATGTTTTACATAATCAAACACCTCAGATACATTACGGTTTATCTTAACCTCCCTCTCGGCACGGTAATCGCCGGAAACAAACAACGGAATAATAAGTATTATAGCAATTATAGTAATTACTACAAAAAGAATTTTTCTCAGAGTTTTCATAATTAAATAGTTATTAGTAAGTAACAGGCATGTAATATATAAAAAAATACTTTTACCTACTCAAAACAATACTCTTAATAGAGTATCTGTAATAAAATATATGTATATTCTGTATAGATATATTGAACAATATAAATTTTATGACTGAAATAGGGAAGCAAAAGGTTAACAGTTTAGATATACTGTTTTTTTAATTGCTACAGAATCAGTAAATTGTGTTTTTGGGCATTATTTGTTCCGTTTTGCAATGGTGGTAATTTATATAATTTATTGGTTTCTTTGTATAGCTAACAGGACGATAAAGAAAAAATAAGGACATTATGAGAGGTATTGTGATAATACTTACGCTGATATTTACAATGAACTACTCTGTAGCCCAGAAGAGCATTGCAACACTACTTTCAGTTAAAGGAGAGGCTTATGTTGTAAGAAACAGGGTTAAAACAGAGATAACAATTCCTTATCTGTTTATATATAAAGATAAAATAGTTGTTGAGGAGGGCGGTTTAACACTTTTATTGTGTAACGGAGAGGAGAAAACATTAAAATCTGGAGAAGAGCATACTTTTAATGATGATGAAATGTGTTCTAATGCAGGGCTCTTTGATAGAATATTAGAAGAGAGCAAGGTTCTTAACCTACAAAACAGATCGGCTGTATCTCGCAGTAATACCATAAAATCTATTACCGTTTTTCCTAAATCATCTAAAATGGTTGAAGGAACAGATTCTGAGATTGAGTGGCAGGTCAACAGCAAACGTATTAAAGAGGTGTCTATGGTGCTTTATGATATGGAGACAGAAGATGTTGTTTTCAGGAAAGACAACATAACTGCCACAAAGGTTAATTTAAAAGGGATGAATCTGAAACGCGGAAGACATTATTACTGGATTATTAAACCAGGTGGCAATACAAAAGAGTATCTGGGAGTTGTATCGGTAGTTTCTGAGATAGATGTAAAAAAACCTGAAGAGTTTGGTTTACAATCCAGATTAGATTTTATAAAAGCATACTCATATTTTGCTGAAATAGAGAATCAGTTTATGTTACATGATATTTTATCTGAGGCAAATTACAGATATCCTGATACCGATCTGTTTAAATACCTGCTAAAACTACATACGGGTTTTGATACCCCGTTATATAATACCAAAAATCCTAACCGGAAATTCTAATAGATTGATTTGTTTAGTTGAAAAAAGTGTCGTTATATACCTTATATCGGCACTTTTCTTTTTATCTGATTTATATAAGTTCTATATTCGTAATTGATAATATAAACTTAACCCAATTATGAAAAAAATAGTTGTATTTACCGGATTACTCTCCTTGTTGGTAATATCACCGGTAAAAGCTCAAAAAGACACATCAAACCTACCCGTAATTGATACCCTGTTTGCACATACGCAAAAAGATTATATGGCTGGTAAATTTGGTGATATGAAACCTAAACTTGATAAAGCAGAGGTTATGCTTTCGGAAATATATCCGGATAGTCTGCATGACAGAATGGGATCACTGTTTTCATTCCGCGGAGACTACTACCTTGAAGCAGAATCAGATTTTCTGGAGTCTATAAAATACTATAAAATTGCTGCTGATATAAACTACAGACTGTATGGAGAGAATCTATATTATGCTGCACTGAACAATAATATAGGATACTGTTATAAACAGATAGCCGATTATGATAATGCTATAAAGTATTACAGAATTGATCAGAGAATTCTGCGTAAGGAGAAAGGAGAGTACTGTATAGATATGGGAATAGCTTATAATGTTCTGGGAGATCTTTATACAGCAAGAGGCTTTTACAAAAAATCTGTTTCAGCTTTTAATAAATCAATAGATATTATTGCTAAGGTTGGAGGTATAGATCATCCAAATTTGATATTTACCTACAATAATATGGGTTTGGCATTAAAATATATGGGCGATTATAAAATGGCTGAGGGTTTTTATCAGAAGGCTCTACAGATTGCTATATCTAAAATGAATAACCGCCCACATCTTCATGCACATCTATATAATAATTTGGCAAAGCTGAAGATGAATGAAGATAGATATCAGGAATCTATTGATTTGTTTAGTAAAGGGTATGATATTGCATTGAAGGCATTTGGAGAAAAGCATCCTCTGTCGGCAAATTTTATGAAGAGTCTGGCTGAATCGTATATGTTTTTGGAAGATAATGAAAAAGCGGAGGAGCTAATGAACAGATCACAATCTGTATTAATAGAGATATTTGGTAATAATCATCCAAGTGTTGCAATGAGTTATGAACTAAAAGGTAGTTATTTCTTTAGAAAAGGTGATCTGGATAGTGCTTATTACTACTCTAAGAAGACTTTTGATATAGCAACAAAAGCATTTCCTTTCACAAAAATAGAGTATTTTGATGCATATTCAGATCTGTCTCAAATTTTGATTAAACAACAGAGGTATGCTGAGGCAGCAAAACTATTAAAAGAGGCTATTGATATATATATTAAGAATAGTGACCTTCTGGATAACCATGATTATATATTGGAGATAATTGATCATCTATATAAGATGATGTTTGTTGCAGATTATCATCTCGGAAATAAAGAGAAAGTTGTTTCTGCACTTGAACAATCAGTATCAGGTAAAAAGTTATACAGATCATATGAGAAACACCTGTTTCAGGAGTATGCGTCAGACTATCAGAGAGAGGAGTATGAGAGAATTGGGCGTATGATTGCTCATGCTGATATAAAGCGTAAACAGTATGCCAGAAGAATGATGGCTAAAAAGAGTTCTGAGATGAATGAAGAGTATAATCGTTTAATTAGCAGTAAACGAGATCTGGAGAAAAGAGTTATAGAGTCTAATTCACGATACAGTGCCGGAGTGTTTAATCAAATTTTAGATTATAATAAAATTATAAAAGATAAGATTCTGAATAACAACCAGTGTGCTGTATATTATATTTTTCTGGATAAAAAGATATATTACGTAATCCTGAATAATAAACAATTAAATGTTGTTGAAAAAGATGCAGACAGTAATGTTAAGAGCGATGTAGATATGCTTATGCTCTTATCAAGTAAAAAAGCAATTGATGAGGGTATATATGAGGTAGATAAAGGCAATAGAATTGAATATTTAACCTCAGAACAACTTAAGAAGGAAATTGGAGTAAGAGCATTCGTGAATGAGTATCTGTTTAAGAAGAGTACATTAAGTATAACCGATATCGAGAATAAAATAGTAGAGTGTAATAATAGGTTGTATAAAAATCTGATAGATCCTATAGAGTCAGAGATAAAAGGTTTTAAAGATCTAATTATTATACCACAGTCTGGATTTGCTGAGTTGCCGTTAAAGATGTTATATAAAAACTATAAAGGAGAGAAGAGATACTTTATAGAGAGTTATAATGTTCAGCAGGTTAATTCACTTACAATATATGCAGATAAAAAAGCACGAGAGGAACGTTATAGTGAGTTAGTGCGTAAACGTATGCTTGCCATTGGGATATCTGATTTTGTAATAAAAGGAGACTCTCTGTTTTCAAAGTATGGTAAAATGTCTGACAAGGAGATAGCGGAATTAGATAAGGATAAGGATTATTTGGCATACAGATCAATAACAAGATCATCGTTAGGAGGAGAGTTTGTTGATCTTAAGAACGCAATTAAGGAGGTTAGTACAATATCTGATCTGATGAGTGATAAGAATAGTAAAAAGTGGGTATTGACTAACAAAGATGCTACAGAGGTTGGTATAAAAGAGTTGAACAAGGAAAAAGAGCTTAAAAAAGCTGAGATTATACACATCTCTACTCACGGGGCAATCTCAAATGAAAATATAGAGAAGAGTTCGCTTGTTATGTATGACTATACAGGAATGGGACCTTCTGATGATATTATTGCCAACGACGGTTATCTTACAATAAAGGAGATTCTACAGTTTGATCTTAATTCAGACCTTGTTGTTCTTAGTGCTTGCGAAACATCGTCAGGAAAAAAAGATATTGAAGGCAATATCTATGGGCTGATTTATGCATTCTATCTGTCGGGAGCAAATAATATAATTGCAAGTACCTGGGAGGTTGACGATGAAAGTACTGCCGCATTCTTTATAGAGTTTTATACAAGGTTAAAAAATGGCGAGGAGATGTCTGAGGCACTTAATAATGTTTATAGATGTTTTGCAACGTCTGATAAGAAACGTAGCAGAGAGCGGGTAAAACCTGAATCAAAAGAGCTTAAAGAGTTGTTAAGAGACAAAAAGTATGCAGACCCATTCTATTGGGCAGCGTTCGGACTGTATTAAAATATAAAGAATATCATATAAAAAATAAAGCTGATCTAAACCGGATCAGCTTTATTTTATTATAGTCTATATCCACTATTCGTTTCGTCTGTAGTAAAGCATTGCGCATCCGCGAGCATCAGAAAGTGCCTCGTGGTGTTTTAATGGGATATTCATCTCTCTACAGCATGCACCCAGATTATACGGAGTAAATCCTTTGGCTTTGTATATCTTCATTGTACATTCCCATCTGTCTGCTAGGTTTAAACCATAGTAATCAAGACCATAATATGACATAGTGTTCTTCAGAACGCTTCTGTCAAACGATTCGTTGTGAGCAACAACAACTCTGTTTTTAATCCTTTTCTCTATTTCAGGGAATATCTCGTTAAAAGTAGGTGCAGAGTATGTGTCTCTTGAAGTTATGCCATGTACGCGTATGTTTTGCGACCAGTATGCGTTATCTGGTGGTTGTATAAGTGTATGATATTCATCAACTATTTTGCCGTTATTTATAGTAACAATACCAATAGCGCAGGCACTGTTTCTATATCCGGTTGCAGTCTCAAAATCAATTGCTACAAATGTCATGGTTACTGTTTTAAAAATTTGAGGTTCAAATCTACATATAAATGAGGGCAAAAAAAAAGAGGCCTGAGCCTCTTTTGTAATTAATTATTTTTTCCAACCGTCTTTCCGTGATCGTATTCAAGCATAACTAAATTGCCATCAATTGGTTTAATCTCAGATTCAGAGAATGTGTTTTTCCATAGAATCTCCATGTTTGCAAACTGCATGTCACATATCTTGCCTTCTATATCAAAAACAGCAGAAAACTTAAAAGTATCTCCCTTTCTTAATATAATCTTCTTTGCATCTTTCTCTTCAGTGGCAAATTCCTGACCACTCTCAATTTTTACATTCACTTTTTTAGCATCAACAATACCAATATTATCGCCATTGTATTTCCCTTTAAACTGTGCATCGGTAATCTGAGTCTTCTTTTTAAGCTTTTTAAGATCGCACTCAAATATACCATTAGAGAAATTGTTAGTTACAGGAGGCAGAATGTAGTTATCTGTTTTAACAGTTTTTCCTTCAGCAGAGAATGTATAAAAACCATTGAACTCTATACTAAGCTGTTTTACATGAAAATTCATGTCTCCTTTAACTGTAAATGTTTTAATCTTTGTTTTCTCAGGCTTTACAATAATATCTTTTCCATTAGGACTAAAGCTCTTGTTGTCGTATTTAAATACAAACTCAGATGGCTTTATTATCAGATAATCTTTGGTTTTGTTTACTACGGTTACCTTAATCTTTGTAAAGGCTGCTTGTGAGTGTGCATTTGCAAATGATATGCTATAATAACTATTCTCAATAGTCTTTACATTTTTGTAGTGGATCTCATACCTGGGATCATCCTTCTTTCTTTTTGCAGTAATACATAGAATTGTTAAGCTTAATAATGTTAGTGTCAAAAAAATTTTTTTCATTAGATTGATAGTTAAAAATTATAAAATTAATAATAGGTTAAATTTCAATTTACGGGTGTTTCAAAAAACATGCCTAATATAGTTTTATATTTAATACCATACATGTTTTGCTTTATTAGTAATGCGAATAGTTATATGTTTTTGCTTGTTTTATATGGTTCGTAACCAGATGTATAAGGTGCGTTTGGTTATAATATAGTGTAACACCAAATTTGGTAATATTATTGATAGTTTACATGGGCTAACAATCACGTGGTTAATATCTTAATTGTTATTCTGTTTTTTAGATGTCAGAATTGTTATTTATATTGATTCTAATATATAACAGAATGCCAAAAACGCTATATCATTTGTTCTGATTGAAGTGTAACGTATTTAAATGTTACTTTGCGAATAATTACCTGATGTAATCCAATTATTGTCAGTCGGGACTTTTGTACTTTGCGTATTACATAAAAATATTATTTAAATATTTTGTCTTATACGGTTGGTATAGAGTGAGATATGGTTAAATTGTATTCAGGAAAATGAAAAAACATAAAATATTAGCTGAGTGATATTGATTTTATTGATGCTCGAACCCATCTTATTTCTATATTTGTGGTCTTTTTACCATAAATCTGAGGAATATGGTTTAAATGTAAAGCGGTATTTATGGCAAAAAATAGTGTTTGGTAATGATTTTATATGTTCAAATTCATTAAATTTAAACTGTAAACTATTCCGGAATTTATCTGTTTTGCTGTAATACATTTGGGTTTTGAATTAGAAAATATTTAAGATATAATTTCGCTCGTAAATTGAGAGAAGACATGTTTGTATAAGTTTGAGATGTACAGACATGTAAAATGAAGATATTGTATGAGAGCTGATATTATCACTATAGGTGATGAGATACTTATAGGACAGGTTATAGATACAAACTCTGCTTGGTTAGCAACAGAGTTAAATAAGGTTGGTTTTTCTGTACGACAGATTATATCAATAACAGATACACCTGAGCATATTAAAAATACCGTTGAGGACTCAATGAAAGAGAGCGATTTGGTAATAATTACCGGTGGTCTTGGTCCTACAAACGATGACAGAACAAAGCAAACGCTTGCTAAATTGTTTAATACAACTATAGCGTTACATAAACCAACATTAGATACTATAAAGAAATTTCTTGATGCACGAAAACTACCTCTTAATAGTAATAATTTTGGGCAGGCCTTACAGCCTGTTGGGGCTACAATACTTGAGAACACAGAGGGTACTGCACCAGGAATAATGTTTGAGAGAAATAATACCATTGTTGTATCAATGCCTGGAGTACCTCATGAGATGAAAGCAATTACCACAAACAAGGTGATACCTTTCATAAAAGATAGGTTTAAGATAGCGCCAATTATAAACAGAACGGTATTAACACAGGGAGTTGCTGAGGCTGTATTAGCAGAAACTCTAGAAGAGTGGGAGGAGTCTATACCTGATTATATAAGTTTGGCATATTTGCCAAAACCTGGTATGGTACGACTCAGGTTATCTGCAAGAGGCGATTCATCGCCTTATATAAAGGCAGAAATTCAGATGCTGATTGATAGATTGTACTCAATTATACCTGATTCAATATACGGTCAGGAAGAAGATTCATTACAAAGCGTAATAGGTGATATTCTTGCAAAGAAGGGACTAACAATAGCTACAGCAGAGAGTTGTACCGGAGGACGGATTTCGTCGTTTATAACCCAAATTCCGGGTGCATCTAAGTATTTTAAAGGTACAGTGGTTGCTTACTCTAATGAAATAAAAGAGAATATTCTTAAGGTAAAAAAGAGTACTATAGATGATAACGGGGCTGTATCAGAGCCTGTTGTAAGAGAGATGATAAAAGGTATATGTGATATTATGGATACAGATATTGCTATAGCTACCTCCGGAATAGCAGGCCCAGACGGAGGAACTCCGGATAAACCGGTAGGAACAACATGGATTGCTATCGGAAATAAGAATATTCAGATTGTCCGATGCTTCTGTTTTGGTAACGACAGGGAGAAGAATATGATTAGAGCAACTCAAACAGCTCTAAATATGCTTAGAATTTTCCTTGAAAAAAGCGATTGTAATTATCAGTAAATTAAGGTTTTTTGTAATCGTTTTTTTGAATTAGTGATTAAATAGAAAATAAAATAAGAAAATAGAGAGTGACTTACTTGTTATTTAGAAAAAAATTAACGTAATTTGCACTCTGTTTGAAGAAAATAGTTAAAGAATAAACATAACAGCGATGTCAAGAGTTTGTCAAATTACAGGAAAAAAGGCAATGGTGGGAAATAATGTTTCTCACTCGAAAAGAAGAACTAAAAGAAGATTTGAGATAAACCTGTTCTCAAAGAAGTTCTATCTTGCCGAAGAGGATAGATGGGTAACTTTGCGTGTTTCGGCCGCAGGTATCCGTACAATAAACAAAAAAGGGTTAGCTAATGCCCTTAAAGATGCGAAAGAAAAAGGGTTCGTTAACATTTACTAAACAGAGGGGGCTAGAAAATGGCTAAAAAAGGTAATAGAGTACAAGTTATTATGGAGTGTACTGAACACAAAGAAAGTGGGATGCCGGGAACATCGCGTTACATTACCACTAAAAATAAGAAAAACACTCCTGACAGATTGGAACTTAAGAAGTATAATCCAATCTTGAAAAAAGTTACTGTTCACCGCGAAATTAAATAATCTTAAGTTATGGCAAAGAAAGTAGTTGCAACACTTCAGAAAGGCGCAGGAAAAAACTTTACAAAAGTTATTAAAATGCAGAAAAACGATGCTACTGGCGCTTACTCGTTTAAAGAGGAAATGGTTACTAACGATAGTGTAAAAGAGTTCTTTAAAAAGTAATCTTTTTTGCATGATCATTACACGATATTGTAAGCTTTCTTTTTAATTAAAGAAAGCTTTTTTATATTCGTACTTTCTTAGTAAAAAAATATCAATTATGAGTATTTTCGGCATCTTTTCAAAAGATAAGAAGCAGAGTCTTGATAAGGGTCTGGAAAAGACAAAAGACAATGTATTTCAGAAGCTATCGAGGGCTATAGTAGGAAAATCTAAAATAGATGATGATGTTTTAGATAACCTTGAAGAGGTTCTTATTACCTCTGATGTTGGGGTTGATACCACACTTAAAATTATAGAACGAATTGAGAGTAGGGTTGCCCGCGATAAGTATATTGGCACCTCAGAGCTAAATACAATCCTTAAGGAGGAGATTGCTGCCTTACTTGATGAAAATCAAGGTAAAGATGTTGATTTAAGCTTTACTGTAAAAGATAATCCTTATGTAATTATGGTTGTTGGGGTTAACGGTGTTGGCAAAACAACAACTATTGGAAAACTTGCTTATCAGTTTAAACAGATGGGTAAGAAGGTTTGTCTTGGAGCAGGAGATACATTCAGAGCTGCTGCTATTGATCAGCTTGTTGTATGGAGCGAGCGTGTTGGTGTTGATATTGTTAAGCAGAATATGGGATCTGATCCTGCATCGGTTGCTTATGATACACTGGCATCGGCAAAAGCTAATGGAGCTGACATTGTAATAATTGATACTGCAGGACGTCTGCATAATAAGGTAAACCTTATGAATGAGTTGTCTAAGATAAAGAAGGTGATGCAGAAGGTAATTCCTGATGCTCCGCATGAAGTTTTATTAGTTTTAGATGGTTCTACAGGCCAGAATGCTTATGAGCAGGCAAAGCAGTTTACAAAAGCAACAGAGGTAACCTCTCTGGCGCTTACAAAACTTGATGGTACTGCAAAAGGAGGTGTAGTTATTGGTATATCAGATCAGTTTAAAATACCAGTAAAATATATTGGTATTGGCGAAAAGATGACAGATCTACAAGCCTTTAACCGTCACGAATTTGTTGATAGTCTGTTTAATTAAGATATAAATAGAATACAGATTGAGCCTGCTAATGCAGGCTCAATCTGTTTATATACATTATAAGTAAAGCTTTTAACATTAGCAGAAAACACTGGTTATGAAGAAGAAATTTAGAATTAATATAATAACATTGGGGTGCTCGAAAAACCTTGTTGATTCAGAGGTTCTTATGAAGCAGTTAGATGTCAATCATATTGAGGTTACCCACAATGACGAGATAGTTGAAGCCGATGCAATTCTTATAAATACTTGTGGATTTATTAATGACGCTAAGGAAGAGTCTGTAAATACAATATTAGAGTGTATAGAGGCTAAAAACAACGGATATGTAAAAGCAATATATGTTTTTGGATGTCTCTCTCAACGCTACAGAGAAGAGTTACAGAATGAGATGCCTGAGGTTGATGGCTTTTTTGGGGTTGATAGTTTTAAAGCAATTCTGGAGAAGCTAAGTGCTACATTCAGAACCGATCTTGTAGGAGAGAGGGTTATAACAACTCCGGGGCATTATGCCTATCTTAAGATAGCTGAAGGGTGTAACTGGGGGTGTTCGTATTGTGCAATTCCTTTGATTAGAGGCAAGTATATATCTGTATCTATTGAGAGATTAGTTAAAGATACTACCAGACTTGTAGAGCAGGGTGTAAAAGAGATTATGTTGATAGCTCAGGATCTTACATATTATGGTGTTGATCTTTATGGGGAGAGAAAACTGGCAGACCTACTTGAAGCATTGGCTAAAATAGAGGGATTAAAGTGGATCAGATTGCACTATGCATATCCTACAATGTTTCCTAAAGAGGTTGTTGATGTAATGAAGCGTTACAATAATATATGTAAGTATCTTGATATTCCAATTCAGCATAGTAGCACAGAGGTGCTTAAAAGTATGCGTAGAGGTATAACGCGTGAGGAGACAAAGGAACTTCTTGATTATATAAAATCTGAAATTCCAGATATTGCTTTAAGAACAACAATTATGGTTGGTCATCCGGGTGAGAGTCAGAAAGAGTTTGATGATCTGAAAGACTTTGTAAAAGATATAAAATTTGACAGACTTGGTGTGTTTACTTACTCAGAAGAGGAAGGTACCTGGGGTGCTGATAACCTTTCTGATGATATCTCACAAGAGGTAAAGCAGGAGCGTGCAGATGAGATAATGGAGATACAGCAAGATATATCATATAACCTTAATCAACAAAGAGTAGGAAAGGAGTATGAGATAATTATTGACAGGCGTGAAGGTGATTATCTGATTGGTAGAAGTGAGTTTGATTCCCCTGAAATTGATAATGAGATACTTATTAATACGGACATTGATATAAATCCGGGAGAGTTTGTTAATGTGAAAATATTGAGGGCAGATGACTTTGATCTTTATGCCGAAATGATATAAAAAAAGAGTGGGTTAATTTCCCACTCTTTTTTTATGATTACTCTTCTTTCTTTATCTCTTTCTCCTTTTTCACAACTTTTATCGTGATCTCTTCATCTTTTTTGTTAAGCCCAACAGTAATTGTATTACCCTCTTCAGGAGAGACCTTTATTATGGTCTCAGCCATAGGTTCTTCAAGATACTTCTGAATTGCTCTTTTTAGAGGACGTGCACCGAACTCAATATCATAACCTTTGCTGGCAATGAAATCCTTTGCTGGTTTAGTAATTGATATCTCAAATCCTAGTGCAGCAACACGTTTGTAAAGGCCACTTAGTTCAATATCAATAATTTTATGAATATCCTCTACTGTAAGTGTATTAAACAGTACAACATCATCTAATCGGTTAAGAAATTCAGGAGCAAAGGCTCTTTTTAACGCTTTTTGAATAACAGATTTAGCATTTTCATTTATACCTTCTGCTCTTGCTTTTGTAGCAAAACCAACCCCTTGACCAAAATCTTTAAGTTGTCTGGTACCAATATTAGAGGTCATAATTATTATAGTGTTCTTAAAATCAACCTTTCTACCTAAGCTATCTGTTAGCATACCCTCGTCAAGTACTTGTAGTAAAATGTTAAATACATCTGGATGAGCTTTTTCAATTTCGTCTAACAGCACAACAGAATATGGTCTTCTTCTTACCTTTTCTGTAAGTTGTCCGCCCTCTTCGTAACCAACATACCCCGGAGGTGCTCCAACAAGTCTCGATACAGAGAATTTCTCCATATATTCACTCATATCAACTCTTATAAGGTTTTCAGAAGAGTCAAACAGGTATTGTGCAAGAATCTTTGCAAGTTGAGTTTTACCAACACCAGTAGGTCCAAGAAATACAAACGATCCTATAGGACGATTAGGGTCTTTAAGACCGGTACGGTTACGTTGTACAGCCTTCACAATCTTCTCAATTGCTTCATTCTGACCAATAACCTTTCCGTTAATTTCTTCGCCCATTTTAAGTAATCTTGCACTTTCTGCCTGAGCAATTCTCTGTACAGGAACATTTGTCATCATGGCAACAACTTCCGCAACCTTATTATCATCAACCAATTGTCTATTACTTGAAAGCTCTTGTTCCCATTTCTTTTGTGCTGTTTCAAGATCTTTTTGCAGAGCTTTCTCTTTGTCGCGCAATACAACAGCAGTTTCAAATCGCTGATCTTTAACAGATTTTAGCTTCGATTGCTTTATCTCTTCAATCTCCTCTTCAAGCTTAATTATTGATTTTGGGACACTGATATTAGATATGTGTACGCGAGAACCAGACTCATCAAGTGCATCAATTGCCTTATCAGGAAGGTGTCTGTCACTCATATATCGCATAGTTAACTTAATACAAGCCCAAAGAGCATCTTCTGTATAATATACATTGTGATGATCCTCATAGCGCTCTTTTATATTCATAAGGATATCAAAGGTCTCATCCATTGATGTAGGACTCACCATAACCTTCTGAAAACGTCTCTCTAAAGCACCATCTTTCTCAATGTTCTGACGATACTCATCAAGAGTTGTTGCACCAATACATTGTATTTCTCCACGAGCAAGTGCTGGTTTAAGCATGTTTGCAGCATCAAGTGATCCTGTTGCACCACCTGCACCAACAATTGTGTGTATCTCATCAATAAATAGAATTATATCAGGATTCTTGCTTAGTTCATTCAGAATAGCTTTCATGCGCTCCTCAAATTGTCCACGGTATTTTGTTCCGGCAACAATTGATGCAAGGTCAAGGGTTATTACACGTTTTCCAAACAATACACGTGATACTTTTCTCTGTACAATCCGCATAGCGAGACCTTCAGCAATAGCAGATTTACCAACACCTGGTTCTCCAATTAGAATAGGGTTGTTCTTTTTTCGTCTACTGAGTATCTGTGCAAGTCGTTCAATCTCTTTTTCACGTCCTACAATAGGATCAAGCTCATTTTCTTCGGCAGCTTTGGTAAGATCTATACCAAAGTTATCCAAAACAGGAGTTTCAGAGCCTGCTTTTGAAGATGATGACGACCTAGATGATTCTCTTCTGGAGTATTCATTTTCTTCTTCTTCTTCGTGATAATTCATGTCTTTTATATCTTTTTTTTCAATTTTCTTCTTTACAATCAGATAATCGACTTTATAATCAGCTAAAAGCTGAGTAGCAATATTGTTTTCATCCTTCAATATTGCCAATAACAGATGTTCTGTCCCAATAGTGTTAGTCTTTAAGGCTTTAGCCTCTAGGTTTACCAGAGTGAGTGTACGTTCAGCTGATTTATAAAGCTGAAGATTTGATCCGTCTTTAAGATCAATAACCGGATCTGCTTTTAATCTCGATTCTATTTCTGATTTAATAGCAGATAAATCTATTCCTAGTCCTGTAAGAATCTCTACAGCAGATCCGCTGTTCTCTCTCAAAATGCCAAGAAATAGGTGCTCGTTTCCAATATATTGGTTGCCAAGTCTAATGGCTTCCTCTTTGCTAAAAGATAAAACATCTTTTAGTTTCTGTGAAAAATCCTGATCCATATTGCCAAAGGTTTATGTTAATCCCCAATTACAAAATAGCATAAAAAACTAATATTTTATTTAATATACTGATAATTGTTAACAAAAAAAAGTAGATAAAGGTTTAAATCATAAAAACTGCTCTATTGTTGATAAAATGCTATATTAATAACAAGTTTTTTTGTAAAAAATAGCTACATTAGTGCGTTAATACATATAATATTTAGAGTAAGATTAAGAGAATTAAAATAATAATATAAAATGGCTGAAGGAGAGAAGATAATTAAGATCAATATCGAAGAAGAGATGAAGTCTGCTTATATCGATTATTCGATGTCGGTAATTGTTTCCAGAGCTCTTCCTGATGTGCGAGATGGTTTGAAACCAGTACACAGAAGGGTGCTGTTTGGAATGTCCGAGTTAGGCATAACTTCAGGAAAGGCGTATAAAAAGTCTGCCAGAATTGTTGGAGAAGTATTGGGTAAATATCACCCACATGGTGATTCATCTGTATACGATGCAATGGTTAGAATGGCACAGACTTGGTCTTTACGTTATCCGTTGGTAGACGGACAAGGAAACTTCGGTAGTGTTGACGGTGATAGCCCTGCTGCTATGCGTTATACAGAAGCAAGGTTACGTAAGGTTGCTGAAGACACACTTGTTGATCTTGAGAAAAACACTGTAGATTTTCAACTAAACTTTGATGATTCATTAGAAGAACCAACTGTATTACCTACAAAAGTACCCCTTTTATTGGTTAATGGAACTTCAGGTATTGCTGTGGGTATGGCAACAAATATGCCCCCTCATAACATTGTAAATGTCATTGATACTGTAAATGCTTATATCGATAATAAGGATATTGAGCCTGAGCAGATGATAGATTATATCAAAGCTCCTGATTTTCCTACAGGAGGTATAATTTATGGTTATCAGGGCGTTAAAGATGCGTATAATACTGGTAAAGGAAGAGTGTTAATGCGTGCCAGAACAGAGATTGAGACAACATCTAGCGGGAGAGAGAAGATCATTGTTACAGAAATACCATATCTTGTTAATAAGGCTGAACTTATTAAGAAAACAGCAGATCTTATTAATGATAAGAAAATAGATGGTATATCTAATATTAACGATGAATCAGACCGTAATGGTATGCGAATTGTTTATGATCTTAAACGTGATGCAATTGCAAATGTTGTTTTAAACAAATTGTTTAAATATACAGCACTGCAAAGTTCGTTTAGTGTAAATAATATTGCACTTGTTAATGGAAGACCACAACTTCTTACACTTAAAGATATTGTTGAAAACTTCGTAAAACACAGACACGAGGTTGTAATAAGAAGAACCAAGTATGAGCTTGAACAAGCAGAGAAGAGAGCACACATACTTCAGGGATTAATTATTGCAAGTGACAATATTGATGAGGTAATTAAGATAATCAGAGGATCTAAAACTCCGGATGAAGCCAGAGAGCGTTTAAAAGAGCGTTTTGAACTTTCTGAAGAACAAGCAAGGGCTATTGTAGAAATGCGTCTTCGTCAGTTAACCGGACTAGAGCAAGATAAACTTAAAGCTGAGTTTGACGAGATAATGAAGACTATTGAACATCTTCGTAATATACTTTCAAATGAGTCGCTTCAGATGAACATCATTAAGGAAGAGCTTATTGAGATAAAAGAGAAGTATGGAGATGAGCGCAGAACAGAGATTGTTTATAGCGCAGAGGAGTTTAATCCAGAAGATTTTTATGCTGATGAAGAGATGGTAATTACGATCTCGCATCTTGGTTATATTAAGCGAACTCCATTAACAGAGTTTAAAACACAGCATAGAGGAGGAAAAGGAGCGAAGGCCAGCTCTACACGCGACGAAGATTTCCTTGAGCATATGTATACAGCTACAATGCATAATACAATGCTTTTCTTTACGGAAAAAGGTAGATGTTATTGGCTGAAGGTGTATGACATACCTGAGGGAAACAGAACCTCAAAAGGGCGCGCAATACAAAATATTATTAATATTGAACCTGATGATAAAGTTAAAGCATATATAAATGTTAAAACGCTTAACGACGAGGAATATATTAACAATAACTATATAATACTTTGTACAAAACGTGGTACAATTAAGAAAACATCACTTGCTGCATATTCTCGTCCTCGTATAAACGGAGTTAATGCAATTACCATAAAAGATAATGACCAGCTGCTTGAAGCTAAGCTTACAGATGGTAATGCAGGTATCATTATTGCTGCAAGAAGAGGTAAGGCAATACGCTTTCCGGAGAACACCGTTAGAGCAATAGGAAGAACTGCTTCTGGAGTTAGAGGAATAAACATTGAGGAGGATAATGAAGTAATTGGCATGGTATGTGTTAATGAAACTAATAATGAGGATATACTTGTTATCTCAGATAATGGTTTTGGAAAGAGATCTAAACTTGCAGATTATAGAATTGTTAGCAGAGGAGGTAAAGGTGTAAAAACACTTAACATAACGGATAAAACAGGTCTGCTTGTAGCTATTAAAGAAGTTACTGCAGAGAATGATATAATGATTATTACCAAGAATGGTCTGACAATCCGTTTAGCACTTGATACTTTAAGGATTACAGGAAGAGCTACTCAGGGAGTGAAACTGATAAACCTTAGAAATAATGACTCTATAGCAGCTGTAGCAATTGTTCCGGCAGAGAAAAATGGGGAGTCAGAACAGAGTGGGGAAGAGGTAACACCTGCTGAAAACTCAGAAAGTATTGAAACCACTGATAGCGAAGAGACAAATAATTAAATAAGATATTAACCATATATTCAAATCAAATTATAGAAAGATGAAAAAGTTTGCATTTATCGTTACTCTATTATTATCTTCTGGATACTTGCTTGCTCAGACAGCAGGATATTCGGCACCTAATGTAGAGTCGTACAAGAAGAAGATTAAAAAGAGCGAAGCTCTTATTCAAAATCCTAAGAAGAATGCTAAAACAAAAACATGGATAAGTAGAGGTGATCTTTTCGTAGAGATAGGTACAGCTCATACAGGTGTTGTTCGTGTTGGAATGGATGCTACTGAGGAAAAATTCATGATGGGAAGAATGATAAGTCTTGAGAATAAGACTATTGGAGATAAGACTTACGAGGTGCATGCTTACGAGGGGCTTAATCTCCTGTTCTTTGATGGAAAAGTTGCTCTTTGGGAAGTAACTACTCCAATATGTAAAGATCCATTATTTACTGCATATGATGCTTATGCTAAGGTTATAGAGTTAGATAAAGCAAAGAAAACATATAAATCTTTGGCAGAAAAAGCTAATAATCTAAGAAACGAGTTTGTTAAAGAAGGTAGTAACTACTATAGTATGCAGAATTATAAAGAGGCTGCAAAATACTTTGAAGGTGCTTATAAATCATTGCAACTTGCACCAGTAGCTAAAGAAGATACTATTATGGCATATTATGCTGCTGTTTCAGCGCAGACAGGAGGAAATCATGAGTTGGCAGTTAAGTATTTTAAGAAATCAATAGAACTTGATTATGCTCAAAAAGGTAATACTTATCTGTATCTTAATACATCACTTCAGGCACTTGGAGATACTGTTGCAGGAGTTAATTATTTAAAGGAGGGATTCCTTAAATTTCCAGACAATAATAATATTATTGGAAATCTTATTAACTATTATATTACCAAAGGCGAGAATGCTGATGAGGTTTTAAGATATGTTGAGGCTGCAATAAAGAATAATCCTGACAATGGAAGTTTATATCAGGCCAGAGGTACTTTGTTAGATAAAATGGGTAAAAAAGAGGACGCAAAAGAAGCTTATAAACTAGCTATTAAAAAAGACCCTAACAGCTACAATGCTGCATTTAACCTTGGTGTAATGCTTTATAATGTTGGTGTAGAACTTAATGAAGAAGCAACAAAGATTCCACCATCAAAAACTAAAGAATATAATGCTAAAGTTGAAGAGGCAAATGTTGCATTTAAGGAATCATTACCATATTTTGAACAATGCCTTAAGATTAAACCAAATGAGGTAGGTCCACTTGAGACAATTAAGAATATTACGTTCCGTTTAAGAAATTCAGACCCTGAAATGAAAAAGCGTTACGAAGAGGTAAAAAAGATGTTAGAGAAATAAAAGCATCAGAATAACTTATATAACGGGATTATCTTTAACAGATAGTCCCGTTTTTTTGTATCTGAGAATCGAGGAATAGTTCTTAGGATGATGATATCTAAAATGATTATTAATGGTGTATGAAGCTAAAAAAATGGAAATACATATAAATAGGATGCATAAATAAAAACTATATTTAACATAATATATATTATAAAACTAATTATAATTATGAATTTGATACACTCTAATAACTTGTTTTACGGCACTGCCGATAATTAAAGATGATAATTATAAGAGCTTTATAAATAGATTATTAACGGGAATAAATTATTTGATACTTTAAATGTCAACTGTATAAAATAAAAAAGCAGAACTGATTTAGCTCTGCTTTTTATATATGCTTATCTAATTATCTTATTTAGCTAAACGGATCGATTCATTAATAACAACCTCAACATCTTCAAATATCTTATCAGGATCTCCGGTTGCATCAATTGTATTAACATTTTTATGTCTTTTAAAGTAATCTAACACAGGCTTTGTCTTTTCATCATATACCTCAAATCTCTGGATTATTACATCAGTATCCATATCGTAGAATCTGGCCTTCTCAGATTTAGCACGTTTAGACAATCTCTTAATAGCTTTAATTTCAGGTATTTTGAACTCAACAATTGTAGAAATAGATGAATCAATACGTCTTAATAAACCATCAAGAATATATGCCTGAACAACAGTTCTTGGAAATCCTTTGAATACAAAACCATTTGCATCAGGATGTTCCTTTATTTTACGCTCAATAACCTTAACAGCAATTTCATCAGGAACAATTTCTCCTCTATCCATATATGGTTTTGCTATTCTACCCAATTCAGTATCTTTTGCTACCTCTTCCTGACGTAGAATTTTTCCTGTTGAGATATATACTAAATTATATTTTTCAGCGATTTTTTTGGCCTGAGTACCTCTTCCGGCTCCTGGCATACCCATAAGGACAACATTTAGTAATCTTTTGCTTAAAGCGTGATCAATAGTATCTGTAAGTCTACCGAAGATTTCATCTATCTTGCCAACACCATTTATCGGAAAATATATCTCTTTCTGCTGATAAAACTCAATTACAGGAACAGTTTTGTTCTGATACTCTTCTAATCGTTTTTTAATGACTGTCATATTATCATCATTACGACCAGAAGTTTTTCCTCTTTCAAGTAGTCTGTTAACAAGCTCATCTTCTGGGACATCTAAGCTTAACATACATGTAAGTGATGTATTAAGTTTAAGCAAAAGACCTTCAAGTATATATGCCTGTACATAAGTTCTTGGGAAACCATCAAAAAGAAAACCATTTACATTATCATTGTTCATTCTTATTTTCTTCTCTATAATCTGAACAATAACCTCGTCTGAAGCAAGTTCGCCTCTGGCAATAATATCTTTTGCCTTTCTTCCCAAATCACTATCCTCTGCTATTTCCTCTCTAAGAAGGTCTCCTGTTGAAATATAAGCTAGATTATATTTCTCCATTAGCTTTGTCGACTGAGTTCCTTTTCCCGCTCCTGGGGGTCCAAATAGTGCTATATTTAACATCAGTATTTCTTGTTATGAGTTATTTAAAACTTATTTCAAAAGTAGCAATAATAGCCCAATATTCCACTCTAAATTAATATTAACTAAAAATAGTCATCGAAAAGATCAGATAATACTTTTGGGGGTCTTACAGGTAATCTTTTTACTTTATCGATAAATACTAAATCGGTATAACCGTTGTTTAATAATTCATTTTTCTGATTGTAAATCTCATGTTCAAATCTGATTTTTACAGAAGGTTTTGATCTTACATAGCTTTTTATTATCAGGTTATCATCATAATGAGCTGGTTTAAAATATTTACAATTCATCTGACTTATAGCAAGCATAATACCCATCTCTTCAATCTTACTATACGGAAAATCCAGAGTACGCATAAGTTCATTGCGTCCTATTTCGTAATACAAGGCGTAATTACCATAATATACATAACCCATTTTGTCTGTTTCACCATACCTAACCCTTACTGTTTGACTGTGTGATATCATTTTAGCGGAGAATTTGGTTCTTTAGCCATAGCCTTATAAAACATCTTATCTAAGAAGGCTGGTACAAATTTTTTAAGAAATACAGCTGTTTTACCAACTGAGGACATTACAACTTCTCTTTTTCTTTTATAAATAGCTTTTACTATTATATTTGCAACCTCTTCTGATGTCATCATTTTACCCTCTTCGCGAGGTGATTCTCCTTGATTTGATCCATCTGCAGTTAGTGCTGAGAATCTTACATTTGATTCAGTAAAACCTGGAGCAGCAATTAGAACGTGTACATCTTTGTATAAATTCTCGACTCTGATTGTTTCAAGAAAACCATGCATTGCATATTTTGATGCGGAATATCCAGTACGGGCAGGTAAACCATGATAACCAGCAATTGATGATACACCTGTAATAGAACCCTTTGTTTTCTGAATATATGGTAAAGCGTATTTTGTACAATATACAGTTCCCCAGAAGTTTACATCCATAAGTTTCTTTATAACAGAAATATCTACATCATCAAATAAAGCTCTCATTGAAATACCAGCATTGTTAATAAGAATATCAATTTTATTGTATTTTGTAATGCTGGCTTCTATCAGTTCTTTACAATTATTTTCATTTGATACATCGCATTTAAAAATATATGCATCTCCTCCTTTTGAATTTATATGCGATTTTACATTGTCTAGTGCGTCAGTATTTCTTGCCGCTAATACAACTTTAGCTCCTCTCTCTGCTAATTCTATTGATAATGCTTTGCCAATTCCGGAAGAAGCTCCGGTAATAACAGCTACTTTATTTCTAAAATCAATTTTCATCTGTTTGTTTTTTCTTTTTAAGATCAGAAGAAACACATGCTAATTAATTACTACTATATGTGGAAATAATTTATTTTCATCGTAGTTTCATCTTAATAATATATATTTCTTGAATCTTTTGATTACAATTAGAGAGTGAAATTAACTATAATTAGTGTTTTTTTAGTGATATCAGGGGTATAATATTTACTAAAAATGCCATTTTATGTAGTAAACTGCTTGAGATATGTATAAGTGGTGAAAAATTGTTATATTCACTTAAAGTTACAAATCAAGTAGATAGAAAATAAGTTAAAGAAATGACGATTTTTTAAGGCTTAAAGCTTGGAATTACTAAAGAGGGCGCTTATATTTGCATCGCTTTTTGAGAAACGAATTGACTTAGTAGCTCAGCTGGTAGAGCACATCCCTTTTAAGGATGGGGTCCTGGGTTCGAGCCCCAGCTGAGTCACGAAATATTGAGCGAATGTTGAATATACCAGATCAACAGATAAAGATTCGCAACGTGTAGACTTAGTAGCTCAGCTGGTAGAGCACATCCCTTTTAAGGATGGGGTCCTGGGTTCGAGCCCCAGCTGAGTCACGAAATATTGAGCGAATGTTGAACACACCAGATCAACATATAAAGATTCGCAACGTGTAGAC
>JAOARD010000056.1 GCA_025210735.1 Bacteroidales bacterium
ATATCCTTTTCAGATTGTTTTGTATTATGTATGCATACTCCTGATCTGTACATATGTGGGTGTTTGTGGCCAAAATAAACAATAAATATTTCTTTACAGAAGAGCTGAGGCTAAATTTTTTGAACAAATAATTAACATCTTCATTAAAAGATATAATTTAACAGTTTGATAGTTTATATAGTTAAGTATATTTGTTATATGATTTTTGATACTTTAGATAACCCTGATTTTGCTGAACAGCGTAAAGAACTTGTTAAAAGCATTGAGAAACGTGGTATTAGAGATAAAAAAGTTCTTGATGCTATAGGGAATGTACCCCGGCATATTTTTATGGATAAATACTTTGTTAGTAAATCGTATCAGGATCATGCATTTCCTATAAACTGCGGACAATCAATATCTCAACCATTCACAGTAGGTTTTCAGACACAACTATTATCTGTATCTGCCGGCGATAAAATACTTGAAATAGGTACTGGTTCAGGATACCAAACAGCAATTTTGCTTGAAATGGGTGCTCAGGTATATACTATTGAGAGGCAATATGAGTTATATTTGCAGACCAAAAATCTGTTTGAAGAAAACAAATTTAACTTGAAGATGTTTTTTACAGATGGGTATGAAGGTTTACCCGAGTATTCGCCTTTTGACTCTATTCTGCTTACAGCAGCTGCTCCAAAAGTTCCGGAGAAACTTATAGATCAGCTAAAGCGTGGTGGTAGAATTGTAGCACCGATAGGCGGAAAACAGGGACAACGTATGATGCTTGTAGAGAAGCTTGACGACGGAAGTTGTAAGTATACAGATTATGGAGCATTTATGTTTGTACCAATGGTGTCAGGAACAAAAAAATAGAGAGGTGAAAATTATGATAGAGATTAAAACATTTGTGTTTAACCCGTTTCAGGAGAATACTTACGTACTTTCTGATGAAACTAAAGAGTGCATTATTATTGACTGCGGATGCTATGAGGATCATGAGAGAATGCAGTTGCAGGACTATATAAAGGAGAATGACCTTAAGCCTGTAGCTATCCTTAATACACACTCGCACGTTGATCATATATTAGGTAATCAGTGGATTAAGGAAGTATTCAATATTCCGTTAAAGGCAAGCATGAAAGATGAGGCATTGTTGGCTACAGCTGTATCTCATGGTAAAATGTACGGAATGATACTTGATGAGCCACCGGTTATTGATGAGGATATTGATGAATCAAAGACCGTAAAATTCGGATCATCAGAGCTTAAGATACTAGATGTTCCCGGACACTCTCCTGGATGTATAGCATTCTATAACGATGAGCAGAAATTTGTTTTCTCTGGTGATGTTCTGTTTTGCGGAAGTATAGGACGTACAGATTTACCCGGAGGAGATTACGATCAGATAATGAGTAGTATTATGGATAAACTAACAACTCTTGATGATGACTATAAGGTATATGCTGGACACGGACCATCTACTACTATAGGTATTGAGAGAAAGAGTAATCCGTTTTTATCACAATAAGTTATATTTTGAACTCAATGAAAATAGCGTGTATTTAATTTAACAGTTAGGTATACGCTATTTTAATATATATCGCATTGATATGTAATGGTTTAATTCGGAATTATGTTTTTTGGCAAAGTGACAATTCAATTCAATATTCTTTGTAACTTTGGCGATATTTTAAAAGATTTAATAAATAACTAAATACAAAAGCACAATGGCTACAGATAAGTTTTCTGCCAGACACATTGGTCCTCGTGATAGCGAGCTTGGACAAATGCTAGAGACTATTGGTGTTGGATCTGTTAATGAATTAATAGATCAAACAGTTCCTAAAGATATTCGTCTGCCGGAACCTTTGAAGCTTGATCCTGCTCTTTCAGAGATGGAATATGCAGCAAAAATCAAGGAGATAGCTTCAAAGAATAAGATATTTAAGTCGTTCATTGGTATGGGATATTATGGTACAGCTACACCGGCTGTTATTTTCCGTAATATTTTTGAGAACCCATCATGGTACACCTCATATACTCCTTATCAGGCTGAGATTTCTCAGGGACGTCTTGAAGCGCTATTGAACTATCAAACAGTTGTATCATCGCTTACAGGTATGGAACTTGCTAACTCATCGCTTCTTGATGAGGGTACAGGTGCTGCTGAGGCAATGATAATGATGTTTAACTCACGTTCAAGAAAAGATGTTAAAGCAGGCAAGAATGTTTGTTTTATTGATAAAAACATCTTTCCTCAGACACTGGATGTAGTTATTACACGTGCTGAACCTCTTGGAATTGAGGTTGTGGTTGACGATTTTAACAATGATATTGACCTGACCAACGCGTTTGGTGTAATTGTTCAGTATCCTGCTGCTAATGGTGAGATTGTTGATTACTCTGCATTTACAGCAAAAGTGCACGAGGCAGGCGCTATGGTAACGGTTGTTGCTGACCTTTTAAGTTTGGCTATGCTAACACCTCCGGGTGAGTGGGGTGCTGATGTTGTTACAGGTACAACACAGCGTTTTGGTATACCTATGGGATATGGTGGACCTCATGCTGCATACTTTGCAACACACGAGAAATATAAGCGTACTGTACCAGGACGTATTATTGGTGTTTCTGTAGACAGATACGGAAACAAAGCTCTTCGTATGGCTCTGCAGACACGTGAGCAGCATATTAAGAGAGAGAAAGCTACATCAAACATTTGTACAGCACAGGCTCTTCTTGCTACAATGGCAGGTATGTATGCAGTATATCACGGACCGGAGGGTATTAAGCGTATTGCTGGTGATACTCACGCTGCTGCTGTTACTATAAGTACAGAGCTTACAAAACTTGGATTTACTCAAAATAATAAGAGTTTCTTTGATACTATTGAGTTTACAACTGATAAGGTTGATGCTATACGCACACTTGCTCTTGATAAAGAGATTAACCTTTGCTATGTTGATGAAAAAACAATACGTATCAGTACAGATGAGACTACTCTTATTGATGATATAAATAATGTAATTGAGGTATTTGCTAAAGCTGCCGGAAAAGATTTTACTCCAGTAGATGATTTTGCTACAGATATAGCTATTCCTGCTGAGTTTGTTCGTAAGAGCGATATTCTACAGGACAAGGTATTTAACATATATCACTCAGAGACTGAGATGATGCGTTATATCAAAAAGCTTGAGCGCAGAGATATCTCATTAACGCACAGTATGATTCCTCTTGGGTCTTGTACAATGAAGCTTAATGCAGCATCAGAGATGTTACCAGAGAGCTTTGCTGAGTTCGGAAACATTCACCCGTTTGTACCAACAAATCAGGTTGATGGTTACAACCAGATGATTACAGAACTTTGTAACGATCTTGCAGAGATTACAGGTTTTGCTGGTGTTACTGTACAGCCAAACTCAGGTGCTTCTGGTGAGTACACTGGTCTGCTTGTAATCAGAGAATATCTTAAGGACATAGGAGAGGATAAGAGAAATATCTGTATTATTCCGGCATCGGCACACGGAACAAACCCAGCATCTGCTGCAATGGCGGGTATGGATATTGTTGTTGTTGCTTGCGACGATAAAGGAAACATTGATATGGACGACCTTAAGAAGAAAGCAGAAGAGCATAAAGATAATCTTGCTGCATTTATGGTTACATATCCATCTACACACGGAGTATTTGAGAGCCGTATTAAAGAGATGATGGATATTATCCACGATAACGGAGGTCAGGTTTATATGGATGGTGCTAACATGAATGCTCAGGTTGGTCTTACTAATCCAGGGTTCATTGGCGCTGATGTTTGTCACCTAAATCTTCATAAAACATTTGCAATACCTCACGGTGGTGGTGGTCCTGGTGTTGGTCCTATTGGAGTAGCAGCTCACCTTGTAGATTTCTTACCAACTAACCCTGTTGTTAATATTGGTACAGAGAAATCTGTTAAAGCTGTATCTTCTGCACCTTACGGTAGTGCAAGCGTTCTTCAGATTACATATGCTTATATTAAGATGTTAGGCGAAGAGGGATTACGTAAGTCAACAGAGATGGCAATTGTAAATGCTAACTACATGGCTAAGCGTATTGCTGCAAACTACGATATTCTTTATACTGGCGAAACAGGACGTGTTGGACACGAGATGATTGTTAGCTGTCATGGATTTAAAGCTAAGTATGGTGTTGAGGCTGCTGATATTGCACGTCGTCTGATGGACTACGGATTCCATGCACCTACACTTTCGTTCCCTGTTCATGAGACATTAATGGTTGAGCCAACAGAGAGTGAAAGCCTTCAGGAGCTTGATCGTTTTATTGATGCACTAGCTTCTATTAAAGCAGAGATGGACGAGATTGAGTCTGGTGCTGCTGATATGGAAGATAATGTTCTTAAGATGGCTCCTCATACAGCTGATGAGGTTACAGGAGATGAGTGGAACCACGCATACAGCCGTCAGAAAGCTGCTTATCCATTAGAGTGGATCAGAATGAATAAGTTCTGGCCATCTGTAGGTAAGATAGATAACGGATATGGCGACAGAAACCTTATCTGTACTTGCGCACCTATTGAAGATTATATGTAATATTTATATATATTGTAAAACTAAGAGCTGCACATATGTGTGGCTCTTTTTTTATGTCTGTATCAACAGTTCTATATTACTGTTTGTTATAATGTTGTTATTTAACATGTGTTTTCATTCAGGACAATTATTGTCAGAAAGTGAGAATAATTGTTTATGATTTATAAATTTGCACAAAAATCAACGAAACCACTTAAAAGTTGAATATATGAGTACTCCATTAGAAATTAATGTTCAATCAGAGATTGGGGAATTAGAAGGTGTAGTTTTACATACACCGGGTCCTGAGGTTGAGAATATGACCCCGGGCAATGCGCAAAGAGCTTTATATAGCGATATACTTAATCTGGAGATCGCAAAAAATGAGTATCGTCAGTTAAGTGGAGTGTTAGGAAAGATAACTCAGACATTTCAGGTTGGAGATCTTTTTACAGATGCTCTTAAAAATCCGAAAGGGAAAGAAGAACTTATTAAAAAGGTGTGTGAGCACGAGAATGCTATGCATCTTCGTGATGAACTTCTTGATATGAGTGCCGATGAGCTGTCTCGTCTGCTTATTCAGGGAGTACCTTTAAAGGTAACTGATCTTACATCGTTTCAGAGTAAAGACAGATTCTCACTACCACCACTCTATAACTTCTATTTTACAAGAGATGCCTCTATGACTGTAAACGATGAGGTTCTTATTGGTAAAATGGCAAATGCAGTGCGCGACAGAGAGAGTATGATTATGGAGAATATCTTTAATTATGCACCTCAGTTTAAAGCAAAAACATGTAATGCTCTTGATTTTCCTGAGCATAGCAAAGATGTGATGATAGAGGGAGGTGATGTTCTTATTGCAAGAGACGATATTCTTGTTATAGGTAACGGATGCAGAACAACATCAAAAGGTATCGATTTTATTTTAAGCCGCCTGTTGGCTCAGAAAGAGGAAAAACGCAGACATATTCTTGTACAGGAGTTGCCAAGCCATCCTGAATCGTTTATTCACCTTGATATGGTATTTACATTCCTTGATAAGAATAAGTGTATGGCATATGAGCCACTTATTCTTCAGCCAAGCAAATACCAGACAATACATATTGAGACAGAGAACGGAGAGGTTGTTAATATATACAGAGAAGAGGGATTATTACCAGCACTTAAGAAACTGGGTATTGACCTTGAGCCTGTAATATGTGGTGGAACAAAAGATCTTTGGACACAAGAGCGCGAGCAGTGGCATAGCGGTGCAAATTTCTTCTCGGTAGGACCGGGTAAGGTTATTGGTTATGCACGTAACACAGCAACAATTGAGGAGATGAATAAACACGGATTTGAGGTGCTTGAAGCAAATGAGGTTATTCGTGGTACTCGCCGTCCTGAAAATTACGACAGATATGTTATTACATTAGAGGGTTCTGAACTTCCTCGTGGAGGTGGTGGAGCACGATGTATGACAATGCCTGTACGTCGTAAAAAAGTAGATTGGTAAAATAATATTCTATAAATCATAGGTAAGCCTTGCTCATATATTGAGTGAGGCTTTTTTCTATAAAATATATCCGGAGTTAAATGTTAATCTGAATTGTAACAGAGCAGATATGCAGTTTTAATTGTTGTGGGAGATATTTTTATAATTAGCATCATGATGCTTGTGGCATCATTTTATAAAAATAATAATATTACGCAGATTTTATCAGTTATAATGTCAGGTGTGTGTATACATCGTTGTTAGTGGTAATTAACAATTCAATCAAATATTTATGAATGAAATAGATGAGGTTAAAGCTTTTATAAATTCAAATAATTTTGAATTAATGAAAAAATACTGGTTTGAACTAAATCAGGAGAGATCAAAATTTGACTTTATTGAATTATTTCAAGATATGTTTAATGAAAATTCTTGGTCTAAAATTCTACAATTTTTATTACACTCCAAAAACAATCATAATCTTAAGCAAGAGTTTTTAAGAGAATGGTTAGCAAATATTGATAACAAAAAAGTTCATGAATTTAGTAGAAGACTCCCTGAAGTAGAAATGTCTGATTCTATAGCAATAAGAGAATGGACTACAGAAGAGAATCGGAGAGTTGATATAGTGATACATGTGAGGGACAACAAAAAAAACACTCATTCAATACTTGCTATAGAAAACAAACTTTTTAGTAATGAGAGCGAGAATCAATTATCTGATTATCAGAAAGCTTTATGTGACTATCTTCCTAAATGTAAGAATAAGATTCTATTATATTTAACTCCTGATGGAGTTGATGGTACAACGGTAAATACAGAAACTGATGTTGTTTGCGTACCTGTATCTTATTCTTCTATTAGAAATAGTTGTATTAATATGATTAATGATAATAACCATGAGTTTGTGAAACCGTTACTAAATAACATTTGCCTACATATTGACAAGATGACTAAACAAAGTAAGACAAATAAAGAGATCTCAGATTTTGTAAAAAAAATCTATAAAGAGAAAACAAATAGAGAAGTTATAAAATTATTAATTGATAACCTTCCGAGTATAACACAAGTTTTTAATGCACTTGAGGATCGGTATACTAAAAGTAAGCGATTTATGCCATTGAAATATGAGGGAAGTAAATCAACTGAGTTTAAACTTCACACAACGAATCTTGACAAAAAGACAGAGAAATTGAAAATAGGATTTTGTTATATGCTTCATTTTGATGGGAAAAATCCAGATATAGACAATAAATTTGTTTTGAGGTTAATGATTTACTTTGATGAAAGTTTAAAGAATAATAAGAATGAGATAAAGAGAATTGTAGAACACTTTACGTTTGGAGAAAGTATTGAGAAAAAGAAGGATTGGTGGAAATGGAAAACTATTTGGACTGGTGATAGCTATAGTCTCCAAGATTACGATAAAAAAGATATTCAAGGTTTAATGGATTTACTTGAAGAAGGTATAAACTTTACTTATGATAAATTATTAAGAAAGATAAATAATTATTTAAAGACAACCGCTAACAAAGGCTATAGATAATTGGCGATTCGGCCATTCTATGAATTACAGGCGTTGAAAAAACAACGCCAAATCTGTGATTTGACAACGAAAAATAAAAGATACATGTAAGATAGTAGATTTGACTAATTGGAAAATCGGAGGGATATTCTTCGTATCAAGTCTACTATGCATAGTAAAATCGTTTACAACAATTATAAAATTATATTCTATGATATCAAGAGTAATATTAATATCCCTGTTAACCTCTGTGTTATTTGTTACTACAATATATGCTCAGGACTATTCTGTTTATTATAACAGATGTAATATGGCAGATAGTCTTGCTGATATTAAAGAGTATAAAGAGGCTTTAATAAATTATAAACAAGCTTTTGAAACTGTTGATTATGTTCATGCCGAAAATCTCAGAAAGGCATCTGTTTGTGCAATTGAGTGTGATGACTTTAATAAGGCTTATCTGTATGCAAAACAATCTGTAATTAATGGGGGCGAAAGATACATATTTAAGCGAATAAAACGGAGAAAATTTAAGCGTACAGATTATTACAGAAGATTAAAAGATAGTATAGATTATTTTATGGAACTACATAATGAACGGGTTAACCAAAGCTACAAAAACATTATTGATAGTCTTGAGTATGTTGATCAGGTTATTATAAGAGGCGCAAAAGATAAAAGCAGACACTATAATATTGATATTACAACACTACCTTTAAACAGGTTTGATTTAGATAGCTGTAATATGAACCTGCTTTTGCATCTGTTTGATAAGTATGGTTTTCCGTCTGAAAAGATATTGGGTGAGGATAGTTATTTTATGGCTAACACACTAATTCATCATAATTTCAGAAAAGTTGAGAATGAGAAGTATCATAAAATGATATTTGAAGCAATAATAAAAGGAGAGTATAACCCATTATTTTTTTCCTGGTGGTATGATCAATTTTATCAGAGTAAAAAATCAGAACCATACTTTACTCTTTTCGGTATGCAAAAATCAGAAGAGAATATAAACAGAGTGAACAACCGCAGAAGAAAGTTCTTTTTACCGGATCTTAAATAATATATTTATCTATTATAGTGTAGCTTTATTAATGGTTTCTAACTATTACTGTTAGAGATCATGCCTACCATAACCTTTTCTACAACAGATACACTGTTTACAAGATCTCCTTTAAGGGTATTGTGGAACTTACGTATTTTAGCCCACTCGTTTTTTGTGTTTTTAATCTGTTTTTTAATAATTCCACTTCCGTTACACTCTATACATGAGTATACATTTATTTTGCCTTTACCATTACAGTAGTTACATTTATTTTTAAATACTATTGGTGGGTATTTAAAATCAAGTTCTTTAGTTATTCTTTCATGACAGTCAGAGCATATTAGTTTATGATGATAACCTCCGCTATCATCATTATATACAATCTCTACATGACGTCCACACTCAATGCAATTCCTGATCCTCTTCATAAATACAAACGTTTTCAAAAGGGTTTGAATAAGCTGCTACTTTATAAACTTGTCGGATTATAATATAAGTAAATCTTTTCCGGTATCTGTATACCGAAATTACTACAAATATAACAAACCGTTACAAAGTGACAAGTTTGAGTTGTATAAATATTGTGGATATTGTTAAATAAATTGGTTAAAAGGTGATATTAAGCAAGTTGTAATTATGCGCATATGCTTATAAGCAGAGTGATATAAGATGATATAGGAATTTAGTTTCTGTTAACAGGTTATTCTTGTGTTGAATGATGATTTACAAGATTAATACTGTTTATATACTGTAAAGGTAAGGGTGTTGTAACAAAAAGAGCTGCATGTTAGTGCAGCTCAAAATGAAAAAACTCGTAGTATATTAGTTTAATTACTACTCTCTACCTCTGATTACATCACTGCTATATGATGTTTTAATATTCTCTTCAGAGGGATTACCGTAGTACTTTACATCTGATGCACCGCTGGCATCTATATTAATAGATTCAGAAGCAAATACTTTTGCATCTGATCCGCCAGAAATCTTTAGAGTACAGTTTTTTACCTTCATCTCATCTGAAATCAGATCAGAACCTCCGCTGAATGTAGCCTTAAGGTTATTTGCATTACCGGATAGAATTAAATCAGCTCCACCTGATGCATTAACAATAATAGTATTAGCCTCTATATTAAGCTTGGCATCGCTGCCACTTTTAAGTTTAATGTTCAAAACATCGCAACTAATTCTGTCTTCGCACATTATATCGCTACCACTTTTTGCATATATCTGATTCAAAGTTTCAGCCTCAACATAAACCTTAACAGGATAATATATACTCTGTATTTCATCTCCCATAGTTACAAAAAGAGTATTACCTTCGTTTTTTATAACAATATGATCGATGTAATCTTTGTGCGATTCTATTTTAGCAATGTTGCTGTTTCCTTTTACAATGTATACATCAACTCCTCTGCTTGCTGTAATATTACTGAATGAGGATATCTTAACTTCCTTTTTTACAAGATCCTTTTTGTCATATTTCCATTTTCCCATAACAGATGTAAGGGCAAACATGGATATTAATAATAGAATTACTGTTTTTTTCATGATATACTTTTTATAGTTTCGTATGTAATATAGACGAAATATTGATAACATAGCTGCACAGCTTCTCATTTTTTATAAATTACCATTGTTATCAGGAATATTAGAGGAGAGATAACACATTATAATAATTTTAACCCGATTGCTGTTTTTGTATATTTGTTAATCTGTAAATTAGATATTTTGCCAAAGAGTATCTGACAAATCAAAAAACAATTATAAACTGATGAAACGGAGCATAAGCAAGAACACGAGATTAATTATAATGCGAAGTTCCAGATGACCTTTAAAAGACAAATTTAGACATATGAAAGCAAAATTTCTGTATCTGATTTTAATAATTCTGTTGTCTGCCTCTTGTGGTTTAAGAGATAATGCAGAGATAGTTATAGCGTTAAATGATAATTGGCAATTTAAATGTGCAGACTCAACAGTATGGCGTTCGGTAACTGTTCCGGGTAATGTGTACTCAGATCTTATATCAAATGATATTATAGATAAGGATACCAATGTAGAGAGCGTGTCTGTGCAATTGCAGGATAAGGTATGGGAATATACAACAGAGTTTAATATTAAGGAGAGGATTCTGAAAAAAGATAATATAGAGCTTGAGTTTTTAGGATTGGATACTTATGCTGATGTTTACCTGAATGATTCGTTAATAATTGTAGCCGACAATATGTTCAGAAAGTGGGACTGTAATATTAAAGATATTGTAAAACAAGGAAAAAACAGATTACGAGTAGTGTTTAAACCTGTTGTTAAAGAGGGATTAAAACATCTTAAAGCGTCTCCATATATTATGCAGGCTTCAAATGAGAGAGCGCCTGAACATTTAAAAACCAGTCCGTATACGCGTAAAGCACAGTTTAGTTATGGGTGGGATTGGGCACCAAGATTTCTCACATCAGGTATTTGGCGGGGAGTAAATATTAGAGCATGGAGTAAAGGGCGTATTAATAATCACTATTTCAGATTAGACAGTTTAAGTAGTGATAAAGCAATGTATAGTGTTGATGTTGATGTAGAGATATCTACACCAGGAAAGTATTATGTTGTTGCAACGTTTGATTCTGACGTAATGGAGACATTTGCAAAGAGAAACTTAAATGTAGGAATGAACAGGGTAACTATTCCTGTTACAATACATAACCCTAAGTTATGGTGGCCAAACGGATACGGAGATCAATATTTATATAATACTAAGGTATATCTGGTTAAAGAAGCCAGAGCAATATCTAAGAGCGAGGGGCAGTTTGGTGTACGAAAGATAAAACTACACCGCGATAAAGATTCAATAGGAGAGTCTTTTAGGTTCTCTGTAAATGGAGAGGATATTTTTATAAAAGGAGCTAACTATGTGCCACCTGTAGCTAGTAAGTATGGTGTTAATACCGATGAGGCAACAAATCTGTTAAAACTTACAACCGATGCAAATATGAATATGCTCAGAGTGTGGGGTGGAGCTATATATGAGAACGATGAGTTTTATAGAGAGTGTGATAGAAGAGGGGTGTTGATATGGCAGGATTTTATGTTTGCTTGTAATACATCTCCATCTGATAGTGCATTTCTTAATAATGTGAAAGTTGAAGCAGAGTATAACGTGAAGAGATTACGTAATCATCCTTCGGTAGCGTTGTGGTGCGGAAATAACGAGAATCTGATGGCATGGAATAATTGGGGATGGAAGAGAAAGTATACAGCAACCCAGCAGCAGGAAATTGAAGATAATTACAGAGAGATATTTCATAAAATATTACCTGATGCTGTAAAAAAACATCAACCAGATACCTATTATCACAGTTCGTCGCCATCAACATATAGTGGAGAGATTACTGATGTAGATAATGGCGATAATCATGCATGGGATATTTGGTTTGGTGAACGCGATATTGATATATATAATAGTGAGCCAACCCCGCGTTTTACAAGTGAATTTGGTATGCAAAGCTTACCATCGTTTTATACACTCAGAAAATTTGCGGGAGACGATGTGTTGAACAAAGGGTGGGAGAGCAGCCATATAAGAAGTCGTCAGCGTTGTATTATGCCATGGCTTGGCAAAGGCAATAGTTATTCTGGTAACGAAATGATGCAGGATTATGTGTTGCGTAGTTATGCTAAACCAAATTCATTTATTGAGTGGATATATCTTACACAGATGGTTCAGGCGGAAGCTTATAAAAATGTTATTGAAAAACACAGGCTTAACCGACAGAGAAGTTACGGGGTGCTTTATTGGCAATTAAATGATACATGGCCATCAATTTCATGGAGTACAACAGAGAGCGATCTTAAGAAAAAGGCTTCTCACTATGTTGTTTCAAAAGCATTTGAGCCTTTAATTACAGTTGTAAGCAGACAGGATAGTGTTAATAAGTTATATGTAATAAATGATAAGTTAGATAGTGTTGATCTTACTGTTAAGTTATCGGTTATTAATTTGCGCGGAGAGTGCATAGAGAGTAACGAGTATAGTGTTTTGGCAAGGGCTAATGATAACACCTACATAGCTGATATTAGCAATCTGGCTATTTCAGATTCTGTGTTGTGCAGAGAGCATATGGTGGTTGCTGAGAGTTATACAAAATCAGGAGAACCTGTTTATATTGGGACATACTATTTTGATAAGGTTAAGAATCTTAAATTATTGGATAATAAGATTAATTATGATATTGAACTGCGCAGAGGGGTATTAACAGTTAGGTTAAAATCAGATGTTGTTCATAAAGATGTTGTTGTAGAACTGTTGGGTAACAGAGGTGATTTTACAGATAACTGTTTTGACCTGTTACCGGACAAAGAGGTTGTTGTAAGTACAAAAACATCTTTTAAAAATGAGAGTGAAGTATTAAAAAGTCTGAGGATTTTTTCAGCAAACAGGTATATAGAAAATAAATTATAGAGAATATGAGAAAATTATTGAACCCTTTTAGCATTCATGATCCTGAGCACTATAAGTGCTTTGGTTGCTCGCCTAAGAATGAGGATGGGCTTCAGATGGAGTTTTATGAAGATGGAGAGTACATTGTAAGTAAGTGGAGTCCGAAAAAGAAATTTGAAGGATATTATGAGGTTTTGCATGGAGGTATTCAGGCAACAATGATTGATGAGATTGCATGTTGGGTTGTATATGTACAGGCAAAAACGGGCGGTGTTACTGCTGATTTGAATGTAAAGTATAAGCGTCCGGTGATATTGAGTAACGGAACTATTACATTAAAGGCTAAACTAAAGGACTTTCAGAAACGATTAGCTTCTGTAGATGTTGAGTTGTATGACGGCGAAGGAACTTTGTGTGCAACAGGCGATGTGAGATATTTTGTTTATCCGGAAAAAATAGCCCGGGAAAAATTTAAATATCCCGGGCATGAAGCTTTTTTTGAATAATCTATTATAGATTGTATCCGGCGTTCTCTACTACTTTACTAAGGATGTCGGATACATCAAGTTTCTCTGCATCTAACTGTTTTGGTATAATTGAGTTAGGACTCATTCCCGGAACAGTATTTATCTCCATAAAGAAGAATTGATTATCGGCATACAAATAATCTACTCTCACAATTCCTTTGCAATTAAGTAGTTTATATATATTCTCAGATATCTTTTGGCAATTTTTTGATACTACAGCAGGAATATTTGCTGGTGTTATCTCATCAGCTAACTCAGGATTATATTTTGCTTCGTAATCAAAGAACTCATTTTTTGAGATAATTTCAGTAACAGGAAGAGTAATTATTTCATTGCCTAAATCAATTACTCCACAAGTAAACTCTTTTCCGTCAATAAACTCCTCTATGATAACCTCATCATCTTCGTCAAACGCTTTTTCTATTGCCGGAAGTATATCTTCGGTTCTTTTAACCTTGGTAACACCAAAACTTGAACCTCCATTATTTGGTTTTACAAATACCGGAAGTCCTAGTTTTGCAGTAATATCTTTAGGGTTTATTTCATAATCTCTCTTTATAAGCAGTGATTTAGCGGTATTTATATGATGATCTTTAAGGTATGATTTGCATATAAACTTATCGAAAGTAATGGCAGATGATAGTTGCCCTCCTGTTGTATATGGTATATTTAGCAAATCGAAGTAAGCCTGAATTTTACCATTCTCGCCAGGATTACCATGTATAATTATATACGCGGTATCAAATTTTACCGTTTTGCTGTTATTGTCAGTAAATGAGAAATCGCTTCTGTTTATTGTAAATTCATTATTATTAACTACAGCTTTCCACTCCTCTTTTGATATTACAACAAGAAAAGGGTTGTACTTATCTTTTGGTAGTTTGTCCATTATAAAGTTAGCACTACCCAAAGATATTTCATATTCAGAGGAGTAACCTCCGGCTACAACTGCAATATTTTTTTTCATCTGTTTGTTTTCTTTATTCATTATATCATTCATTTAATGAATGATATATATGTTTTTTATTATCAGTTTAAGCGGAGTGGAAAATTACATTTTAACTTCGCTAAATGTGACAAGAACTTATAATAAAGGTATAAATAAATATGTAAAAACTATTCTATTTCCTCTCAAGCCAATTAGTCATTGCTTTCCGGTTCTCTGTTCTGTACATAACGTCTCCATTTGTCAATGGTTTCTGACATATCTTTTGGCAGATCAGCTTCAAAGGACATATCTTCGCCTGTAACAGGGTGTTTAAAGCCTAATGATTTTGCATGAAGAGCGTGTCTTGGTAGACTTTTAAAACAGTTCTGAACAAACTGCTTATATTTGGTAAATGTTGTGCCCTTAAGAATCTGATCGCCGCCATAACGTTCATCGTTAAACAGAGGATGACCAATATGTTCAAAGTGTACTCTTATCTGATGCGTACGTCCGGTCTCAAGTCTGCACTCAACAAGATTAACATATCCTAGTCTCTCCAGAACTTTATAATGCGTAACAGCATGTTTCCCATGATCTCCTTCAGGAAAAACATCCATCTTTAGTCTGTTCTTAAGACTTCTTCCTATATTTCCGGTAATTGTGCCTTCTTCTTCTTTAAGGTTACCCCACACAAGGGCAATATATCTGCGCTTTGTTGTGCGCTCAAAGAACTGTTTTGCAAGACTATGCAATGCCTCTTCTTTTTTAGCAACAACAATTATTCCCGATGTATTTTTATCTATTCTGTGAACCAAACCAGGTCTCTCTTCTCCTTTTTTAAACAGAGGAGAGTCTTTCATATGATATGCCAAAGCATTAACAAGTGTTCCTGTATAGTTTCCGTGACCCGGATGTACAACTAGTCCTGCCTCTTTATTAATTACTGCCAGATCATCGTCCTGATAAACTATATTTACAGGAATATTTTCAGGTATAATTTCCAACTCACGAGGTGGCTGCGACATTACTATTGTAACAATATCGTTTGGCTTAACTTTATAGTTAGATTTAACAGGATTATCATTAACACGTATGCATCCGGCTGCTGCGGCCATCTGTATTCTGTTTCTTGATGTTCCTTCTAGTCTGTTAAACAGAAATTTATCTACTCTTAACAAACTCTGCCCCTTGTCTGCAACAACCCTGTGATGCTCAAACAACTCCTCCTGTTCGTTATCCTGCTCTATATTTTGATCAGTCATATTATCTTTTTATAATCTTTGTTGTACCAACAATTTTATTATTGTGGTCAAAGATACGTATAAAATAGAGTCCTTGTTTAAGGCTTGTTAAATCTAATTGTTGTTGATTATAAAATTGCTGTTCAATAACCTTTATGCCAAGCGTATTGTATACCGATATTAACATCTCATTATCAGGTAAATTATCGGCAGAAACATTAACAATACCATCTGTTGGGTTTGGATATACTTTTATACTACTGTTGTTGTTATCTTTAATATCTGTAGGCGGAGTAACAGTAATGTCAATGTTGTCAAACTCAACACGTATCATACATACGCCTTGTTCTTTAGATTGCTCCCAGCCATTACCAACATTAAAGAATAACTTCTTGTTCTGTATGTTGCTTACATCAAATCCTACATTCATAAAGTTTTCATACATCTGTTTCCATCCAACATAGTATTTGCCTTTAACAATAACCTGTTTATCCATCTTATAGCTGGTAAAACCATTCAGACTGGTTCCGTGCTTTGGTTCAAGCTCTTGTGTGCCTTCATAAATTATATCTCCTGGTGCACCTCCATTATCATTCCAGATCATAAGTTTAAACCTATCGGTTCTTGGAGCCGATTGCACATCATTAAAGAATATATTTATTGCAGATATTGTATCGCGTACAACTGCGTTGAATTGCATCGCCACAGACCCATTAATAATATTATTACCCAATAGTCCATAACCAGATTCAGCTGTTCCGTCATCGTATGAATAGTAATCTTCGAATTTATGGGTGAACTTTGTAGTATCGTTGTACAACATTTTCTGATCAGATACAGTTATTGATGATCTTCTGTTGCTGAATATATGCAGATAACTTATTATCTCGAATTCTGAAGGCTGAGATAGTGTTCGTACAAAATCGTAGTTTATTTTGTGTGTGTAATCAATCTCTTGTCCGGGATCAACCCTAACCCATCCTCCTTCAGAAAGAGTATTGTTTTGCGGGTCACCTTTATCTTTTATTATGAATCGTCTTAGCGTTGTATATGCTATTGTGCTGTTGTTTCTGTATTTAATACCTATCTCCATAGGGTTGTTGAACAACTCAAGTGATGTATCGTCTGTAAGATGGTTTTTAGGTACGTTAGTGTAATCAACCATCATAGATTTGCCTTTGGCAATCATAGCTACATCGTCAAATATGGTGTCTTTATATGTCCTGTTTTTGTCAAGATATACAAAGTCAATATTCCAATGATCGTAATTAGATTTTAGGTTAGGATCAGCATTTGATTGAGTTAAACTCGCATAGTTACAGAATCTGAATTTGAAACCATCTTTCAGGTAATCAGTCTGAATTATCTTAATTGTAGCTGTTTTGTATGCCTCTCTTGCAATACCTTCTTGTGCCCATACCGTTTTCCATTCATCTTTTTCAGGAGCATAAAACTCAACAATAAGCGAATCTGTTTTTTCAGGTTGATCTCCATTGCCTCCCGGTTGATATGAGAAACTCAGGTATACTGAATCAGATGCAGCATAGTTAAGATTTATTGGTTTAGATGTTAACCTGTCTGACTTAAATGAGTTGCTGCTTGCAAATGTGTGTACTTTACCATTAGCATCAATTGCATCAAATGTTACAATACCAATATTGGGTGGATTATTTGAGTATGATGCATTTATATATGCTCCACTATTGTCCCACAGTGTTGTGTTAAATCCATTCTGATATTGAGCAAAATCGTCTAAAAACGGTATTACAATATTTGCTCTGGTGGTTCGTTTTACATGTTTCGAAACCGGATTTCTATTAAAAGCACCTTTTATTAAGCCTTCTGTTTGAGCGCTTAATGACACTGAGGTGATAGTGAATAGAGTTATTAATAGGGTTTTGAAATTACAGTTTTTAATTTGCATAAGCCTGGTTTCTTTTCAGAAGATTATCTTCCTCTTTTAATTTTTTCAGATACTCCTCTCTCTGTTTTTCTTTTTGCTCTCTTATTTCAGAGATATTATTTATTTTCTCTTCATCGGCTGTTAGCCAGATGTTTATCTTAGTCCCTAATCGTACGCCGTTTATACGGTTACTTGCCGGATCTTGTTTCCATATGCGTGCAGTAATGCTGTCTCTTTCTGTTTTTACGCTCTTGTCATAAACTACTCTGCCTACATTTAACGATGCATTCAGAATATTATTACGTGCCTGCTTATATGTGTTATTAAAAAGATCAGGAATATGTGTTGTACTCTGCTGATAGTTAATACCACATATAAGTGTAATTGACGATCCTTTAATTATTTTAGTGTCAGGATCAATAGGTCTGTTTCTGTAGTATTGATTAAGAACGTAGTTTGATGCTTCGTCCTGAACATATCTTAATTTGTCAACAATAAGTCCGTGTCTTTCTGCAATAGATCTTGCCTGACGTGTTGATAAACCTATAAGCATAGGCATCTTAATTTTTTCAGGAGATACTGCATTAATAGTTATAAATATATTTCTATTCTCTTTTACTTGTGACTCCGGAGCAGGATTCTGACCAACAACAGCACCTCTCTTTTTATTAGGCAGGTATATTGAGTCTGATATTACAAATCTGAGGTTGTTGTCATTTATTACCTGTTTCATCTCATTTAAAGTTAATCCTTCCAGATCAGGAACGCTTATAGATTCATTATGTGATGTATAGCTCTTTAGCCAATACAACGATACAGTAATGATAATTGCTACAAATGCCACAGCAATAGCAATTTGTATTAAAAAAGCTTTCGAAAATATATACTTAATTAGACCCATTAATTCTATGTTTTAGTAATGTAACGTACAAACAAAGATAAAATTATTTGATTACTTATTAAATAGCAAAGAGTCGTAAAGATTTAACTTTACGACTCTTTATAATAATTTGGATTAATTATACTTAATACTCTTTTATAATATTATAAACTGTATCGCGTTCAACAGCTTTATATCCTGCCTTTTGAATCATTTCAACAAGTTGATCTGTAGTCATTTTAGGATTCTGATCTTCAGCACCAGCCATAGAATATATTTTTGTGGAATCATCAATTGTACCATCAACGTCGTCAACTCCAAATGCGAGAGATAATTGTGTTGTGTTCTTACCAATCATTGGCCAGTATGCCTTTATATGCGGAATATTATCCAGAAATATCCTTGATATGGCATAATTTTTAAGATCTTCTATAACTGATACCTCTCCAATATGCGACATTGAGTTGTTTGCTTTTTTATATTTAAGAGGAATAAATGTATTAAAGCCTGATGTCTCATCCTGCAACTCTCTAAGAGTACTCAGGTGGTTTATTCTGTTGCTATAATTCTCTATGTGGCCATAAAGCATTGTGGCATTTGATGGTATTCCTGCTTTATGAGCTCTTCTGTGCATATCAATCCACATATCGCTGGTTGTTTTCTTGTCGCATATTTTTTCACGTACTTCGGTGTCAAAAATCTCAGCACCTCCACCAGGAATAGAGTCCAGACCATACTCTTTTAGTTTTAGCAGACCGTCGTCTATTGAGTAACCCGATTTTTTTATCATGTGTTCAAGCTCAACAGCAGTAAAAGCTTTTATATGGATATTACTGTTAATCTTTTTTATATCGGCAATTATATCGCCAAAATATTCCAGATTCCATTTCGGATGTACTCCGCCAACTATATGAACCTCAGTTATACCTTTTTGGTCAGCTTCAATTACTTTATTAAGGATATCCTCTTTGCTGCTTTCCCAACTACCTTCTTCGTTTACTTTTCTTTTATAGGAGCAAAAATCACATGAATATATACATATGTTTGTTGGTTCAATATGTATGTTATTGTTAAAGTATGTATTTGTTCCGTTTATTCTTCGTCTTACATTATCTGCCAAAACAGATAGCAGACCTAATTCGGCATTGTTGTACAGATATAGCCCTTCTTCTTTAGTTATTCTGTCTCCTGAAGTAACTTTGTCAGCTATCTCTTCAATTTTTTTATCTGTATGTTTTAATTGAATCATGTTTCTATGTTTAAAGACTCAAATTTATATAAAATAGATTATCGGGGTTAGTAATTCAGAATTTAAAAACAAAAAAGGGCTATCTCCCGATAACCCTTTTGTTGTATATTGTCTAAATATTCTTTAAACTTTGTGTCTTGGCTCGTCTGAAACAGACAATTTCTTGCGGCCTTTAGCTCTTCTTGCAGCTAAAACTTTACGTCCATTAACAGAAGACATTCTTTCTCTAAAGCCGTGTTTGTTTTTTCTCTTTCTATTCGATGGTTGAAATGTTCTTTTCATCTGAAAAAAGTTTTATATCGTTTTTTATATTATATATTTCTCTGTTTTGAGTTTGCAAAGGTAGTTATTTTTTTCTCTTGCAAAAATATTTGTTGTATTATTTATTTGTGTGGCAAATATACAATCTTTTTCGTTTCAAAGAACTCCTCTTTAAAATAGTTTTGCAAATCAACTACTGTTGCAACTTTAGCCATTTTGCCAAGTTCTTCGGTAAGATCGCCTCCTTTTAGGAATATGAATCCGTTTGGTAGCGCGTTAAAGTTTTCATTATCAATTTTATTGTTAACCCATGGTAAAAAGTTTGGTAGTGCAGTTACGGCTCTGCTAACAACAAAATGATACTTGTCTGGTACATTTTCTGCTCTTACCTGTTCTGCAAAAGCATTTTTAATTCCAGCTGAAGATATAACTCCTTTTACTACCTGTATTTTTTTTCCAATCGAATCTATTAAATGAAAGTTACATTCAGGAAACATTATTGATAGTGGTACGCCCGGGAATCCTCCACCGGTTCCTACGTCAAGTATATTTGTTCCGGGTTTGAAGTTTGTGAATTTTGCAATTGCAAGTGAGTGTAAAATGTGTTTAATGTATATAGAATCTATATCTTTTCTGGAGATCACATTAATTTTTGAGTTCCATTCTATATACAAATCCCGAAGTAATTTGAATTTTTCTAATTTCTCTTCATCTACTTCGGGAAAATATCTGCTTATTATAGTATAATCCATTATATATTTTTTTTGCCTTTATTTAAAATCTGATACAGCAATTCTCTGGCTCGGTATAGCTGAGCTTTTATTGTACCGATTGGCAAATTTAACTCTTCTGCAATTTCCTGATACGAAAATTCTTTAAAATATCTTAATTCAACCAAAATTTTATATCTGGGCTTTAGCTGATCTACTACCGATTGAAGAATTTTTTTCTTTTGTTTTTTAATGAGATGTTCTTCCGGATTCATCTGTTGATCAGACAGGTCTCTTATTACAGGATAGTCGCTATCTCCATTTTCTATAGGTACGGTTACTGCACGCTTCTTACGCATGTAGTCGATACAGTTGTTTGTGGCAATTTTGAATAACCATGTACTGAATGCAAAATTAGGAGTATATTTTCCAATTTTATTAAAGGCCTTGCCAAAAGCCTCAATTGTTAAATCGTCTGCATCTTCTTCGTTTCTTACAATCTTAAGAAGCATAAAATAGATAGCATCCTTATACTTATTCATCAACTCTGCAAAGGCCTTCTCATCGCCAGTCTTAGCCGCTTCTACCAACTGTAGGTCATACTGTGCTTTTTTTGATAAATTCTCGTTTACTTCCATTTATTTGAAATCGGTTTCGATATATTCTTAAGCCTGATTGCTAACAATATAAAAGGTGCAATCAGATTGTATACTATACAAGTTAAGAAAATCTGGCGTTCTTTCAAACGGTTGAGAATAGTTTTTGTAATAATTATTTGTGATAAAAAATACACACCAAATGCTAATATAACATATGTGTATATATTGCTTATAAACATTAGTGTTGCAAAAGAAGCAAACAGTAGTGTTCTGGATATGATCTCTGTATCAATAAGGAATTTACTTCTTTTGGAGTAGTGCTTTCTGGTTGTCATATGTCTTCTTTTCTGATAAAACCAGCTACTGAATGTACCTTTTGGTTCAGATATTGTTTGTGCTGTATAATCGTACTCAACCTCAGTATTTGTTTTTGTTGCAACCTGATTAATAAACAGATCATCGTCTCCAGATATTAATTTAATATGTCTTGCAAAGCCTTTGTTTTCGAAAAACATAGATTTTCGGTATGCCAGATTTCTACCAACACCTTTATAAGGATTTCCGGCTAGTGCAAAACTTAGATATTGAATTCCGTTTAAGGCGGTTTCTGCTCTTATAATGCTATTAATAAAACCTTTTGTTTTTTGGTATCTGCTATATCCCAGTACAATTTTATTGTTAGTAAATTTAGTAGCCATGGTTAGTAACCACTTCTTTGTAGTTGGTCTGCAATCAGCATCGGTTAATAATAACCATTCATTACTTGCTGCTTTAATACCAATGGTTAAGGCAAGTTTTTTAAAGTGCTGAAATTTTTCATCCTTTTTTATGGTTGTGGTTTTTAGATGCGGATAGAAGTTTTTAAAATCGTTCAGTATAGCTTCTGTATTATCTTCAGAACAGTCGTTAACTACAATTACTTCGTAATCAGGGTATCGTTGTTCAAGAATTAATGGTAGATTTTTCTGAAGATTGTCGGCCTCGTTTTTAGCGCATATTACAATAGACACAGGTGGAAGTTTTTCTACACTTTCTATCTTGGCTTTGCGCTTAACAGATACTCTTATGTAAAAAATAAAGTAGTAGAATAGTTGAATAAATAGTGATAATCCAAAAACTGTTAGTACAACTAATTCTGTAACCGATAAATTAAAAAAAGAAAGATTAAACATGTCCTGATTTAAGTTTTAATTTAGATAACAAGTTTATGAAACATTTTTAGGTGATACAAAATAAAGATATCAACGATATGCTATTAATAACTTGTAATTTCTTTATTAAAGAGTGCATTAACCAATTTATAAAAAAAAATGCTTCGAGTAAATAGTAATTTGTATCTGTTTATAAATTTTCTTTGAAATATTAGTAGCTTTTTTTAATATCTCTGTTTGCAGATATCTTAATGTATGTTTGTCAGATTTAAATTAAAGGCAATAAAAATATTTTGTTTGATAGCTGGTATTTCGACAATAAACATATAAGCAATTTACTCACATATTGTATCTTTGTTGCCTCGAAATAATTATTAATATTGTATTATACAAATACAAGACCTTGTACTGTAAGTATTTTAACAGGCAATTATTGTATATAATACTTGTGTATAAATTATTTAGTTAGATTGTTAAAAGCAGAAAATACCCTCGCAAATATTTTTTATTTGAGAGTAGCTAATTTAACAAGGGGATTAATAGAATATAGAAAGGAAATTATAAACGATGAAGTTTGAGTTATTAAAGACTGATGCAAATACAAATGCCAGAAGAGGGGAGATAACCACTGATCATGGAAAGATACAGACTCCTATTTTTATGCCTGTAGGTACTGCTGGTACAGTAAAAGGGGTGCATCAACATGAGATAAGAGACGATATTAATGCACAAATTATATTAGGAAATACATATCATTTATATCTGCGTCCAGGAATGGATATTATAAAAGGAGCAGGTGGCTTGCATAAGTTTATGAATTGGGACAGACCTATACTTACTGATAGTGGTGGGTTTCAGGTTTTTTCATTAGCAGAGAATCGTAAACTTACACGTGAGGGTGCTATATTCAGGTCGCATATTGATGGTTCAAAACATTTGTTTACACCTGAGTATGTTATGGATATACAGCGTATGATTGGGTCTGATATAATGATGGCTTTTGATGAGTGCCCTCCTGGAGATGCAGAGTATAAGTATGTTAAAAATTCGCTTAAACTTACTAAACACTGGCTTGAGCGTTGTGTAAAACACTTTGATTCTACAGAACCTCTTTACGGACACTCTCAAACACTGTTCCCAATTGTTCAGGGAGGAATATTCCCTGATTTAAGACGAGAGTCGGCAGAACATGTAATGACAATGGATAGAGAAGGATATGCTATTGGTGGACTTTCGGTAGGGGAGAAGACAGAGGATATGTATGCAATGATTGAGGTTGTTAATGAGGTGTTGCCAAAAGATAAACCAAGGTATCTTATGGGAGTAGGTACTCCTGTAAATATTCTTGAGGGAATAGCCAGAGGTGTTGATATGTTTGATTGTGTTATGCCTTCGCGTAATGGACGTAATGGTATGTTGTTTACCAGTGAAGGAATAATTAACATAAAAAATCAAAAATGGAAGAATGATTATTCTCCAATTGACCCGAATGGCACGTCTTATGTAGATACGTTTTATTCAAAGGCATATTTGCGACATCTTTTTGCCGCAAAAGAACTTTTGGGACCTCAAATTGCAAGTATTCATAATTTATCGTTTTATTTGTGGTTAGTGAATGAGGCACGAGAGAAGATAGAGAGTGGAGAGTTTGGTGCCTGGAAAAATATTATGGTTAAAAAGCTATCGCAACGTTTATGAGATTAATGATAGGTAAGCTGGACTGGTATATAATAAAGAAATTTATTGGGACATATTTTTTCTCAATAGGTCTTATTATTAGTGTTGCTGTGGTATTTGATTATGCCGAAAAGATGGATGATTTCTATGAGCATAACGCTCCGTGGAAGGCAATAATGTTTGATTATTATTTGAATTTCATACCTTTTTTTGCCAATATGTTCAGTTCGCTGTTCATATTTATATCGGTTATCTTCTTTACATCAAAATTGGCTTATAATACCGAGATTGTTGCCGCTCTGGCTGCCGGAGTTAGTTTTAAACGATTGCTTTGGCCTTATTTTTTGTCTGCACTGTTTATAGGATCTTTATCATTTGTTTTGTCTGGTTATATTATACCTCCTGCAAATAAGAAACGTTTGGAGTTTGAGTGGACATATATAAAGCCAAACTATAATAATAAAGAGGTGGATTTTCACAGGCAGATAGAACCTGGAGTATTCATATATGTATCTAATTATAATACATATTCAGATATAGCACATAAGTTTTCTGTTGAGAAGTTTGATAATGGAAGACTACATAGTAAGATAATGTGTGACTATGCAAAATGGGATACAACAAAGAATAAGTGGGCTCTGAGGAATTATTATTTACGTAAGTTTGATGAATCAGGCAAAGAGATTGTAGAGGCCGGACATGTGTTAGATACGGCTCTGAATATTACACCAAAAGATTTTAAGATAAGGGCAAAGATTGTTCAGGCAATGACCAATTCTGAGCTTGATGATTTTATTGAAGATCAAAAGATGCAAGGTGTAACTAATATTGAAGAGTTTGAGATAGAGAAGTATACCAGATGGGCTTATCCTTTTTCTACATTTATTCTTACATTTATAGGAGCAGCTCTGTCATCTAAGAAAAAACGTGGTGGTATGGGCCTTAATATAGGTATGGGATTGGTATTAAGCTTTGCTTATGTTCTGTTTATGCGATTTACTACAATGTTTGCTGTTGGAGGAACCTTGTCGCCTAAATTTGGGGTATGGGTGCCTAACATATTATTTATGCTTATAAGTATATTATTATATAGAAAAGCTCCTAAGTAGTTTGTTAGTTTGTAATCAGTGCTTTATGTTGTGATAGGTGCTGTTTTTTCTATTAAAATTTTTCTACCAAGATTCTTTTTTGTAATCTTGCATGGTCAAATTCCTTTCTGAATGTTTAATTTGGGGAGGTTTTTATTAGAACTAAACTTATTAAGTTATGCCTTTAAAAAAGAAGATTCTTGAGTTAAAAAAGAAGAAAGAAGAAGTTTTTCAGGGAGGTGGAGAGAAAGCTATAGCAAAGCAAAAAGCTATAGGTAAACTTACGGCTCGCGAAAGAATTATAGCTTTACTTGATGAAGATTCGTTTCACGAATATGATCTTTTTGTAGAACATGAAGCACGTGATTTCGGAATGGAATCAAAGGTTCTTCACGGTGACGGAGTAATAATTGGTACAGGTACTATTTATGGTGCTCCTGTTGCAATTTTTGCTCAGGATTTTACAGTTGCAGGTGGTTCGTTAGGATTAATGCATGCTCGTAAAATTACAAAGATTATGGATCACGCTATGAAGATGCGTATTCCATTGATTGGTATTAACGATTCAGGTGGAGCTCGTATTCAGGAGGGTGTTAACTCTCTTGCAGGATATGGTGAGATTTTCTATAGAAACACTATGGCTTCAGGTGTAATACCTCAGATATCTGTAATTTTAGGACCTTGTGCAGGTGGAGCAGTTTATTCACCAGCATTAACAGACTTTGTTTTTGTAGTAGATAATATTTCTAATATGTTTATTACAGGTCCGGATGTAATTAAGACAGTACTTGGAGAGGAAATCTCTAAGGAAGATCTTGGTGGAGCACGCGTTCATAGTGAAGTTACAGGAAATGCTCATTTCTATGCTAAGAGCGAAGAGGAGTGTTTTGAGCAGATTAAAAAGCTTATTACATATATTCCTTGGAATAACTCACGTAAGGCTCGTCGTTTCGAACCAAAATTGCCAAGCAAAACAATTAAGATTGAAGATATTGTACCAGACGATCCATCAAAACCATATGATGTTCGTGATGTAATTTGTGCTTTAGTTGATGATTCTGAGTTCTTTGAGGTTCAGGAGCATTGGGCTGCAAATATCGTAATCGGATTTGGTAGATTGAATGGTGAGACTATTGGATTTATTGCAAACCAGCCACTTGTTCTTGCAGGTGTTCTTGATTGTGATTCATCTGATAAGGCTGCTCGTTTTATCCGTTACTGTGATGCATTTAATATTCCTATCGTTACTCTTGAGGATCTTCCGGGATACCTTCCTGGAGTTGATCAGGAGCATGCAGGTGTTATCAGACACGGTGCTAAACTACTTTATGCATACAGTGAGGCTACTGTACCAAAGATTACTGTTATTATGCGTAAAGCATATGGTGGAGGTTACATTGCAATGAACTCTCGTCACCTACGTGCAGATTTTGTATTTGCATGGCCAACTGCTGAGATTGCGGTTATGGGACCAGAAGGAGCTGCTAATATTATCTTCCGTAAAGAGATTATGGCTGCTGAAGATCCGGATAAATTACGTCAGGAGAAAGTTCAGGAGTATAAAGATAAATTTGCTAATCCATATGTTGCAGCAGCAAAAGGTTATGTTGACTCAGTTATTGAGCCATCAGAGACTCGTAAGTTCTTACTGCACGCAATTGAGGTTTCTGTAAATAAAGAGGTAGATCGTCCACAACGTAAACATGGAGTTCCTCCATTCTAAAAATTTCTGAATATGTCAAAATCTAAGAATAATGTGATCAGAGGTAATCATAATGAAGATTTTGGTTTGACTACAGAGATGCGTGAGGTTGTTGTTCAGGGATCTACGTATCAGACGAAGCTAAATCGTGTTTACCAAAATAGAAAAAAATGGAGTAATCCTGATGATAATGAACTATTTTCATTTATCCCGGGTACTGTAGTAAAGTTTTTAGTTAAAGAAGGTGATTCTGTTAACGAAGGCGATCCAATATTGCTTCTTGAGGCAATGAAAATGGAGAATACTATTCTTGCTCCAAAGAGCTGTAAAATAAAGAAGATTAATGTTAATATTGGTGAAAAGATACCAAAAGGAACATTAATGGTTGAATTTGAATAAAATACTAAAAAAGGGAGTTAGATAGCTCCCTTTTTTATTTTAATATTGTTGATTGACAAAAGAAATTATTGAACTCCTCTATTATAGGAGGTGTATCAGGAAATATTCCGAATACGCTTGACCCAGATCCACTCATTAATGCATACTCTGCACCATATTTGTATAAAGTGTCTTTTATAAAGAAGATATCTTTGTGTTCGTTTTTATTGAGAGTGTATTCAAAATCATTTGTTAATTTATTTTTCCATTCAGAGATATTCAACTTAAGAGTCTCTTTTATATTATTAGTTGGATATTTGGGTTTTATCAGAGAGTATGCCTTTGGAGTACTTATAAACAGATCCGGTTTTACAACCATAATGTATTTGTTGGAAAGGTTAATATTGTATTTGGTTAATATTTCGCCTCTTCCTGTAGCGTGAACCGGTTTGTTCATTATAAAGAATGGACAATCGCTGCCAAGTTCGGCTGCCATATTACATAATTCATCTTCTGTAATATTTAGGTTGAATAGTTTATTAAGCCCTATAAGGGTAAATGCTGCGTCTGATGAGCCACCTCCTAGTCCAGCACCACTTGGTATCTGTTTATGGAGATGTATGTTTACATTGCTAATATCATATCTCTCTTTAATAATATTATAAGCTTTTAAAACAATATTATCTTCAGGAGATATATCTAAATTGTTTCCGGTTATTTTAAACCCGATGTCTTTTGTGTTTTCTGAAATATTTATTTCAAGTATATCGGTGATGTTTACAGGGTAGAAAATTGTCTCTATATTATGAAATCCATCGTTTCGTTTTTCTGTGACATATAGACCTAGATTTATCTTGGCATTAGGATAAAGTATCATATTAAATAAATTTTGTATAAAGATAGTGTCTATAGCTTAAGAGTCTCTATTTTGTTACTATTTTTGCACCATATTGAATTTCTGAAAAGTAGAAATGTATATGGTTATCAACAATATGTTAATAAAGTTTAGACTGTTGTTTAAAATAGATTATAATATAAAGTTGTAACCATAATTCTATTATTTACTTTTGTGCAAACTTATTTTTTATGGCTGAGCAGAGAAAATATTATAGCAAGAAACCTGCTATAAATCCGGAATTGGGTATTATACCACCACAGGCAGTTGATCTTGAGGAAGCTGTTCTTGGGGCAATAATGCTTGAAAAGGATGCTGTTATTGGTATTATGGATATCTTGTTACCAGAGAGTTTTTACAAAGATAGTCATAAGGTGATATATCAAGCGGTAATTGATCTTTCAAACGCGCTACAGCCTATCGACTTACTTACAGTAACAGAGGAACTGCGTCGTAAAAGTAAACTTGACGAGGTTGGTGGTCCTGCATATCTTACTCAGTTAACATCAATGGTTGCTTCTGCTGCTCACGTTGAGTTTCATGCGCGAATAATTGCCCAGAAATATATACAACGTGAATTAATAAGAGTATCTTCTGACATTCAGAATAAAGCTTTTGATGACTCTATAGATGTTGATGATCTGCTTGATTATTCAGAAAGTGCTCTGTTTAAGATTGCTGAGGGGAATATCAAAAAAGAGATATCTAAAATGAATCCTCTTATTAAGCAAGCTGTAAAGATGGTTGAGGATGCCTCTAAGAAAGGTGATGGTCTGAGTGGAGTACCATCTGGATTTACAAAGCTTGATAAGTTAACTTCTGGCTGGCAACCGTCTGATTTACTTATTATAGCGGCTCGTCCTGCGATGGGAAAAACAGCGTTTGTTTTATCTATGACTCGTAATATTGCTGTTGGTTTTGGTAAGGGGGTTGCTGTGTTTTCGCTGGAGATGGCTGCTGTACAGTTGGTGATGCGTATTATTGCCAGTGAAACAGAATTACAGGCCGAAAAGTTGAAGAAGGGAACTCTTGCTCCGCATGAATGGACTCAGCTGGAAACAAAAATAAAGAATCTTGAAGATGCACCTATATATATAGACGATACTCCTGGTATATCTATTTTTGAGTTTAGAGCAAAGGCAAGACGATTAAAACAGCAATATGATATTGAGATAATAATAATTGACTACTTGCAGCTTATGACCGGACCTCCTGAAACAAAAGGTAACAGGGAGCAGGAGGTGAGTATGATCTCTAGATCGTTGAAAGGTATTGCTAAGGAATTAAATGTGCCTATCATTGCTCTGTCGCAGCTTAACCGATCTGTTGAAACACGTGGTGGGGATAAAAAACCTCAGTTATCCGATCTTCGTGAATCTGGTGCTATTGAGCAGGATGCTGATATGGTTATGTTTATACACCGTCCGGAATACTATGGTCAGGATCAGGACGAAGCAGGTAACTCACTTAAAGGTGTTGCTGAGATTGTTGTTGCAAAGCACCGTAATGGTGCAACGGATACTGTTCAATTAAGATTCCGCAATGAGTTGGCTAAATTCGTTGATTTGGAAGAATCACTGGATGAGTTTAGTGGATTTGGAGAGGAGAATCAGGTTGTAAAAACATTTGGATCTAAACTTAATAATTCTACAATGAATGATGATCCATCAGGTTTTGATTCAGGAGGATTTGGAAATGATATTGGAGCTAATGCCGGTTTTGACGATGCTCCATTTTAACGGTGATATTGTAAAAAGCAGCGATTAGCTGCTTTTTGTTTTTAAGGGATGCTTAGTTTATTGTTTCGGATTGTTTGTGTGTTGGAGTAATGCTCTGTTTACGTTAAGTATGTAACCTAAGTTTTGTTGTCTTCGTAGACAATCAGAAAGGTAGTTATGACACAGAACATTGTTAAGTTTATAGAATCGGTAAACAATCTTGATGCAAAGAGTTATTCACGCCTTAAAGAGGCTATAGAAAAAAGGGATTCGGTAAAGTTTGTATCATACATGCTGAATAATGATGAAACGGAGGTTGGCAGAATCTGTCCGCACTGTAAATCCAAGTCTTTGCATAAATGGGGAATACGAAATGATCTTCAACGATATAAATGTAAGGATTGTAGTAAGACATTTAATGTATTAACAGGCACACCACTTGCTCACCTAAGAAAGAAAGGGCGTTGGTTAGCTTATGCGAAATGCCTTATAGATGGATTGAGTATACGCAAAGCAGCCACAGAGTGTGGAGTACATAGAAATACATCATTTAGATGGCGCCACAGATTTCTTCAGAATGCAAATGAGATAAAACCAGAGAAGTTATCCGGTATTGTAGAGACAAATGAACTAATCTTTGCATGGTCAGATAAGGGTAATAAGAAACTGAGACGTAAACCACGCAAAAGAGGATATAAGTCAGCAAAACATATTCCATCTAAGAGTCGTGTATTTACACTGTTTTGCAGAGACAGAGGCAAGAATACATTTGATGATATTTTCTTAAAATTTAGTGCAGATAACTTGAAACCAAATCTATCAAAACTTCTGACAAAAGACACGCTGTTCTGTAGTCAAAACAAAGCTGTATATCTGAAATATACAAAGGAGAACAATGTAAGACATGGGGTGTTGAGTATTTCGAAGAGAGAGTTAGTAAAGAAGGATGTTGTACACATAAGGAATGTGGAGAAGTATCAATTTGATCTGCAGGTTTGGATGGAGCGATTCAGAGGTGTAGCCACAAAATATCTACACAATTACCTGTCGTGGTACCGTGAGATGGATGAGTTTGATTTCAAAATTTCTCCTGAGACAGTATTGATAAGGGCTAAGCGACCGGAGAGATACAATACCAACCATTTCCGTTGACAGAACATGACATGAAACGCACTGCCATACCGCAACAACCAAAAAAAGAAAAGGAGTTACCTCAACGGCAACTCCTTGAATTTGAAAATTGAATTTACTTAACTAAAAGCTTTATTGTATATGATTGTCTGTTCTTATCAATCTTTACAAAATATACTCCTGTGTTCCAATCCGTAACATCAACAGTAAGTTTTCCGGTAACATTACTGTCTCTGTATACACTGTTACCATCAACTCCGAATATATTTATGTTATAGATTACATTATCCTCTACATCAATATTTACTGATCCGGAAGTTGGGTTAGGGTAAACAGATATTCCTGCCTTATCAGCATCAAACACAGATGTTGCTGCACTTTTAACTGTTACACTGATTGGTGATGTAACTGCCGACTTACCATTTGCAGTAGCCTTAAGTACTATATCAGACTTTCCACTCTTATCTTTTGCAAAAGATATTGTCAGGTTATTATTATCAATAGCTGTATTAACAAGATCTGTATTTGAGTTACTCTCAACAGCAAATGTTATAGGATCATTATCTGAATCTGTTGCGTACTGACTTAGGTCAATAACAACCGGATCTTCATTTTGACTCACCTCTATCGGAGAGATAACCTTTGTCCACTTTGGTGCATTATCCGTTGGGGTTACACTCTTTTTAGAAATTGTAAGATCATCAAAAAGAAGAACATATTGTTGTGGTGCACTCTTTGCATGGAATCCAATATAGTATATACCATCTTTGTCTACTGTAAAATCTTTAGTATAACGTTTCCACTCTTTATGATCATTTACATCAGCATACTCAAGTTTAGTTGTCATATCTGTAGCTGTACGACCTTTACCAATCCAGATATCCATCTCTTCATGATAAACCTTACCTGTTGCAATATCAAACAGAGTATATATAAAGAATTCGTAGTTGTACTCGGCCGATGCTTCTAGTTGAAGAGGTGGAGAGAAGAACCAATCGTCTTTTCCACTTGTTCCGAAGTCATTATTTACAAGTGCTCCGCGAGAGTTATTATGTGTAAGACCGGGTTTAGCTGGTGGCGTTGTAACCATATCCCAGTTAATTCCATTACCATTACCATCAAACATTGACATTCCTAATGGTACATCATCTCTGCGCTCAATATTATCAGTATCATCAAACGTCTGTACATAAGGATACTCTGTAACTGTTGGGTCGTCCATTGTTGTAAATGTATTTACCGGACAGTTCTCACTCTCTCCATTCTCATAAACAGCTACTACACTCCATGCATACTGCTGCTTAAACGGAATATCACCAGTAATTGTATATTTATACTTATCAGCACCCAGTTGTAATGCATTCTCAATATTATTTCCATCCTCATTTGTACCAACAGTAATTTTGTAACCCGTTACACCACCGCTACTAGCAGTCCACTGTAGTTCAACAGGTCTGAAAGAGTCAACATCTTTTGCTCCGCTAACAGGTCCTGCAATCTTAGGACAGTGTTTACCCGGATCACCTGTTTCCCATCCTATATTATCAATTCTTAGTGTTGCAAACGGGAATGGCTCAGCCGGTGTAAACTCACCATACTTAAATGCAATATGCGGTCCCTTTGTATTAGGCTTAAATTTAATAGTATATTTCTCAAAATCAGGAGTAAGATCTATAGTCTCAACTGCTGTAAATGTATTAGCATCATTTGGGTCAGACATAACACCAACAATAAGTGTAAGTGTATACTCAGGTGCTTTCTTCTTTGCATAAAAAGTTAAAGTGTTATTACCAAAATCAGAAACCCCAGGAGTACAAAGTATTACCGGATCTGTAATGTCTTCAGAATTAATTCTGTTCATCTTTAACGAATGAGGTGGTGAGAATACATCAGATGTAGATTGCTCAATCCAGATATTCTGAACAAACGTATTTATTTTACTTGATTGTAAAGCATTCCAGCCAGAAGGAAGTTTATTACTTAAATCAAATGTCTCAAAGAATGTTTCAAGTACATCAAGAGCCTTTCCCTTAACAGGCATTTCTGTTTCACCTGTAGCATCACCGGCCTTTAATGTTAATGTCTCTGAGAAATCGCCAGATGCTGTTGGTGTAAACTTAACAGTAAGAATACCTGTTTCTGAAGGGGCAATTGTAAGATCCTGTACACAACTAAACGGAGCAGCAATATCTCCACCATTAATTACAAGCTCTGCTGTCCCAATATTTGTTACCGGAATATTTAACGACACATCTGCTCCAACATATGTATCTGGAAATACAAACTCATCAATACTAAAATCTACAACACCAACATTACTATCGTCACTGATCTCAATATTATCAAGCCAGAAGTTATTCATCTCATAATCCTTGTCTTCTATAACTCTCCAGCGGATATATACATCATCGCCCGTATAAGATGCAAGTGATACATTTACAAACTTAAATTCACTCATAGATGTTACAGGAGTTAACTCTTTTAGCTCATTCCATGTTTCTCCTCCATCAGTAGATATCTCAACATATGCAGTATTAAATGCACGTGATCCTCTTGACTCTTCCCCTTTGTTAAATCCGTTTTTCCACCAGAACTTAAGAGCCTTTGTTCCTGTATTGTGAATACGTGGTGTACGTAATGTATACTCACCCTTCTGATGATAGTTACAGTTTGCAACCCAATCGCCCTGATAAACATTCTTTGGCGATTTAAACGCATTCCAACCATGTGTATACTTCCACTGACTCTTCTTTTTGTCAGGATGTATAGTCGAACTGAAATCTAATGGATTCTCAGGATCGTTATTTGAGTGATAATCTTCAAAACCACATTGCCATGGGAATACATTAATTAGTTCCTCTGTAGTAAACTTAAGCATTGGCGAATCTCTGAATGCATCAGCATCGTCCTTAGCTTTAATAATCATAAAATACTTTGTCTCTGACTTAAGTCTTGCTGTTAATTTATGTTTGATATTTACGGCTTCGGTATGCGCTGCTATAGCAACATCTGACTCTACAACCTTCAGATCATCAACTGATTCACCTAACAGGATGTCAAATTTTGTAGTTTTTGCTCCGAATGTAAGATCAAGTTCAGGATAAAGATCAACCTTAATCTCATCACTAATTGGGTATTTAACCTCCGGAGTTTGCAGACCACCATCTGAATAATAGAAACGTGCATTTACCCTTGCATTGTCGCTATACATATAACCAGCACTTTTTGGTACAGTATACTGATCTCCCCAACACTTTACCATACATCCGCCATCACCCATTTTTGTTCCTGCAAACTTCATTGAGCTTTTTTCAGTTCCATATGAATTTTCCCAGTGAAGTATTATATTATCAGTTCCGTTATATTCAAATGGAGTATCAAGAGTAATTACAACCCATCCAAGAGGTCCGTAATAGTATGATCCTTCAAAAACAAGGGTATATCCATTTGATTCCTTCTCAGGATTCTCATATACATATTGTGTATTCACATCACCAAATGATGCTTCATCTGTATGTTTAATCCACAACTTTTGTTTAGTAAGTTCAAATCCGGCTCCCCACTGATCCAGATCCTCAATATTGTTGTTAAATGCAATCTTGGTAATAGTCTTTTTAGCTCCTACCTCATCTGACAGATAAATCATAGAAGCATAGGAGTAATTCCAAAAGGTATACGCCGGCAGATTTACCTTCTCTGTTCCTGTTCCAATCTCAACAAACTGACCTTTTGCAGCTAAGTTAAAGAACAGAACAGACATCATAAGGATGTAAATTTTCTTCATAACTAATTAGTTTTTTTTGTATTTGTTTGATAATTCATGTTCCCCACAAATGGGATGTCACAATGTTAGCCAGACCAACGCGTACTATAAATAGGTGTATGCACCTATTTTGAGGATTAACGAAACTTAATTTGTTATAAACAGATGTTTTTATACTAAAACCAGCACCAGATTATATACTCAGAAATGAGAAACTACGTTTTAAAGCTTAGAACAAATCTAAACCGCACTCTATAATCAGTATACAAAGCAGATTTATTGTTTAATTTTAAACAGTGGTTGAAACGATACAAAATAACTATGTAATCATTATCATCTATTGTTCAGGATGTTTTTAATTATTGCTTGCTACAATGCCTGCAAAACAAAAAGCGTACACTGTTACAACTTAACGGTAAATAGACAAATTCTTAATGTTTTTTTTTAACTTTCACCCATGAAAAAACTAATCACACTCCTTTATACATTTATAATAATATACAATACCCATGCTCAAAATATAGTGCAAGCAGATTCTGTAATGCACCTTATTGAGATAGCTGATAACAACCACGACAGATGTAAACTATACAATGACCTTGCTGAAATATACATATATACATCTCCAAAAAGAAGTCTTAAAGAAGCTACTACAGCATTGAATTATGCATTAAAAGATAACGATCTTGCACTTAAAACACGTTGCTATCTTAATATTGGTATTGCTCTCAGACATCTGGGCAGGTATGCAGATGCTGTTGATTCTTTACACAACGTACTACATTATATTAACGATCTTAAGGATGAGACATTAGCTGCCTCAATACTAAATCAGGTAGGTATTGTTCACTATCAGCTTGGCCATGACACATTATCTATAAACGCATATAAGCAATCAATGGAGATCAGAAAGCGTTTAGCTGATGATAAAGGTGTTGCCGATATACTTAATAATCTGGGAAACTTTTACAACGGCAAAGGAAACTATCATAAAGCTCTTGAGTATTTCTTTAAAAGTCTTGAGTACGATGAGAAAATGAATAACAGAAAAGGCATGATGGCATCCTACAATAATATAGGATTGGCATATCAGAACATGAAAGAGTACAAGAAATCAATATCATACTATACAAAGGCAATAGAAATAACAGAGTACTCACCCAACCCATCGCGCGAAGCATCTATATATAATAATATAGGTTCTGTGTATATACTTAAATCGCAATTTGACTCTGCAATACACTATATTGAAAAATCAAACAATATATATCAGGAGCTTGGATTACCATATATGATGCAAAGAAACTATACAAATCTAGGACTTATTGCTGAAAAAAAGGGTGAACTAAAAACATCTATTGATTACCATAACAAATCGCTTGAGATTGCACATTACTACAAAAACGAATCGTTAATAGCTGGTGCACATATCAATATAAGCAGAATATATATGCTTGAAAAAAGATACAATACTGCTCTGCAAGAACTTATTAAGGCCGAAGAGAGTATAGATCCTTACAAAAACATAAATGTAACCAGCAAACTGTTTCTTGGATTGGCAAATGTATATCATCATCTTGGTAAAAACGATGTTGCCTACCAGTATATAACCAGACACTTTGTTCTGAGAGACAGTATATACAATGTAGAGAAACATGCTATAACAAGTAAAATAGAAGCTCAGTACGAATCAGAAAAAAGAATACAACGAATAAAGAGTCTCAGACAGGATCAGATAATTAAGGATCTGCAGATAGATAGACAGGAATTAAGTATAAGAAACTGGATTGTTATTGCATCTATAACTCTTATAATACTTATTCTTGTAATTGCCATGTATCTGAACAGAAACAGATTTAATAAAAAACTATCTGAACAGAACGACAAACTAAATTTAGTGAATCGCGAATTAAATGATATTAATAATCAACTAATACAATCAGAGGAGAAATTAACTGAAGCTAACGCTACAAAAGATCAACTATTTAGTATAATATCTCATGACCTTAAAAGTCCTATAAACAGACTTCAGAATTTGGTGTTTATACTTAAAAACAGACCAGAAAGCATATCAGAAGATGATAAGAATGTATACCTGAATAACCTTGATGATTCACTAAAAGGTGTTAACGAATTACTTAATAACCTACTCAACTGGTCGGTAACACAACAGAATCAGTTTGTTGTTAAATATGAAAGTATAAATATAGCAGAGGTTATTGACAAAAACAGAGATCTTTTTAAATCACAGATAGAAGATAAAAAGCTGAAAATCAATGTAGATTCTGACAAAACAATACTGAGATCAGATTACAATATGATAAACTTTATAGTCAGAAACCTGATACACAATGCTATTAAGTTTACTCCGGAAAATGGTTCTATAACCATAACCCATAAAACACCTGATAATAATTGTGTTATATCAGTTAAAGATACTGGTATAGGGATACCTGAAGAGTATATAAACAATCTGCTGACAGACAATATTGTAATTCCGCAAAGAGGCACGCATAATGAGAAAGGAACTGGTATTGGACTACATGTATGTAACAAGTTTATTATTAAACTAAATGGTAAATTCAATATCAAAAGCAGTAACGGATCAGAGTTTATTGTAACCCTACCAATAAAAGAGGACATTTAAAATGACAACAACCACAGAATATAAAATATTGCTAGTTGACGATCACCCGCTAATAAGAAGTGGCGTAAAAATTACATTAGAAAAGAACTTTAAATATATTGATGAAGCTGAGAATGGCGAAGAGGCTATAAACAAATTGAAAGAGACAGCATACGATCTTGTAATATTAGATATTGACATGCCTGTAATTGACGGTATTGAGGTAGCAAAATACATTAAACAGAATGAGCTAATGTGTAAAATAGTATTCCTTACAAGTCATACCAATTTCTCTACATTCTCTGAAGCTCTGAACACTGATTATAATGGATTTTTGTTTAAAGAGAGTGCCATTAATGAGATTACAAACTGTATTAATACCGTATTTAGTGGTGAAAAATATATTGGCTCGCAGTGTAAAAAGTATATAGATGCCAACGAAGAGAGAATAAAAAGTAACCAGGAGACTAAAGAGAAACTGACTCAGCTCACAAAAACAGAGATTAAGATCCTGAAACAGATAAGTATGCGAAAAACAACCCCACAGATTGCAGACGAACTGTTCAACAGCATTAAAACAATTGAAAATCACAGATATAATATATGTAACAAACTCGATATATCAGGGAGTAATAACCTACTATCATTTGCTATAAGCAATAAAAAAATAATCGACGATCTGTAGACATTGCCCTGAGTATCGCAAACTGACGTACTATGAGATTAACTATTTGCAGGTTTACTGTTATCTGTACCCTGATATTATCTTCATTAATAACGGTAAACGGACAATCAAAGGACAACGAAATATCTGAGCTTATGAATAAGCAACAGATGTTTAAACTAAATGAGAAATTTAATCTGTATAAAAACGATCTTAATCCAATAATCAGGTATTTTGCACAGGCTATGTTAGCTGAATCGTTTAACAGACCTGCGAATGGAATAGCAGCAGTTGATAGTCTACTGAACAATAGCGCATATCAGAGTCAGCTTGGATTAAGAAACATTGCCTATCTGATACATCTGAAATCCGGTTTTCTGGAATCGCTATACAGATATCAGGAGTCTGCCACAATATTATCGTCGTTTAACAGCCAGACAAAAGATATTGATTACGATCCTAATCTTAAAATTTCACTGATAAACAGCGAAAAATTACATAGTTCTATTGCTGCTTTACCAAAAAAAGTATTCAAATACAGCAACAAAAAAACAAAGGTACCATACAAACTTAAAAGAGCAGGAAAAGGAACATCATACAGTATACCATGCAGTATAAATGGTATAGGTATAGATATGCTTATTGATACAGGAAACCCAAAACATACAGTTATAGACAGGAAACGGGCTGCCGAATTTGGTATAAAAGCAGTTATAGACTCAATTCCAATGTTTGGGGTTGGCTCTGGTTATGCACAAATAGGAAGTGCAGATAGTATAAATATAGGAAGCATGACATTCCATAATCCATTATTCTATATTGTTGACAATATCTCTCCTATAGATTCTATTAAGATTGATGTTGTTCTTGGCTCTGAATTACTAAACACAATTGGTAATATTACCTTCAACAAAAAACAATCTGCTGTTACATTCAATGTAGAAGATAAAACAGACAAACAGCTACAGCCAAACATGGTTATGAAGAACCGACATCTGTTTATCAATCTATTATGCAATAACAACAATTGCCTTATGCACTTTGATACAGGAGCATCACATTCAAATATGAGTAAGTTCTTTTTTGAGAAGAACAAGCAATATATAATACAAAAAGCTACAACTGATTCAATAAGAATTAGCGGTTTTGGAGGTATATCACGACATCTTGGATACAGATTGCCTGAAATAGATTTTAATCTATCAAACACTGATTTTAGCTTTAAAAAAATAATGATATATACCGAACCTGTAATGCTACACGATAAAGAAGATGGATGTTTTGGTGCCAATCTGATAAGCAGATTCAACAATCTGTCTATAAACTACAGAGATATGGTTATAACTATTGAAAAATAACACTATAGCTGACGTAAATAATATTTTGAAAAACAGGGCATTTTACCCTGTTTTTCTATATCAACAAACACTATTCTATTTGCAGATAAAGCTAAAAAGGAGTATCACTTCCTATATAGCAATCTATCATACTGTCAGAAAATGTTTTTTTAATCTGTAACAAATCATCATTTAATGGTATAGGATAATCCGTTCCTCTGTACTCTTTATTTATCGAAAGATATTTTTCGCGACCAAGATGATGAAGAGGCAGTACATTTATCTCTTTTATACCAATCTCTTTAAGAAAAGATATTGTTGATTTAATATTTCTGTCAGAGTCATTAAAATTTGGTATTAAAGGCATCCTGAACATAAGTCTTCCTTTAAACTCCTTTGCCAAACGTCTTGCATTCTCAATAATAAGAGAGTTATCAGCACCGGTACCTGATATATGGATATCAGGATCTAAATGTTTTAAATCAAAGAATATCCAATCCAGATAAGGAATTACCTGTTCAAAATTACGAAACGGAATATTTCCGCAGGTCTCTATTGCAGTATGTATGTATTGGTCGTGACAACACTTCAGAATTTCTTTTGCAAAAGATATCTGTAACAGGGGTTCGCCGCCGGATAAGGTTACACCACCAACATCACCCCAAAATTTTCTGTCTCGCTGAATAATACGCATCAACTCTGTTAAAGTAATTCTATAACCACTTAGTTTCAATGCATCTGTGTAACACTCCAGAACACAACTATTACTCTTACAGTTCAAACATAGTTCATTAGAGAAAACAAGTCTCCTGTTATCTACTCTAATGGCATTACTATCACAAGAACTAATACAACTATTACACAAGATACATTTAGATGCAAAATACATTGGAATTGGTTTTCTGCTAATTCCTTCTGGATTAGAGCACCAAAAACAATCAAGAGAACAACCTTTCAGAAAGACAGTTGTCCGACATCCGGGGCCATCATGAACAGACAACCCCTGAATATCAAAAACATACCCATCTGTTTTATCTTTACAAAGATCTGAAATCATGGCAAGTTATCGCATTCATTTCAGGATATGCATCATATTTCTCCATACAAGTACCTAACTCATCACTTGTTAACGAGAAATTAGAACAGTATTTACACTTTTTTGCTTTTATAAAACTCTGACAAGACGAATCATCAGCATTAATAATATTTTTATCTCTTTTGCAGATGCCTTTAAAAACATCTGTACTCAAATAGTATATACAATCTTTATGCTCCATCTGTTTCTTATTTATTTTTTCACTTATTATATCTCTACTATTACCAGAATCTATCCTAACTGCTCGTATTCTGTTCTTGCAATCACTTCATCCTGTATCTGTTTACCAAGCTCAACCCAATACTGAGTAAAACCAGCAACTCTAACCATTAAACCTCTGTACTTTTCAGGATTTTTCTGAGCATCTTTTAACATTCTTGAATCTACAATGTTAAACTGCGCATGAAAAGCACCCTTTCTCAGATATGCTCGTATCATTTCCAGAAATTTTCTTGATCCCTCACGTCCACTAACAACAGATGGATGAATCTTCATATTTAACTGTGAATTCTGCGATAATGAATGGTCATAGCATGTAGCCGAATTAAACAGTGCATACGGTCCGTTTTTATCTGAACCCGGATAAGCCGAAACCGAGCCATCAGCAAAGGTTGTTCCGCACAATCGCCCATCGGCAGTGGCAAGAGTAACAGCACCCATTGGAGCATGTGTAGATACTGATATCTGACAAGAGTACATAGGCTCATCATATAATGAAAGATAATTCTCGCACATCTTACTGAACCATATCTGCCACTCCTTAAAAATACTATCTACATATTTATCATCATTTCCGTATTTAGGAGCATCTAAACACTGCTTATGAATCTTAAACCAATCTTTATAATTGTCAGTTTTAACCTGTTCTATTAAGCTATATGCGCCCGTTTCTAATGCCGACAGGTAACCAAAATTTGCATCAATAGCTGATTTCAGTGTGTTCAGTGTAAAGTTCCTTTTATCAAAAACATTTTGTTTAATAGATGCCAGTGAGTTAACAAGATTTACACCACCACATATCTCAACATTAAATGTTCTGTTATATCTGGATCCTTTATTGCTTATATCCTTTCCTACCTCAAGACAGTCAGGCTTAAGCATACTATTAATTACCGAAGGTGAGATCTTACCCCATATATCGTGTTGTATATTATTGGTTAGCGTTAACACCTCTACAGTTAAACTAAAATACTCTTTAAAAACTCTCCAAACCTCATCATACGTTTCAAGAGACGATCCATGAGCTGGATAAACTCTGCGTCCTGTTCTTCTGTCGATACCATCAAATAAAACAGCCTCAAGAACCTTTGGTAATGATATAAAGTGAACACCAACACTTGTTGCCGGAGCTGAACCTCCCGGAATATAATATGTTTCGCCATTCAACTCCAACGGCATCCACGAACCGGGAGAGGTTTCAAGACATCCTCCAATTGACCATGCTCTTGCCTCCTCGTTCTCCATACCCTCTTTTCTGAAGTTGTTTAGCAGAAACTCCATTGCAACCTGATTACTTACCCATGCCGGATAACCTGTACCTACCTTTGTACATTCAATACCCTTCATAAGAAACTCTTCCGGCAACTTTTCGTCATATAATAAACTTAGTGTAGGCTGCGGAACATCACAAGACATTGCTGAGTCTAAAATCAACATTTCTAATTCATTGGCAGCACTGGCACCCTCTTTATCAAGACCTCCAACACACAAATTGTTAAACGTATTTCCACTCAATACACCACCAACAACTCCCATAGATGCAAAACAATCCAATTCTGTGAATTTCATCCTCATACTCTCAAGCAGTTCAATTGTTCTGTCTTTAGTCAGAGTTCCGTTCTCCATATCTTGTTTCCAATAAGGATAAAGTACCTGCCCTAATCTACCCGGCGAAAGACCAGATATAGGATCTTCATTAAGCACAGCCACATGAAATATCCATATCAACTGAAGGGCATCATGAAAAGTACGTGGTCTGTTCTCTGACAACCACTCCAAACGCTCTGCAATTTCAAGATACTCCTCTTTCTGTTTTGTTTCATCTTCTAACGAAGCCATAAATTCAGCCTCTTTTGCATAATTTAATATCCATGTCTGAAGACCCTCTAACATAGTATGAACAGCCTTATAAAAATATAATCTGTCCATATCCGGATATCCGGCTGTATTATCCTGTTTATCTTTACAAATACCTTTTATTCCTTCAATACCAAATTGCAGAGGATAGTAGTAATTCATTACCTCACGTCCCTGTGGTAAAGTATAACCAGAATCGAACATACAGATAACAGCACGCATAATCTCTTCTTTTGTATCATATCCCGGAACCAGTTGTTCATACTTGTGTCCAACATCATCAACAGATTTATTATACCACTTTTTTGCAACCTTAATCAGCATTGGCATCTCCTCTTTTCTGAGCCCAAACTTGCCTGCAATAGAGATAATATTACCAATACTTTTAGTAACATTTCCTCCTCCCTGCCCCATGGTAGTAACCTCATCAGCACTGGCTTTTCCTGCATCCTGAGCATCTTTAAACAGATCCTCCTCTTTTGATATAAAGAACCCCTCAGACATCCATGGCATTGGATATGACCCTCGCAAATAACCGGCTTTTCTCATTGCAATAAGTTCACCCGGTAAAACCGAAGGTGTAAGATGTTCAAATCCTGATTTAAGTGCTTCTGCTCTTCTTATTATTGGTACCTCTCCTTCTAACTCCTCCCATTTTCGGGTATACCAATACGGGAATTCAACAGATGCTGATGATTTAGTTTCAAAATACATCTCTCTCGCGCGCTCTACTCGCTGAGTTGGTGCTTTCTTATCCTCTCTGTTAAGAATTTTGCCTTCGGGTTTAGTGCCGTAATAATTATAAATATCAGTACTGCATTCCAAATCATTTATTCCGATCTCATGTTTCATGTTGATATTTCATTATGGTTAAACTATATATTTTTTACCTCATTTGTTATCTTAATCTAAGTTTCCCCAAATATATAAAAATAATAATATACACATTATAGTATAGCTTTATTTACTACACTACAGCCCGTATATATCAACTAAACCAACAATGCACAGTACACTATTACTCAAACATGTTTTATCAACAGATAATATTAAGCCTTACAATGCATCAAAAAAACCGGCAAACAAACATCTGATTTACAATGATCACAACCTCCAACCATAAATAACACATTGATCTCTTAAGCATATTTACGGATTCATATTTTATTATGAAGACATGATACATAACAACAGCTTCAAATAATTACCAAACCGTTATTTAATACCACAAATAATCTTACTGATATGTAATAATAGAGGTAAAATATAATTTATAAAACGGAGCATAAACAGATGATTTTATCATACATGAGAAATGAACTTATGAAATTCATTACCTGTACATAAAGATGATCATAATGCGGGTTCAATCTGATCAAAATAAACAGATATACCAACAACAATTCTGACGGTACACCTGTTTATTTATTGCCTTAATTCTTAAACAATCTCTTATTATACGGATATAATAATAAGTGCCGGAGAAAACTAACAGAGACAAATACTACACACAATATGTATACAATTAATTCATAGATGCAGACTCAATATAACTCTTCGGACTCATTCCGGTCTTCTTTTTAAATAACTTGCTGAAATTTTGTGGCTGCTCAAAGCCCAGATCATAAGCTATCTCACTTATCGATTCCTTTGAGTTTAACATCATATCTTTTGCCCTCTCAATAAGATGGTAGTGTATATGCTCTATTGCACTCTTTCCTATCTCTTGCTTTAACAGATCGCCCAGATAATTTGGAGAGAGATGCAGCTTTTCGGCACAATATTTTACAGATGGTAGTCCATTAAGCTTCACCTTATCAGACTCGAAATAGTCAGAGATAAGTTTCTCAAATTCGGACACTACTCCCCTGTTATGATGTCTACGCGTAATAAACTGTCTGCCATAAAACCGTTTACAATAGTTCAGTAAAACCTCAATATTTGAGATAATTAAATCGTTACTATAGGTATCAAGATTTGCAGTAAACTCCTCCTGAATAGTCTTTACAACAGCATATAATGTATTCTTCTCTTTGTCTGACAGGTGAAGTGCCTCATTTATATCATATGAGAAGAAACTATAATCCTTTATCTTCCTGTTCAGGAAACTTGAACGGATCAAATCAGGATGAAAATAGAGTCCCCAACCTTCAGGATATGTATCTTCAACCACATCTGTTACAATACTCATCTGTTCTGGTGCCATACACAAAAGCGAAGCTTCTGAGAAATCATACTCCTTTCTGCCATACTTGAATCCGGCACCACTTAACTTCTTTAAAGATACCAGATAAAAGCCCAGAATATAACGGGTATTGCTATCATCTTTCTTCACATGAACCTTAGAGAAATCAATTAAACTGATTAACGGGTGTTCAGGTTTAGCAGGATAACCTAAAAGTTCATGAAGTTCGCTGATGGAGTTAATCTTAACTGTCTTGGTCATAAGATATCGCCTTTATAATATAAATTTACATCTTTTTGAGTGAAGCATGCTTACAATCATAACAAATTATTAAAAACTGTTTCTTAAAATACAGACTGTAAGCACACCTGTATATAGTTACAAGCCCAATGATTCTCTGATCATAGTCTTAAACTGTAGATCGTCCATTTGGCTACGCGCACCCAATATCTGTTCAGCATCACCACCAACAGGATACCTCAAAATATCAGTACAGTCGGTTGCTGCAATATAGGTTATATCGGCAACATCCTGCGGATTCTGTCCTGATGCTCCTCCCATTGCCTGCATAGCCAATTTAGCTTTATCTAACCCCTCTTTATAATCGCTGATACCATCGGCAAACGACCAATCAGCAGCATTATTAATATTGGTATTATATGCTCCGGGCTCAATAAGTTTAAGTCTTATACCTAAAGGATTAAGTTCATACTGTAACGATTCAGTAAATCCTTCAACAGCAAACTTAGTTGCGTGATACATTGACGTATACGGGAACGCAACCCTGCCCCCTATTGAAGAGTAATTAATAACTATTCCGTTTTGATTACCTCTGAAATGAGGAATAATGGCTTTTGTAACGTTTATTAATCCAAATACATTAACATTAAACTGACGTTCTATCTGTACGTCTGTAGTACTCTCCATTGGTCCCTGTAAAGCATATCCGGCATTATTTACCAGTACATCAATCTTACCAAACCGCTCTATACCTTGGGCTATTGCTCTCGTTATAGTATCTTTAACTGTTACATCAAGACAAGTAACCAAAACATTATTAAGTTCAGTAAACTCCATCTCTTTTTCCGAGATTCTCATAGTTGCTATAACATTCCAACCCTCTTGCTGAAATTTTTTTACTGTCAACCTACCAAAACCAGAACTTGCCCCTGTAATTAAAACTGTTTTATTCATCTGTTTATAATTGTTTTTTATTTGCCAGATGGAACTCGCATAATTTAGTCATTCCCTTGTGTGAGAAAAGCCTTTACTCATGCTTCGTTCCATATAATTATCTATCTAATAGTTATAAAACAAAGATATTGCAACACACAATCAGATAACGTAGCCATTTTACTCATTGAGTTAGCCGTTTTACTGATAATCAGATAAAAACATAGTAACCTTACAGATTTTCAGATACTAAAAAAGTCTGCCAAAACAATCAGCAGACTTTAACGTGAGTCTTATCAGTTCAAATATATTTAGAAGCTGTACTATAAAGTACCATATATTTTTCCAACTGGATATATATTCTTTAACTTATCTCTATATGCAGACTTCTGAAGAAACCAGAATACCTTTGCCCACTGATCACTATATATCTCAGGGTGATCTTTTACAGCATTATTATACTCCTCAAGTAATTTTGGGTTCTTTTTTATCATCTCACGTGCCATCTTCTCCATAACATAAGTCTCTACGTACTCCTTCTGCTCAAATATTGAGTTAAAGAATCCCCATCGCAGAAATGAATCAGGCCCTTCCGGTTCAAGCAGATGAGCTATTATTTTTCCTGTTCTCTGATTTACCGGAACAATAACCGATCCGGCAGGATACATCTTGGTCATGGTAACCTCTTTCATATCAAAACCCTGTACCATCTGCCTACCTTCAAACGGGAAATTGGCAAACGAAATATTACTAAACCTGTATGTCTTTACCATAATCTCTTTTGGTTCATCTAATCTTGTATAATTAACCCCATGCATCTTAAGCCTCTTTACTACATGAAACCACTCAACAGGAATAATGTATGCATCAGGCAATTGAGCCTTTTTACCCTGCATAAGTTTATCATACAGAACAAGGTTGTAATCTTTTGGTTTATTACTAAACTGAACCCAGATACCATCAGTTAAATCACTATGTACAATATCATATTCAACACCTTTAAAAAGCACATATGTACTATCTTTTTGCGATGTATAATAGTCAAGAACAAACTCCTTTCCTGCAAGATTCTCTGACTCACTGTCTGCTATTGCATTAATCTCTTTAAGTTGCTTATAGTGTTTATCTGTATAGATAATTGTATGCCTCAATAATTTATATGTAGCATCAACCCTTGTTTTATAATCTTTAAGCATATGTGTCTCTACAAGTAGTGCCGGTCTGTTCTGACTTGCCATATACCCTGTTGAATAACGCGGCGATGAAGTATTACGTATTAATCCACTTCTTGGATCATGCCATCTTCTGAAAGAGACATACGGAAACATTAATACATCCTCTCTCTCTAACCTCTTCTCCATTGTGTTAATGTAATCCTTTTGCCACACCGTTTGATCCCTGTTCATATCGCCCATAATATGCATTCCGTAAGTAATAGTGTACTGGTAATCTGCTCCATCGGTAGTATGAACATCAATAAACATATCCGGTAACCACTTATTAAAAAGCACCAGCCACTGCTGCATCTCCGGAGCATCTGCTTTTGAAAAATCACGATTCAGATTGTAATTCTCTGCTGTTGTACGCCAACCCATCTCCTTAGGTCCGTTCTGATTTATTCTGCTATATGCACTAAATCTCTCATGTCCGTCGGCATTAAAAATAGGTATAAACAGTATTGTTGTGTTTTTAAGAAGTTTAGGATACTTTTTATGTACAAAAATATCTCTAAGTAGCATTAGGCCAGCATCCTTACCCTCCGATTCACCCGGATGAATACAAGCCTCAATAAACAGAACAGCATTTCCTGATCTTTTTACTCTCTCAGGAGTAAAATTTCTGTTTCGGTCAATTATTAACAAAGGTAAATCTCTTCCCTGCACACTCTTTCCGAAACTCATGTACTCAATATAGTCTGAAAATTCTGCCAACTGCTTACAATACTCTATTGTTTTATTATATCTGGGTGTCTCCAGAAAATCAGATTTCTCATAAAATGTCTCCCAATCAACATCTTGAGCTAAAACCGATCCTAAAAACACTGTAAACAATGTTAGTAAAAGTAACTTCTTCATGCATTTAAGTTTTATATTTAATCACCCTTTTGTATTGTAAAGCTAAGTAATTTAATCAGGAATACCCTAACACAAAATTGTATTAACTGCAGAATTCAACATTTAAAACATAATGGCTGTGCACCAAATAGTGCATTTACATATTTAGCCTTTTAAGAGCTCTGCAATAAGTATTCCTGTGCATTCCTAAGTACGAAGCAATATGCGAATATGGAAAGATCTTAAAAAACTGAGAGAACTAAAATGATTAATTTATTCAACCTCTGTATTTTTAGCAAAAGCAATAATATTACCATCAAAATCGGATATATAACCTACACTATCGCCCCAGTCTCTTTCCTGAAACTTACTAACCTCTTTTGCACCCAACTCCACTCCTCTTGCAATATATTCAACAGGATTATCTACCTTAAGATAAAGCTCACATCTCGGAGATCCATTGCTAATGTTTGGGTGAGGTAACTTATTTGATATGATTTTTGCTATACCATCCTCTGGCATAAGACCCAATTTGACACTCTCCGCAATCTGAAATTCAGTCATTCCGGGGACATTCAGGACAGGCTCTAATTTTAAAAGATTCTGATAAAACACACTGCTTCTATCCTGACTCTTTACATATAGTATAAATTCTATTTCGGTCACACCTTATTGTTTTATGGTTAGCTGTTTCTTGTTAAAATCATTACTTCTGTACAGCTCTATTATCAATATATATGTTCGCACAAAAACTTTTATCATCAATAGATTTTACTCTTTTATTAGTGGTATCAATTAGTAGTTTGGTTGTAAAATTATCAAAGTCTTTTGAGTTATACATTAACAATATGGTATCACCCTTCAATTTATACATTCCTCTAACTTTATTAATGCCATTGTATAGAATCTCAAATTCATTTCTCTCTTCGTAAAGATGAACATAATGCAACTCATCACTTGCTGCAAATATCTTTTCTCTATCTGTATCACAAGAAACTAATCCTACCAATAAAGCGAAAGTTAATATACAGATTATGTAGTTAAATTTTACCATAATATTTTAAACAAACATTCTTCAACCTTTAAATATCTATATTATTTCTTTGTTTTATACATTTAACAACGCTTTTTCTATACCTGCTAATAATATATTTTACTCCAAAAAAGTATTGCTAATGTATATCTACTCAAAAACAAAATCTTCATACCTTCTTTTCAACGTATCTGAGTTGTATTTAAGACCTTCACCTAAGTATAGCATATAGTATGCATTTGATCTTGTTCTGGCATGAGGACAGAATATTGCGCTCTGCCAGTTCAATTTCTCAAATGATTGATTGAAAAATCTACCTATTCTTAAAGAGTCGGCAGGAGATTCAGCATTAGCAACAACAATTATTGTAGCATCTTTGTCAAATTCAGGTATCCATTCATGATAGTTACCATGTTGGCTAAATGCTTCGGGCAGATTATATCGTTTACCAACCAGATTTATACCTCCGGCATGTGTATAACATCTTGTCCAGATATAGCATTTTTCTCTCTTTTTAGCAGGCAGTTCGCTATAGATACTGTTTATCTCATCAGTAAGATTTATCCAATCATTAAGTATGTAATAACCCTCAAAATTTATTGGTATTCTTTTGTCGTTACTATCTGTTTTGTTATCGGCTATAGATTGCTGAGTAAAAAAGACCTGTTTATCCTGATCTTCACTGTTACTATTCAGATTAAGGTGACTAATGTAACTATCCAATGGTAATAGCGGTAGAACCTTTGGCATCATAAATATTGCCGAAACAGATAATATAGCAACATAAATAAATACCGGATATATTCTTTTCCTGATGTAATTCTCAACAATAACGCTACCAACTGATATTGCTATAAGTAAAGTAGGAAAATAGTAATGAAACTGTCCTCTAAACATCATCAGTATCAGAAACGATACTGATATTGATGTAACAGCAAGTCGTACTTTTTTTGTTGATTTTATAAATGGTGCCAACAATATTGCAGTAAACCATACAATTACTGTAAATGGGTTTGTAGTTAACAGAAGCAGTTTAATATTATCTGCTATATCTAGCTGAACCAATACTTTATTATGGAGTGTAAACATATGCTGAACAGAAGGAAAACCATGCATATATTGCCATATAATATTTGGCGATATAATGATTATAAACAGAGCTACAGCAAACCACGATACTCTTTTTGCAAACAGATCTCTCCTGAATATAAGTACAGATATACATATACCTGCAATAAGTATCAGCACAGAGATCTTAGTCATAAATCCAACAGCAAGAAGTACCGCGAGATATATAAGCTGTTTTGGGTTGTTATCTTTACAGTAACCAATCAATACATAGAAGCTAAGAATCCAGAATAATTGCTCAAAAACCAGTGGTGTAAATATATGTTGCGATAGATTAAATCCGGGAGCAACCAGTATACATGTTAATGTAATCATTACAGCCTTCCATTTACCTCCAAGTTTTATAACTGTAAGTCCGCTAAATATCATTATCAGAACAGCAGATATATGTGCAAACAGATGATGTACAAAAACAGAGTTGGAGTTAAACAGGTTCTGAATCCATGCAAACAATCCTATAAGTGGTTGAATAGAGATGTATCCCCAGGCAGGGTGATTTCCTGAATCTATATGTAATACCTCATCGCCGTCTAAACCGGCATTAATATTCATTATAAAATGCAGTGTCAGTTTTACAATTGTTAGTATAACTATAACCAGATACTCTTTCTGTTTTACTATTTTAATCATATGCCTGAATTTGTAATATAGTTTGTGAATGATTAGGAATCACAACAAAAATAGAGGCTTATAGTCTGAAAAAAAGGTTTATGTTATGAGTGGATAGCTTTTGTTACGAATAACAAACAGAATGGATATTAGAAATACATAATGGTAAATTATAAATTGTTAGTTGTAAATGATGGAAACTATAATATTAATGCAATATCGGCTTGTGTATAGCTTGCACCTCACAAGAATAATGCTTAATGATCAGTTGTTAATTGTAAATGATCAGAATTAATAATTAACAACTTACCATTTATAATTAACACCCCTAACTACGCTAAGAGATGTTAACTTTTTATGTTAGTTTGTTAGACTAAATCCTTGGATTTGTCGGATTTATAGCAGTAATTATTATTCGTAATACTGAGAGAACCTAGCTAAACAATAAGCTTGTGAACAAATTATGGAGCAAAAAATCCGATACACTCTCTGGTTAATAGAATGTATCACACAGTTCAGGGGTTATATACACATAAAACAATACAAGTAACTGTCATACAACCCCAACATATCAATCAATTATACAGTTGTAACTTTTACCAGACAACAGGCATTCTATCTTTTTAATAGAAAGAACTTTAATTTTATAGGAAGAAGCTTTCAAAAACATCCGATGTACCCCTCCGGTTAATAGAATATACCACACAGTTCAGGGGTTATATACACATAAAACAATACAAGTAACTGTCATACAACACAAATATACCAGTCAATTATATAATAGTAACCTTTTCCATATAACATGAATTCTATCTTTTTAATAGAAAGAACTTTCATTTTATAAGAAAAAGTTTTCAAAAACATCCGATGTACCCCTACAGTTAATAGAATATACCACACAGTTCAGGGGTTATATACACATGAATAATAGAAGTAACTGTCATACAACCCCAACATATCAATCAATTATACAGTTGTAACTTTTACCAGACAACAGGCATTCTATCTTTTTAATAGAAAGAACTTTAA
>JAOARD010000057.1 GCA_025210735.1 Bacteroidales bacterium
ACCACGGAGATCTACACGCGTAAGATGGTCGGCAGCGTCAGATGTGTATAAGAGAGTGGGTATTGAGTATTCCTAAGAGTGAGTCAGTAAAGAAGGATGTTGTACACATAAGGAATGTGGAGAAATATCAATTTGATCTGCAGGTTTGGATGGAGCGATTCAGAGGTGTAGCCACAAAATATTTACACAATTACCTGTCGTGGTACCGTGAGATGGATGAGTTTGATTTCAGAATTTCTCCTGAGACAGTACTGATAAGGGCTAAGCGACCGGAAAGGTACAATACCAACCATTTCCGTTGACAGAACATGACACGAACCGAAAGGCTGCTACCTTAACTCTACTTTATGACTAAATTCATAAATCTATTTCAAAACAGAAAAATAATCTAAATCTTGTATCCAATACTCCATTCAATATAATTGGCTACACTAAACTGTTTTGCCTTTATTCTTACTCCAACAATAGCTTTATCATTTATATAGTACCTTAAACCCAGCTTCTGATATAGCCTTTTAAACAATTTTTTCGATTCTGGTGATATAAGTTCTGCTCCAAACTCAAGCTGAACAGCCATGTTACCTGCTCTGAACTGACCTGCTGCTGAGGTACCCAGAAATAATTGTTTTTTAACTGCTGATTTATATACATTATCACCTTTAACTATTAAATTCTTATTCTCATCTATACCCATATCAGCAATAACACCATACTTAAATGAATAATTAGCGGCTCTAAAATATTCAACTGATAGATTATACAGAGATACGTATCTTGAATTTACTGTTTTTGTCTCCTTAACAGATTTTCTACCATATGAGAATAGAATATTAAATTCAGGTTTGTCTTTTACATACTCTTTACTATCAATGCGTTTAGGTGTTGACCTGTTTGTTAATCTATGTTTTATTCCTATAAATGGAGAGAATGTATTTATACCTTTATTAGGGTATGCAATTGCTCCGTTTGAGAAGTGAGTAAATCTTATACCTCCTGATAATGTAATTGTTTTACTTATATTTCTCGAATATGATAATCTTAAATCAATATAACAGTTGTTTTCAGAACCTATAGCAACATTAAATTGGTTTGTATCTTTGTTATATGGTTTCCAATTGTAACTAATTCCTCCGCTAAACTCGTAATTAAAAGCATACCTATCTCTTTTTATAAACGGACCTCCAAACATAAAGTATATGGCATTAGGATAGCCTATCTCATCGTTATTATAGAACTTTGACATATACAGACCTATACCAAAATATGGAAGATTCAACCTGCGTTGCCACTCCATCTTACCTAATGTCTGCCAACCCACTCTAAGGTCAATTGCAGCGTAGTCATTTACAGGAATGCCTCGTCTGTTGATCCCCTTTACAAAATCATTTGTCATTAACACCTCGCCTGCAGAGATATTTGTATTAAAGAATATGTTAGTACTCTTCTCTTTATAATTAGCAGCAGAGTTAGTAAAAGTGCATAACGATACAATAAATATTACTATAGCAAAAATATATCTCATAGATTCTATTACGATTTTAAAATAGCGTGCAAAGAAAACAAAGAGATATATTAAAACATTTGATATATATCACAAAATCATCTCTGATCTTAATCTGCTTAAAGTTTCTCTTGATATACCAAGGTACGATGCTATATGAGTAAGCGATACTCTTCTGAGAAGATCAGATTCGTTTTCAAGAAAATATTTGTATCTCTCCTTACTTGTTTTGTATTGCAATGCATATAACCTCTGCTCCATAAACTGAGCATACTCTTCAATAACTGATCGTAGAAAATAGTTTGTTGCAAAAGATACCTCTGCTTCTTTCCTAAATGCATTAATATCGCTTTTAAGTAATATTGAATCTTCAAGTAACTCAACAGATACCTTTGATTCTCTTCCAAAGTAACTCTCTAATGATCCTATTGGATTGTTCTCTCTGTCGAACCAAAAATTAACCTCAACACCATTTTTAAGATAAAATGATCTGGACAAACCCTCAATAAGAAAATATCCGTAATTATGAATCTCTCCCTCCTTAATTAACACAGTTCCTTTAGGCATAGCCTTAACAGATATATTATCTGTAATAACCATCAAATCTTCATGCGTAATATCCCTGTTGAAATAACGCTTTAGAAAAGGATCAATATATGTCATAATGCTATCATCAAATTCCTTCATAATGGTATGTTTTAATTATCCATTAACAATTAATGACCCAAAGCTACGAGATACTTCTGCTTAAAAGGTCAAAATTATAAATCAGAACCATTTTTATGAGAATTTTAAATTTAAAATAGTTGATCAGTAGGGGATATGTACTTGTTTCAGATTAATATCTGCAATACCAAAAAGCGTAACAGAAATAATGCAGGTTATCACATACTTTTTTAAAAAAGTATTCATGAATCTATGTTTGCAGAGTCATTTCCATATAAAAAAACACCTATCCCCAAACAGATTTTGGGATAGGTGTTTTTATTATCTATAAGCCTTGTCTACTCCTGTAGATCTCTGTTGGCATTTTTATACTCATTACTGTGAATAAGTTCCCATGCAGATTTTAACTCAGAAGATGAAAACCCGTTATCTTCCAGATTAACCTGTTTAACCTGATCTTTTAATCTGTACTTCTTATCTGTTCTGTAAGTTTCCAGAATCTGATGTGCACGTTCTGTTTCACAAATATTAAAATACATAGATTCATCGTAAATTACAGTTCTCATTACCCATTTTAAATCACTTGAACTGAAACAAGATTTTCCTTCATCAGGGTGCTGAAGACCAAAAAGGTGACCAACCTCATGAGCAATAATATTTCTTGTAGCACCATTCACATTTAATACAAGAGCTCTGTGCGGACAACCACCTGCATATCCACCTGTTGGACCCTCGTCCATTAAAAGAATACGGAACTTATCCTGATCTATCTTTGTGGTTTTTCCTGTTGGATTACCATTCTCATCAGTTATCTTATAGGTTTTTCTGGCAAGAGTAGGATCAAATGTCATCTGGCCTCTTATGCCTGTAAAGTATGTCATATAGTCGTAATAGTCACCTCCTGAGTATGTATCAGTCATAGGTAGCTCAATATTAATAATCTCAATATCCTGAGCATTAAAAGACATACCAATCTGTAGCATCATAGGATTTACAGAGTACTTATCCCATCCGGTAAAGAACGATCTTATCCTCTCTTCAGACATTGTAACACCATGTCTTTTTCCTCCTCTAGCAACATAGATTACAGGTTTAACCACATAAACCTTATTATCCTTTAATCTCTCTTTTAACTCTGTTGGTAATTCAACAGCAGGTTTGTTATTATCGCCATTTCCTGATCCGCCGCCGCCGTCAGGATTGTCATCACTGTTGTACTTCTTCTCTGAACATGCAGATAGCATAAGTATTGCCGCACATACAATAATAGAGTAAAATTTTCTCATTGTAATACTTTTTTCGTAATAGTCCGGCATAGGTTGAAAATAACTATACCGGATGGTAAATTTTGTTATTAAATTAAAGCGTCTTCATAACCTTATAACATCAGGTTGTGCTGCTAAGATAGAATAAAACAATAACAATTGTGCATGTTGTTATATGAAAAATAACAATAAAATATTTACCCTAAATATATATAACTGTATGTCAGAATTTCATAATGTATGAGAAAATATCAGTACCCTGTTCCAGATTCAACTTCTGTCGTAATCTCGATTTAGCAACATTTACAGACTTTGTCTCAATAGCTAACAGATTTGCAATGTCTGGATTCGACATATTCAATCGGAGCATGGCACATATCTTTCTTTCATTAACAGACAAATTCGGATGTTTAGCAGTAAGTCGTTCAAAAAAATCATTATGCAGCTCCGAAAAACGCGTTTCAAACTCTTCCCATCTCGATACTTTTGTACCCGACTCGGTTTTAGATATTATCTGTTGCAATGCTCTTATACTTTGTTGCTGTAGCTTCTCATTAAGAATAAACTGTTTAAGATCAGAATTAATCTCATTCAAAGTGTTTATCTTCTCGGTATGTTTAATTGATGCATTTAATAACTGATTACGTTTTACATCTAAATCTTTCTGAATTAATTCTCTGTTAAGATGCTCTATTTTCATTCTGTTATTCTTTCTGACTAAAATATATAATAGAACAACAGTTATAAGAAGAGCAGATATAATGAATACTATAACAGTCAGATATCGGCTTTTAGATTTTTGAGTTTGATACTTTAGCTCAGCTTCAAGTTTCTCCTTATTGTACTTATCCTCAGCTTCGGCAACCATTGCCAGGCTCTGGTAAGTGTACATACTATCTCTTACATCAATATACTTTTTACTATATGAATACGATTGCTTAAAATCATCTTTTGCAGCAAGAGTTTTAGTCCACTCTCTCAGATATTCAGCCTGAATGTAGAATGGGTAATCACTATATATACTTTCAAAATCTTTAAGAATTATATATGCCTTATCGTATATCTTAATAGTGTTGTATAACTCCCCGATTATTATACTTGTCTGTACTATACCCAAAGAATCTGAAATCTCTTTTGCCAGATTCAGAGACTGAAAAAGATTCTCTTCAGCTTTATTGTATTTGTTCTGGAAAATGTATAACCTTCCCAGATTATGATGTATTACTGATAACGATTGTATCCCCTGAATACTCTTTTGCGACACCATATCAAGAAGAATATAACTATTTATAGCCTGCTTATAATACTCTTCAGCCTTTTCATATTCAAACGTATTATAATTATATATATCTGCAATTGAGCCATATATATTAGGAATCTGATAGTTTATATTCAGTTGTTTATATATATCAAGCGATTTCTCATAAGACTTAAGAGCCTTGTCATTCAATCTCATATTGCTATATATCATCCCTAAATTAAAATGTACATTAGCAACAGTTGCGCTGTCAGGATTAAGTTTTAAGACCTTAATATATGTATCTATAGCTTTATCAGATATATCGTTTAATCTGTATATCTTGGCTTGTAACTGCAAAGCATATAAATTAGCTTTATTATATTTTGTATTATTACTCCATATTGAGTCTAATTTGCTCTTATAAAACTCAGACTCCTCTGTATCATATAGCAGGCTCTTTAAACCAATTTTATAGTACAGTTCAATAATCCTTTCGGTACTATTGTTAGGGTTTGTCAATGTACTTTTCAATGAATCTATCTCACTGTTTTGTGCGTATATACTAGTCTGAAAAACAATGCAGACCAATAATATACAATACCTTATTGTTGTCATAACTGAAGTTGTTGGTGTCGTACTCTATATACAAATATATAAAAAGTAGAATATGTAACATACAATAGTGTATTATATGATAGTCTATTTTGTACAACTATATGCAATATTATATTACCAACTCTTACTAATTATTCTATTCTGTAAAGTAGTAATATCAGATGTTGGATGTTAACCCTCTAAGGTGTAAAAATTGTAACATTTACCCCGTTTAAAGCGTACTATCATAGGTACTTAAAACAATAAAAATGCGACCTCGGAATATTCTATTATTAGTTAGTTTTTGCATTGTTCAATTTGCATACTCTCAAAGTAATGTTGGTAATTATTTTAATGAAAATCAGTTTAATACCTTCTTTCCTTATAAGAACAACTATACAAATGTTCCGGGTGGTGAGGGATACAATCTGGAGAATAAAACACTATTTACCTATACTTCATTCATACAAGCATGTAATGCATTTCCGGAATTTGCCGGATCAAACAGTCATGAAATAAACAGGCGGGAGCTTGCTGCATTTTTGGCACAAGCATCATACTATACAAACGATGCATGGTCATCATTAACATATGTTGATGGATCAGACAGATATAAAACGGGTTTTATGAAACCCTTTCGCAGACCTTATAAATCTACAATAGTACACTCAGAGAGATCAGAAATATACCCTGCAAAGGATGGGATATCTTATCATCCTCGTGGATTAATGGGAATAGAGGGAAATTACCTGTATGGTAAACTAAGTGAATATCTGTATGGTGATAAGAACATACTGTTGGATAATCCTGATCTGATATTCAGCGATGGTGTAACGTTTTTTAAAGCTGCACTTTGGCAGTGGATGACACCACTTGGCAGGATGCCTTCCTGTCATCAGGTGATGACAGGCAACTCTACAATTACACCAGAACAAGTTACCACAAATAAATGGATTGCCGGATTTGGACTTACAACAAATATTCTTGCAGGTGATGTTGAGGGAGGATTAGATATAAACCCTGAGGACGATGATATATTATGGGATTTAAAACAGATAAGATACAGAACAATAATGCGTATTGGCTTTTATAAGAAGTACTGTACAGATTTTGGTGTTCTGGACGCTTCTGAAGTAACAGATTGTAATCTTATGAAACCTATAACCAAGATTGATCTGGGACTTATTCCTGTTGAGGTTATGCGTTGGGAAGATGATCCGAGAGATGCCGGATGGTTCTATAAATACGATTTTGTATCATACAATAATACAGTAATGTACTGTACAAATGTTTATGAGTTTAATGAATGGTCAAAACTAGCACCTGAACCGCAGAAGGAATATGTACAAACGGTGTCGAAATGGCGGATATATGATATTGATAATATACCTGTTTCAAATATTGCTGTTAAAGATGCAATTGGACAAACTATAGATAATAACTCAACAATTACACTTACTGCACAAACAGAGTTTTTAATTGATGCATCATCATCGTTAAATGGAGTTACATATAATTACTTTGTTAAGTACCGGAATAATCCGGAACAAAAGATTGCAAACCATACCGAAAATTATACGCTTAGTATACAGAAAAATGGACTATACTCAATACGTTTGCAAGCTGTTAATGCAGATGGTTTTCCGGGAGAATACTCAGAGACTATAGAATTTAATATTGCCGGATTAGAGAATATAAATCCTGATGCAGCAATAGAGGTAACCATAGATAATGAATTGGTTACAACAGGCGATACAAGATACCTATATCTTCCATATCAGATTAAGCTTAGCGGAAAAGAATCTGACGATGTTGACGGTATGGTTAAAAAGTATAGATTTACTGTAGATAACGGGTCAGGAGAGGTACAGTTAGGTGAATACTCAACGCTATCGGCTACATACTTTACAATTGAGAACACAGGAACCTATACCTTTAACTCATACGTATTAGATAACAACTCTGGCGAAGACAAATCAGATAATGTTATACTAACAGTAAACCTTGATGATTATAGCAATGATTTGCAAAATGCTGCAACAAAATCTGTGACTGATGGAATGTCGGTTAGTGCTCAATTTGAAGAAGGCGAGGATATTGACATATTTAAATTTACTGTAAGTAATCCGGGTACTTATACTTTTTTGAGCACGGGCAGTTTTGATACCTACGGTACACTTTTTAACGATACATACGATATACTCTTTGATAATGATAATGGAGGTAGTGGTAATAACTATAATATAAACAGATATCTTGATGCCGGAACGTACTATCTTAAAACAGAAAACAGAGGAAATAGTACGGGTAATTACTCAATAAATGTAACAATTGCAACAGGAGATATTACAGACGATTATGCAAACACAATTGATAGTGCAGAACCAATAACTATAAACTCTGTTAAGAATGGTGTAATTGAGAAAGATGATGATATTGACTGTTTTAAAGTTACCTTAACTGAAAAAGGGCGATTAAGATTTTACACCTCCGGCGATATATATACAAAATGCAGGGTAGAGGATAGTAATGGTGTAGAGCTTTATAAATCAGATAATGAGTCCGGAAACCTTGATGTTGAACGATTTCTTGAAGCAGGGATATACTATATAAAGCTGGGTATTGGCGATTATAAAACCGGTAACTATGTTCTTATGAATAGTTTTACGCCAGATGATTACCCTAACACACAATCAGAAGCAGCAGAGATTAATATTGGCGAAGCTATTAATGGTAATTTTGAAGGAGCAGATGACAAGGATCTGTTTAAAGTTAATATATCAAAAACAGGAAAATTAAATATCACCAGAAACGGATCGCTTAATATATATGCAAAATTATTTGATGAAGAAGGTAGTGAACTTACAGATATTACTCTTACCTCTTCAGACAATCTTGACTTGTGGATTGAATCAGGGAATTATTTCTTTCAGTTTAGTGTTTCAGAGAGTAATACTGGTAACTATTCCTTTACAACCACATTAGAAGATCCTGACGAATCTAAAACAGTTTTTGATTACCTTACTGAGGAGTTGTATAATGAGATGTTTCCTAAACGTAATGGTTATGCACGATCAGATGTGGTAAGTGGACCATGGACCAATATACCAAATCAGAGTCTGTTTGATTACCAGAACCTTGTTGATGCATCTGAAGACCCGCTTTTTAAGAAGTTTTCGGCAGAAGGAACAATTGTACAGCGCCTGCAAGAGCTGGCAGCATTTCTGGCAAATATGTCGCACGAGACTACAGGAGGATGGGAAGGAGCTCCAGGCGGAAGAGATATATGGGGGTTTGTATTTCCTGCCGAGGTAGCATGGAAAGATTATGACAGCGAAGCTGCTAATGCACAACCCGGGTATGTATCGCCAAGTGCAGAATACCCTCCGGCAGATAAACAATCATATCACGGACGGGGACCAATACAGCTATCGTGGAACTACAACTATGGTCAGTGTAGTAAGTACATATACGGCGATGTAAATACACTGTTACAAGATCCTGATAGAATATTGACCGAAGGTAAACTGTTTTTTCAGACAGCATTATGGTTCTGGATGGTGCCGCAGGGAAAAAAGCCATCATGTCATGGTGCAATGATTGACCGTTGGGATGCCGAACAGGAAGTATCACAGGAGGTAAGAGATTTTAATAAACTACACTTTGGTTTTGGACTAACAATAAACATTATAAACGGAGGTCTAGAGTCCGGGCCGTCAAATCTGAATCATGAAGGGCCTGACGACAGAGAGCACTTCTATCTGCGATACTGCAAACTACTCGGTGTTTCGCCGGGTAAGAACCTTTCAACAAGAGAGATGACACCATTTAATGGTCTTAAGAATCCTGACTCACCTTCAGGGGGTGATGATGGGGGCGATGCAACAGTTGATTATTGGGATCTTAACCCTGTTGTTGCAGACAGAACAGCATTAGAAAATGATGTTGTGCTAAAAAGCGGTGCTTATGCGTTGTACGATAATAAGATATACAGAAACAGAGGCGCAGATATTGTATATTCGCAAACTGCCTGGGTACCACTACCGCCCGGATCATGGGCATGGGAGGAGAAACCTGCAATAAATCCGGTTGAGTTTCCGGAATGTAACTTTGCTGTAAAAGACGGAACATCTGTAATTCAGAATGAAACAACAATAACAAAATCAGCATCGTTTATACTGAATTTAGATCAATCGTTATGTACCGATAATAATAATGCCATAACCAAATATATTGCTAAAATACAGTATAATGATGGTAAATATGAAGAGTTAGAGATTGGAGATACACCATATAACTATAATGTATATAAGAACGGAAGTTATACGTTTAAGTTTAAGGTTATTGACGAAGATGAGTACCCGAGCTTCTGGCAAACTGTTACTTTTGAAGTTAAAGGCTTGCCAAATGTATTGCCATTATCTGTTGTAGAGGTATACGATGGCGATAATTTACTTGAGAATGGTAGTACAATCTTTGTAAAAGCACCACATAACATCAGAATTACAGCCGAAAAATCTTCTGATGAAGACGGTAAGGTATTCGAATACCAGCACTTTGTAAATGATGGTACCGGACTGCTCAATATTAATAGTTATCAATCAGAAGAGGATGTTACCTACACTATTACATCGTTTGGTGATATTGTATTTAAATCGAGAGTTAAGGATAATAACGGAGGAGAGAGTAACCACTCCGATGCAATTACAATTCATGTAAAAGAAGATGATCATGCAAATGTAACCGATGGGGCAACAAATCATGAGCTTAACAGCATGTCATCAAATATGTTTGAGTATGCATCCGATATCGATATATTCCTTATTAATATATCAGAAGAGGGTAAACTGATTATAAATAGTACCGGAGATGTTAATACCTACGCTGAGTTAACAAATAATAAAGATCAGCTATTGTCGGTTGATGACAACTCCGGATTAGATAAAAACTTTAAGATATCAAGAGCGCTGAAACCCGGGGCATACTATTTAAGTGTAAAGAGTGCCGATAACGAGATAAAAGATTACAATCTGGTTGTAAGTTTTATACAGGAAGATATAACAGACGACTACGGGAATTCCAGATCGGGGGCACATACAGCAACAATAGGAGAGGTAATTAATGGTTCTATTGAGATAGAAACGGATGTAGACTACTTTAAGTTTGATCTGTCAGAAAAAGGAGCTCTAATAGTTGAGGCCGAGGGAGATCTTGATACAAAAGGAATACTTATGGACTCCGGAGGTGAAGTAATAAAAGAAGATGCTATTGGAGGAACAGGTAAAAATGTATCTATTACACAATTCCTTGATGCAGGAACATACTACTTCAGTCTCTCAATAGAGGATCTTATTACAGGTAACTACCAGCTTATTAGCAGATTTAACGAAGATGATTACTCAAATACAACAGATGGAGCGGCAGTATTACAAATAAATACCGATCTGAACGGAGCTATAGACTATAAGGATGATGTAGACTGTTTTGAGGTAAATATATCGGCAGACGGACTACTGAATATTCCTGAAGGAGAACTGATTTATACACTGTTGCAGGATAACTATATACATGCAGATGGAAAGAAAGCCCTGAAACTGTGGCTTGAACCGGGAAAATACTACCTGAAAGTAACAAAGCCTGAAACAGGTAATTATACTATCAACTTTAATTATACAGTTGCTACAGATCCACCTGAAATATCAGAACTTATTACAGCCAGCGACTGGGTAAAGATGTTTCCTAATCTGAATGCATATGGTATAGCCGGAAAAACAGCTTATAACTTCGATGATGTTACAGTTAAAGATCTGTTTAAGTACGATAACTTTATAAATGCCGTATCGCACCAAAAATACTCCAGATTTGCATCAGAAGGTAGTGTTGTTGTACGTTTAAGAGAGTTGGCAGCATTCCTTGCAAATACCTCACATGAAACAACCGGAGGATGGGGTGGATACGAAGAGGGTGCCGAACGATATAACTGGGGCTATGTATTCCCTCGTGAGGTTGCCGCTCAGGAGAATAAAGAGCACTATACAGACAATTCAAATACAAACTATCCGCCATCTGCCGGTAAATACTATTATGGTCGTGGGCCAATACAGCTATCATGGAACTATAACTACGGACAGTTTAGCCAGTTCTTCTACGATGATAAAACAGTGTTGCTGAATGATCCGGATAAAGTACTGAATGAAGGACCACTGTTCTTTCAATCTGCAATGTGGTTCTGGATGACCCCACAGGGAAAAAAACCGTCGTGTCACGGAGCTGTTATTGGCAACTGGGATGCCGACGATATCATATCTGAAAAGATGCGCGAATACAATAATCTCTATTTTGGATTCGGATTAACAATAAATATTATTAACGGAGGTTTAGAGGCCGGAAAACAGAGCGAAGGTCAGAGGAAAAAGGTATATGACAGAATAGGATTCTACAAACACTTCTGTAAAATACTTAACGTATCACCGGGCGAAAATCTTGATGTTCTGGATATGAATGCATTTACCGCCCTTAAATATGTACCGGGCGAAGGAGGTGGAGATAACGGAGGAGACGGATCAGAAAAAGATATTGTTGACATATCAGATATTCCGAAGATATCAGATATAACAGCCAATAACTGCGATAAGGAAGCCTCTGGTGATTCAGGAGATTTGGCTCAGTATTTTAAAGTTAACTCAATATTCTATTACGATCTGCTTTATAAATGGAACTGGAACTGTACTAGTACTGAAGGAGCACCGGTTGATGGAGATAATAAGTACTACAAGGTAGCTAGTGGTCCGATTACATCAATAACACTTAATGATATAAAAGATAACTGGGCATTTGATGAGGTTACTATTAATACCGATGATTTTCCTGATGTTGATTTATCACTTACATATGGTGAGAATACTATATCAAACAGCACTCAGGTAGATACAGATGAACCAATCTACATTACAATAAAACCAACAGTAAGCCATGATAAAGACATTATCATAAATAACTACTTTGTGAAATTTAATAACGGAGAGTATGAGAAACTGGATATAGAACCGGGTGAAACAGAGGCTATATACAAGTTAATTGTAACCGGAGAGTACAAAATAAAATATCAGGCTGTAGATGCAGACTATAATGCTAATAGTAAAGTGATAGCTTTTACTGTTGCCGGAAATATGCCAAACGTAAAGCCTGTTGCTAAAATCAAACTTACCGATGGCGAAGCAGAGTTAGAGAATAACAGTGTAATCTATTATAAATTCCCGCATAAAATATCAATAAATGCTGCCGCATCTACAGATATTGACGGAACAGTATCTAAATATGCATTCTTTGTTGATGATGGTGTTAACCTAGTGGAGTTATCTGATTTTATAACATCAGCAACAACTGATTACGTGATAGAGCAGCCCGGACTTTATAAGTTTATGACAAAGGCGCAGGATAATGATGAGGCAGACAGCGATTTTTCATCAGGAGTAAGCATCGAGATTAAAGAGGAGGATCATGGAAATATTCCGGATAATGCCACAGTTGTTACTATAGGTAGCCCGATAGATTCGCGTTTTGAGTATAATAACGATATTGACTACTTTAAGGTAATTATACCAAATACAGCTAACTACATTATAAAAACCACAGGAGCTACTGATGTAATTGCTACCCTTATTCAGGGCGAAGCAGAGATATATAACGACGATAATAGTGGTGCAGGCAATAACATATTTATGTTCCAGAAGCTTGATAAAGGGGTATACTATGTTAAGCTATCAGAAGCGTCAGGATTAACAGGCGATTATGTGTTTAGTGTATCAGAGAATAACGACAATACAGATATCCCTGACCCTCAAATTACATGGGGATCGGAAGATACATACGACGTTATTGAAATAATTGATGTAGTAAATAAGTCGGAATACGATGCCTGTTGGGCTGTACTTGATGGTAAACCATTCAAATTAGGACAACCACTGTTTGAGAATATATTCTCCGATCACCTGTTAGAGATATACACATCAAAAGGTGATGTTGTGGAGAAAAAAGGTTTTGAATTTACCGTAACACCTAAAAACTATGGTAATAAAAAGTTTATAGCATACTATCCAACATGGATGCAGTATAAACACGGTAAAGCTAAATTTACGCCAGATCAGATTAACCCAGATCTGTATACCCATATTGTATACGCATTTCTTGATATAGGATATGATGTAAACAGTGCCGGAAAACCATTAGAGCCATATAACTTCCAGATGAAAGGGTGGGAGTGGAATGACTTTAATAACGATAGCGGAACCGAGAACGGTATGGTTAAGCGTATAAACGATCTTAAGAGTGAGAACCCCGAACTTAAGCTTTTGGCAAGTGTGGGCGGATGGACATTTAATGATCCTAAAGGAAGAGAGTGGATATTCACAACAATATGCTCTAAAAAGGAGTACAGAGATCAGTTTATAGCAATGGTGATTAATTTCTGTAGAGATAAAAACTTTGACGGAATAGATATGGACTGGGAGTATCCGGGGCTGGCAGATAGAAATGCAACACTTGATGCTGACGGAAATATTATCCCTAATTCATCGCACAATGATTTTGTAAACTTTGCACTGCTGCTTAAAGAGATGTCAGAAGCATTTGAAGAGGAGGCTGCAAATACCGGTAACGACAGATTAACACTATCTATAGCTGTAGGTATTAACTCATCAAAAAATGCAGGATACGATTATAGCGAGATAAAAAAATATGTTGACTGGATAGGATTAATGTCATACGACTATAACGGAGCATGGAACCCTGTTACAGGTGCACAGGCACCGCTGTTTAGCAACGATAACATGTCGGTAGATGCTACGCTTAAACTATTTACAACAACATACGGTATACCTGAGAATAAATTGGTTCTTGGATTAGCATGTTATGGTAGAGGATGGTCGGGCGTTTCGCAGCCACAGCTTGGTGCTTCAGCAACCGGACCTTCGCCTGCTACGCTCTATATAAATGCAAAAGGATCAATTGCATTCTATGAGGCACGTGACTTTATAACATCCGGCGACGGAACAGTTCGTTACTGGGATGCTGCCAGTAAAACACCATTTATACATAATAGCAAAACCAATGTGCTGTTTAGTTACGACGATGAGGCATCGTTGCACTATAAAATGAAACACGGTTTTACAGAGTACCCCGATTTGGCAGGAGTAATGTTCTGGGATATGACTCAGGATAACTTCTTTGATCAGGAGAACCAGAACTCGTTGCAGACAATGGTTAAAAGACACTTTACCTCTGATATGAATATGAAACCTGTAGCCAAGTTCATATTAAAAGATGGAAGTAATACAGTAAATAACGACGATCTTATAAGTAAAACAGGAGCATTTGATATAACAATTGATGCCTCCTTAACAGTAGATGCAGGCGATATAATAAGCAAATACATATATTACCACAAAATTAATGGCGAAACGGAGTTTGAACTTATTGGTAACCAGACAGGCAGTAGTTTAAATTATAATATAAACAATAACGGAACCCACTACTTTGCCGTAAGAGCCGAAGACGACGAAGGATTGATGAGTGACATGAGTCTTGTTAAAAAGATTATTGTTAACGGATTAGATAACAACAATCCTGTAGCGACAATGACAGTAAAGCTTAACTCTGAACCATTAACCGACGGACAGACGCTAAGAGTGAAACTGCCTGCTACAATTACAATTGATGCCTCTGAATCTGCTGATGATGATGGAACAATTGTAGAGTACACATATACAGTTGATGGTACAGAAACAAAATCGGCAGTATCCGGATTTAGTTTTGAGGCTACCGAATATAAACTGTATAACATAAAACTTAAGGTGCTTGATAACTACTCTGGCGAGAGTACAGAGAAAACAATATCATATACACTTACAGAAAATACAAAACCTGTTGCAGCTATTAAGGTAAAGAGAGATGGAGCTGAGTTGGCAAATAATGACGAGGTAAAAACTGAGTCATTTCCTGTTACATTTACTGTAGATGCATCTGAATCTTCAGACTCAGAGGGTGCTGTTCAATCGTATCTGTTCTTTGTAAACGGAGTACAGATTGATGATTGGGGAACAACAGCCACAAAGAGCATTGATATAAATGATTATAACACATACATCTTCTCTGTACTGGTAAAAGATGAGGATGGATTAGAGAGTGATCTGTCATCCACAATATCGTTAAATGTTACTGAAGATAACCCAAAACCGGAAGCCGTATTGATTGTTAAGAGTGATGGTAGTCAGTTAGCACAGAACGATGTTGTTATAAGCGAAACACTTCCGGTTAGTATAGAGCTTGATGCCAGCGGATCTACAGATAACAACAGCGTATCTAAATACAGATATTACGTAAACGGAGAGAGTGTAACAGACTGGGTTGATGAAAATAAACACACATATTCAGCAACAACGTATGGCGACTATATAGTTAAAGTTAAGGTAAAAGATGATCAGGATAAAGAGAGTGAATTTACCGGAGACTTTACATTTAAAGTTGCTAAAGAGAACGAGAAACCTGTTGCAATTATTACGGTAAAGTATAACGACTCTGAGATATCAGATAATCAGAAAATTGAAGTAGGAACACTGCCTGTTAATGTAGAGCTTGATGCCAGCGGATCTACAGACGACTCGGAGGTGAAATCCTATAAGTTTTATGTAGACGGAACAGCAGTTACCGATTGGGTTACAGATAGTAAATATACCCATAGTATAACCTCTTATGCTGACTATATTGTAAAAGTAAAGGTGAAAGATGATGCTGATGAAGAGAGCCTGTTCTCATCTGAAATAGAGTTTACAATAGCAAATGTTAATGAAGATCCGGAAGCTAAGCTTGTAGTTAAACATAACGCAAATCAGGTTAATAGCGGAGATATAATTATAGAACCTGCTCTGCCTGTAAACATTGTGTTTGATGCAAGTACATCAACCGACGATTCCGGTGTATCAGAGTACAGATACTTTGTTGATGGAACAGCTGTTACCAATTGGGTGACAAATAATCTGTATACTCATTCGGTTACAGAGTACGGAGAGTATACAATAAAGCTAAAGGTAAAAGACGATACAGGAAAAGAGAGCGAATTTACCGAAGGTTTATCATTTAAAATTAAAGCACCAAATGTAAAACCTGTAGCACAGCTTAAGCTATACAAATCAACCGATGAAATAAGCAATAATCAGGTAATAACAGCTGAAAACACAGGAGTTGTGGTTACACTGAATGCTACAAACTCTTCCGATTCAGATGGAGATGTAGCACAATACAGATATTATGAGGGTAGTACTGTTATTAAGGACTGGACAACAGATGCCACATTTGATTATAACCTGTCTGCGTTCAGAAGTTATGCATTTAAAGTGGTAGTTAAAGATAATGAAGATCTTGAGAGCGATGAATCGGCTGTGGCAAACGTTAAACTTAACAAAAAACCTGAGGCAGTTGTATCACTATACAAAGGCAGTACAGCTCTTTCAGATAACAGCGTTATAAACTTTGAGACAGGTGGAGTTACGGTAAAAATTAAAGGCGATAACTCAACCGATGATGCAACTATAAGTGAGTATCTTTTTAATGTTAATGATACTGATCTTGACAACTGGAGCTCATCTGCAGAGAAAGACTATACAATTACAGCAAGCGGAACTTACACATTTAAACTTAAGGTTAAGGATAATGATGGTGCAATAAGCGAATATAGTACAGAGATAACACTGGTAGTAAATGCACTGCCGCTAGCAACACTATCGCTTACATATGATGGTAATGCTCTTACCAATAATCAGTTGTTGAGTGCCGCTGAGGCTAATCATGATATTGTAATTACAGCAAACGGAACCGATTCAGACGGTACAATTGCACAATACAGATTTATTGTTAATGATGTTGTACAGGCCGATTGGCAGGATAATCAGCAATATACATATAACATAAGCTCATTCGGAACCTACGCATTCAGAGTTCAGGTAAAAGATAACCAGGGAGCTGTGAGTGAAGAATCTGTAAAAACAACTGTAAGATTGAATAAGATACCAATTGCCGGATTAACGCTTGAGTATGACTCAAATACTCTGCTGAACAATGGAGTAATAGAGGTAGATGCTCTGCCAATAAATGTAATACTTAAAGGTTCTGGTTCAACCGACGATGGCACTGTATCTAAATACAACTTCTATGTAAATGATATATCTAAAACCAACTGGCAAACAGAATCGGACTATACATTGCAGATAACCGAATACAGCAACTATAAAATAGAGCTAAAAGTAAACGATAACGACAATGTAAACAGCGAAATGTCTGAGGCAATAATATTTACAGTTAAAGCCCCTGAGGCTAATGCAGCCCCAATTACAAGATTTAAGGTGAGCTATGACAATGATGCACTAAGCAGTAACGATATTGTTACAACCAGCTCAGAAAATATAATACTAAAACTCGATGCTTCAGAATCAACCGATCCGGATGATGATGCTATTGAGTATAAATTTATTATTGATGGTCAGGAATCGGACTCATGGCAACAGGATGCTGTACTCAACTTTACAACAAGTGGGTTCAGAACCTATACTTTTAAGGTGAAAACAAAAGATAGTGAAGGTAACGAGGGCTCTTTCTCTGAGACAATAACTGTAAAACTTAACAGTAAACCTACAGCCGTTATAGAGATGAAACATAATAACGAGGTACTAAATAATAACCATGGCTTTAATGTAAGTAATCAGGTAATAATACTGAAACTTGATGCTTCGCAATCCTCAGATCAGGAGAGTAGTACTTTATTATATATGTTTAATATAAACGGAACCGATACAGGAACCTGGCAAACAGACTCAGATTTTGGATACTCACTTACAAACTCAGGTAGTTATGTGTTCAAAGTAAAGGTTAAAGACGAAGATGGAGGAGTAAGTGATCTGTCTGCTATTATGAGTGTTACAATTAATAAAATACCGGTAGCAAAAGTAAGGATAAAGATCGATGGCGAATATCTGCCAAACGGACATATACTTATAAGCAATAGTCCTGAACATATATTTACACTTGATGCCGGAGAATCTACTGATGTAGAGAATAATATAACCAAATATAAATTCTACAGAGACGATGAGGTTATAGCAGACTGGAGAACAAACCCTAGGTTACTGTACCCTGTTTCTGAATTTGGTGAGTACAGATTCTATGTGCAGGTAAAAGATGACTATGAAGCAGAGAGCGAAAGATCAGAGGTTGCGGCAGTAAGAGTAGATAAGAGGATAGTTGGAACACCTCCAAATCCTAAATTTACAGTAAAATATGATAACCAGATTGTTGTAAATAATCAGAAGATTAATCTGGGAGATGGCTTTAGTATATCTGTTAATGCAATAGAATCATTTGATCCTGATGGATTTATTGAGAAATACAAACTATTTGTTAATGCGCAGGAGGTTACCGGATGGGAATCAGAACCAAAATTTAACTATGAAATAAACCAACAGGGCGATTATACAGTTCAGATACAGGTGAAAGATGATGATAATAATATCAGCGAACTGTCATCGGCAGTGAAATTTACAGCAGGTATATTTGTGAGTACTGTTGAGATGGACAGAAGCTACATTGGATTTGCCAAGCAGATAGAATCTGTAGGCGATGTAGTTTACAGCAGATGCGGAATAGTTAATACCGGAGGATACAAGGTTACAATAACTGATATAGGAAGTGTAGCATATCCGTTTACAATTAGCCATGCAAATCTGCCATATGATCTTGAAGTAGGAGAGACACTATGGGTTGATGTAGAGGCATCGCTTGATAAGGCAGGTGAGTATGTGAGTACATTTACAGTTAAAACAGCCGTAAACGAGATGGATGTAAGAGCTTATATAAGAGTATATAAGGTTAACTACAACATAACATTGTCGCCATCAGCAATAAGTTACGGTAATATAGTTGACGAAGCTGCACTTAATCCTGTAAAGGTGGTTGTAAGTAATAACGACGATAATGCAATAGAGTTGGTAAGTGTTGAGTATCCTGATAAGCCATTCCTGATATCAAACATACCACAACTGCCATATGTAATTAAAGCAAACTCATCGTTTGAGTTTAATGTACATATACAAGATGTTGCGGAAGGATTCAAAGCAGATTCAGTGGTATTTACCTACTCAAAAGGTAAATCATATGTTCCGCTTGATGTACTGAAAATATCACCAACATTCTCTGACGATGAAGATGCTGATAATAGTGAATATATAACTATCTATCCAAACCCGTTTGGCGATAGCTTTATTATAGATATAAACAGAGACTATACCGAGGCAACAATAAAAATATACGACAGCAACTCACGTGTTGTATACAACCAGAGGTTTGATTCGCAGAACAGTATAAAACTATCCGGATTAAACATATCGCCCGGAATATATATTGTAGAGATAATAATAGACGGTAAAGTATTCAAGAAAATAGTGATAAAGGTATAAATAGATGAACTGCTCGGATCCATTTCAGGAACTGAGCAGTTCTTACGTTAACCTGTCATTAACACTTCATTAACACATAGCAACACACATAATATCTTTCTTTGTATCAGTTACAACGGTAACAACCAACTGTTATAAGCAGATACAATAAAACTAAACTGTATCTGCTGCACTTGGCAAGATAATTTTGACATACTGAGCAGAGATTACTATGGCATTGAACACGACCGTTCCTGTTTAAATTGATATAGGTGCCTTGTTACATTGATAGAGGTTGTTTTTTGTCACATTCAACGTGGTCGTTTTGTCACATTGAGCGCAGTCGAAATGTGTAGTTTTCGACTCCGCTCAAACTGACATTTCGATTGACTATGAGGTAATTCCGATACGTAATAAGTTACGGGCTGAAACGAAGCATAAGAAGGAGTTCTTATTATACGCAGTGATGATGAAATGCGAGTTCAACCTGACCTTTGAAGAGAAAAAATAAACAGGTTAAAGCCCAATTTAATCTAGCCCTATGCAACACGTAGGGTGGTTAATAGAATAATCGCTAAAGCGAAGCATAATAAAAGGTTTTAATGGTGTATGATTCAAATTGACAATGCATTACGGGCTGAAGGCCCAGTTTAACCTAGCCCTATGCAACGCATGGGGTAGTTAAAAGAATAGTAGAATCGCACTGTAAGTGCAGGTTAAAATGATCAATGATTCATATCATTTGTCCATTCAGTGCAGTCGTTTTTTGTCACATTGAGCGTGGTCGTTTTGTCATATTTAGTGTCGTCGTTTTGTCACATTGAGCGTAGTCGAAATGTGTAGTTTTCGACTCCGCTCAAACTGACATTTCGATTGACTATAAAGTAATTCCGACACGTAATAAGTTATGGACTGAAACGAAGAATGACAGGCGATTTTTAATGGTTTATAATTCATGTTGACAATACATTACGGGCTGAAACGAAGCATAAGAAGGAGCTCTTATTATACGCAGTGATGATGAAATGCGAGTTCAACCTGACCTTTGAAAAGAAAAAATAAACAGGTTAAAGCCCAGTTTAACCTAGCCCTATGCAACGCATAGGGTAGTTAAAAGAATAGTAGAATCGCACTGTAAGTGCAGTTTAAAAAATGATCAATGATGGTTTATATCGATTATCCATTCGGTGTAGTCAAAATGCGACAATATTACGAGCTAAAACGAAGGATGATAGGAGGTTTTTGATTGTGTATAATATAGATTGGTAGTGTATTACGGGCTGAAGGCCCAGTTTAATCTAGCCCTATGCAACGCATGGGGTAGTTAAAAGAATAGTAGAATCGCACTGTAGGTGCAGGTTAAAATGATCAATGATTCATATCATTTGTCCATTTAGTGTAGTCGTTTTTTGTCACATTGAGCGTGGTTGTTTTGTCACATTGAGCGGAGTCGAAATGTGTAGTTTTCGACTCCGCTCAAACTGACATTTCGGTTGACTATGAGGTAATTACGATACGTAATAAGTTATGGACTGAAACGAAGCATAAGAAGGAGCTCTTATTATATGCAGTGATGATGAAATGCGAGTTCAACCTGACCGTTGAAGAGAAAAAATAAACAGGTTAAGGCTCAGTTTAACCTAGCCCTATGCAACGCATGGGGTAGTTAAAAGAATAGTAGAATCGCACTGTAAGTGCAGATTAAAATGATCAATGATTCATATCATTTGTCCATTCAGTGCAATCGTTTTTTGTCACATTGAGCGCAGTCGTTTTTGTCACATTGAGCGCAGTCGTTTTTGTCACATTGAGCGGAGTCGAAATGTGTAGTTTTCGACTCCGCTCAAACTGACATTTCGATTGACTATGAGGTAATTCCGATACGTAATAAGTTACGGGCTGAAGGTCCAGTTTAACCTAGCCCTATGCAACGCATAGGGTAGTTAAAAAATGATCAATAATACAATTGATAATCAGATATATAAAAAACAATTATAAACAGATGAAACGAAGCATGAGAATAGTCATTCACACACACGGAAATGATTATAATGCGGAGTTCCATATGACCTTTAAAAAACAAATTTAGACATATGAAACGAAGCATGAGAATAGTCATCCACACACACGAAGATGATTATAAATGCGAGTTCCATCTGGCAAATAAAAAAATAATTATAAACAGATGAAACACATTACGTACAAAATCACCGGAATAATATTACTGGTGTTATTATCACAATGTTGTGTAAACCACAACGGAACAGAAAAAGCGATACAGGATCAGGACAATATTGCAGAAGCAATTAACATTGTAAAAGAGTGTGGCAACAAAGTATGGCCCGGTTTTAATAAAATAACCTTCAGCACACTACTTGTTACCGATAGTATAGAGTACCTCTATAACCATCCTGAACCAGATGAGGAGTTTATATTAAACAACTATAACAATAAACTTAAAACAGATGTATACACCAGAGATATTACCCTGAACAGATCTATTCTGGCATGTTTTGGTATATGCAATGAACCAACAGTAATTGTAGGTATCCCAAAAAATACCGACAGAAGTGGTGTAGAGTGGCTTATAACACTGGTGCACGAATATTTTCACCAATATCAATCTACACCAGACTATTACCAGATGGTAGATGAACTTGATCTTAAAGGCGATTGCAAAACAGGTATGTGGATGCTTAACTACGCCTTTCCGTATGACAACCTGAAAGTTAAGGAACAGTTCAGAAAATACTCCGATGTACTGTACAGACTTGTACAATCTGCCGACAAAGAGGAGAGGGAAGTGCTGTTTAAGGAGTACATAACAGAGAAAAACAACTTCAGAGCGTTACTATCTGATAAAGACTACAGATACTTTACATTTCAGGTTTGGCAAGAGGGCATGGCAAGATATACCGAGTATAAGATACTACATACACTGTTAGAGAATCCAGGTTTAAAACTGAACTATACAACCAAAGAGTATAACAACTATATGAACAGACTATTCAAAAGAGAGATGTATCGTCTTAAGAATAACAATCTGGACAAACAGAAACGGGTATGTTTCTATACAATTGGTTTTGCTGAAGGGTTGCTGTTAGATAAGATAGACGATAACTGGCGCAAACACTACTCAGAAAAACTATCTGTTGATCATCTTATTACAAAACACTATAATTAATTACATTATGCAAAAGAGATTCATAATTACAATCGTTATTTTGTTATCTGTGTGTAACATATATGCCAACAGAGAACATATAAACAAGAAAGAGGCAGAGAGATATTTTAAAGAGGTAAAGAGGTTATGCGATAAAGATAACGGAGATGCCTGGGGAGTAAACATGTACGGTCCGATACTGTTTGTTGACTCCAAAACAAGAGATGTGGTAGCCAATACGGGCGATAATGACGGACTACTTAAAAAGGACGGTAACGTATATATTGGTAAATTTCCGGATAATCTGCCAATTGCAAACACAGCTACAACATGGAGTGGTACAAAATGGACAATGGTAATATGGCAATCGCTTAGCAGTAACAAGATAGACAGAGACAATCTTATAATGCATGAGTTGTGGCACCGTATACAGAAAGATATAGGATTTCCGGGGGCAGGAACAGAGAACGGACACCTTAACCAGCTTAATGGCAGAATATTGTTAAAGATGGAGTGGATTGCACTTATTAATGCAGTAAAAACAGATAAAGAGGAGAGAAGATATCACCTTAGTAATGCGTTGCAGTTCAGAAATAGCAGACATAACATGTTTAAAGATAGCCAACATAACGAGACCATATTTGAGATGCACGAAGGGTTAGCAGAACATACAGGGCTTAGTATGTGCGGCGCATCAGACAGTAAACAGAAGAAGATACTTACCGATAGAGTAGATGCAGCACTTAACCGACACACCTTTATGATGTCGTTTGCATATATGTCAGGAGCGCTGTACGGTTACCTGCTTGATGATACAGATAAACCATGGCACAAAGAGTTAACCTCTTCATCAGATTTTGGTGCGCTTATAACAAAACACTATAACGTAACATCCGGCAATAAAGATCTGAACAGACTATACGCAGAGTATAAAGCTACAGATATGATAGATGCCGAGAATGTATATGAGAAGGAGATGCAGGCATTCTTAGCGGACTGTACCAAACGATTTATAGATGAGGCAAAACTTATATTGCCAATGAACATATGCAGAATATCATTCAATCCGCATACACTTGTTCCGTTTGGTGAGCATGGAACAATATACAAAATGCTTAATGCGTATGGCGATTGGGGTACACTACAGACCAACAAAGGTGCTCTTGTTGCCACAGACTGGTCAAAAATTATAGCCGACAAACCCGGTGCCGACAACAAATCAGAAAACTGGACAATTACCCTGAACCCGGGCTGGAAAATTGTAAAAAAACCTGACGGAAACTATTACGTTACCAAAGAGTAAACATTAATAAAAACAGGCAATTACTATTAGTTGCCTGTTTTACTAAACCTGATAATGATACCATTGTCATTAACAGTCATTACATTATCTCCATTGTTAGTAATGTTAAATGTAATCTTAGTAAAACCACTGTTTGTCATAAGAAAGGTGTTATTATCTATATATATTAACTCGTTACCACTGTATAGATACCTGCAAGAGTTAAATGTAATATCTGCCGATAATATACGCCCGTTAACTGTTGCTGTATAGTTGCCGCTGTAACAGTCTTTAGCAATATCACAGTTCTCTCTTAGCAGAATCTCTTTAACCTGTTCAGTGATACTCTCTGTTAACCTCTCGTGAGTAAAATCACTATTGTTAGACAGAATAATAATAACCAACCCGATCTCCGGAACAGCCTTGTAATACGATCTGTATCCGGTATACAAGCCACTATGCTGAGTTATCTGTTCGCTGATATCTTTGGGCAGAAAATCCTTACACCCACTGTAGTAACTGAACATATCTGTTGTGGTTGAGTATGCATTACCTGAACCCCTGAAATTATTAAAATTAAAATCGGGTGTATATGTTACATTGCCCCTTATGGTAGAGAACCCTCTTGCATGACCCTTTATATGGCTATGATCTCCGTACAATCCGGTATTAACCATACCAAAAGTTGTAAATATAGTCTCCTGCAAGTACACATCAAGCAATTTACCTGTTATAACCTCAATTACCCTGGCAAGAATAAGGTAGTTACTGTTAGAGTACGCAGTTCTGTTACCGGGTGCAAAATCCAGCTCTCCAAAGGAGTTTATAGAATCTATAAGATCATCAGGTTCTATTGAATAATCTAAAGCCCACGGATTGTCATATCTGGCTATCCTGTTATGAATATCGGGTAAACCGGATTGATGATGAATAAGATCGCCAATATTAATATCCTTAGCATACATTACACTGTTTATATAATCAGACAGTTTGCTGTTTAACGATATGCTATCCTTATATACCAGATCTAAAATAGCCTGCTTTACAAACAGTTTAGTTACAGAGGCAATAGGATATATAGTCTTTTTACCATTTACTACCGTTTTATCCTTATCAGAAAAACCATAACCCCTGTTCACAACAATACTATCTCTGAAAGCAACAAGTACAGACCCGGAGAAGTTACCCAATATACAAATATTATCAGTTATACTATTTAGTGAATTACTACTGTTATGCCCACTCTTACAACACAACAGCAACACAAAAACAGATGTTATAAAAACCTTTAATACCCTGACCATAACCAACATGTTTGTAATTTATACCAGAAAAACATCATTAAGCTAACAAAAAAAACACATCACTTGAACAGTTAAAGTTCTTTTATAAAAAAAGAGCAACGTTATTAAAAGATCCACAATCATTTACAATTTATAATTAACCATTAATAATTTAAATCCCGAACAGTTGAAAGTTAATTAATGAAATGCAATTGTATATATAGGTGTTATTGTTTTTTTCATAAACAGGACAATGTACATCTGTTTTTATACCGTTATATTATGTTTACAGTGTTTAATATTCTGGTAGTATCACCCATCCGGAGTTAAAAATAAAACAACTATCATAATCAAGTTATACCATAAAAAATATAAGCTAACTATTCCTTTTGAAAAATTACAGTTTTTGTAAAATATTGATTATAATGAATATCATTTGTTTAAGTCACGTGAATGCAATAACAACATTGTATAAAAACACATACAGTTTATAGATTAAAATGAACATACTCGTCTGCTTTTGTGTAAAACAACACGATAAACGTTGTGTGTACACTATTATTTTATATATTTGAAACCGAAAACTAAACTATAATGCTAACACTATTTATACAATCTGATAAAAGATATCTGAGCAGAAATAAAGTTCTTGTTCATAGTAGAGAGTATTATAGTAAAACTGATAATCCTTTAGATGAAACGAAGCATGAGAAGAAGTTTTCGCACAAACGAAAATGATTATTATGCGAAGTTCCATCTGACCATTAAAAAGAAAAAAATAAACAGATGAAATTATTGACACTGGTTAATTAAGAAAGGAGCACAACAGATACCATATTATGTAGGGATGTATTGTGCACCTTTTATGAAAGATATAAGAGAAATAAGTGCACCAGTGCACTTGTTAAATTAGTTACCCCACAAGCATAAAAAAGATAACCATATGAAATTAGAATTGCTAGTAGTTAAAGGATTTAGAAAATTAAAAGACACTACATTAAACTTTGGAGATGCTTCATTTTTAATAGGAGAAAACAATGTAGGAAAATCTTCAATTTTGAGAGCAGTTGAGTTGTTGTTAACAAATAATAAAGCAACAGATGCAGACTTCTCAAAGAAATTTAATCCAGAAACCAATAATATTGATAATGTTGTAGACAAAATTGAACTTGAGGGAACTTTCATTAATGTGCCGGAAGAAGCTGACACTTGGACTGGATTCAAAGGACGAGTTTATGTTGATGGAGAAAAGAGAAAGATAAAATATAGAAAGACATTCACAGGAACATCTTCTGTGTATGAAATGTGGGAGCAAAAAAAGAATCTAAAAGAGGATGTAAAAAATGGCGCAAAAGTTACTCTAACCTCATTAATAGAATCTGGGATTGAAGAGGAAGTTGTACGAACTCATTTTGAGGGAATTGCAGATGGCGTAAACTTGACAACAAAAGCCCATTCTTCCAAATTAGAGAGCTTTAATGAAGCTTGGAACTATGAAGATGAGTTTAGTTGGGTCAATAATCCAGGAGGAATTCCTCAAAACGTAATATCAAAACTACCAAAGTTTGTATTAATTCCTGCGGAACATAAGGCTAATGAGATTGATAGTGATAAAAAAACTGCTTTAGGTGAAGTGATGTCTACAATTTTTGATGATATAGTTGAGAAGTCGGATAATTTCGAAAAAGTAAAGCAATATTTTGGAGAACTGGAAACTGAAATTGATACAGAAAATAAAGAAACTGAATTTGGTAAGTTAATGGTAAATGTTAACCAAACTATAAAGAATATTTTTCCAGATTCAGAAATTTTAGCAAAAGTAAATTTGTCAGACCCAAGTTCTTTCCTTAAACCTAAATATGACATTAAGCTAGGTTCAAATATAATGACAGAGGTTGATTATCAGGGTACAGGGATGATTAGGTCAACAGCTTTCTCTTTATTGAAATTTAGAGAAGACTGGCGGAAAGAACGTCAAGAAGATTTAAGAAATTTAATTATAGCTTTTGAAGAACCAGAATTATTTTTACACCCGAATGCCTCAAACCAAATGCGTGATACAATTTATGAGCTTTCAGGTACAGCAAATCAAATTATCTGTACTTCTCATTCTCCATTTATGATTGATTTATCAAGAGAAAAAGAAAATCAAGTAATAAATAATATCTCGATACAAGAAGATTCTTTTGTCAAATCAACTCCATTTTCAGTGACTCATAGATTTTTAGAGCTTCAGGAAAATGAACGAGACTACATAAAGATGCTTGTGAAAATTGATGATTATTTTGCTCGTGCTTTCTTCGCAAAACGAATTGTTATTATGGAAGGTGATACAGAAGATGTAGTAATGAGGAAATCCATTAGTATTTTTCCAAAAGAATCACGATGTAGAATAAATTCAGATTATCAATTTATTAAAGCAAGAGGGAAAGCAACAATTCCTCCATTAGTTAAGTATTTCAAAGCGTTAGGTATTGAAAACTATTTCGTAATTCATGACAGAGACCAAGGAGTTGAAAGAGCGGAAGCTGTAAATCCTAGAATTCTTGATGCTGTTGAATCAGAAGATAGACGCAAAATGTTGGAAGAATGTATTGAGGATGCATTAGGTTATGATGCACCCTCTAAGGATAAACCATATAAAGCATATACAATGACAAAAGATTGGGATACTATAGAGGATATTTCAGAACAGTGGCAGAGTATTTTAAATGAGGTGTTTGATGGTTATGTGGAAATGCCTGTGAATAATAGAGTCTATACGTGAGTATGGATTACTGCATACATAAATCAATGAAGAAATTTAATAACGAAATATCAAATAGTAAGAGCCGAAAAGCTGGTTTTCGAATAGCTACTATGTTAGAGTACATTTTAATAAACTAATCTAGAGAAGAAGTAAATTAAAGCAAAAGAATGGAAAATAATTTATGGACTATGTTAGAAGATTCTAATTACTATGTTCAGAATAAAGAATTATATCAGAATCATATAATTGAGCAATATAAATTATATGTGGAAATGTCTGATAGGATTAGTGCAAGGAGAAATTTAGCTAATGTTTTTTTTCTCACTCTCAATTCAATGGCCATAACAGTGATTGGATTTATAGTTGATAAAGCCGTTCAATTAACACCAAGTTGGTTTATTTGTTTTCCCTTATTAGGAGTCATAATACTTTGTATTGTCTGGTGGTGGTTATTACGTTCTTATAGAAATTTAAATTCTGCTAAATATTATGTTATTGGGTTGCTTGAAAAAAAGTTGCCATCTAGCCCATATTGGAGTGCTGAGTGGAAGAGACTTGGAGAAGGTAAGGTTATAAAGAAGTATTTACCACTGACCGTAATAGAATGCTACGTACCCTTCATTTTTTTATTTCTTTATTTAATAATTGTTTTGTACTTTTTAGCATATAAGTGATGGAGAAAATCTCACTACAAGTGATTCAAAATGAATTATCTTGCTTTGAAAATGATTTTGAGAAAATAGGAGTTTTGCATTTTTCGATTGTTGGATCATTTGTATATTCAAATTCTTTAGAGTCCAATGATATTGATCTCTATATAATACTTGACAATATTTCTTTAGAAAAATATATTAAAATAATCTCTACAATTCATAGGCTATGTTATAATTTAAGAGAGAGAACAAATGCTGATTGGTTTGTAGAAACACAAAGAGGACCGTTTAAAAATGCAACTAAAGATATAGGTCAGATACATCTGTTAATTGAAGATAGCAAGTCAATTGAATACATGAGTTCTATAAATATACTTAATTGGATTAATAATGGAAAAACAATATTCGGAAATGATTTGATTAAATTTATTGATTATTATCATGCTTGTTCTTGTTCTCTCAGAAGTGGAATAGTTGAGCTCATATTAATGGTAGATTCCTTAAAGAATGAATATATAGGTTATAAGAGCTGGAGTTTTAATAAAGAAATTAAGTTAAACTTTTATAAAAAGGATCGCTTAAACTTAAGCGAAATAGACAGTTTAATCCAATTTACTCTAAAAACAGGAATAATTATTTATCTGACAGCATTAAATCCGAATTACACAATTAATAGTCAAAAAGAAATATATGATCATTATTATGATCAAGGTTATAAAGAGTTTAATAAAACTACAGTTATTATTTTTCTTGAATCTCTAATAAATAAACTATATAAATATGAATCAGAAAAACGAACGTCAGCGATACTTGCTGGGTGAAGAAGGGATGAAGAAACTAAAAGAAGCCCATATCGCCGTTTATGGTCTTGGGGGAAGTGGTTCTCCTATTGTCTTGCAATTAGCCTATCTCGGAGTTGGAAAATTAAGCCTGATAGACCCAGATATAGTAGAAGAGTCTAATCTAAATAGACAAATTATTTATTCAATTGACGATATAGGTGTTTATAAAATTAATGCCGCAAAGAATAGAGTGAACAAAATTGATAAAGATTGTATTGTAACAATTGATAAATTCCACGATAAGATACAGCTTCTGGAAATAATTGATAATTATACGATAGTAGTTGATGCTACTGATGATTATAGGTTTAAAGTTTTACTTGATAGAACCTGTAGGAAAAAGGATATTCCTATGATACATACAAGTGCAGTTGGTATGAGAGGAACGGTCGTTACCTTTAATGATAATACGTCTTCTTATGAAAAACATTTTAGTCTTCCATCGCATGGGAGAAAATTGGAAGATGTTTCAGACCATGAGTTTGAGAATAGACGATTAGATTTAATCCCATTGTTAGTTGGTGATTTATATAATAAAGATGTGCTTGAAAAGGTAATGAAAAATGATATTTCTTGGCAAACATTAGTGCCTGCTCCAACAATTGCTGGAGGTGTAGCAGTGATGGAAATAGTAAGGATAATATTAGGACTAAAGCCAATGTTTCCCCCATCCAATCCTTTTAATTTTAATTATAGTTATAAATAGTTGTTCATGAAGATATTAAATTGTGTATTGTTGATTTTGGTGATTTCTGGAAGTTGTTCTTGTACAAATAGAAGAGAATCTAAGATCATATTAAACAAGGAACGAATGGAAAATATGAATGAGTTTAAGATAACTTTAGCACAAATTAAACATGCAAGTTGGGATTTTAATAAACAAAGCGAATATGTTCTTGATGCTCTTAGGGATCAAATCAGAAACTCAACGGATATAATAGTTTTACCAGAAATGTGTCCTGGCAAAATTGATAAAATTAAAAATGAGGCAATTAGACTTAATGCTCATATTGTTGCTGGTGTCAGTGAAAAAACAGGTAGTAGTTCATTTATAAACAAAGCCGTTGTAATTAATCCAGAAGGAAATGTAATATCAGAGTACTCTAAAATGTTTCTGCATCAGGAGGAAATAGATTATGGTTACGAAGAAGGAAATAGTTCTGTAGTTTTCAATATTGGAGAAGTGAGAATTGGAATATTAATATGTGGTGATTTAGGACTAGGTGTAGAAGCTAGTCTGAATTTATTTCATAAAAATGTTGATTTAATAATTATACCCGCAAGTGCATATTCAAATTCTTTAGAGTATTGGAAATGGCATATGGTTGTAAAATCATTAGATATTGGGATTCCTATATGTATGGTGAATTATGCTGATTTTTCTATAAATGAAAATTATACTTCAGGAGGAGGTCATTCAATGGTTGTAACACCATTACCAAAAGGTCATGAGAATAAACATATTGACAGTTTTTTACAGGATAAAAACATAAAACCAATGGATCATATATATTGTGAACTTAATGAAGAACAGGTGATTAAAACAGTTGTAATTGATTTGACTGCATATAAGAATTACAGATCTCATATGCAAAATCATAGAAACAAAGGACTGAATTTATTAAAAAATTTAAATAATGATTGATAATACAATAAAAGCAGAATTGAAAATCAGCTATAAACCTGATTGGGATAATAATACATTAAGGGTCTCTGTGAGAAATGATCGTGTATGGTTTGTTCAGTGGGATAAAGATGTTCCTACAAAGCTTTTAGAAGCAGATAATAGACGAATATTTGGGTTGTTGGCTGGCTTATTTGGTTTTGCATCTGCATGTAGTCAGCATACACATGTTCTTAATAAGAAAAATTATGGGACATTGATAGAAAGCCCTTTTTTTGAAGTAGAATTAAGTTCAGAACAGCATATTCCAGAAGAAATAGTAGAAATAATAAACCATTTTAATGATACTTCAACGGTAGGTAAAATAATTCCAAAATTTTTACCAAGACAAAGAGAAGAATCTCTTCCTCGTTCAAATAGTAATGTAACTCTAGTTAGTGGGGGTAAGGATAGTGCTTGGAATTTATTTAATTGCAGTAGGAATAATATTAAACATACAAGTTTATTTGTAGAAGGAACAACTATTAATGCAGAATTTCTAAATGAGCTACCTGCTACTAAAAATCTTGTTAATCTTTTTGATGGAAGATTACGGAGTTTTAAGATTTGGCATGCTGATACAAATTGGAAATCTTTAATAATGCAACATCGAACTATATGGCGTGATTTAGTATTAATCACTTTAGCTCGCTTAGTTGGAGGAAATATCTATACTGGAATTAATAAAGATGCAGAGTTTGATAATTTAGATAAAAAGATAAACGATGGAATTGCAAACGCAAAAGAAAGATTTCAGTTAAGTTTCCATTTTCATAATAGTTCTAAAGCTATAGAGATATTATCTAGAGCTTTAGATGCTAATATATATAAAATTCCTTCAGAGTTCGAAGTTTATAAACAGCTGAAAAATGAAAACAGTGAATTATTGGAAATGACACATAGTTGTCAAGATCCAATAATAGATTGCAATCCTTATGATGAGAATTATTGGAAATTTTCATGCACAAAATGTAAAACACTTGCAGTCTATGATTTTTTGGTTGAAGAAAAGCAATTAAATGGGAATTTGTTGGAGTTTGCGTTAAGTGAAGATTTTGGAGGAGATATGTATGTTCAAAAAACATTAAGAGAAAAATACAATTATCTTTCTAAAGAAGAGTTTCCTCCAAAAAATAAAGCATATGATGTTGCTATTTCATATGCTTCTGAAGATTCAATTATTGCGGAAACAATTTCGTCTTTTTTGACACAGTTGAATCAAAATATATACATGTATAAAGAGAATTTGTATAAGGATGCTGGTAAAGATCTTATTTTACAAACAAAAGAAGTGTATCAGAATTGTAAAAATATCATAGCACTTTCTTCTCAAAACTGGTATAAAAATGATAGACAGATAATACAACTCGAAAGGAAAATAATTAAATCACGAGTTGCGAAATCTAGTAATGAGGTAACAATTATTAATATTGATAATTCAGATTTACTTGAAGGGTTAGGTAGATATATATATATAACATATAATAATGATGAAAAAAATAAATTACTAAATGTTATTTGTAAACGGCTTAAAATTTCAGCAACTAACTATCTAATATCAAAAATTAGTTCTGCTTTACCGATATATGGAAATCCAGTTCAAGCAATTAAAAGTGATAATGAATTACAGAATTTAAATGCTAATCATCGTAATCATTATTTATGGTTATTAGTTTATTATGGTGAAAAATATTCCCAGTACTATGAGGAGTCTGTTAAAAAATACGCCAGCCCTTTGATGTATATGTATTTTGTGAAAGAACGTAAGAAATTAGATATTGAAGATACTTTAAAATTAGCAAGAATCGATAAGGTTATTGAAAGCATCCTTATTCAGACATATCATGAATTTGTTGATGGTTTAATTGAAATCCCTGGAGGTGAAGTTTACATTGGATTCCCCGATAACTGGTATTCAGTTAATGAATCTGAAATTCCTCAAGATCTTAAAAATGCATTTGCAAATAAACATGCTCAAAGAATTAGTATTCCTACATTTTGGATTGATAAATACCCTTTTACAAGACGTTGGGCATTTTTATTAGATCATAATGTATCAAATGATTTTACAAAACTGCGACATATGAATAATAAGGTTGAGGAAAATGCTCCAATAACACAAATTAATTATGATGAAGCACGCGGTCTAGCTCAGCTAGTTGGAAGGAAAATTCCAACAAATTATCAATGGGAGAAAGCTGCTCGTGGAGGAATATTTCTGGATCACAATAATTTAGTTAAAAATAAATTTCCATTAAGGTTATATTCATGGGAACCAAAAAATAATGATGCCGAATATAAGGATTCTAATCTTGGTTTGCTTAATGATTTAGAAAATGACACTAATTACATGTTGCAAAACGTAAATATAAGTAGGGGGAGTAGCCCTTACGGAGTTTGCGATATGTGTGGTAATGCATGGGAATTTGTAGTTAATCACCTGAATGATCAAATTGTTCATATTAAAGGAGGTTCGTTTAATAAAACAGTATATCCAGTTTTAAACACTAAAGTTGGTATGGTTAGTGCAAATCCAACAGATATTAATAAAAGTATGGCAGAAGACAATATTGGCTTTCGTACGGTTTGTGATAAAAAGCCTGATCTTGTTGAATTTCGGGAATTACTTATTCAGATTGCGATTAAAAAAGAACTATTAACATCTTTTGCATTACAAGAAAGTGAAACAAATAAATAAGTTTATTAATAAGCGTAAGTATACTTTTCTTGAAGTTGATAATTCAGATTCGATTTCAAACTTGAGAACTGTTTCTTCTAAGTCAGGTTGTTTTACTTTTAATCCGCCAGTTGAATTTTATGATCAATTATTAGATTTAGGTTTTTTACAATCGGAAAGCTTGTCAATATTAAAGTCTACTTGTTTAAAAAAATATAAATTTCCTGAGGGTTTTTCATTTCTAAGAGCGAAGATTAGTGATATTCCTGATGTAATGAATATAGGTGAAGAAAATTACCCTGAATGGTTAAAGCAAGATTATTCTTTTTATTCGAATTGCATAAAACATGGTAACAAAGAATTGTTTATTACAAAAAATAATAAAGGTGAGATTATTGGAAAAATTGTAATAGAGAGAATTGAAAATGAATGTAGGATTCGAGCTTTTGGCATTAAAGAAGAATTTACTCGTAAAGGGATTGGAAAAGCAATGGTGGCAAGTGTCAGTAGAAATGATGATAGTATATATTCTGTTTTTAGTTTACTTAAATCAGTTAAATTCTGGAAAAAAATAGGTTTTATTCAGGAGAATAACGTAACACACTGGATAAAAAACATCTTGTAACACTTTTTTCATTAATGATTGCATTGGGGTTGTGTTTTTTAAGAAGAATGCCTTGTTTTAAATATCTTGTAGTTAGTTGTTTGTCTGATTTTGTAATCTTTGCAAGATCTAGGATGTCCAAATGCTGTTCAGTGCTCGCGCTTTTTGCTTTGCTGTTGTTTGGGTGATTGAGTATTGCAGAAATAACCTTTGTACAGGTCAAATTATACCTTAATATTCCGGTTAAACAGACCCCACATATTCTAATTAGCAAAAGGTTGTTTTTTGCCTATATATTCCGGGAAAAAGAGATCGATAGTATCGGAGTAAAATATATATGTTTGCAATATATTGGAAAACTATATATATTTGTGATATGATTGCAAAAGAACTGATTAAAGGGACAATAAGGACTATTGTTTTGCAGCTACTGGCAGAACATAGTAAAATGTATGGTTACGAAATAATGCAAACCATTGATAAGAAATCGGCAGGAAAAATAAAACTCACATTCGGAAGCCTCTATCCAATATTGCATAAACTTGAGTCGGAGGATCTGATCTATTCAGAAAGCGAAACAATTGGTAAAAGGGTCAGGAAGTATTATATACTTACAGATAAAGGTGTAAAGGAGAGAGAGAATAAAATTCTTGAGATTAAGGAGTTTATTTCAACCCTGAATCAACTGTTAGATAGTGGAGGAGTTATTCATGCCTGATTTAAACGATTCGCAAATAACCACAGTAAGTAATAAGATTAAAGAGCAGGGGTTAAAATCATTTGCATTTTCTAATGAGTTATTAGACCATGTTTGTTGCCGTATTGAGCATCTTATGGAGAGTGGAAGTTCTTTTGAGAGTGCACTCAACCAATCCGCCTGTTTATACCAAAAAAAGGAGATAAATAAGATAAGGAAAAACTTTGCCATTATTCTCAACTATAGCAGCTTCATTAACTCTTTTGTTATTTACCTAAGTCTTCTGTTTTATTTTGGTAGTTGGCTGTTTGGTTACGGGCAAGTTGATTGGATAGGTTTGGTGGCCTTTGTTCTTATTTCTGCTTTACTTTTCCGTTATAACTTGTTATTCTGTACCGACAATAACCATAGGTTCAGTAAATCATTAATAGCACTCTCTTCTGTTGGTTTTGTTTTTTTTGTAACAGGTTATCTAAAACGGTTTCTCTGGCTGAACTTCGGCTTTAGCGGGCAGCATGTAATGCCAATAATGCTATTTTCCTGGCTTATTATCTCAATAACCGGATTTGTTTACGTTAAAACAATGTCTCCTAAAAAGAGTAACAGGTTAATTTATTCTATAACATTTATGCAGGTTGTATTGGCATGTATGAGCATATCTACATTTGTATTTCCTGTTACTATGCAATACATTCCGCTATACGCTACTATTATAATAGCCATTAACGTAGTAAGTTTTCTGTTGTTATATTGGTTAAAATCTAAGGGTAAAAGTTTTATAAGGCTTATTATTGTTAGTTCAAGCTTTATGGTTTTTGTATATCTGCCACATAAATCTATACCTGATAAAAACAGCAATAGTACGCTACCTGAAGTAAAGTCAAATAAAAATGTACAATTATCTAAACCTACATTTTATCCAAATTCAAATCTATGAGAATCATTATCTACATATCAGGAATTTTGGGAACACTGTTACTTGTGCTTTGGACTATAGTAACAGTGTTGGAACTACCATTGAATAGAGTATTTTTTATCTCAGGATTAGCGCTACTTCTACTGATATTTATACCATTGGTAATTATAGATAGATACCTTCAGAACAGAAAGATTAACAAAACTATTGATTCATACAAAAAAGCAGACAAGAAAACCACTCAACAGAAAAAAGGAGAATCGGCAAGTAAAGGGTGGGGCATGAATAACTCTCCATTCAGAGAAAGGAGATCTGGTTTAACATGGGGAGGCGGAAATATTAAAGGAGCCAATGCAACCAGAGGTACAAGAAGATCATTTTTAAAATAGACTAACTATCATGAAAGCAACAGGATTATTTACATTTTTCATTTTTATCTCAACTATCTGTTTTGGTCAGAAAAAAGCGGATCTGTTTGATATTCTTTTTAGTACAATGAATCAACGTGGTCAGTTTTACGGTAACGTACTGATTGCGGAACAGAATGAGGTTATTTTCTCAAAAAGTTATGGATTTGCTGATAGAGAAAGTAAAGAACGGTTAAATGAGCAGACCCTGTTTAATGTTGGTTCTGTAAGCAAGGCTTTTACAGCAATAGCAGTAATCCAGCTTGCTGAAAAAAATAGACTGGATTTAACAGAGAAGGTTCAGAGATATCTACCCGAATTTCCATATCCAGACATTACAGTTCATCATCTTTTGGTACATGCAAGCGGATTGCCTGACGATAATACTCTACTAAAAAACAGTGATTGGGACAATTCAGGAATAGCTACAAACAGAGATGTAATATCGGCGTTATATGAGCAAAAACCGGAGTTGCAGTTTACACCCGGAGAAAGAAGTGAATATAGTAATTTAGGTTACATAATATTAGCAAATATTGTAAAACAAGTATCGGAAACTGATTTCAAAGAGTATTTGCATAATAATGTATTTAAACCAGCAGGTATGGTACGAACAAGTATCTATAATGCAGATGAAATCAGACAAATAGATAATGTTGCCAAAGGGTATGTGTTATATCCTTTTACCGGCAGGTATGAGGAGGCTGTTAAGGTTCCGGAATTTATCTCAGATTATGTTGTAAGCGGATTTCAAGGGGATGGAAATGTATATTCAACAACAACAGACTTATTTAATTTTTACAAGGCTCTTTTTAATAATTCTTTGATCTCTAAAGAGTCATTGAAAATTGCGTTTCAGAAACATATTCCTGCTAAAATGGAGGGCACTCAAGATTTTGGCAATAGTTATGGTTATGGATGGACAGTAATAAATGCACCTGTACAGATAGTTCAGAGAGGTGGAGAGTTGGCAGGATACGTCTCAAATACAATCTGGAACATAACAAAAGAGCGTCTGATAATATACCTTAGCAACGATTATTTGGCATATACCTCTTATCAAAACCAGATACCGTTTTCAATTGCTGGAATATTTAATCAGAACAGATTGCAGATACCTAAAATGGTTGCAAGTGTGGAGCTGACAAAGATGGTGATAACAAGTACTGAAGAAAACCTGATTAAAAAAATTGAAGAGATAAAAAACAGACCCGATCTGTATAATATAGATCTACAGGGGTTGAGATTTTTAGTAATGAAATTGGGGCAAACAGGAAACAAAGAAAAAGCAGATCTGATTATAAATAACTTTAAACCAGAATAGCAACTGTACTAATCAACATATGATAGCAGCGTCTGGATGCATTAACAATTAAAACCAGAACTGTTGAAGGTTAATTAATGAAATGCAATTGTATATATAGGTGTTATTGTTTTTCCATAAACAGGATAACTTGCATCAGTTTTTATACCGTTATATTATGTTTGCAGTGTTTGGTGTTTTGGTAATATTACACATCCGGAGTTAAAAATAAAACAACTATCATAATCAAATTATACCATAAAAATAAAAGTCAACTATTCCTTTTGAAAAATTACAGTTTTTGTAAAATATTGATTATAACAAATATCATTTGTTTAAGTTATGTGAATGCAATAACAGTATACATAAAAAACACCATTCAGTTTACAACCCAAAATAAACATATCTGCCTGCTTTTGTGTAAAACAACACGATAAACGTTGTGTATATATTGTTATTTTATATATTTATAACCGAAAACCAAACTATAATGCTAACACTATTTAGACAATCTGATATAAGAGAAATAAGTGCAGCAGTGCACTTATAAATTAGTTAGCGTTCATGTAATAAAAGCGTACTAATTAGAATAAACCAATGAAAAGCCAACGCACAAATAGCACATTTGCAAGTTCTAATACACAAGCCGAGACTTCAGATTGCAAAAGAGTTATTTCTTTGCCTATGCGCCAACTATATAAAGTGGATTAAGATGTATATATCAAAATTATCAATAAGAAATTTCAGAAATTTTAGTAACGTTTCTTTAGGCTTTAATAAAGGAGTAAATACCATAATCGGTGAGAATGGCTCTGGAAAAACAAATCTATTTCACGCAATAAGATTATTGGTAGATGAAAGTATGCCAAGAGTGACCAAATTATTTGAGACTGATTTTAACCGCTCAATAGGTGATTGGAGAGGACATTGGATAATAATTCAGTTAGAATTCCTAGAATTGGATGCAAGTGAAGAGGCTCAGTCTATTGCAATGTATAAAATCGGTGCAGTTGATGATTACGAAAGTTCAAAAGGAACTTATTCATTATATTTTAGACCAAGGATTGAATTTAGGCGGAATCTTTTTGAGCTTTCAGAAGACGATGATAAAAATGAAGTTGAACTTGAAAGGATATTGAGTAGAATATCCATAAATGATTACGAATCCGTTTTTACAGGAAGAGGAAATGTGGATTTCACAATAGATGATAATTATTCAAAATATGTAGGTGATTTTAATTCAATAGTTTTTCCAGACCCAGATGAAGAGAAAACTGATATTTATGGGGTGAAAATGTACGGTATTTCTATTCCAAATGAATTTGCTTGCACATTTGCGAAGGCATTGAGAGATGTAGAGTCAGACCTCCGTTCATACCGCGATAATCCATTGCTAAACTTACTAAGAGATAAGGAAAAGAACATATCCGTAGATAAAAAGAAAGATATTGAAGAACAAGTTGAAGATTTAAATACAGAAATATCAAATCTTGAAGAAGTTAAAGGTGTTTCAATGGGTATTACAAATACAATTAAAGAAGCAGTTGGAGAAACATATGCACCAAATGTTAATATAAAGTCTGAGTTACCATCGGAAATGGAGAAATTGCTTCAATCATTAAAATTATGGGTTGGCGACCCAGATGAAGAAGGACATGAAGGAAGGTTATGGGAGTTGAGCCTAGGAGGAACAAACTTAATATACTTATCTCTTAAGTTATTGGAATTTGAAAAAGTAAAAAGAGAAAATAAAATAGCAAATTTCATATTGATTGAAGAGCCAGAAGCTCATATTCATACTCACATTCAAAAAACTCTTTTTAGTAATTTAGATAAACAAAAGACACAAGTTTTTATTTCAACTCATTCAACTCATATTTCATCAGTGAGTTCCATTAGTTGTATGAATATCTTAGGGCGAGAAAGCCAAAAAACTGAAGTATATAATCCAGCAAATCAATTAAAGAAAGGGGATGTTGTAAAGCTAGAAAGATATTTAGATGCAAATAGAACTAATTTGTTGTTTGCCAAAGGTGTAATTTTGGTTGAAGGAGATGCTGAACATATTCTAATTCCTGAATTAGTTAAAAAGGTTCTAGGAGTTTCTTTAGATGAATTAGGAGTATCAATGATTAATATTGGTAGCACAGGTTTTGAAAATGTTGCTCAACTGTTTCATGAGGATCGTGTGAAACGGAACTGTAGTATTATTACAGATAATGACATCTCAATTATTACGCTACCCGATGATATAGAAAAAGATTCTTATTATGAGAAGTCTTGTAGACAATCTGAAATATCAGGTAAAGAAAGAAAAGTAAAACTAGATGCTTATTGTGAAGATAATGACTACATAAAACCTTTTTATGCGAAACATACTTTTGAAGTGGATTTTTTGACTTCCAATAATTCGCATGAAATTATTGAAGTAATAAACAATGAATATAAAAGGCAAGCTGATAAAGATAAAATATCAAAGCTACTAAACAATAAGGATGTAGCTGTTTGTGGTAAGGAGGTGCTAAGGTTAGCTGAGAAATTCGGAAAAGGATGGTTTGCCATAATGATTTCTGGAAGGATTGATAACATAACTGTTATCCCCAATTATATTTTAAGGGCAATTGCATTCGCTTGTCCTTATATTAGTAACAGTGCTCTTGCGACAGTCGCAAAATATCGTTTAACTAAATTAAACAAACGTCATTTCAAAGAAGACAAAACTGATTACAAACAATTATTGAAAGATTTTGAGGCTTTCAATAATACTGCTGAATCACTTCAATTCTACAAAGAAAATATGAAAAAGGATGTTCTAACACAATTTATTGACTTATTAGATGCTTAAAGGGTTAAATAAACAGCAAAAAAAGGCTGTTATTGAAGAAGGTAATGTTCTTTTAACTGCTTGCCCTGGTAGTGGAAAAACAAGAACGCTAACCTATAAGATAGCATACGAACTAGAAAGGCTAACTAGTTCAAAAAAAATTATTATAGCAGTTACATTTACTAATAGAGCTGCTGATGAAATAAAAAGGCGCATTCGAAATTTAAATGCTGAGGATACTAATTTATGGGCAGGAACAATACACTCATTTTGTTTGGAGTGGATATTAAGACCCTATATGTGTTATTTAGATGAGCTTAAGAATGGCTTTTCAATTTCAGATGAGTACAATACTGAGAATATAATTAATGAGTTAAAGAAAGATTATGGCCTAAACTATTGGACACAAATATCAACTAGGTATTTGCCGAATGGTGAAAAAGAAGAAATAGAAAATAGAGATTTGTTAGATGAATATCATGAGCAAATAGCCAGTGATAAACTTATAGATTTTGACCAAATATTACATTACTCACATTGTTTAATATCAACTTATCCTAAAATATCGGAAACTTTAAAAAATATGTTTCAGCTTATTTGTGTTGATGAATACCAAGATACCCAAAAGTTACAGTATGCTATATTGGCAAATATAATGAAAGGTGTTTCAGGCAATTGTAAAATGTTTATGGTTGGTGATTCTGACCAAGCAATTTATGGTTCATTAGGAGGTGTTGCAAAGTCTAAAGCTGAAATTGAATCTGAATTTGGTACATTATTTATTAATAAGGAGTTGTCAGGTAATTATAGAAGCAATCAAGAAATTATTGATTATTATACAAATTTTCAGATATCTGATATTGAAATTAAAGCACTTGGGTCAAATGCCGAAGAAAAATCAATTATTACCTTTAATAAGGTGGTACATAAAGATGACTTGGTAGAATATATTGCTACAATTATTAGAGAAAAGATTAAAGATGGAATTCCTGAACATGAAATATGTGTTCTAGCACCAAATTGGTTTTTAGTCATCCCTATGGGCAGAAAATTAAAATCATTATTGCCCGAGATTAAATTTGATGCCGTAGGACTTTCTCCCTTACTGAAAAATAAAGAAAATGTATGGTTTAAAATAGCACGATTATTTCTCGTTTCGCCTTCACCAAAGACTTACCTAACAAGGAAGAGGTGGTCAACTGAACTATTAAATGAATTAAAAGATTATGGAATAGTACTATTTGAAAACGATGAGTTTAAATCTAAACGATTACTGAAAATTATTAATTCAATATATTCAGAAGAATCTGATGGTCTAAAATACTTGACAGATTGCTTTCTACAGTTTTTTGAAAAATTAGAAATAGAAATTGCACTCAACGAACATCTGCAACTACAATGGGATACATTTTTTGATGGAGCTGAAAAGAGATTGGAAAATCCAGATTTTGATTTAGCAAAAGATATTGAAAGTTTTAGAAAAATGTTTAAGCATGAAGAAGGGGTTGTTGTTAATACTTGTCATGGAATTAAAGGGGAAGAATTTGATACTGTTATAGCATTTGGATTATTACATGGTAAACTACCAAATTGGAATGAAAGAACTGAAAAAGCAGCGGAGAAGTTACTATATGTGATTTGTTCAAGAGCAAAACGAGAATTGCACATGATTTCAGAGACAGGAAGAGTTACAGGTTCTCGTAAACCATATAACCCGACAACACAATTAAACTCTGTTGATTATGACTATGATTAGCTCACGCTTAAGACAAGTATATTGTCAGGTCGTACTAGCAAACACACTTTCAAAACCTGCCAAAGAGATTTTCTTACCAACTCACGAGCTGACGGGAAGAAAGCACGAAAAACTAACAATAGATATAGGCCATTTGGTGGATAGGCAAATTTGAAAATGAGTAGAATTAATAAAATATACAGATGTTTGATAGGTTAGTGTTTCAAAATGCCAAACGTCCCATATTCGAGCCGTTGTGTGTAATTGATAATTAGCTAATCAGGATTAACCATTAAAATAAATAGTTTGAAAAGATCATTTGAAAAGGAGTTTGATTGGAGAAAATACTTCATTGTAAGTGAGAATATAATTCGACAGAAAGAACATTCTGAAATTGAATTCAAAGAAAGTTTTCATAGTCCGAAACATAAGGATAAGAAATTGCATAAGTGGATTGCTAGTTTTGCGAATGCTAATGGTGGTTTGATAATTTATGGTGTTAAGGATAATGGAGAATTAGTTGGGTTGAAGAATAGAAAGTTACATGAATTTGACAACAAAGATTTGTCTCAGGAACTTTTAGATTTTTTTGCCCCAGAAATAAAGTTTGAACTTTTCATAAAAGAAGTAGAAAGTTTTGAATTAGGTTTTTTGTATATTTATAAATCCCTTGACAAACCTGTTGTGGCTATTAAAAGTGCAAATAATAACATCCAAGAGAGTGATATATTTTACAGATATCCTGGGCAAAGTCGTAAAATATCTTATGGAGATTTGAGAAATATTTTTGAAGAAAGATATGAGAAACTAAATGAAAAGTGGATTAGGTTGATGAATAATGTTGCTACAATCGGGGTTGAAAATGTAGGGCTTTTAAACATTGAAAATGGTGAGTTGATAGGTTCAAACAATAAATTATTGATTCCAGAAACATTATTAGATAAAGTTAAATTTATAAACGAAGGAAAATTTGTTGAAAAAGAGGGAGCTCCAGCATTAAAGCTAATTGGTGATGTACAACCAATTGAAAGCAATAAGGTTATCCAATTAGTCGAGAAGAAATATCAAATAATTACTCATTTTGAACTGTATAAGTCTTTCTTTCAGCAGAATTTAGATTCTGAGACAGCCAAAGAATTTTTTCGCAAGGTACTATATGAAAATACAGTTTATTATCCTATATACTATTATTTGGTAAGTGCAGGATTGGATAAAGAGACTGTTACTAAGCTGTTAGACAAAGAAAAAGGGGCTAAGGTAAATGAAGTTAAGAAGAGATTAGAAAAGGAAAATAATAATTATATAAGATTTGAAAATGGTAATTTAAAGACAGAAACAGATGCTGCAAAATGTATTCTCTCTTCTTATGATTCATTAAAAAGGAATGCTAATCTTGATATTTCTAAAATGGATTCTTCTGAAATTCGTTATTTAGTTCAGGCCATTACACATTTAAAGGAGGAAGAAGTAGACCTCAAATATATTGTTGTAATTTTGAAGGAATTATATGACAATCACTTCAACCAAACAGGGACTACGAAATCTTTTATACGAAAAGCAATCTGTCATGTTGACTTGATTATATTTGGGAAAAAATATTTTGAATAGTTTTAGACAAATCAACTACACAAAACAAAGGCTCATAAAACATAACTCTCTGCTGCAAGCGCAACACAAAGAGTTACGTTTCATAGCCGAGACGTGTGTGCCAGGCATGGGTATTAACTATAAGATGTAAGTCCTGAACAGGCGGAGGTAAACCGAACTGTTAGCAAGTGGCAAGGTGCCTCGGTGCAACCCAACCACTGAAGAAACACGAAGTATTCACGAGTTCAAAATAAAGAGATCACAGATGAGTAAAGCCAGACTGCAAAATCCTGTACTGATGAACAAGAACCGTATAAAGAGGCTGGTGTCTGTATGGATAATATAGCACGTCATACCGGTACGTACGGTGGTACTTCAATATAACTCAGTAGAACTGTGAGAGGGTGGAGATACGAATTCTTTTCGTATCTTGCTCTACTCGATTGACAGAGGATTTTCTAAAGATCTGTATGATAACTATCAAAAAAAATTAAAGGTGAAATATAAACGTGATAGGGAATCAAACCTACAGATATTGGTACCTGATTTTGAAGTTTATAGTCTTGTTGTTATTAGAGTACTGCCTTATCTGTGGTTCAGCAGAGGGTAATATATTATAAATCCTATTTGTATATATTAAAATAATATCACACGGTATTAGGTTAAACGTTATTTTTTGTGTATATTCATATTGCTTCAAAAACAGAAAGATATGAATACCCATGCTGATAAAACACAAGAGACCAAAAAACAATTGGATTCTGAGCAGAATTCTCATAAACAAAATGGAGGAGATGCAACTTTTCAGTTTGTCGATAACCGACCTGAAGCTGTTGCACAAAGGAAGCTGCAGGAGATAGCAAATAATAGTTCTCAAGTTTCGCAGCTAAGAGCTCTTCATGGCATGGTACACAACTGTTCCTCCAACCAACAACAGTTTATACAGAAGAAAAAAGATAATTGTGTTTCAAATGTAGTACAGAGGGTTGTTTATAATTCTTTAGTTGAAGTTGCCAATCAGAAATTTTTACCTTCATCGGGTAATTATACTGACGAACAAAAGTTAGAAATTGCGAATTGGTGTGCAAATGATAATGGCGGTAGTAATTCTATCAAAAGTACTTACGAAAAGGACTTTGCTTTCATATATTCTACAGTAACAGATAACAATAAAGATTATTTATTCACATTCATGTGGGATTTGGCAATACATATAGATTTAGGAGGAACTGCTCACGGTGGGATTGATACCCCACATCTCCAGGCTGTTGCTGGATTGAATGGGATGCAGGGTTCAACAAAGTCTCAGGTAAGAGTAGATGGAAATGCTGCGGATGGCTCAGCTGGTACAGAAATCGAATTATTATTCAATTCTAGAGATAATGCTGTATTTATTGAATATGTTGACTTAAAAAGATGTATGGACGCTGGTAACCTTGCCCCAGCAAAAGAGAAAATACAAACTAAAATTATAAAGTTCTCAAAAGATTGGGCGAGAGCCTATTCTGACAAAGCTTCAGGAGCTAGGAACGAAAGAGCTCAAGAATTATATGATGATATGGATTTTGGATTATTTAGTCAGAGAAATCTGTAACAATACCTAAACTGTATTAAAACGCAGTTTAGCCAAACCATTAACCAAAACCAACCCAACACAAAAAAATAATGATGATTCACTCATTATCTAATCAAACCAAGTAAATACCTCCACATTGGTGGGGTATTTACTTGGTTTATAATCTATCTAAGTTTTTTTAGTGCTTACACCTTTTGCCTTACTGTTGTTTGGGTGATTGAGTAGGAGTGTAGCAGGAACAGTCTTTGCACAAAAAACTATACTTGTCTGTTTTCAGATTTTTCCAGTTTTTTCCATCGCTTTCGCATAATGTATTTTACAAGCCAATACGGATAACTTGCCATTTTTGATTTTTTATAACTCTCTCTTTTCCTGATCTCTTTAACCCACTTTTTTACATTCGGATAGGGTGAAAAATCATAATTCATTATCATTAAAAAGTCAATATTCGGAAACCATGCTATATCAACCAAACTAAAATGTTCTGATAGCAGATATGGGTTCAATTTTAATTCATCCTCAAGACTCTGTACCATACTGCTTAGTCTCGATTCTGTTAGTGCTACCAACTCAGGTGTAGGATGGGTGTATTTTTTGTGAAATTCATATAACTGAGGGTTGTGTTGTTTGTAAAACTCCAGATCATCTGGAAAACAAGGTCTGCCAATTCTGTTTATATACAAATACGCTTTAATGGTTTCAAAGTGCCCTTTGCCTGCTGCATCTACCCACTGCCACATTCTGGTAGTATCGGTTATATGCAGATTTTTATAACCCTGCTCAAATGTGGCGTCTAAATAACGCATAATCTGATTAGATTCTGTAACTGAGTATCCGTTATGTGTCATTGCCGGTACAAGAGCTTTGGGGTTAATTTTAAGATACCAATCGGTATAATTCTCCTTTTTAATGAGTTTTACCGCATGCTTTGTATATGGTATATTACGCTCTTCCAGATAGAGCCTCACACGCAGACAGTTGTTTGAGAAAGATTCATCATAAAGATGCACACCTTTCTGATTTATAAGCGTACTGTCGGTAAGCTTAAACTTTATTTGGTTGTCGCTGTAGGTGTTACCTATATCTGTGATATCCTGTCCGAACACCGATGATGCAAGAAAAATCATAATTATATTAATTGTTATTTTTTTCATGATTAATTTGTTTTGCCAGTTCTTATTTTTTTGATGTTGTCAATACTGTTCCTTGTTATTATAATCCATGGATGATTACAAAAATACAATCCATGGATTATATTAACAAATGATTTATCTGTTTTTCTCAATAAAAATCATAAAATAGAGAAAACAAGAGATGTAATGGCAACATACTTAGATTAATGAAACTAAGCATGAGAATAGTTATTCATACAAACGGGGATGATTATAATGTAGAGTTCCATCAGACGACTAAAAGACAATAATAAATTACAATCTACAGGAATGAAGATTACAAATCAGGGAAATCCTTTGCCATTACCATAATCCTGAAGAATAGCATACTATTACTTATTCAAAAGTATAGGATGGTTGAGTAGGGGACAACGTTTTAAACTACAACTATTATAGCTTTACATGAATAACAACAACAAAACCAACATGCAAAATATATGGACAAAGAAACTTCTGATGTGAGCACTAATCAGTATATGGGAGGATATAGTGATAGTATTGTGGGAGCAATGTCTGAAAGAAAGTTTGCAGAGCAGGCAGCCTTCTTTTCAGACTATTTGAGAGAGGATATGGATGTTCTGGATTGTGGTTGTGGTCCGGGAACTATGACAGTAGAGATGGCTAATATCTTAAAAAAAGGACACGTTACAGGTATAGATATACATAGTGATCAGTTCTGTATTGGGAAGAAAAAAGCCGAAGAAATGTCTGTAAAAAACGTCTGTTTTAGAGAGGCAGATGTGGTTAACCTTCCGTTTTATGACAATAAATTTGATGCAGTATTTGCACATGGTTTACTCTACCATCTGTCCGATCCTCATTCAGCTCTTAACGAAATAAGAAGGGTTCTGAAACCGGGTGGTATTATCGCTATTCGGGATTCCGATTTTGGAGGTGAGATATTTACTCCACAAAGTGACACGCTTAAATCTGCATGGAGTTTACTGTTAAAGATACACGAGTACGGAGGCTCAAACCCTTACTTTGGGAGAATGCAAAAGGCGGAGTTACGTTTAGCGGGTTTCGATATACAGAAGGTTAGTGCATCGTATGATTCGTTCTGGAATAAATCTCAGATACGTCAGATTGGAACATTCTGGTCAAAATATCTGAGGCAACAGAGAATAAAAGATCTTATACTGTCAGAAAAGTGGGTTTGTCAGACAGAACTCAGAGAGATGAGTATGGCATTTCTGAACTGGGGCAAAAACCCGGACTCTTTTTATGCCAGTGCACGTTGCGAAACAGTTGCACAAAAACCGGATAAACTTAAATGATAGATATGCAAACTAATTTTGAACTTCGGCCTGTTGAACTCACCTCTTTACTTCGGCGGGCAAAAATATTGGAACACAATAGAGTGGATAGCCTTGAAATGATAAAGCAGGATTATCCGGGTCTGACCAGCCAGATTTTTCGTATTATTCCAACGTACGAAAATCAGGATACTATTGCACCTACATCATTCATACTAAAGGTGTCTCATACAGACAAAAGAAGCAGGGTGTTGAGTAATCACCTGTTTGATAATGAATCAAGATTTTATGAACATTTGTCTCCAATAATCAGGATAAAAACACCTGATTATTACTCCGGCGTGAATAACTGCGCAACCAGAAACTTATCTTTTTTGCTTTTAGAAGATCTATCCTCGGCAGAAGTATTGGAAGAGAACTGTTCTTGCACTGATCTGTCATCCACTGTTCAGGAGGTTGCAAAATTGCATGCGCAATTTCTTCAGTATGGTTCGGGTAAAACCAACTCGTGGCTTCATAGAAACCTCTACAGTGTGCCTGGTGAAAGATCACTTCACAGGTTATTAGACAGAGAGATTATTACCGATGATTTTAGAACTGTTTTGTTGCAGGTAATTAAAAAGAGAGACCAGATTTTTGATAAATTAAAGCATCTTCCCCGTACAATAATCCACGGAGATTTTAGATCTGATAATGTTGTTATACGCGAGGCAGGAGGAAAGCGGAGTGTATGTATTTTGGATTGGCAGATGGTAAGGTTCGGACACGGTTTAGCTGATATCAGCCATTTTATGAGCAGTACCTTTTCGTCAGAGACCAGACGACTTTATGAAACCGATTTCCTTACAGAGTATCATAAGGTTTTAAAAGCTTTTACGGGTTACTCCCCAAAAAAGAGTGACTATCTACGTCATTATAAACTATCTACACTACTTGAGATTATCAGGATCTTACATGGTGCACGGTATCTGATTGGTATAAATGCTTCGGGCAGTATACTGCAAAAGGGTATTTACAGATTGCAACTTGCAATGAAGAGGTCTCTGACGGCTATCAAAGATCACAATTCATTGGCTTTAGTGTAAGGGTGATATTATAGAAATAGAGAAGATATTTAACTAAAACAGATTATGGTAAAACCCGTTCCGGAAGGCAGATATCTTGAACTTAGTAATGGTCAACGAATTCACTATCATGACCAAGGAAGTGGCTCTGTGCTGATATTTCTTCATGGTAGCGGTTTTGGTGCAAATGGGTGGAGTAGTTATAAATATAACCTGAAGGCTTTTGTTAAAGCGGGTTATCGTTGTATACTGATAGATACACCCGGATTTGGTTACTCAGATCCATCAGAATCGGGCTACAGTCTGAATACAATAGCGGAGTCCATATATGAGTTTGTTGTACTAAGTAAAATTAGCGAGGCTACTTTTATCGGAAACTCTCATGGAGGGGCGGTAGCAATGCAATTTGCTTTAAACTACCCTGATAGAGTCAGATATATGATATTGTTAGCTCCGGCAGGGCTTGAGAATAGTGATGTCTATGCCCGAATGGAGGGTATCCGAAGAACAGTTCGTTTAGCTTTCAGAAAGCAAGATATATCAAAGAGTGATCTTAGATCGGTATTACAACTACAGCTTTCTGATCCGGAACTTTTGAATGAGGAAACCCTGAATGAGCGTTATGAAATGATAAAGGTACAATCAATAGGTAATATCCGTGAACTAAAAATTCAGAATCTGTCAGATAGGTTAACCGAACTCAAATGCCCTATACTGTTGTTCTGGGGCAGGAGTGATAAGTATTGCCCGCAAAGTGGACTAAACACTATGATAAAGGCTTGTGATAATATTCAGAATGTTTTACTCGAAGATTGTGGTCATTGGATTATGATTGAACAATCAGATCTGTTTAACCAGATATCTATAGACTTTATTGCTAATCATTGAGAGTTAAAAGTCTTTTTATGAACAAAGAGTGGCGGATAGATAAAGTGTAATAAAAATACCTGAACAAATAGTATAACAAGAGATACCTGCACATAATTATAAAACATTGTACAGATAGTGCTATATTTAAAACGGAATAGTATTTGTTTAATAGTATGGAATATAAAAGCATAAAGAATTTATTAGATGCAATTGATGCTGGTCAGAGACATTTTGTTGGTTGGGATTTTGAGGAAGATGATTGTCTTCAGGGGCTTGATTTAAAAGGAATTACTTTTGAACGCTGCTTCCTTTTTCTTGACTTTAGTAATGCAAATCTGTCCGGCTCAAAGTTTATTGACTGTAATATAAAGACTGCCGATTTTAGTGGTGCAGACTTGACCAATGCTTTGATCAGAAACTGCTCTGTAGAGTGTACACTGTTTAAAGGTGCAAATATTGAAGGAATGATATTTGAAAACAATGGTTATTATGGTTTTAATCTCGGGCAATCAGATCTTCTAAAACTGATAAGTGATGAGTAGTATAAAAATTAATAGAGAATGATATTATTACAGGCAGCAATAGGATTTGGTATAATCTTTTTTGTATTACTTATTATAATTTTGATAGTTGGGGCTCCTGTCTTAACAAGATTTATTATGAAATTAATTATGGGATTAATTGGAGAACTATCAGGAAAGAATGATACTATAGTAAGTAAAAGACCATATTATAAATACCCTGTCTTATATTTTTCCTGTATGATAGTTTCAGTTTCTGTTTTGACTTATACCTTCTATAGATTAGTATTATTGACGGATTTCCATTTTATTTAATCGGAAAGTTATAATGATAAAAGAGGGTAATTACATTTTCAGTAGAACTGAAAGTTTTATACAACTTATAAAAACAAATCGAGATAGATTATTTTTCTAAAGATTTCGCTGTTTAAGCAATCGACCTTCCGGGTTTTGGCAGATCCAAAGCCGAAAGAACCGGTTGGACTATTGAAGAGTATGCCAGTGATGCAACCGCATTTATTGACACTATTGAGCTGAAATTACAAAATCAGGCTGTTACGTGGAAACAATCTCTGCCTCAGGACACTATCTGATGATAGAAAAACCGGCAGAATTTAACCTGAAATTTGAAAAAGTACAGGCAGAAATGAAGCTGCAGTGATAATGAAACTGAAACTGAAGCGTGAAATGCTTATCAAGGCACAGAAGATTCGGGCGGTGCCGAAAACAATCGGGACAGATGCCCGGGAATTCAAAAATAATCATTACATTCACAACTGTATGGACGGCTCAGACATAACTGTTTATCACACAGTTATCGAAAAAACCTCCATTTAATGAATTACTTATACAATAAATCTCAAAGACATGAAAAAACTAATTTTTCTGATAGCGGCACAACTGATTGTAATAAATGCGTTTGCTGATGGCATTATTGTCAAAATTGGAGATAAGTACAATCCGGATATTGAACTCTGTTATATTGAAAAATACCTTTTTAACATAGGTACGGTCGAAGATGAAAAGTACATAATCAATGAAATAATTTACGGATCTCTAAATGATACAATCACAGAAGAGGATACTCAGAAGATAAAAAGATATTTTGAGAAATCTTACGGCATAAAATTCGGCCCCTGCAACTCTACTGAAGGTATTCTATCATGCACTACTGTCAAAAACGGGGTATCGTACGTATATACGTACGCAGAATTAGCTATCAGCAAATACGGTGTAGTTTTTTATATTTATGGCCCGGGAGCAGAAATACCAGATGAATTTAAGAAAGAACTGGAGAGATAAAACACAATGAGTAATATATTAACCTTCACATTTATAAGCTTTCTGCTAAATTTCAGCCTAATGTCTGGGCAGGGAAAAGTGAAAACAGATACTTTAAATTTCACATTTGAAGGCAGAAAACTGAGCGGCTTCATAGATAGGCCCATGGATGCTGAGCCTGCCGGGATTGTTATAATTGTTCCCGGTCATGGAAAAACCAATTTTACTAAGAAAAATTGGTATTACGATTCGTTGTATATGAGTTTTGGTAAGCTTGGATTAGCCTCTTTCCGTTATGATAAAATGGGTTGTGGAAATAGTGACGGACAATATAATCATGAGCAATCAGTTAGCAACAGTGCAAAAGAGATAATTGCAGCCATTAATGAGTTAAAACGTCGTAAGGTACCTGGTTCTGAGAAAATCGGATTGTGGGGTATTAGCCGTGCTGGTTACATTTGCCCGTTGGTTATTCAGGACTATCCCTCTATAACTTTTTGGATTTCGGTTAGTGGTACAGATGGTCTGAATAGCTTCCCTTATAAGTTACAATCAGATCTAATATTTGCCGGGTTACCCGAATCTAAAGCAAAATTATTTGTAGCAGAGTACCTTCAGCAGAAAGCACTGATTGAGAATGGTGGTACTTACGAGGAGTATGTTGCTCTTAAAAAGAGACATGAGTTCCGTAAGAATGATTTTTTTATGTCATATATGAATATCGACAGAGAATTTCCAAAGGATCTGTATGATAACTATCAGAAAACCTTAAAGGTGAAATATAAACGCGATAAGGAATCAAACTTACGAATATTGGTACCTGATTTTGATAAGGTTCTGAATGAAATCAGATGTCCGGTTTTAGCAATTGTGGGAGAGAAAGATTTTATTGTTGATTGGAGAAAAACACTACTGCTTTATAACAAAACAATTGGGGCAAAAGATAAAAAGATACTTACAATTAAAAGATTCCCTGATGGTAACCATAGTCTTATAAAATGTAAGACCGGAGCCTCAAATGAGCGGTTAGATTCAATGGAGCTTTGTGAGGGGTATTTAAATGCAATGACATTGTGGCTAAAAGAAAATGCTTTGAACAAGTAAACAGTTATACTACTTTTGTAGGTATTATTTTTTAACAGAACAGAAAAATGTCGATAGTTATTTTATTTGTGTCTATTATAGCTCTGATTCTTGTTTTTATTATAGCTAAAATAGTAAAAACAGGAAAAGCGGGTGCATACATGAACACGAAAAAGAGTATGGAGTACGAAAAGTTAAATATTAACTGGAATGCAGATCCGAATTCGCCAATGCCTGAAATTTCAAAGATTGATTATGGTATAAACATAGAGTTTTATCTGAATTCAAAGGTGTATGAACATATTGAAGAGGAGGATAAAGGGTCAATTGAATTTTATAATGTTTACAAATACCGATTAGGGGCAACAAATGACGAAGGTTATTTTAACGGACAGTTTAGGTGCAAAAATGATCAATTACCTTGGGGTGAGTTTTATGAGTTAAAAAACACTGATTGGCTGAAAAACTTTCCTGATGATGAGATACTTCTTAATAAAAAGTTGAATAAAAAGTATTTGAGGCATTTTGTCTTTTTCTTTAAAGGTGAAACATTTGAGTGTATAGCCAGCGATTTTAGCTTTTCATATTTAAATTCTGTTTCTGTTAAATTAATTGAAAAATATCCTGAACAGAGTTTTGAACATTATCTGGCAATGTTTGCAACCAATTTTAATACACCTACCATCGATAATTTTAATACCTATCTCAGTTTATACCTGCAAATGGAAGATGAGGATGTACTTGCTGATGTTAAGGAAGATATAAAACTGATAAAACGTAATAATGATCTGCACCTATTCCTGAAATTTATAAATGAGAGAAAGGTTGAAGGTTTTGGTATTCAACAGTTAAATGATATGATTAAAACAGTTGAAGAGTATGAGATTAAGAAGTAATATGTATTACTAACTCATTTTTTAAACAGCTGATGTAGTAGTTTGTAGCCTGTTTGTTGTTTATATTATTGGTTCTGAGAAACTTTGTTCTTTTATTAAATCTCCTTTGGTGTTGTATTCATATAGTGTAATGTATTTCTTTATACTATAATCCGTGTTGTAATCAATCTGTTTAATGATACGGTTATTATTAAAATGCTCTTCTATATATACAGATCCACTGTTTAATACAGATATTGTTTTTACAAGGCTCTCTTTTGTGAACTCATTTACAACATAACCGATAGTGTCGTTAGAGTTGTTTAAAATAAATTGATCCGGATATTGCTTAGATCTCATATAATTATAAATTACTGTATTCTCCGGCAATTTAAGTCCATCTATACAGTTGTATTTTATCTCTTTGTGCAGAACACTATTTTTATACTTAAACTCTGTTAAAGCACTTAGTTCACCGTTAATGTCATATTGTTTTTTTGCTAAACAGAGTTCGTCTTTATAATCAAATTCATTTCTCATAAATACTGTATCGTACTCAATCTTTCTTCCATTATTATTGTAGTTTGTAGTCAGATATTTATGCATAGTAACTTTCCTGCCATCAGGAAAGTAACCATATTCTGTCAGGTACATTGTATCTCTGTTATTATAAATATCCAGCTCCCGTATTAAAGAGTCAGTGTTGTTGTAGCTATATACTTTATTCATGGATATTGTTTCGGAAAGCCACTCTTTATTAACCAATAATCCTCTTTTGTTATATTTGAATTCTGTTATGGTTGTTGTTGAATCTATAACTTTGTTTGCCAGTAATACATACGTCTTCTCTGTTTTAAGGAATAACTTTCCTGCTCTGTATTTATAATTGTATTTAGTCTCTGTTGTTGATTCTACACTTTTGTTAGATTCTAATATTTTAACAAGCATATCTCTGCAACTACAAAGAGTAATAACTGTAATAAGAAGAATAAATATTCGGTTCATCTGTTTATATTTGTTTTTCATTTGTCAGATGGAACTCCGCATAATAATCGTCCTCGTGTGTGTGAATGACCATTCTCATGCTTCGTTTCATATATTTCAATAAGTGTTGGGTAATCTACTTAATAATTTTTAGTTGGTTTATATTGTCCAGTATTGCCATAAACATCTTTATAAGTTCAATAGTAGAGCCCTTGTCTCCGGCTTTTCTCTGAATTGTGCATATTAGTTCTGACTCATTACTGTTTTTATTGGTTTGGTATGATAATGAGTAGATATTATGTTTTAACATGGTTCTCTGTATATTGTCAGATAGTATTGCTTTTGTTAAATCAGATCTGTTACTTTTTATCAGGTAACGTTTGTCAAACTCTTTATAACCAACCTCAATCTCTGGTTTAGAGAATTTTTTAAGTATTCTTTCAATAAAATCTTCCCATGATATTGTCAGATCAAAGTGTTGTAAAGCCAATAAACTGGCTGTAAACTTTAGAGGTCTTGTGTCAGACGATGATATTTTTATCTCCCATCTTTTGTATGGTATAGTTACATCATGCCATTCAAGTTCGCATCCTGAGTTATGTTTTATTTTAAAAGTACCATTGAACTCATTGGTAATATCTCTCCATAACTCTCTTTTTGGGTAAACATCGGTATATCCTAATGATGGACCTTTGATTATTGTTTTTAAAATATTGTTTTTCTCTTTGTTCATGTTTTTAGGGATAAGGTTATATGAGTACAAAAATATAATTTATGTTTAGATAACACTGTATAGCCATTAATTATTCAGGTTGTACTCCATTACCTCTTTTGATTTAACAGATATTTTATCCTTTAGCAGATCGCAACTGTTCTCTAATAACAGAAACTCACTGTATATAAGTTGTATTCTGTGTTTGGGTTTTAAAGTTAGGTTAAATAGAGAGTATGTAACGTAGTATCGTTTTGTTTTTCCGTTATTGGTTATAAATAACAGATAGAGCCTGCCGCCGGGTTCATATTCATACTCAATAGTTTTAGTATTCTCCTGATTATATATTATAGTTTTGCCACTATTGTAACTGAATATAATAGATGTACTGTTTATTGTTACACTTGCTACCCCTAACATATATGAGAATATATAATCTGAGAATAGTATCAGGGCTACGATTATGATAAAGATAAGGGTTGTAAGCAGAATCTCTGTAGTTGTGTTATTATCTGTAATAAACAGTGTAAGAGCAAGTACAGGTATAAAGATAAGTATCTTCAACTTGTCTGTTATTTCGCTTATACAAACTGCCTTTAATAATCTGTTATTTGAAGTCATAGTATCTCTAAATATGATAAACTATATTGTCTGTTTGTTTGTAATTGCCACGTGTAAAATCAGGGATCTCTACAGGGGTACTAAAATTATTGGCGGAGTACTCTGAGAGTTCCATTACAGACGACCACTCAGCAGCGTCGTACACATCCTGATCAAGTGGCAAACCATTTCTCAGACAGTAGATCAGTCTGTAATCCATAATATAGTCCATACTGTCGTTTTTTGATATCTCTGGTATCTGTTTGTCAATTGACTCCAATACAGTCTCCATTTGCCTCTGAACAGGATGTTTGTAAAGCTCTAACATCTCCTGTAGTTTATCTTCGGCAACATATTCAAGTCCGTTTGGAGCCAGTGCTATACCTGTTTTGGGCCATTTTTGCGCAAAACCTTTTGTCCCGCTTATAAGATGTATACGATTATATGGTCTGGGGCTGGTAATATCGTGTTGCAGCATAATTGTTTTTCCTCTGGCAGTCTTTATTAATGAGGTATTCATATCGCCACCGGAGTAGTTTAGTGTTGTAAACTCATGGTTGTTATCGTAGTTCTCATTAATAAACTCCTGCATACCAAACTGCTTTGTAGATGTTGATGTAAGATAGCTTAGTTTATCGCCCCGGTGTATATTCATTATATGACACAACGGACCAAGACCATGGGTAGGGTAGAGGTTTCCATTTTTCTGGGCATGAAACTTAAGTCGCCACATATCCCAATAGGCATCGGTATCAAGTATTAGCTTTTTAAGATCGTGTATATATGCACCCTCGCCATGTATTACCTCGCCAAATACCCCTTGCTGTGCCATGTTAAGTGTTGTAAGCTCAAAACTTCCGTAGTTACAGTTCTCAAGCATCATACAGTGCCTTTGTGTCTGCTCGGCAGTGTCTACAAGTTGCCAGCACTCCTGAACAGTTACGGCAGCGGGAACCTCAATTGCCACATGTTTACCATGTTGCATTGCATAAATAGCAATAGGTGTGTGAAGCTGGTAATGAGTAGATATGTATATAAGATCAATGTCATTGCGTTGGCAGATAGCTCTCCAATCATTTTCGTTCTGGTATACATCAACACTGCTTATACCATACAGGTTTAATACAGATGAGGCATGGTTGCACTTTTCAGGAACAATATCGCAGATGGCTTTAATCTCTGTATTATCTATATGAGCATACCTGTTAAGCGCAGATTTTGTACGCATACCCAGACCGATAAATGCAATACGCACTTTCTCTATAGGTTTGCACCTTAGGTTTAATACACTACGCTGATTGCTTTTTGGTTCTGGTGTATTAAAAATACTGTATGGAGTACTATGCTGCATCTTTATCCTTTAACTCTTTAAGTTTGTTTTTCAGGTATTTAATTCTGATTTTGGCTAGTTTTTTATATTCGTGAGGAATATTTCCTCTTTTTGCTTTCCTATAATATTTAAGTGCATCATTGTAATTCTTTGTTTCAAAATAGGTTTCGGCAAGTATATATGCATAAATGGGTTTACCATATTGGGTACCCATATTATATGTTTTGTAATTTACCGTTATGTTTCCTGCCATATTATAGCAATTACTATAATACTCAATTGCTTTTGACCAGTTTCTATTTCCTGATTCAATTGCACCGAGATAGAAATGGCAATAAATATATTTAGGGTATTGTTTTAGAAGTTTTAACATTATGTTATGTAGGTTATTGTCAACATAACCTTTTTGTTCAGCCATTTGTCTGACTATTAGAGTCAGTTTTGTCAGAAAATAATTTTTGCTCTCAGTAACCTTAGTATAATCATCAAATAACCATCTTGATTTTATTATACTATCAGTTTTAATAAAACTGTATATCTCATCAATATGGTCATACATTTCACCCTTATCAAGTAGTGTGTTAAATCTCCATTGGTAAAGATCTATTCTGTTTGGATTTTTCTTAATGCCTTCAAGTATTGTCTCTTGTGCCAGATTAAACACAGAGTTGTTAATTACAACAGGATCGTTATAACCATAAATATATTCCTGAACAGCACCCTCTGTAGTGTTTTGTGCGGATATGCTTGTTTGGCAAGCATCAAGATAATAATCTGCTAAAGCAATATACATATCTGCATTATCAGGAGTTTCAAGACGCCATTTCTCTATATAATAAAATACACTATCACTGTTTTTAGTATTCGTATATCTGTATATTTTCTCTCTGTAATTGTTTGTTTGAGCAAAAGAACTTGTTGCTAGAGTGATCACAATAGCTATGATGATAGTTTTTCTCATTTTCTTATAATTTATTTTTCACTTGCCTGATGAAACTCACATAATTAATCATTCTTGTGCATGAATGGTATTATTACGTTCTTCTCATTATGGGGTTAAGTAAATATTTGGTGCAAAAATATCAAAATAGATATAAATAAATAATGTCTTTACTTAGTTTTATTATCGTAGCCGGATATAGTAATCATATGTGCAAAAAAAACAGGATTTAATGTTTTAGGTTAATTTATTTTACATACATTTGTTCCGATTTTGGTAACAGTGGAGTGTTTAACTCCATAGTTTTAATAGGGAATACCGTGTAAACCGGTAACAGTACCCGCTGCTGTGATTCCTCAAAAAAGTTTTAGCAATTCTATTGCCACTGTCAGAATAATAATGATGGGAAGGCTGCTAAAACGGGATAAGTCAGAAGACCTGCCTCAATCATAATTATATCTGTACGCTTTCGGAGTAGAGGCTGGATGTAAACATATTTGTTTATTCAACTTTTTTAGTCCTTCTTTTATATATAGCTATGCTATGGCATAATTGTATATGATTGATGTTAAGTGTACCGGATGTTTTTAATGATTATTCTTTTAATCAATTATAAAATGAAGAAGGTTTACTTATTACATTTAATTATCCTTTTGCTTGTAACCAGAGCTACAGGACAAGAGGTATTAAACCAGAGTTTTGATGATGGTTATCCTCCTACAGGATGGATGCATCAGAAAGATGATGGAAATACCAGAGGATGGCAGCAGTTGTCAACCAGTAAGAATAGTATTAAAACTCCTCACTCAGGTGCTAAGTTTGTAGAGTTTGAGAGTTATTATACTAAAAAAAATCTTGGCGCTACTCTTACATCTCCTATGATAACAGAGACCCTTGACAAAGGTTATATTCTGGAGTTTTATAGTGTGGTAACAAAAAAGAGTGGCGGTCTTCATGTTGATTTCTCATCAACAAACGGTGCTATATGGACTGAGGACATTCTTGTTGTACCTGCTACAGCAGATGAAACAGAGTGGACAAAGCATACAGTTGACCTGTCTGATTATCTTCCGAAGAAGAATATAAAGATCAGATTCAGATCAACATCAACATGCTCCTATGGCATATGTTCTATAGCTCTTGACGATGTTAGAATATATAAGCCGGCTCCTATGACTTTTGGGTCTGTAACAACAGAACAGAACAAAACAAATGCAGTATCATTAGGTGCAACAGATCAGGAGATTATTGCCGTAAAGGTTAATTGTACCGGAGCACTTAATGCTTTTGATGCAACAAAGTTTGTATTTAATACAGCGGGATCAACAAGCAGTTCAGATATATCAAAGGCAAAGCTGTATTATACAGGAACAAAGAGTGCTTTTAGTGCAGAAAATAAGTTTGCAGAGATTGATAATCCGAACGGAGAGTTTACATTAACAGGAACACAAAAACTGGCAGAGGGCGATAACTACTTCTGGTTAGCATACGATATCAGTTCGTCGGCAACAATAGGTAATAGTGTTGATGCACAGTGTACAAGTGTAACAGTTGATGGTAATGACAAAACACCTGATGTTACAAACCCTGACGGTAACAGACTTATTAAGAATTTCTATATCCTTGAGTCGGGTACAAATAGTAAAAAAGTAACCTCTAACCTTATATTCCTTGATCATGGAGGAGATGAGGACTATACAAAATCATTTACCGGAGTTATTACTTTTGAACCTAAAGATGGCGATAATAAGGTTCAGGTGAACTTTACTGAGTTTGATGTATACAGATATCATTCGCTTATTGTATATAACGGAAATAGTACTACAGCTCCAAAACTAGGAGAGTATAAAGGTACAACACTGCCTGGACTAATAAAGTCTACAGCTGCAGATGGTTGTTTAACGTTTAAGTTCTCTGTAACAAGTTATGCAAGTACATTCGGATCAGGATGGATAGCAGATGTATCTAACTATAAACCTGCTCCAATGACCTATATATCGTCTGATGTATTTCAGGACAATGTTAACACAGTGTCTCCGGGAGATAAGAAAAACGAGTTATTAGGGTTTAATGTAAAAACTAACGGACTTATATCGCCGCTAAGCTTGCAGCAGGTTAAACTTAGCCTTGCAGGAACAACAGATGTTAATGATATTGAGAAACTGGTTCTATATTATGGTAAGGATAAGAAGAGCTTTAGTTCATCGGCAAATGTTAAGCTAAAGGAGATTACTACTATTACATCTGACATAACGGTTGATATAACAACAACACTTATTTCAGGCGACAACTACTTCTGGATAGCTGCTGATATTAAATCTACAGCTAAGCAGAATAATATGATTGACGCAGCAGTACAGAAAATTACTGTTACCGGAAGTGAATATACTCCTGACAATTCAAGCCCTGACGGAGCACGTAAAGTGGTAAGGGTGTATAAGATGTCTACCTACAAAGAGATTACCACATCTGGCGGTATGTTTTATGATGATGGTGGGGCAGGTTATAATTATGACGACAGTTTTGAGGGTAGTGTGATATTCAAACCGCAAACGCCTGAAAACAAAATAAAGATTAAGTTTAACTCTTTTGATACAGAGAGTAACGATGGTTGTACTTACGACTATATGATTATCTATAATGGTCCTGATCCTTCGTCGCCAGAGATAGGAAGATATTGCGGAACAACAACTCCGCCTGATGTTGTATCAACAGCAGCTGACGGAAGTATATGTGTCTATTTCCATTCAGATAATGGTACTAATGCAGCTGGTTGGGAAGCAGTGATAAGTGAACATACTCCTGCACCAATGGCAATTACCGGGTCGGAATCAGTTGCAGTTACTTCAGGTGGAATAACAAAAGGATCTGTAGCCGCGGCTGTTGCCGGATTAAAGGTGACAACAGATGGTGGTCTTAATCCGTTAACTGTTGAGAAACTTAAGGTTGATACAAGATCTACAGCAAATATTAATAAAATACGAATATACTATACCGGAAGAATACCTGAATTTAGTCGCGATAACCTTGTTGGAGAAGCTGCTTATGCTTCGGCTGTTCAGGAGATTATTACAGACAGAGCATTGGTAACCGGCGATAACTATTTCTGGATAGCATATGATGTTTCGCCAGATGCAGTTGCAGATAATCTTCTTAAAGCTGAGTGTGTTGATTATACGGCAGATGCGGTTAAGTACAATAATACAGCTACTAACCCTGCCGGAATTAAGGTTACCGATAATATAAAGATGCCTCTTACAATGGGTAATACTATTGTAATTAAAGATGATATTGTATTTACAGATGATGGAGGAAAAGAGAATAACTACAGTAAATCTGGCAAAGGAAGTGTAATATTTGAACCTGCTGATCCTACAAAGAAGGTTAAAGTAACATTCTCTGAGTTTGAGATGCCAACGCGTTATGGTGCCGATTTTATTGTTTATAACGGAAAGGCTACTGATGGGAGTAATACCATTGCAACACTGTTTGGTGAGAATGTACCGGCTCCGGTAAAATCAACATCAGATGATGGTGCTGTACGATTCTATTTTAAACCGAATAGTATGTATACAGCAAAAAAAGGATGGGTTGCTAATGTATCGCTTTATGAGCCTCGTCAGTTATTTGTTGAGAACAGTGTTACCACACAACCAGTAAGAACATTCCTTCAGCCAAATACAGAAGATCAGCTTATTCTTGGTGTTCAGCTTATGGTGGCAGGAGAGAAGGGCGATCTTGATATAAAAAAGATGACTTTCTCTACAGAGGGTTGTACAAACAGTACTGATATCTCAAAAGCAAAATTGTACTATACAAATTCACTTGATAAGTTTAGCACAGCAGAGAAGTTAGCAGAGGTAGACTCTCCGAATGGCGACTTTACATTTGATTTTGATAAAAAGATAAGCTCAGAGAAGGGCTATTACTTCTGGTTATGTTTTGATATAGCCAATGATGCAAAGGTTAATGATATTGTTGATGCCCGGTTTAAGTCTGTTACAGCCGGAGGGGTTAAAACAGATGCAGCTAATGGTAATCCTGTTGGTAAAAGGGTAGTAAGAGGAGCTCTTAAAGGTGAGTATACTATTAATAATGCTGCTAATGTAGATGCCGATTTTGTTGATCCGGCAGAGGCAGTTAATGCACTTAATACCTTAGGAGTAACAGGAGCTGTTACATTTAAAATTGCCGATGGTGAATATAAAGGTGCGCTTGCAGTAAACAGTATAACAGGAGTAAATAATACAAACAGGGTTGTGTTTGAGGCAGCTTCAGGAAACAGCGATAATGTTATTTTTAGCTATTCTGGTAAGAATGTTGCACCAACGCTGCTTACAATTAAAGGTGCTGACTATCTGACTTTTAAAAATATTACATTTAAGGCTACAGGACTTACATATGGTCGTTTGGTAGAGTATTATGGCGAGGCTAATAATAATAGCTTTATAAACAATAAATTTATTGGAATAGAGTGTAATACATCTGACTACGATAATAATAAAACGCTTGTATATTGTGGTCAGACCGGAGATGATAAGACATTAGATCATAATGCCACTTTTGAGGGTAATACATTTGAGAATGGTAATACTGGTCTTTATATTATGGGTATAAACTATGTAACAGATTTTGAGACTGGTTTAACAGTTAAGAATAACGTGTTTAAGAATCAGTATGCAATGTCTGTTTACCTGAATTATCAGAACGATGTACTTATTGATGGTAACTCATTTATCATAGAGGATGCAAAGAAACAGAACTGGAGTGTAAGAATATTTAAGAATAAAAAGAACGCACGAATAGTAAACAATAAGTTTAATCTGAATCTTTCGTCAAAAGGTGGTTCTGCAATAATGCTTCAGGGATTTGAATCTGTTGAGGGTTCCAGAGCACTTGTGGCAAACAACATGATATATGCAACCTCAACAAGCAGTGCGGTAGGTATAAGCTTAGAGGACGCAAAGAGTGTAGATATTGTTCATAATACAATTAAGATTGATGGCTCAGGAAAATACTCTAAGGCATTCTTCTTTGACAAAAGAGGGGCTTCTCCGGTATTTGACGATGTAAATATTAAGAACAATATATTTGCTGTTTACTCCGGTTCTTATGTAATATGGAGTAAGATGCAGGCTACAAACTCATCTATATCTCACAATAACTACTATACAAATGATAATAGTGAGAGGATGTTTAAATATGGCGATGTTACAGTAACATCACTTGATGACTGGAAAGCAGCTGTTACATCAGATAAGCAGTCAATAAGCGTTGCGCCTCAGTTTGTATCAGAAAAAGATCTTCATGTTACCGGAACAGGGATGAAGTTCGGAACACAGATTAAGCGTGTTACAGACGATATTGATGGCGATATGCGTAATGCTGCTACACCATATATTGGAGCAGATGAGATACCTGATGCAACATTTGCAGGAGGATACCCTAAATTCTCAGATATTACTGCTACATCGGCTAAGATGTTACTAAAATCAACAGTAGCAGGTACGGTATACTATATTCTGTTACCAGAGAGTGCTGAACTGCCAACAGTAGATCAGATTAAGGCAGGAACAAATAGTAGTGGTGATGCTGCAATAGCATCAGGAAATATTGCAGTGAAGGTAGACGAAGAGAAACCGGTTGATATTACATCGTTAACAGAGAAGACAAACTACTCTATGGTTCTTGTGGTTGACAAGGGTGGAGATCAATACTCATCAGTTATGAGATTAATACTTTCTACACTTGATGTAACGTCACCAGACTTTATAAACTCAACACCAATACTTGAGGATATTACAGATAATTCATTTACTGTAAAAGCAGAGATTAGCGAACCGGGAACAATATACTATGCGCTGTGTGATAAAGCAATACAGCTTACATCATCTGCAGATGTTAAGAATGGTGTAACCTCTGTTATATCTGGTAAAATAAATGCAGCAAAAGAGAACTACATAAAAGTTAACGGATTGAACCCGGGAACAGAGTATAATCTGTATGTTGTTGCAGAGGATGCTGAGGAGACACCTAACCTGCAAGCAACACCTGTTAAGCTTGATCTTAAGACCTTGTATGGTAATGCTATTACAAATTTTGTTGCAGAAGCAATTGAGGGTACCCGTGTTAATCTTACATGGACTCAATCAGCAAAGCCTGCAAATGTAATGATAGTATGTTCAGAGGATAAAAACTTTGAGATACCTGTTAATGGCACTGCATATAATGTAGACGATAAGATTGGTGAGGCAGAGGTTATATATAAAGGAACCGATAACTCATTTAACCATACAACAGTTGATGCCGGTAAAACATACTATTACCGCGCTTACTCATTTAATGCATCAAATGAGTATTCGCAATATGCTGAAGATTTTGCAGTACTTAAATATGCAGAGTGGACAATACTAGTATATCTTGATGGTGATAACAATCTTGAAGGTAATGCAATTAAGGATGTTAATGAGATGGAGGCAGTTGACCTTCCGGAAAATGTAAATGTAATTGTACAGCTTGACCGTAATCCGGGTTATAATTACTCAAACGGTAACTGGACAGATACAAGACGATATAAGATTAAGCACGATACAGATACAAAAAACATAGGCTCTGAGCGTCTTGATGCAGATAATCCTTTGGGTGAGCTTAATATGGGTGATCCGGCAAACCTTTCTGATTTTATTCAGTGGGGACAGAAGAGTTATCCGGCTAAGAAAACCATGTTGATTATGTGGGATCATGGCGGAGGATGGCGTAGCGAGGATGCTACAAACTTTGGTGTAACAAAAGGAGTGTGCTGGGATGATTCAAACGGAAACGATTACCTTGAGATGCGTGAGGTTGAATCGGCAATGAAAGATGCAAAAGCAAAATCTAAGAAGAGCATATCTGTACTTGGATTTGATGTGTGTCTGGCTGCAATGACAGAGGTAGCATATCAGGTAAAAGATGAGGTTGACGATTACTTTATATTCTCTCAGGCTCTTGAACCAGGAGATGGTTGGAGTTATAATACATGGTTACAGTCGCTTGTAACAGACCCTGCAACATCACCACTTGATCTTTCAAAGGCAGCAGTTACAACATATAAAGATAGTTATGAAGGCAGCAGTACTGTTACATTGTCTGTAATGGATGCTAAGAAGATAGGAGGTCTTAGAACAGCAATTGATGAGTTTGTTGCACAATACTCAGCGGTGTCAGTTGAGCCTGCAGTTATAAACGCAGCGTTTGATAATGCTGATCTGTTCTCGGCTCGTAAAAACTATATAGATCTTGGTCTGTTTATGGATCACTGTTCTAAATATCTTGCTAATGATGATACAAAAGCAAAGGCAACAGCAGTACTTAATACACTTGACGATGCAATTGAGATAACAGGTAATACCGGAGTTTATAATAAAGCAAAGGGACTGAATATCTATTTCCATAAGTATAACGATTTGGAGTGGGATGACTATAAAGCACCATATTGCGACTTTGCAGATGAGAGTAACTGGAAATCGTTTGTGATAAATTACGACAAAGATGGTTTGGCTCCTATGTTTATTGATGGATTCCCAAAAGCACTTAACCTTTCTGCTACAATGTTTGATCTGGCTGTTAAAGCTAATAAAACAGGTAAGGCATATTATGTTGTTCTTGCAGATGGAGCCTCTGTACCTACATCAGCTCAGGTTAAAGAGGGAAAAAATGCTGATAACAGTGTTGTTGCAGTAAACAGAAAAGGTGAGTTTGATGTAACCAGATATGAGTTAACCAAGAAGAGTGTTCAGAATCTTGAAGGATCAACAGAGTATGATATATATATTGTTCTGGAAGACTCAAAAGGTGTTCTTATGGATAACCCGGTAAAGTTTGAGGTTGAGACACTAAACAGACGTGTAGCAACATTTGAGAGCCTTACACTTGCAAATAATGCATTCTGGAATGGATCTGATAATAGTGGTGGTTTTGAGAATGGGGGATTCTATTTCCCTAACTACTACTCTTCGGTAGCGTGGAGTGGATTTGCATACTCAAACAGAACAGATAACAGTGTTGCAGGAATACCCGGACAGTATACAGCATATGCCGGAAAAGGTGTTGAGGATTCAGATAACTATGGTGTTGCGTATGTGTTCGGATCGTTATTAAGAGCAAATATTCAGGATGCAGCAGACGGAACAACAGTATCTGGTATGTATGTTACAAATAACAACTTTGCATACCACTCTATGAAAAATGGTGATGCTATTGCTAAGAAATTTGGAGGAACTTCAGGTAACGATCCTGACTGGTTTAAACTTACAGTTATTGGAATAAACTCATTAGGACATCAGACAGGAGAGGTAGAGTTTTATCTTGCCGATTTCAGATTTGATGATAACTCAAAAGATTACATTGTTGACGATTGGAAATGGGTTGATCTTACCTCACTTGGTGATATTGCAAAAATAGAGTTCAGACTGTCATCGTCAGATGGTGGTAGCGGAGCAGGAATGAATACTCCTGGTTACTTCTGTTTTGATAACCTTAATGCAAAGGCGCCGGAAGATCATGCTCCTGTGGTTAAAAAACCAGTAGATAAGATTGTGGTTGATAAGAATGCTGCTGATAAGGTAATCTATCTTAACGATGTATTTAGCGACGAGGATGGAGATAAGATGATATTTGAGGTTGTTTCAAATAGTAACGAGTCAGTTGTTACGGCAACAATTAATAACGCTGATCTTAAGCTTGATTTTGTACATAATGCTACAGGTGATGCTTCTGTTGTAGTAAAAGCTACAGCTAATGGTAAATCGGTACAAACAACAGTAGAGATTACAGTAAACAATGTTGATAATGCTCCTGTTGTTGCAAATCCGGTAGCAGACATTGTTGTAGAGCAAGGTGCAGACGATAAGGTTATTGATCTTAGTAAAGTATTCAGCGATCCTGATGGTGATGCTATTACATATGCTGTTAAATCGAACAATAATAAAGACCTTGTAACACCTGCAATATCAGATAATACGCTTACAATTGATTTTGCTGATGCAAAAACAGGAGATGCAGTTGTAATAATAACAGCTACAGCCAACGGAAAATCGGTTGATGCTACTATAAATATTACAGTAAACAAAGCAGATCAGGCACCTGTTGTTAAAAAGGCATTTGCAGACATTACAGTTAAGCAAAATGCGGCTGATAAGATTGTAGACCTTAATAGTGTATTCAGCGATCCTGATGGCGATGTTATTACATATACAGTTGAATCAAATAGTAATGAATCATTGGTATCAACAACGGTTAATAATAACGAACTTACTATTTCTTTCGCTCCTAATAATACAGGAGATGCAGTTGTTGTTGTTAAAGCTACTGCCAATGGTAAATCCGTAAGCTCATCGGTTGCCATTAAAGTAGAGGCTGCAACATCTGTTGACAATATCTCTGATTCGGGTATTGTTGTATATCCTAACCCTTGTACCACAATGCTTAATATCAGATCTGAATCTTCTATTATAAGAGAGGTTAAGGTTCTGAATATTTCGGGTAATGTTGTTATCTCTGTAGCTCCTAATACAGAGGTTGTTCAGCTTGGTACAGAGAATCTTGTTAAAGGTATTTACATTATAAGTATCAAAACGGACGACAAGATTTATACTAAACGAATTATTAAACAATAATCTGTTTAGTTAATTTTAATGAGAAACCGCTAATCTTAATAATTATGCCTATAGATTAGCGGTTCTCTTTTAATTAAAAGATAGTTATGAGAATACTTTTTATATTATTAATACTTGCTATTTCTGTAAACACATATGCTCAGGATGACTATAGTGCAGATAGTAAAAAATTCATAACATGGGTAAGTGGTGTCAATATTACCAGAGGATATAAGAATATATCAGATAAAGGTGCCGGAAAGGTTAGTTATGGTGTTAAAGAGAATGCAACAGGTAAGGCAGATGGTAAGGTTGTAAGCCTGGGCGATAGCGGGGTAGTTGTACTTACTTTTGATATACCTTTAGCAAATGGCAACGGACCTGACTTCGCGGTGTTTGAGAATGGAGCTATGTACGGAACAAAACCTTTTCTTGAACTGGCATTTGTTGAGGTAAGCTCAAACGGAGAAGATTTTTTTAGATTTCCTGCTTTGTCATTAGCTCCGGATGCTCCGCAAACGGCATCATTTGATGGAACAGATCCTGCGTTAATTACCAATTTGGCAGGGAAAACACTTGCAGATGTTGGTACACCATTTGATCTGGAAGAGCTAAGGAGCGTTTCTGGTTTAGATGTAAATAATATTACACATATAAAGCTTATTGATGTAATTGGCGCAGTTAGCGGCGACTATATATCATATGATTCAAAAGGAAACAAGATAAATGATCCTTATCCAACACCATTTGAATCGGGAGGATTTGACCTTGATGCAGTTGGAGTTATAAATAATCGTAAAAGTACAGACAGGCCACCTGTGGTATTAAAAAATATTACAGATATTGAGTTTAATGTATCTGATAAGGAGATGAGGGTAGACCTGAAAACAATATTTTCTGATCCTGATGGTGATGTAATACAGTATAGTGTAGAGTCAGAGATACCTGATATAGATTGTCTGGATATTACTATTGAGGAGAGTGAACTTGTGGTTAAATGTAATGAGATAGTTAGCAGCGCAGAAACAGTAATATCTGTTAAGGCTACAACTAAATATGCAACTGCTACCACTACATTTATTGTAAAAGTTACAAAACCACAGGTTCTGGATATTAATGCGAGCAAAACCAGTTTAATACTTGTGTATCCTAACCCTGTAAGTGATGAGGTCAGATTTAAAATTGATGGTTATATAACAGGAACTTGTTATACTCTATTTTTATATGATCAATCTGGTAGATTAGTTTTTGCTTCTGAATCAGATTCTGAAGATGTAGTTTTGAATATATCGGAGTTTAACCCCGGGCTATATTTTTATAGAGTTGTTTACAGAAGTGTGATATATACCGGAAAAATTGTGAAACAGTAGAGGATTGATTTAATAGATATTTTTCTTAAAATAGATGAAGGATATCTGCAAGTGGAAGTGCAGATATCCTTGTTTTGCTCTATTCGGATGGGTTGGTTGTGTGTGATTTATGCTTTCATGCTCCTTCTACATAATATAGGTTGTGTATTGCGTTGTAGAATATTTCTTGTCTGTAATTTCGAGGTTGCAAATTTAGGCTATTACCCCAATCTATCTTAGCCCAAAAAAGTTTTATGTTGCCCCAAAATCGTTTTTCTTCATAACTAATTTAATATATTATTAAGCTTATATCTTATTCGTTATTTAACACAGGCAAAAATATTACTTAATCTTAATATAAGATATCCCAAAACAGTAAGTTTATATCCCAAAATCGTAAAAACGCAACCGGTTGGTAACTGCTGGTATTGTATTATATAGATATGTTTGTTTCTGGATATTCTAGCAATGTTAGCTGTTATATAATGACAAACTATATATTACTATGAACAAGAGTACAGAATTTGTATTGGTGTAATTGTAATCACAAATAGTTTTTTACTATGGCGGTAAGATTGAAAATAAATTCATACAACGCTATTATACCGGATTACCCGGTATAATTTATGTTTTCATGCTCTTTCTAAAAAAAATATAGGTTGTGTATTGCGTTGTAGAATATATCTTAAAAAATACATTAGTAATTTTAATTCAGTTAGTTTTTGCAGTGCAAATATATCTATAATAATATTATTTGCAATAGTTGCAGTATAAGTATTGTTACAAAATAGTTATCAGGTTACCTTACTTGGCAGGGTGTTAAAGTGTTTCTGGAATGTTGCTGCAAACTTACTGGTACTTGAGTATCCAACAATATTAGCTACTTCTGATACTGTGTATTTTTTAGATAGCAATAGCTCCAGACTTTTTCGCATCTTAAGTTCAATATGATATGCATATATTGTTTTGCCGAAAACATATTTAAATATTTTGTTCATCTTAGATACGCTCATATTAACCCGTTTGCTCAGCTCTTCAAGAACAGGTGTATTCTCAATAATCTCTTCGCTCAGTATGTTCTCCAACTTTTTAATGGTATCAATATCGCTTTGGTTAAGATTTACAATTTGATGTGTATTGTAACATAATTGCATCATTGCTTCAGACAGAAGATAATATGCCATTGATTTTGCGTATAGCTGAGTAAACTCTTTGCGTGTGTTTATTGTTACAAAGAACTGAACTATATTGTTATACGTTAAAGTTGAAAGGTCTGTTTGTCTGTAAATAGGAGTCACCTTATCCTGAATCTGACTTAAAAAAGGTTTATCAAGTTTGTCAGGAAGTATATCTTTTATTAATCTTCGTTCAAAAGCAAGTGCTAAAAGCTTTATAGACTGTCCTTTTCTTATATTAATGTCTATACCAAATTCAGCAGTAGAAAAGAAAATTTTCCTGCAAAATGTCTCCTCAATAAAGCTATTGTTATTGAGAATCTTCATCTTTATAGGTTGCTCGGATATCATAAACCTTATTGCCATATAAGGATTATTACTCGGATTCCTTGCTATGCTTAAATCTTCCTTTGCTGTAATATCCATCTTGAGTAGTATAAAGTTACTGTCTACCTCATAGAATTGGATATTTCCGGTCATAGATTCATCATCTATGGCATAAAAGTTATTGCCATGATCTTCACCATTAAATATCTTTCCAATGCTATTGAAAAAATCTTCCTTGTTCTGATATTTTAATACCAATCTCTTCATCTAAAAATAAATAATTCACAAAATTCCGGGCGTAGAGTCAGAATGTTTTGCTTACTTTTGTTGTCGGGATTGCGTAAAAGTATACTTTGTTTGCAGAACAAAAAAAAAATTAACAAAATATAATGATTTTTATTTGTTAAAATATTCTGTTTTATCAATTAGAAATACACATAATTGTATGTTTTGTTTGTAATTTATCTGTTTATTATGGTTTTGTTAAGAAACACACTGCTGGATATCAGTTGCTTAATTAAGCATAAAGCTTTTGTTTATTTCGCAGCTCCCAATTATTGGGTAGGTATTTATATTCTTGTTATTGTGTAACAACTGTTTAAGTTCAATAAGTTCATTGTTGTTTAAGAGAATATTTAAATTCTTATGTCCTACAGGCACAATAATTTTTCTTTTATACTCGCTATTGTAGTTTACCTGTTCCCAATACTGACCATCAAGGTTTCTGAAATATCTGGCAAATTGATTATACTCTTCGTTGTTAAAATTTAATGCTATATTCTTATATTCAATGTGTATTTTGTTACAGCTTCCACATTTAAATACCTTCCCGTTTGTACATTTGTTTAGTATTGTATTCATATATCTATAATTGTTTTCATTTGCTATATGGAACTTGCATTTATAACTATACTTGTGTGCAGTAAATTATATACTTATGCTAGTTTCATAAATCTGTTATCATTTATTAATTTAAAACACCCTTTTATTAAGAATGGTTCAAAATAACAGATAAAAAACAATCATATCAATACCATAATTATGTTATTTTCTTCGGGATTTTCTAAAGCCTCTGTTTTTATTTTTACTGTTGTTGCTACCTCTGTTTCTGTCAGACGGTCTGCTTTTATCTGGTTTATTGTTATCTTTTTTATACCAGAAAAAGTGCGAACGTTGTTTAAGTTTATCCTCCTTGCTTATTGCTGTGTAAGTCTTTTCTAATGTGTATGGATGGTACCCGCTATAGTATATTACAGTGGCAACAGTCATAGGAGTTGGGGTGAAGTCCTGAACCTGTTCAAGCTTATAGTTCATCTTCTTAACAGTATCGCCTAATTTTCGCATATCATCTTCATGGCAACCAGGGTGGCTTGAGATAAAATATGGAATCAGTTGCTGATTTATGCCGAGATCACTGTTTATTTTATCAAATATCTGTTTCAGTTTTACAAACATTTTAAACGGAGGCTTTCTCATCTGCTTTAATACACTATCCTCAGTATGTTCAGGCGCAACTTTCAGTCGTCCGGAAACATGATGTTGAATAACCTCTTTTAGATAATTGCGTTTGTCTGCCTGATTTATTACACTCTCATCAAGGAAAAGATCGTAACGTATACCACTTCCGATAAAGGCTTTCTTTACACCCTTTAATGCTCTTGCTTTCTTGTACAGATTGGTAAGTGGCAGATGGTTTGTGTTCAGGTTTTTACAGATCTTAGGATATATACATGATGGTCTTACACACTTTTCGCATATCTCTTTGTCTTTTCCTTCCATTCGGTACATATTGGCCGATGGACCGCCAATATCAGAAATGTATCCTTTAAAGTCAGGCATCTGTGTAACCTGTTTAACCTCTTTTAGGACACTCTTCTCGCTTCGGCTTGCTATAAATTTTCCCTGATGTGCAGATATAGTACAGAAACTACATCCTCCAAAACATCCTCTGTGAATGTTTACAGAGTGACGAATCATTTCATATGCAGGTATTGCTCCTTTGTTTTTATATCTTGGATGAGGCAATCTGGTATATGGCAATGCAAAACTTGCATCTATCTCTTTTGTTGTCATTGGCGGATATGGCGGATTAACAACCACAGTTTTACCAATTGCTTTTTGAGTAAGAGCGGCGGCGTTTAATCTGTTGCTCTCCTGCTCTATGTGTTTAAAGTTTTTTGCATGTTTAATCTTCTCCTTAATACACTCTTCAAAAGAGTAGAGATTGATAACCTTATCGTAATTAATACTTTGATTATCTCTGTTTATGTAACATGTCTGTTTTATATCTGTAAGATCTGCAAAGTTACTTCCTGCTTCTAAACGGTCAACAATTTCGCGCATTGGTTTCTCACCCATACCATAAACCAACATGTCGGCACCAGACTCAATAAGTATTGATGGTTTTAGTTCATCTTTCCAGTAATCATAATGTGCCAAACGTCTTAACGAAGCCTCAACACCGCCGATTATTACAGGTACATCAGGGTATAAATCTTTAAGTATTTTGGTGTATACAACCGATGCATAGTCAGGTCTGAAACCTGCTTTTCCGTCAGGGGTATAAGCATCATCAGATCTCAGGCGTCTGTTTGCTGTATAGTGGTTTACCATGCTGTCCATATTTCCGGCAGATACACCAAAGAATAATCTTGGCTTTCCAAACTTACGAAAGTCGCGCAGATCGTCGCGCCAGTTTGGTTGCGGAACAATAGCTACACGAAGTCCCATACTTTCATACAGACGACCAATAACGGCTGATCCGAACGATGGGTGATCTACATATGCATCGCCGCTAAATAGAACAATGTCTATATTATCCCATCCTCTTAGTTTTGCCTCTTTTACCGATGTTGGTAACCAATCTGTAAGTCTTAAATCTGAATAATCCAATATACCTCTGTTTTTTTGCAAATGTAGATTAAATAATTCGTTTTTTCCTGATTTATACAATTCTGGTATAAATATTACATGTACACTGTTTGTAACATGATGAATAAAAGTTACTTTTGGCAAAATTTTTAGAAATGGATTACAATACAATACTTAATCAGATATATAGAGAGGTGCAACCCTGGATAGAACAGGGTAAGGTTGCAGACTATATTCCTGCACTGGCAGATGTTCCGTTGAATAAGTTTGGTATGGTAGTAAGAATGAATAGCGGAATGGAATATTCTGTTGGAGATAGCGATGAATCGTTCTCAATACAGAGTATATCTAAGTTGTTGTCATTAACTATGGTGCATACAAAGGATCAGTCTGTAATAAACCAAAGGGTAGGTGTTGAACCTTCAGGTAATCCGTTTAACTCTCTGGTGCAGCTTGAGTATGAAAATGGTATACCACGTAATCCATTTATTAATGCAGGGGCACTTGTAATGGCCGATTGTATGTTATCGCTTTATGATAATGCACAGCAGGAGTTGCTTAATATGTTTAGAAAACTTAGTGGTAACAATCTTATAAGTTTCGATCCGGTTGTAGCTAATAGTGAACGTGAACATGGTTACAGGAACTATGCACTGGTTAATTTTATGAAGAGTTTTGGCAATATTCATAACAATATAGACGATGTTGTTGATCTCTATTTTAATCAGTGTTCGGTAAAAATGAGTTGTACAGATCTGGCACGAACATTCTCTTTTCTGGCAAACAGAGGAATGTGTATTGATGGCGATATTATAACAGATGTAAGTCAGACAAAGCGTATAAATGCTATAATGCTTACATGTGGTACATATGATGCTGTTGGTAATTTTGCTTTTGAGGTTGGATTACCAGCAAAGAGTGGAGTGGGAGGTGGTATTGTTGCAGTAATACCTAATCATATGACAATTGCTGTCTGGTCACCAGGACTTGACAGAAACGGAAATTCTTTGGCAGCAATAAAAGCATTAGAGCTATTTACAACATATTGTGGGAACTCTATATTTTGATTTTTGTATATTAAAATCTGTATGTAAAAGTCTTGTTAAGCAAAGTAAAATACTTACCTGTTAACAGAACATATGTTTCTGCTAACAGGTAATGTATTAATATAGCTATTTAATTCTTAATAACTCTTTTAATATAAACCTCATCTTTGTCTATTAGTTTAACAAAATATATTCCGTTATTGAATGAAGATATATCTATTATAGAACTGTTGTTTATGGTTGAGGAGTAAACACTCTTTCCTGCAATATTGTAAATTCTGACTTCTGTCTCTTTATTGGTTTTTATGTTCAGAATACCCTTTGTTGGATTAGGATAGATGTTATAGTTATGTTCTTTGCTGAACTCCAGATTGCTGGTTGAAACATCTTTTGGTAGAGCATGCTTTATGAGAGATAATTTACCTGAGTTACTATAATCTTGCATAAGAACATATATGTCATTATTCAAGAAATTCATTGTAAGTTCAGATACATAGTAATCAACAATAGGATCTTCTTTTACATTTTCCCAGTTTTTACCATTATATTTTTTTAATCTGCCTTTTCCTCCGGTAGATGTATATAACGCATATAATACTCCTTTATAGACCTTTAATTCCGGATTTGTTATATACTCTCCCTTAAAATCTTTACTTGAAAGGTCAATCCATTTGTTACCATTAAAAGCCATTACCGCCATTGTGTTGTCATCTTCATTACGAAAAGCCATGCACGGTTGATTTTTGTAAAATCCTAAATTGGAATATGTTATCTCTGTGTTAGAGAAACCTCTTTCTCCAACAACTTCCCAGTCAGAGCCATTAAATTTCATTACGGTAGCATTGTTCCCTTCATTCACTCCATCACCATCTTCTTTATAAGCAACATATGGAATCCCATCATGAAACTCAAGATCAAGCCAAAGTATTCCAGTAGCAGAGAATCCTTGTTTACCAACTGTTTCCCAGTTAGTACCATTGAATCTTTTGACTGTCGTTTTGTGATCTGCACCAAAGTCTATATATGCTATATAGAGATCTCCATTATGAGATTTGAGATTAATATCATAAGCAGTGTTTGCTGAAGGAGAAGGTAGTGATTCCCATGATGTACCATTAAACCTCATAACAGCCGGGATTCTGTTATTATCACTGTCGTCAAAAGCTATATATGGTTTGTTATTATGAAATTCTAACTCCAGAAAGGCACCTATCTCATTTGTGGATGCGGAATTTCCAACATTTTCCCATGTTGAACCATTAAACTTCATCATGGTAACTTTATAGTTATTCTCCGAATCTTTAAATACTACATATGGTATATTGTTATGGAACTTAAGATTAATGTATGCTGAACTTCCTTTTGAAAAACCCGGATTACCAACATGTTGCCATTGTCCCCAAATTACCCCGCCATTTAATAGTAAAATACATGCTAAAGAAATTTTGCTTAAAATAGAACGTAACTGTCTTCTCATTTTTAAATTTTTTACACATGTGGGTCGCTTTTAGATTTATTTATCTCAGAATTGTTGTATAGTCAGAGTGTAAATTTATTAAAACGTTATTGTTTATACAATATTATGGAGTGTTATTTGTTGTGATTAATTTTTTGTTATTTATAAAGTGTTGTTTAATAAGTTATTGCGGGTTAAGAGGTAGTGTTGGATAAATTTAAACAGCTACTAAGAAGAAGGCTTTGTTTGATATTAAAACATATCTTAAATAGAATTATTTTCATTACTCTTTTTTCTGTATTCTGTTTCTGCCATGCTATCAACAAAGTACTCGTATTTTATTTTCTCTTCTTTAGTATCTGTTTCAATGTATTCTATAACCTCACTTACTAATTTTGATAACTTGTGTATTGTGTTACGTTTTTTTGCGTTTTTCTTTAATAGTATAATTATTAATATAAATAGTGTAGATGTTACAATACAGATATACCCTATATAAGGTATAACGTCTTTAAGGTCACTTTTATCTGTTTCAGAAATAACTTTGCCGTTACTCTCAATAAAACCAATTACATTTTCAGGAAACAGAAAGCTAATACCAATGATTATTAATAAAATTGTAATTAATCTGAAGATGAATCTGACTATGTATGATGATATATTTTTAGAGTTTTTTACTATAGTACTCTCTTTTATTGTGTTGAACACATTTTTGTATTCTCTGATTTTTTGTTCGTTAACTTGTATTTTATATAGTTTATGTTGCCTTATATCTTCATCAAGCTTTTCGGTATTATTGTTCTCCATATTGTTGCTTTACAGTCTGTTTTAATTGGATGCTACTTTGTTATCTGCGTTTGATAATATTGTTCTTATACATTTCTGTTTTTTGCAGATTTCCGTTTATATCATAGTAACTTGTTAAACCATTTAATTTCCCTTTAACGTAGGTTTGTTTTTTTATAAGTATTCCGTCCTTATTATATTCACAATGTATACTGTCACGTTTTAAAGCACTAATCATACCTGAATCTGCATTCTTTTCGTAAAAGAGTCCTGTATATTTTAGGTTTCCATTTTTGTAGTATCGGGTTAAAAAGGTTTTTGTTCGGTCATTGTAATATTTGACTTCTGATTTTTTGTTTCCATTTTTCCAAAACATTATATGAGTTCCTTCATTATCGTAATTATCCAATCCTAAGGTTTTTTTACCGGTTTTAAATGATGTGCCGTATTCCTTTAGTTCACCAGTTTTATAGAAAGTATATGTTATCATTTTATCATCTCCGTTTAAGTAAATAGTACTATCTACTAAAACACCTTTTCTGCTCCATGCTTTACTATACTTAATAACACCATCTTTAAATTTGCAGCAGTATTTCATATTTCCATTTCTGTATGAGTCAGAGCATATTCCGGAGTATAATGTACTGTCTGTTATGCTATATGCAAGATCTGTTGTTTCGTCTATATAAAAACACTTATCTTGCGATATTGCTAATTCGGGTATTAAAATAACTGTAATTAAAAGTATTAATCTGGTGTACATAGATGTTATATTTTAACGTCAACAATAGCTACAAGACATTACGTGATAATTAACTCTTGTAGATGGGGTGCAAAAATATCAAAATTTAGTAAACTTATGCATGTTATATAGATGATTTAGTGTTTGTATAGTTTGTCAGATACCGCTTATATAATCTGGCCCTTCTAGTTAGCTTGTTGTAGTTTGATTTTATATCATGTGGTTCAGAAAGTGTTTAATATTTGTTTCTCTGGTACTTAAATAAATAAGTGAATTCTATACCAATGCCAATTGATAGCTCAGAGTATCTGTCTATATTATAGTATTTTATAAATGTGTGATATCTTCTAAACCTCTTTCTTATCTCTGCTTGATATTCAATAGTGCTTTTTGAAAGATTTATTTTGCTTTTAACTTCTATTTGTAATGGTTTAGGAATCCAAATCTCTGTTCCTAATATAAATCCTTTTCTGATGGGATATTTATTATTGCGATAATTAATTTGACTGTAACCAATGATACAATTAAAAGGTAAACGAGAAAACCATAAACTTTCAAAAGAGATTATTTTATATGAGTGATTGCCTGTGTTAATCTTACGATAGCTTGATTTTATTCCAAGATTTAAGTAAAAGTCAGAACCATATGTTAACCGAACACTTTTAAGCTCAATATCTGCTTCAAAAAAATTGTTATCTCTAAAGTTAGTTGTATAACTACAGCTTCCATATAAACTTAAAGCGTTGATGAAAGTAGGTACTGCAAATTCAAACTGTCCGCCAACAGGGTTTTCTATTAATCCGTTTTTTAAGAGGAATCGCAGTTTTTGATTCCAGGCTTCATAAATAATATATGGTTTAAGGCTTGTATTAATTACTTTCTTACCATTAAAAACAATCTCTCTTGCAGCTAAACCCATGCCAGAGAAAATCAGAGTAGAGGAGTCTCTAATTGTTATTTTGTAGAAACCGTTTATATCTGTAACCGTAGAATTATCAGTTCCTTTTTCGTTAATTAATATTCCCGGAAGTTTTAAGCTGTCTTCTTCGCTTATAACCACTCCTGTAACTGTTGTTTGTGAGTAAACAATGCTGGTTAATAATGTAAAAAAAAGTAAAAGTATATTCCGTTTATTCATCTGTTTATCTCTTCTTTTTAATGGTCAGGTGGAATTCGCATTTTCTAAGATTGTAAATTTAGCATATGTAAAGTAATGATTTATATCTTAATGTCTATTTTGCTATTTGTCTCAAAAGAGCAGTTTAATCTGGGTATATTACGTAGTTTTTTAAGTTCATTTTTAATGTATTCAGGAATCTCTTTTTTTAGTGGTTTCGATTTTCTTATGTATGAGTTTTTATGTAAATCATAATCGAAGACATACAAACCATACTCTGCAAAATTCCCCCAGATTTGTTCTGATCCATAATTCGGGAGATCAAATTGTTTTATTATAGAGGTATGACTTTTGTAATCTTCAATTACTGACATTGGAACAATACCTGATCCCGCACTTGACATCAGAGCATAATGCCCCATATTGTCTATTGCAAACCAATCAAATTCAATACCTGATATATTGTCTGTTTTGAATTCTATCTTCTTAGTATTCATTATGTAATTATTTCAAATAGCTCTCAATATTACATTTATTCGTTTGTTAGTTTCTTAATCATTTTATCAATCTCTTTTTCAGAGAAATTTCCACTGATGTTTACCTTTCCTCCCATAATCTCGCTGTGAACTTTTGGTATAGAAACTATTTCTTTATTAATCACAATAGCTATGGGCTTTCCTATATTCTCTTTTGTTAGTAGATAAAATTTTCTGGCTCCTTTTTTTGTTAAAACAATACTGATTTCTGCTCTATTTTCGTTGTAAACCTTTTTCGCTTCTAAAATATCCTTTGAAGTTAATGATGGATCATCCTCTAACTTAATGTTTTTATATTCCGTCGAATAAGTGTAATCAACGGTTGCGTAAAACCCATCTTCTTTATCTACAGATATTGGTTCAAATTTATTTACGGGTTTTTCATCCATTATATTAGTGTTTAACATACTAAGATTGTTTGTTATCTGTTCTATTTCATTATCTATACTCTTAAATTCAGATTCAATAGCTCTATATGTTTTGGTTGAGTTAAAGAATTTGTTAAAAGCACTTGTTTGGATGAAATTATAAATATCGTCTATCTCATTATTATTAAACAATTTATTGAATGCTGAACATATTTTGTTATTAACTGTTATGTCATCAGATAACTGTTTTTCTAATTCAAGAATCCTTAAACTGTCACTTCCTGTTGCCTGATATTTTAGTGGTTCGAGTTGAAACTCATAACTATTCTTTTGATTCTCAACAATGTTTAATTTATTTATTATTGCTAATGTTTTCTCTTGTCTGGTTTTACCGCAACCAATAAATGTAATTGTGATTATGGTTAGTCCTATAGAAAGTAAGCTTGTTCTTGTTTTGCTCATATCTTTTATAATATTGTTTGATGTTTAAATTAGAGATAAAACTAAGAGAAATTACCGCCAAGCATTTTACTTAGCGGTAGTACTCTGTTTAAGTTCTTTGATTCAAAAGTCCCACCATAAATACTTTCTATATCGAATGAAAGGAATATCCTCTATTTCAGATATGTTTTTTTGTAAGATTCTATTGTTTCTTCTTCTGAAACTTCTGTTTGCTATTATCTTAAATGGCTTTCCTATGGTGTGGAAGTGAATTTGATCTAAGCTACGATCTCTTCTTTTTTGTTTGTCTGTAAAGTTATAGAACTTTTTGTTCTTCTTCATTTTTATCTTTATTAGTAAATAACTAATAAAGAGTCCCTTTCTTCAGTGCCATTAATTCTGTTTTTAGTATTATATATTGATCTTTTTTAGTCAAAATCTTTAACTTAACCTATTGCATAGAAATTATCTCCATCTTCTATTCTCAGAAGTTCTTTCATCAGATGCTCAAAATTATCTCCTTTATATACATATAGCTTATCACCGGCAATATTGTCCATATAATAATTGTTGTTATCATCTACATACAGGTACATATGGTCGTTATGAGCCGATGCAAAATATGCTAAAATCTTTTTTAATCCATATTTACTCATATCAGTACATATAGGGGTGTTGTTAAATTCAATAAGATTAAAAGGTTCTGCATCAGTTGCATCTGAATAATAAAAGCTTAGTCCTCCAAATTCTCGTATTATTTTTGTTGCACATTTAATTGAGGGAACTCTGTGAAATATAGGTATTTTTACTTTGGTATTTCTCCCTTTATACCAACCGGAGTCCTCTAAAGTTTTTAAATATTTCCATTGTTTAAAATCTTCTTCTGAGATATGGTTGCCAATAATAACTTTGCTAAAGTTATTCAATACAAATTTGTCTCTGTAATTAATATCTATTAACTCTGAATATAGTTCGCTTCCAATTCTGGATTCTATATCTGTATTATTATATAGCCAGAGTTCGAAATCATTGGCTTTTTCTTTTCCAATAAGAAAATTTAGAATTCTGTCTTTGTCTGTTTTTTGCATTCTTAACTTTTGATAGTTTCTAGAGGTTATAAGCGTGTTTACAGAACGGAAATATACAAATTAATTGGTGTTATGTATGATTTATTTTGAGATATTACTTGTATGATTTTTGATATTTATTTATAGGAGAGGTGATTCTATTTGTAAAATGATATGAAAGATCTGTGATTCAGTTATGTTTAGGCTGTTAGAATGTGTTAATGTAATCTTGGAGAAATAGATTAATGTATATCTATAGTAGCAGGTTAAAGTATGTATAAATGATATTTTGTGAGGAGGTCCTTATGTAGAGTAATACCCTGACCTTTATTTGTTGATTAAGATCAGGGTATTGTATTATGATTAGTCTACTTTTCTTTTTCTATAATGTTGTTCATCCAGTTGTATGTGGCTTCTATTACCTCCGGATTGAAATTACTTGTTATATATTTCCAGTTGCGGTTTTTTATACCGTGTTGCATAGACTTTACCTTTGCAAATGAGTGTGTGGTATTTTTAATGTGGTAGTATGTTGCATTTCCCGGATTATATTTATTTACAACACTCTCTATCTGTTTGTGATCCCATTCAGAAAATGCTTCAAGATCTGCATCGCCCCAAAAAACAAGTACCTTACTCTTTACCTTGCTCCACTGTTCAAACAGACTATAATCATCTATCTGTACAATATATTTGTAGTGTCGTGTCCAGATATGTCCTTTTCCGTCGTATGAAAAACCTGTTTTAAGAGTCTCCTTTAGCTCAGGATCTTTAGCCAGTTGATCAGGATGTTTTTTATCAATAAATAGTCCGTATAAGATCTTTGCATATGCCTTCATCCCTTTATCGTTTTCAACAGGATCGGCTCCAACCATTATGCTCTGAATTCTGAACAGATCATTCAGGTAATCTCTCCATGGACGTATTGTACAACCATATACCGCTACACCTTTAACCTCTTGCTGAGCTGCAATAATAGGGGCTATTACACCTCCCATAGAGTGTCCCCATATGAATACATTTTGTTTGTCAACAAAGTCGTATGTTTTAAGTTTTTCAAGTGCGAGAGAAAATGCCTCTACTTCAGTATAGAAATCAATCTCGCTACACTCAGGAGTGTTGTAGTTGTCGCCCATGCCCGGTTTTTCCATACGCATTACTGCGTAACCTTTATCGCATAATCCTTTAACAAGTTTTATATAAGGGTGATCAGGAGAAGCATTGTCTAATGTGCTGCATGTGTATCCTTGAATAAACAGTATTGCAGGTACCTTTTTGTCTGTTTTAGGTTTGTCTACAATAACGCGTATAGCTCCGTTGTTAAACGAAAACTGATCGTATATTATATCGTGTTTATCTGAGGTCTCCATTGGTTTGGCGGGTAATATACCTTTAATGGTTTTTGTTTTTTTCTTACGTATTATCTTGAATGTAGTCTCATCGCCAGAACGTTTGTTTTTCAATAGAGTTTTGATGTCTTTTGATTTTGCACACTTGTTTCCGTCAATAGCAATAATTATATCGCCCGCTTTTAATTTGTGCTTTTTTGTATACTCTTTTTTTAATACTTTATCAATTAGTAATCCGTGTTTTATTGAGTTAGATTTTAATACGGAATCGTTTGCTGTTACTATACGTGCTCCCAGAAAGCCTTTTCGTACTATCTCCTGCGATTGTAATGATACTGTTAGTAAAACAGCTACTACTACGGTTATTAGTTTGTTCATATTATGTTTTATTATTAGTGTTAATTAGTTTTAGGAACTGTATTATTGTCTCTATATAAAGATGTAAAAAGGGTGTATTGGTTTAATCAGGTAAGAGGCAATGTCATTAAGTTAAGAGTTAAACAACAGATATATAAGCTCTATAGGGCTTTATTTTAGCTTTAGAAGTTTTGTTACGATGATATTTTCTGTTTTTTCTAATAGGTACAGATTCTTTTGAGACAGTATTAATGATTGCTTCAATGATTTCGGACGATCTTGAAGTATAAAAAAATAGACTTACAAAACACTGTTTGATTTTTGCCAATAAGGCTCGTTTATTTGTTTGATATTTTCTTTTTTTCTTGTGTTTATTTGATTTACGGTCAATAGCCGATTTGCATAACATCATTGAAAGGTTATACGTTAAGATATTTGCAAAAAACTCCTGCTTTATAGCATTAGGGCTTTTACCGATAAAATTTTCAACGCAAATCGCATATTTCATATCCTTGTATTGTTCTTCTACTCCCCAACGCATATGATATAGAGCTTTAAGTTTATTAGGACTAAAAGTCTTTTGATCAAACAGGGATGTCATTAAATATTCTTCCTCTCCAGTATCAAGTAAAACTTTTGTAAGTCGAACCTTTATCTGTTTACCTTCTACTTCTATATACTCGATGCAATCTTTTTGATTTCCTTTTATAAACTCAATAACCTCTTTACATGCATTTTTTTGCAGACGGAAGCAAAATTGATTGCATGATTCTGCTAAGCTCTTTAAAAATGCCCGACTGAAATAACCGCGATCAAACAAGTAAAGATTGTTGTCACCAAGTTTTTCAAAAAGTGTTACAGCTTGGGATTCTTCTGATTCTTTGTATGGTCCAATTACAGCATTGGTACACACATTATTAAGGACATCAACTGCAAATGAGACTTGCGCTTTAATCCATTTTCTGTTGTTTGACAGAACATTTTCACCAAACTCCTTTATCGTTTCTTCTGTTCGAGCTAGAGTGTACACAGATCCATCAATAGCAATAAGTCGAAATCCATAATATCGCTTAAAGCTGTAATTGTTATAAAAGAGTTGGGTCATTTGCTCCATTGCCTCTTTAAATGCTGTAAAGCTAAGCTTAGCCCTACATTGTGTTAATGAAGAAGAAGTTGCATGTCTTATTTCTTCAGGTATATTAAATAGTTTTGAAAAGAAACTATCAATCTCTGATTGAGATCGCTTGTTTAACATGTTGCATATAAACAGGAAAGTGGTTTTGAAATTCCAGATTCGATCTCTGGTAAAGTACTTCGGATTAGTTTTGTGTTTGTTGCAAAAATCTTTGTTTTCAATAATATTAAGAAGAAAACTTAATAGTTTGGCACGATTTTTAGGTTTGAGTGCTTACTGTCATAATTACCTGTTCTTTAAGTTGTTAACTATTTAAAGATAGTGAAAAACCACAAAAAAAACAATACATTGCGCTATTAATCAGCATAATACACATTAACTTAATGACATTGAGGTAAGAGGAGGGGATAGTATTTTATGAATCTTTACAGATTGTTCCTGTTTTTTGCCTGTTTATTTATGCGCGAAATAATCTCTTCTATTGAAAAGCTGGAGTTTGGCATAACGTAATCGGGACATGAATCTATTGCATGATATATTATATATCTTTTACAGTTGCTGTATGCTTTTATTCCTGCTTCGCAATATAGTTCTCGGTATTTTACAGATGAGTATCCCCCGTTTGAGGCATTTCGCCTAAACAGGGGACACAGCTCTGTTCTGGGGCATACATTGCTGGTTGTGTGTTCTTTTCTTCTAAATCTGAACAGGGGCATAGTTTTATTATTTTACATATCTGGCTTTTTCTGCAATATCTTCTGGTGTAAGTGAGGAGTTTGGCATAACAAAATCCGGACATGAGCCAATAAGCTCGGTAACGATGTATCGTTTACACGATTCGTACATTTTTTCTCCGGCTGTACAGTATGATTCTTTGTAGATATTTGCTGTCTCAGGTTTTTCAGTTAACAAGCCGTTAAATAACGGGCATTTCTCTGTTTTGGGGCATCTATTATCCATAAATTTATTATTTAATTCCAGTGTTTTAAATAAAGTTATGAAAAAGAGATTAAGAAGTCAATGGGGTAAGTGAAATTTATTTAAAAAATAAAAAAGCTCCCGAAGGAGCTTATAAAATTTAGAAAATAAAGTCTGTGGACAGGAATTTAGACCTGTTCTCTTTTGTAATATCTGTGAGAATAGACTTGTTCTGTTCAGTTGTTTTCCCGGCTACAAGTGTTCTTATTGAGAAAACTCTAAGTGCATCGGAAACAGAAAGTGTTCCTTCAGCAGAGTTTTTTCTACCTGTGAATGGGAATGTATCTGGTCCTCTCTGGCATTGACTGTTAATATTAACACGGCATACCTGATTTACAAGAGGATCAATAAGATGTGCCAGATTATCAGGGTCGTTTCCGAATAAGCTGACTTGCTGTCCGTATTCAGAGTTTATAATGTACTCAATAGGATCATCTATATTTGTAAATGGAATGATTGGTACAACAGGACCAAACTGTTCCTCATTATATATTTTCATATCTGGTTTTGCCGGATATACCACTGCCGGGAAGAATAAGGTACCTTCAGTTTCTGCTCCCCTTCTGTTTATTACAGAAGCTCCTTTTTCGTTGGCATCCATAACCAGATCCTGCATATATTCAAGTGTATTCATATCCGGAAGAGGTGTTATGTTAACTCCCTCGTCCCAAGGCATTCCTGCTTTAAGATTATCTACCTGAGCGGTAAATTTCTCAATAAATGTATCGATTATATCGGTATGTACAAATAACATCTTAAGTGCTGTACATCTTTGCCCGTTATATGATAGCGATCCTGCTACACACTCCTTAACTGTTGAATCAATATCTGAATCAGGTAGTACAATGGCTGCATTTTTTGCCTCTAACCCTAAAACACTTCTTAATCTGTTTGGGAATGGATGCGATTTTTTAATATTGTTTGCAGCGGTACTTGTTCCGATAAATGCAAGAACGTTTATTTTACCACTCTCCATAATAGGAGTTATTACTTCTCTTCCACGTCCGTAAATAGTGTTTATTACACCTTTAGGGAATGAATCTCTGAAAGCCTCTAAAAGAGGTCGGTGAAGAAGAGCTCCAAATTTTGCAGGTTTAAATACAACAGTATTACCCATTATTAATGCCGGGATAAGTGTTGTAAATGTTTCATTAAGCGGATAGTTGTATGGCCCCATACATAGTGTAACGCCAAGTGGAGATCTGCGTATTTGTGCCGCAATACCATTCTCTATTGTAAAACGAGATGATACCCTGTCAAGATTTTTAAGAGCCTCAATAGTGTCAATTATATAATCCACTGTACGATCAAACTCTTTTGCTGAATCGTTTAATGATTTACCAATCTCCCACATAAGAATCTTGATAACCTCATCTCTCTTTTCTCGCATCTTATTAAGAAACATCTTAATATGATCAATTCTTTCGCTTACGCTCATAAGAGGCCACTCTCCGCGTCCATGGTCATAAGCATCAACAGCTGATTCAAGAGCATTAAGAGCCTCCTCTTTTGTTAGTAGCGGATAATACCCAATTTGCTTCTGCTTTATTTCTCCATCTATATTTGTGCATATAGGAGATAGTACAGGATGTGTATCTCCTTTCCATGTTCTTAGCTCTCCGTTAATCAGATATTCCGATTGGTTTACCTCAACCGGGGTCAAGGTTTTGTCATCAGGAAAAAGATTTTTCATAAAATAAATTCCTTTTATGACACAAGACTTAATGATCAAGTTGTAATAACCAAGTAGTACTTGTGTCTGGTTAATAATAGTTTTTGCCTGCATTGCAGGCTTTCTCATATTTATTGCTTGTTTCTGTAATAAGAAACAACTCATAAGTTCTGGTAGTTCAGAAAATGAGAAAGTGGGGATCAAGATACGAAAAAATCATCGTGTATGAGTTCTTTTTTGTGAAAAAAATGTGCTCCGATTGTTTAGTTATAGTAATTGTATCTATGTGTGATTTTTGCATGACTGAAACGTGTTGTTTGTTAAATATTTAGAGGCGTATTTGGTGAAATAATATTCAGTATAGATAAATTCTTACTTGATAAATTTGTTAGAACTGTGTAGTTGACAATTAGTTGTAATTTGGTTTGAACTGTTTTAATTAGTAAATTATAGTGTGTGTTTGCTTCTAAAATGTTATTTGCTTAATAAGATACATGATATACAGCATATAAATGTATGTTTAATTATATGTTTGTGTGGTTAAGTTTGTAGCTTGGGAAAGAGTTTTTTAATTCAATACATATACTTAGATGAAAAAACGGATAAAATTTAGCTTAGTATATCGTGATATGTGGCAATCCTCCGGAAAGTATGTTCCCCGGCTTGATCAATTACTTAAAGTAGCACCATATATTATTGATATGGGATGTTTCTCCAGAATTGAATCAAATGGCGGAGCTTTTGAACAGGTTAATCTGTTGTATGGAGAGAATCCTAATCACGTTGTAAGAGAGTGGACAAAGCCATTTAAAGAAGCAGGGATAGAGACTCATATGCTTGAGCGTGCTCTTAATGGTATACGTATGTTTCCTGTACCTAAAGATGTACGCAGACTTATGTATAAGGTTAAGAAGTCGCAAGGAGTTGATATTGCAAGATCTTTTTGTGGGCTAAATGATCACAGAAATCTTGAGTTATCGATAAAATATGCTAAAGAGGCAGGTATGATATCTCAGGCAGCACTTAGTATAACCTATTCGCCTGTTCATACAGTAAATTACTATATGGATATTGTTCATAAATGTATTGAGTACGGTGCAGATGAAATTTGTTTGAAGGATATGGCAGGTATAGGACGACCTGCATTTTTAGGAAGACTTGTAAGGGAAATTAAAAGCAGTTACCCGGATACTATTGTACAATATCATGGTCATTCAGGGCCAGGTTTTGCCATTGCTTCTATGCTTGAGGTTGCGCGTGCCGGAGTAGATTATATTGATGTTGCTATGGAGCCTCTGTCGTGGGGTATGGTTCATCCGGATGTTATTACTGTTCAGCAGATGTTAAAGGATGATGGGTTTGATGTACCAGATATTAATATGGATGCATATATGAAGGTTAGGTCACTCAATCAGGAATTTATTGATGATTGGTTGGGGTTGTTTATTAATCCTCGTAACAGATATACATCATCGCTTCTTGTGCAGTCAGGGCTTCCTGGCGGAATGATGGGTAGTATGATGGCTGATCTTAAGGGGATTCAGGTTGGGTTAAATGGATATCTGGAATCTGTAAATAAACCAGTGTTGTCTGAAGATGATCTGCTTGTTATGTTGTTTAATGAGGTTGAGCGTATTTGGCCTATGTTGGGTTACCCGCCTCTTGTTACTCCATTTAGTCAATATGTGAAGAATATTGCTCTTATGAATGTAATGAGTATGGTTCAGGGTAAAGAGCTGTTTAGTATGATTGATGATAATAGCTGGGATATGATTGCCGGTAAAGCTGGTGATTTGCCCGGAGAACTTTCGTCAGAAATTGTTGATTTAATGATGAGTCAGAACAGGGGTTTTTATACTGGTATACCACAGGATAATTATCCTGATGTACTTGATAGATATCGTACAGAGATGGAGTCTAATGGTTGGGAAACCGGCGATTGTGATGAGGAACTTTTTGAATTTGCGATGCATGAGAGGCAATATAGGGATTATAAATCGGGAATAGCAAAACAGCGGTTTGAGCAAGAGGTTGAAAGGGTGAGGAGTGAGAGTGTAAATAGCGTTGGTGAGATTAAGGTTCCGGACGGTTGTTTTGTGGTGAGTTCTCCTTATTCGGGAAAGGTGTTTTATAATCTGGATTATTTTGTTAGTAATGAATCTGTTCAGGAGGGGAGTAGTGTAGTTAAAGGACATCGTGTATGTTATATAAAGAGTGGAACAACTTATCTTGAGGTCGTTTCTGACAGGGATGGTGTGGTACGTAAGTTGTGCTGCAACTCTGGCGATATTGTAGGTAAGGGTGATGCTCTTATTATTATTGAGTAACTTGTTGATTTGATATAGCTGAAGATAGTGTGGTTTATGATGCTGTCTTTTGCTATGTCTCATTGAGTAAAAGTTTCCTGAGTATTTTTGTGTCTATATCTTTTAAGCTTTTTACATATATACATGCCTTACCTCTTTTGTGATCTCCTAATTTGCTTAATAGTTCAGTATGATTTTCGAGATTTTTCATTGTGTATATTGTTATATTATTCTTTCTCGGTGAAAAACCTGTCTTAAACCAATTGTTTTGATTTCTGTTCTTGTTTAAGTGTAATCCGAACCCTACAATACTATTACCCCACATTACGGGTTCCGATTTGGTTATTTGTCTCATAATCTCACATAGGGTAATACAGCTTCGTCTTCTTTCAAGATCTATAATTGAGTTCAGGAATTCCTGAACATCTGTTCTGTTAGGTTTGGTCTTTAGTTCGTACATAGTAATATACTGTTATAATGGTTTTCTAATAAACGAATAAATATAGCTTTGGTTGTTTATTGTAGGTTAATTTTAGTGATTTTATTTAATACAATCTAACAGAGTGTATATATTTGTAGATGTAATTTTAACAGTATTAATTTTATTATATAAGATATGAAGTTGAAAAGAAATGAAACTCAGCTTGTTTGTATTGCAAAATTTTTTGCTAAAGAGAACGAAGAAGAGATGTTATTGGCAAACCTTCATGGGTTGATTGAGAAGACTTTGCCTGAGGGTGGATGTATAAGATATGAGCTTAATCAGAGTATTGATAACCCGAGAGAGATAACATTTATAGAGAAGTGGTATGATCAAGAGACATTTGATTACCATTGTAATCAGGATTATATCACAGGTTTTTTTAAGGGTGGTAATCCGGATCATGTTGAGCGTTTTGATGTGTCGTTGCATAAGGAGCTGTTGCCATAAGTACAATGTAGTTGATGGATGAGAGATTGAAAAGGGATTATAACGGTAGTTGTAAATCCCTTTTTTGATTATGGGATTTCTATGTGTTGGATTGTGTACGGTTTTTTTCGGATTCGTGTATAGTTTCTGATTGTTTGTGAGTTGAAAACCTGTTCTGTTTACGTTAAGTATGTAACCTCAGTTTTGTTGTCTTCGTAGACAACCAGAAAGGTAGTTATGACACAGAACATTGTTAAGTTTATAGAATCGGTAAACAATCTTGATGCAAAGAGTTATTCAAGACTAAAAGAGGCTATAGAGAAAAGGGATTCAGTAAAGTTCGTATCATACATGTTGAATAATGATGAAACAGAGGTTGACAGAAGTTGTCCGCACTGTAAATCAAAGTTATTACATAAGTGGGGAATACGAAATGATTTGCAACGATACAAATGCAAGGATTGTAGTAAAACGTTTAATGTATTAACAGGCACACCACTTGCCCACCTAAGAAAGAAAGGACGCTGGTTAGCTTATGCGAAATGTCTTATAGATGGCTTGAGTATACGCAAAGCAGCCGCAGAGTGTGGTGTACATAGAAATACATCATTCAGATGGCGACATAGATTTCTTCAGAATGCAAATCAGATAAAACCAGAGAAGTTATCCGGTATTGTAGAGACAAATGAACTGAGCTTTGCATGGTCAGATAAGGGTAATAAGAAACTGAAACGTAAACCACGTAAAAGAGGATATAAG
>JAOARD010000058.1 GCA_025210735.1 Bacteroidales bacterium
CCTATACTGATCGTTAGCCTAAATTCTTGAATTTGGGTGGACAAGATGTAGCCAGAGGCTACAGGTATATGTAGTACGTATATTCATAGTTCTTACAATGTCTAACCTGCACTTTCAGCGCGATCATTCGGTTATTCAACTACCCGATGCGTTGCATCGGGTTAGATTAAGTTGGACTTTCAGTCCGCAGTATATTGATAATGTTAGGTTTCACAGACATTATATATATGTCGTCCTTTCTGGACTTCTTTTACTTATTATTTCACAATGGATGTAATCCATTGTTATGAATGTATTATCCCTTCGGGATATTTTTGTTCATTGTTACAATTATGTTTGGTATCATGCTCAGCTACCAATACAAATCATTAGCATAAATTCTTGAATTTGGGCGGATAAGATGTAGCCAGAGGCTACAAACAGATGTAATACGTATACTCATAGTTCCGTTAATTTACGACTCGTAGTGTGGTCACTACAAGTAACTTTTAGCAATATTAGGCTCCATGAATATTATATATATCGTCCTTTCTGGACTTATTTTATTTATTGTTTCACAATGGATTGCATCCATTGTTGTAAATATATTATCCCTTCGGGATATTTTGTATACCGTTACTGTTCTGATTAATATAATCCAATACTGATCGTTAGCCTAAATTCTTGAATTTGGGCGGACAAGATGTGATGTGGTTAGATAATAAAATAGGCTGTCGTTTTGTGACAGCCTATTTGTTTTTGTATGTTGTACTTGTTTTATTCTACTGGTCGTACAGTCTCTTTTAGTGATTCTGAGATCATTTTTTTGAGTCGCAGTATTCGTTTATCTACCTCTCCTCGCTTTTTAGGACGATATAGGTGTTTGTATTTACATGGTTCTCGCTTATAATCAAGACTATCAATGGTTCCAAATACATCTAATCCTAACCTAATCGGTAATGGACAATCAGTAAGCGATATATGATATTGGAAACTATTATCAAGATTATGTCTGCCGCTTATTACTGCTTTGTATTTATCCATTACAATCTGGAATGGATATAGATCAACTTCATCTCTGAATACAGTCATCTCAACATTAAGGCTATCTACCTTATTCTCTGTTTTACGTTTAAACTTAAGCCATTTAGCTATAGTGTTAAATGTTTCGTTGTCAATCACAGTAAGATCCTGCGCTTCAAATGCAGCAGCTGCTCTTAGTGTAGACATTTTAAGATCGTAATTACTCTTAAAGTAAGCTTCACCAGACATATGGAACTCTCCACGACCCTTAAATACCTTAAGCATTGGTACAATTGTATCTACATATGGTACCAGATCAATAAGTTCCTCTATGTTTATATTCAGCAGATGGAAGTCTACATTGGTAAACAGATGGTTTTTACGTGGTGATTCGTATAGTGCAGTAAGCTGCATATTTGCTGCTTTACTGGTGAATCCCATTTGGTCAAGCACCAGTATACCGTCTTTTACTGTTAGTCCACCCTTTACATTGTCTATTATGTGTTTACCAACCTTTGCATGTTTTATATTGGTGTTCAGACGGAATTTAACTCCCTTGGGTACCATAAACGGATCGTCATCTGCCGATACTGTTTCGGTCTCTTTAGCAGTTTGTTCAGACTCCTCAACTCCCATTCCGTTGAAAATATCCATTAGTTCGTTTACGTCTGTACTCTCTGAAACAAACTGGAAATCACCTCTAAGCATCGACTCTTTAGTTAGCTTTTTATCTTCCAACACTTTAGCATCTAAGAATTTAGCTATGTTTGTAAGTTCTCCGGTAAGACTAAAATCAGAGTTTCCGAGAATGATATCTCCTTTTCTGATTGCCATTGTATCCGGCGTAAGGTTAAACCATGCATTTGGTATTGTTCCGTTTATCTCTTTGCTTACATTGTAATACCCTTCGGTAAAGCTTATCTCTATCTCAGGATGCCACTGGCGTATTGCATTTTTCTCTTCCGGATCGTATTGCAGACTTGTGTTTGTGTAAAACTCTTTTACATCGAACATAGTTGTATCTCTGTTTGCCAAAGTAATGGTTTTACTGTTTATCTCTGTTTTTATATCAGAAAGATCAATTGTCCCTTTACGTCTTTGTGCAAATGTGAAGTTACCGTTTGTTGCATTTGTTTTAACAGTCATATCATCTGCTTTTGCATATAGATTACCCACATTAAAGCTACATGATGTCAATGGCACCGACTGTCCTTTTACCATATCGTTTATATTTACAGACAGGTTAAGTTGCTCAGTATAAGCCTTCATCTGAGGCGACATTACAATATTCATCTCAGGAGCATCTACTGTTATGTTCCCTAGCTTTGAATATTTACTCACTCTCTGATGTGTAGGCAGGTTTATAGCAATGTCAGCCTTTGGAATATCCACCTTAATGGTGTCGTCCATACTAACTGCAATATCCTCGGTATTCAGTTTTCCTTTAAGATAGATTTTATGGTACTCCATTTTATCAATTGCCGATTGACTGAACTTTGTCTGAAGATCGGCCTTTACCTTACCATTTAAAATAAGGTTCATATCTTTTGGCATGAATTGCTGAAAGTCGGCAAGGTTAATGTCACCATCAAATGTAATGTTGTAATTTGGTATGTTCATTGCATCGGCGATGGCTCCTTTTACTTTTAATGTGTTTTGCATAACCTTAGCATGTGCATGATGTATCGTTACATCTGTAGTACCTCCACTATTCATATCTACTTTGGCAGATATTGATGTGTTGATGTTACGAGCAGCTGGATATCCTGTATATTTTACGGCTCCGTTTTTGTAGTTCAACTTTGTTACCACAACGGGCAAACTCTCGGTAGTCATAGCTCCTTTTACAGTCCCTGAAATCTCAGCTAATCCTTTTGCTTTTATATCTGCAAGCGGCGCAGAGTATGCCTTTGGTATTAATGCAATGATCTTCTCAATATCCCACTCATTTGTAGAGTAGGTTATATCTGTGTATATATCATTGTTTTCTGATATCTTAACATCACCGGCAAAGCGTAACTCCTGTTCGTTAAATCTGATCTGCGATTTTCCGAATAGTGTACTCATATTTTTCAGGTTGAACTCTACAGGTAACTCCGCAGATATGTTCATATCCTTAACCATATTCTCTCCTGCCATTTTAACTGTAAGCTGAGGCAGGCTGAATTCTATATCGGCACTGTAGTTATCGCCGGCATTATCTGCTCTGTTTATCTCAAGTGTTGTATTTCTTGCATCAACATATAAATCCATTGAATCGGCTGTCTGAAACAGCAGATGTTTAAGACCCATCTTTGATTCAACGCTCATCTCCTCTCCTGAGAACTCAAATGATAATGTAGCATTCATATCATCTACATCTGCACTCATAAGTGTTGATTCATCGGTATATGATGCGTTAAAGTTTCTAAGTTCTACATTGCTCAGGCTGATATTTCCGAATGAACTACCCTCCTTCTCATCCTCTTTCTTCTCTTCTTCGTCGCTGCTTTTAAGGATATCGAGATTGAGTTTGCTATCCTTGTCTATCTTAACATTTACATATCCATCTTCAAGGTAAAATGGGTTTAGTACAATGTTGCTATCAAACAGGAATGTTTTTACATCAAGCGAAGCCAGACATTTTTTGGCATAAACAAGTGTATCGGCGCTTTGGTTATTCTCTCGCAGACACAGGTTGTTTATCTCTACTCCAAAAAACGGATAGGTGCTAAAGAATGTAGGCTCTACCTTATCTATAATGGTTTCGCAGGTAAGGTAATCTTTTGCCTGCTTATTAACTATTGGTGTCAGGTTCTCTGGTGTAAAGAGATACCATGTTGCAATTGCAACAGCAATAATTACAACCAACAAGAATATAAGCAGAGCTATTCCAACTCTTTTTAGTATTCGCATTGTTGGTTAGTTTTGTTTACTGAATGTTTTTGTCTTCCCAAAATTGTCTTTATAAGATAGTGTTGTTGCAGTAAGAGCTGTAACGGTATAGGTTTTTGGTACTTTACCTCCGTTCTGTATTATGTGTATCTGCTCTAGCTGATCTTTCTCAAGTGTCCATGTAAATGTTTGTGCCTCGCTCTCGTCTACATCATCGGCAGTATCCCATGTAGCACCTGTTTTTCCAATATCGTATCTCTCAAACAAGGTACCGCTTTTCCATTTTCCGATAATAAGCGACTCGTCGAAGCTAACCTCCGGATCATCTTTTTTACACGATACTGCAATTAATGCAATTGAAGCTACTAGTAGAATAGTTGATGAAATCTTTCTCATATGTTTATTATTATTTTTTATTTGTCAGATGTAACTTCGCATTATAATCATCCTCGTATGTGAAGACTATTTCTCATGCTTAGTTTCATAATTATTCAAATAATTTATTGTTAACAATATCTGTTACAGTACCATTAAATAGTTAATCAGATATATGATACTGTATAATTCTTAAAGCTCTACACAAATATAGTTTAATATAGAGTATTATACATTACTATTTTTTGCTGTTTAATACATGTATAACTACCTACATTGTGCAGATATTGCTAATTTAAGCAAATAGCGTGCAAGTTTTGTGTAATAAATGTTAAAACTGATAATTTTTTTGATGGTTGATTGTTGGTTTTTGGCGGGTTAGTTTTTGGTCTTTAGTAATTGGTTATTGGCAATTGGTCTTTAGCAATTGGTCTTTAGCGATTGGTTTCTGGTAGCAATGTCACATCTTGCATATATATGATGTGACACTGCTGGTATCTTGTTTTTCCCTTTTAGCGGGAACGTTTTTTTACTGTTTTACCATTCTAAGGCTTTTGGATGAATTACCTTGTGTTACTTTTACAATGTACACTCCTGATGACAGCGCACTTACATCTATATATGCAGTGGTCTGTTTGTTGATGTGTTTTGTGATTATTACTTTACCTTGTATAGTGCAGATCTCTATCTTTTTGATCTCTGAACCACTACTTACTGTTAACTCATAGCTAACCGGATTTGGAAACAGAACTATTTGATTGGTATTAAGATCTGAAACAATTGCCTCATATGGTGTTTCAAGATCAGTAACTCTTGTTCCGCCCGATATTATATCTCCATTCTCATTCTTCCACCCCGAGAAACTGGCGCCGTTCTTAAACACCTTTGGAAGATCAATATAGTTCAGGCTCATATTAAAATTGAATGCATTTTTTCCCAGATATTGAACTGATGATGGGATATCGACACTTGTTAACTCATTATGCGCAAACGCTTCACTCTTAATCTCTATAATATTGGAGGGTATAACTATATTTGTAAGTTTATTATTAGAAAACGTATTTCTTTCAATTGATGTTATACTTTCCGGTATTTTAACTTTTGACAAGTTATTATGACCAAATGTTCTACCTCCTATAGATATTACATTATCAGGAATTACAATACTTTCTAATTCATTATACCAAAATGCGTAGCCTTCAATATTCCTTATACTCTCTGGAAAATTTATACTCTTTATTTTATTATCACTAAATGAATGTATACCTATTCTTACAACTTTAGCAGGAATATCTATATCTCTTAATTGGTTATCAGAAAAAGCATGGTTACCAATCTCTAATAGCGTTTCCGGTAGTTTTACAGCAACAAGTCCTTTGTAATTAAAAACCCCTACATCTCTGCCACAACTATAATGGATTGCATTACCATCATTTATAGCAACTACTGTTTGTCCGTCTAATACAGATGGTATTGTTATACTTGTGGCCTGCAAGTTATAATCAACCTGTTTTATTATTCCATCCTCAACAACCACATCATTATCTGTTAGCGTATATTCTACAGTCGCAAAATAACTTGTTTCAAAATTTGTAATCTTACTTCCAGATGAATATTCATTACCTTCATTATCAATCCAACCAGTAAATTTCATATCACCAACATTTGGTTTTGGTAATATTAAACAATTTAAGTTTTTGTTATTACTGAATGCATTTGGGTATAGCTTTGTTAATGTAGATGGTAACTCTATTTTACTAATTTTATTAAGCTCAAATGCTCTCCTTTCAATTACAACTACTCCTTCTGACAAAACTACTGTTTCTAATTTATTACCTACAAATGATGATCGTTCAACTACTTTAACAGTACCTGGTATTACAACGTTTGTTAATTTGTTGACTGAAAAAGCACATGTTGCAATTCTTTCTAAGCCATCTGGCAAATTTATATTTGTTATATCATTATTGCTAAATGCATAACATTCTATTCTCTTTAGTCCCTCTGGTAATATCAATTCTGTTATATCATTACCACAAAACGAATTATATTCAATAACTTGCACATTATCAGGAATAACAATTCTGGTTAATTTATTATAGGAGAATAGATCTTTTTCTATAATTTTCAGTTTGTTCGGAATATTTACACTCACAAGTCTATTACCAGAAAAAGCATATTCATCTATAGTTTCAACACTATTAGGAATAATAACCTCATCCAATCCTGCTAAATAGAATGCTCTATTACCAATTTTAGTTACACCATCGGGTATTACAAGTGTTGAGATATTATTAACAGCAAAAGCAAAATCACCTATAGATGTTAGTGTCCCGGGTAGTTTTACAGATTTCAATCTTCTTCTACAAAACCCAAATGGTTCTGTATCATTTTCCGGATCAGGAGATCCATTTATTGATTTTACTACCTGTCCATCAAGTATCTCCGGAATAATAATGTCTTTTATCTCGAAGTTATAACTACAGCTCTTTATAACTCCATTCTCAACTACAACGTCATCGTCGGTTATTGTATATTGCTGTGCAACACTAATATTGTAAGATAGTGTTGTTAGCACTAAGATTGAGAAGAGTCTGGTTTTTAACCTTGTAAAATATTGAATCATACGCCTGTTTTTCATAAATGTGATTAACTATACCTCTGTGGGCTCAGCAAATATAACATTTAATTGTAGCGTTTAGTATTCTTTATAACATATAACAAGATCAAGTAACCCTGATTATGGATGGTATATGGTTGTTAGTTTTTGGTCTTTAGTCTTTAGTCTTTGGTTTTTGGTCTTTGGGTTTAAGGAGCGATTATTTGTTTAGGTACATTCCATTTGGGGTTAATTGTTCCACTGTTTTTTGACCTGTTCTATTTTTTGTTTTATCTCTTTTTCATGTAGTCTCTCTGATAAACGTCCTTTTAATATATAGCTAATAAGTTGTTTTAAGTCGACACTCTGTAACTCGCGGGTATTTATATGCTCTTTAGATAGTTTAAGAATATCTCCCATTCCTGCCCTCTCAAGATAGTCTGCAATACGCGGATATTTGTCTGAATCAAATGTTCTGAACGTACTTAATTTGTCGAGTTTCCAGTATGAGATATCTGCAAATCCAAGCCCTGAAATCTCCTTAAATCTATCCCCTTCAGGAGTATCAAAGTGTGTTAAAAGCAAAAATGTAGTTATTATAAACTTTTCGTCTACTATTTCTGCCAACATATAACCTATTTTTATCTCTTTAACTTTAAAAGGCACAAGATAGTTTCCTTTATATTTAATTACCTCTTTTATTGATTCTGTATTGTCCCATATAAGAGAGTTACTGTAGTTATTCTCATATATATCAATCCTCTCTGATATTCGATTAAGTGCATGAGACTGTATATACAAATACAGTTTTTTATGGTCACCTTTATAATCCTTACCTAACAGTGAACTATCAATATTGTTCCATTCAGATCCGGATTGCAGGCATATATATGGTGTTCTAAATACCGGACGTTTAATATTATTAATATTTACATGGTACATTTTCTGGTATAACAAACGTAATGTTGGTATTACAAAAAGACTTATACCGTATTCTTCTAATTTACTTGATGTTAATGTAAAATAGTATATCTCTTTTGTAATATTGCTAATACTCGCAAAGTAATTATACATCATTCGTAATAGTAAACTGTTTATCAGTTTAAAAAGTATTGAGGGTAGTTCTTTTACCTTTTCATTCTCCTGCCTTTTAGTTTCATCAAAGACTATTTCTTTATCAACTATATCTCTATAAACCATAAAAAATGCTAACATCTGTGAGATATCGTATATTGATATTTTCTTATCTCCAAACAGTATATTCTCCTTGCGCATTTCTGATCTGAGTATTTTGCCAAAACTTCTAAGTTGACGTTTCTCTATAACATGTCCCGGAGCTGCAACAGGATCCTTAATTACCATCCTAAATTCATATATCATGTACTTATCAAAATCTCTTAAGTCCAGATAATCTTCATAAAACCCAAATCTTTTAAGATTAAATATAAGTCTCTCTTTATAACATTTATACCCTGGATTCTTATTTGTATTATTTATCCTATCAAGCAGGCCTTTCATACCTAATGTAACTTCATCTCTCCTTGTATTTTCAGTTCTAATGTTCATATTTTAAATATTTTAGGATAAAACATATATATTATATTGATTAATAAAACAGTATCTTTTATTCTGTAAGTAACTGCTCGCTTTTCCACATCTGTTGTACTTGACTCATCTTATGTTTTATATTCTTTTCCTGAATTTTATCTGACATATGCCCTTTAATTATGTAGTTCCTCAGCATATCAAAATCGGCATCTTTTATACTATCTTTGTTTAGTGTACGCTTTGATATTTCTAATACATTATATATTTCTGCTTTTTTCAGGTATTCTGCAATACGAGGATATTTATCCGGATTAAATGATTTAAAGGTGCTCATTCTATCAAGTTTCCAGTATGAGATATCTGTAAAGCCGAGTCCGGTAACCTCCTTAAATCTATCTCCTTCAGGAGTATCAAAGTGAGTAATAAGCAAGAATGTTGTAATAACAAATTTATCTTCTACAACCTTTGCCAACAGATATCCAAGTCGTACTTTATCTACATTATATGGTATAAGATAATTGTCTTTATAGAAGATTATCTCCTCTATATTATTTGTGTTTTTCCATATATTTATATTCTGCACATCATTTGTATAGATATCAAGTCGTTCATGCATCCGCTTTAGCGCATGCGATTGTATATATAGATCCAGTTTATCGTACTCTCCTGTATATGATTCACCAAGTAACGAAGAGTCTATTGAGTTCCAGTCAGATTCGGAATTTATATAAAGGTATGGCATTCTGTATACCGGACGTTTGTTGCCATCGATATTAAGATATTGTGTACGCTGATACAACACACGCAGAACGGGCGTTATTCCTATTTTAAACTGGTACTCAGATATATTATCGTCTTCTATGGTAAAGTGATATATCTCTCTTGTAATATCACTTATTGCAGCCATTATATTATATATAAAGAACATTAACAGGTTATCTGTAATCTCTCTGAAATTCTTTCTAAGTTTCTTTATCCTCTCAACCTCCTTTTCCATCTCTTCTGTCTTGTGTGTTCTGTAATCAATAACATTATAGTATAATGACAGAAAGGACCACATTTGCATAAAGTCGTATACCGATACTCCATCGGTTATCTCCTTACGGATATCAGATCTGAGTATTTTTCCCAGACCTCTCAGATCGCGTTTTGCTATATCGTAACCCGGAGCACATACCGGATCGTGTATTACAACTCTGAATTCATACACCATCATCTTGTCAAAATCACTGAGTTCCTGATATTTTTCGTAAAAACCATACTTTTTCAGTGTCCGTATAAGGTTTATTCTGTACTTTTTATAGGCAGGGCTTTTTTTCTCTCGTTTCATTCGGTCTAACACACCTATTGTACCTATACTCATGCGGTTGTTTGTGAGGCTCGATGTTTTCATAATGTTCCATTTTATTTATAAGATAAACATGTATGAGTATACAGTACTCATCTCATAACAGTTACAATTATACAGCAGAGGTTAAACTGGATTTATTCCGGGGTTTTTACAGACCGGTAAAACACACTTTTTAACCGTCTGTAAATAAATTTATGCCAATAAAATATAAAAGTCAAGTATTGGGCATATTATTTCTCAACGCTTTTTTTGCTATATAAAACTGAATAACAGAGCTGATTTTAGGAAAACACAATCTGAACATATCAATCATCGCCAAGATATTTGTATATCATATTCTGCCACTCCTCACTATGTATATGTTTCAGAAGTAATCTGTTCAGTGGTTCGCGTACCGGACTGCCTTCAGGCAAAGCTATTCCGTAGTCCTGACGAAGAAATTTATGTGGTAATACCTCTATCCTGCCCTTATAATCTCTGTTTATATAGTAGTGCAGTAACGGAGCATCATAAACAAATGCATTTACCTCCCCTTTGTCAAGAGCCTGCAAAGCCTCATCAATATTGGTATAGTCTATATATACAATTCTGTTATCGCGCAAGTACTCCTCACTTGTTGTATACCTGATTGTTCCAACAGTACTTACTCTTAAATCTTCGGGTCCGTTAATTGAGTATTCTAACTGCGATACTGTAAGTATTGATGTTATTGTTGCTATAAATGATGATACAAGCACTATACCCATGAACATCCATAGTGCAGCAAACATTCTACCACCAATTGTCTTTGGTACTTTATCGCCATAACCAACGGCTGTCATTGTTACTATTGACCACCATAAACCAGAGCCTATTCCACTTTTTGCACTACCTCCGAACTCCTTGTTTTTTCTGCGTTCAAACAGCCATACAACAACACCTATAATAAACATTGTGCCAAGCAGTACACCTACAATCTCCAGAAATTCAGCAGATGTAAGCTCTCTTAATACAGATTGCCATACACTACCTTTTTGTTTGTGTACTGCAATACCAAGTCCTGTATTATAAAACGGATGTGTAAAATCAAATTGTGCTTCGCGTTCGGTAGTAAGTGTAAGCGAGCTGACTATAGCATCAAGAGTCCCATCTTTTATACTATCTAACAGCCCTTTTACAGTATGTTCCTGATACCTGTAGCAGATATTCATATCGTCTGCAATCTTCTCCCATAACTCTATACTGATACCTTTCCATTTTCCGTCAGTATCCTTAAACGAAAACGGCGGAGCTTCAATTGTTCCAACAATAAAGCAGGTATCGTTACTTTGAGATATCAAATCTCTGTTTATCAGAATAAGCGTTAAACAGATGAATAATCGTAATATAAATTTTCTTCTTATCATAACCTGTATAGTTGTTTTACTATACGTTATATGATCTGTTTGGTTATATAGATATATAAAAATCCCCGGAGCTCTGTCCGGGGATAGTTTAACCAGATATAGTTATAATCTATATTCCGGCTTTTAGAGTTTTATTTATTGTACAATCATTTTACGTTTTATCGTTTTTCCTTCGCTCTCCATTCGGTATATATATACCCCTGGTTTCAACAATTTACGATCAATTTTTACAGTATATATTACACCAGCTTTGGCTGTTCTGTTTACCAGAACCTGTTCAAGTTTTCCGAGTGTATTATATAGGTTTATAACAACTTTCTGATCAGCAGGAACACTATATGATATATGTGCATGAGTTGTTAAAGGGTTAGGTGTATTCTGTGTAAGTACATACTCACCATTAGTTACATTACCTGAACCAATATCTGTCATCTCAGGTGAAACAGTAAGTTGGTATGGTTTTTCTACTGTTCCAATTGTTGATCCTGTATTAAAGTTCATGGTATTATCAAGGTCAACAAATCCATGTTCATCGTATAGTTTAAATGTAATCTTACCTTTTCCGAATCCGCCAATACCAACAAAGTAGTAGTATTTACCATCTATTTGTTGCGGTTTAGCTATACCGGTAATCTTACCATCTACATATGCAGCAATTGTATATTCCTGATTTACATCCAGCTTATCTGATGCAACAATTGCATTTACATACATAAAGTTAGGATACTCATTTACATTTACAATCCAGCCAATACGCTCTGCATTTTTCAGGTATGTATTATCAATCTCCTGAGCAAGCATCTCTTTATCGTTAAACTGCTGATTGTACATGCTATTACGCTCAGACGATGCTACACCATGTGCCTGTGCAATTCCGCTATAGTTAAGAGTTCCGTTATTAGAAGCATAGTAGATATATCCGAATCCCGGTGTAAGGTGCGTAAGACTACCAACCCAACCAAGGCTATTATCGTATTGTGCTTCCTGATTACGACGTACAATTCTATCGCCCTGCTGAACCGTTGTTGCTGTCAACGATCTTAAAGCATATGATGTGCGTTGCAGATCCTGAGGCAGATAAGCTATTGGATTTGAGTTGTTACTGCCAGATATTTGTATATCTGTATTTACAGGAACCGGAAGACCATGTGCATATATTGTTTTTGCTGTTTTTGACTGTATAATATATGACTTACGAATATCTATAGTGCTTTTTGCACCTATAAATGTACCACTACTATTTGTTGTTGCTATAATAATCTGAGGGTTGGCTGCATCTAATAATCTATCGTCGCTATGAAGCCCCTGAATAGATGACAGTGACAGATTGTATCCTGATTCGTTATCGCGAACATTAAAGCTTATCTCCTGATAACCTTTCTGAAGGGTAATGCGTCTTGACAATACTTTACCAACAGTAAATGTTACCGGACTGCTAATTGATCCTTTAAATGTACCATATGTAAAGTTGTATTTCTCTACTATTGAGTAGTACTCTGTACATTCTGATGCATCCCAAACACGGAATGATAACGCACCTGTTTCGCCCGGATTACCAGATACCGTAAGCTGTAGTTTACCATTACTTCCTACAGATGCAGATCCTCTTAGTGTGTTATTAAGGTATACTGCAACTTTATCGTTAGTATCAAACGATTGAACACCATCAAACATTACCTTTGATGTAAAGTTCATACGTCCAATATGGCTGTTTGGATCGTAGTTACCGTAATCAGGAGAAGAACACGATACATTAACCTCAAGTGCAAATTTCTCTACACCAAGAGCAACACCTGTTTTTGCATTAAATGTCTCTATATATACATTTGTTGTGTGTATACCAGAGTTCAGGTATGGAGCAACTGAGAACACTATATCTCTGTTAATAAACCCTTTGCTTATAGTGTTAAAGTCGCTTTGCTTTGCACCTGATTTTACAGTAAGCCAGTTAGGCAGTTGTCTGAAACGGTATCTTACATCAATACCTCCCTGTGAGTTGTCAAGATCAATATTATCTATCAACGAAGTATTACCCTGAATCTGATTTATACGCACATTATTCTGACTCCATCTTATTACATTACGGTTAACTACAAAATCCCATGAGTATCTTCTTATTTTATTACCAAGCGGATCCTGAAGTTTACCTTCATTCATAATTACTGTTAATTCAGCACCTTCAATTACTTTATCGGTAAATACAGGGTTTATATTTAATACTGTGTTACCAACTGAGCATGCAGATGTATACTGAAGGTTCTGTGCCAGACGTGTTATATCAAGTGGTGCAGCGTTACTCTGTCCATTCACAAACGATAATCCGTTTGCTTTTGTACCCGATGCATTGCCTGTATAGTCGCGTATTGCCTCATCAATGGCTCCGTCAGCACCTTTAAGAGCATTGTTATCAAGTACAAAGTATGCCTTTAGGTTATCCTCATTACCCAATAACTGACTGTTTTTGTTTGCCGAGATATTGTTTGGTGTTTGCGCAATATCCCACAGTCTTATCTCATCTAACATACCTATAAATGAGTTTCCTGATCTGTTTGATGCTATTACCATTGGTCTATTATTTGTTGTAATAGAGTTAAATGCACCTGATCCGGCAGGTTTGCCGTTAAGGTATATCTGAATAGCACCTGATCCGTCATAAACAGCTGCAAGGTGAGTCCACAGACCCGGTTGTAATGATTTTGACGATAGTACCATTCCGTTAATACGCACTCTTCCTGCTGATGTAAGCTCAACCGAGTAGTTATTACCCTTTGTAATTACCGGAACTGCTCCTGACGATGGGAAACTCTGCGGTTTAATCCACATCTCAATAGTATATGCACCAGATATATTAAACTCTGAGTTATGAGGAATATATATGCTATCTGTCTTTACATCAAACTGTGCAGAGATAAGATCTTTTGGCAATCCGCCAAGTATACCTCTTAGTTGTAGTGCTGATGTATTAACAGTTGCAGGATTTATTGCAGAACTGAATGTTGCAGATATTGTTCCAGAGGTTAATATACCACCCTTTTGTGGGTTTGTACTAACCACTGTTGGTGCACTTCTGCTAATGCGTCCTCTTGCAAATGGCGTTGGGTTACTACGGGCAGCAGCACTATTACTACCTCTATCGTCGCATACCGGAACTATACGGAAATTATAATCGCCATCAGGCATTGATGATACATCTGCACTATATGTAATATATCCATCGTCCTGAAGATTATCTTTTAACATCTTTTTGGTAAGAGATGTTAGTACAACAGGATCGTTATTACCTGGTATAGTGTATTCAATATCTACTGTAAGATTATCAGGAACAGATTTCTTAGTAACCTCAGGTATACGGAAACGGAAATCGAGCATATTATTCTGATTACCATTTACAACCCAATCTGCTGCAGGTTTATCAGCAATTATCTGTTTTATACACGGACCGCTGAAGTGAGCATCAAGTGATATCTCATATATTGGTACTACACCTACTTCCTGATACTCATCTTTACGATATGAGATGTAAGTAAATCCATTATTCTCGCACTCAGAATACATTTTTATCTTAATTCCTTCATAACTTACATCACCTTCAGCATTCTCAGCCGGAGATATAGTTATTGTTACAGGAATCTCTTTCTGTACTCCTGTTGGTGGTGTTCCATCTGCTTTAAATGTAAACGATCCTGTATTAGGCGATGATATTGGTGATCCGTTAATACTTACTATAGCGCCTTTAGGGTTACTTGCTGCCGGCATTCCAACCTGATATTTTTTAGGTGTACGGTCACGAGCAATCTGAGTATTTCTTAGAATCAGATTATAAACAATAGGCTCTTTTCCTATACCATAACCTACATATTTATCAGACACTATTTCTACTCCCTGACGTGGCACTGTACCCGATTCAAACGGACACATACTCTGTCCGGCAACTACGCGGAACATAGGAGTATCGTATCTAGGATCTCGACGTAACTTAACACTAAACTGATCTCCGGCATCGTCATCACTAAGTGTAAACTGATCTACACGCCCTTTTGAGAATACATTATTATAGTTATTGTTTCTCATTCCGGTGATTGACGTAGTTCCGTTAATATCTAATTTAAAACCAAGTATTGTGATTCCTTTAGAGAAATTAACGTGAGTTGTATTACCTCCTCCAACACTACTTCCGCTACTTGACTCAGTACTTCTTGAGAATGAATATGTAATAGAAGGTCCTGCGCTATATGCAATCTCTTCATCCATCTTCTGAAGTTCGGTAATTATATCTGAATCAGGTTTATCGCTCTGTCCTTTGAGTGCCGATGTTGTAGAAGATATGCTTGGACTATTGTCAAAATTCTTTGCCAACAGAGTATTATGGTTATCATCAATTATCTCTATCCATCTGTCTATCTGATGTAGATAGTTCTTCACCTCGCTATTTTTCTTATCAGCATCGGTAATAACATTATCAATTGTCTTTTTCATATCAAGATAATCTCTCTTTGCTTTCTCCTCAGGTGTTAGCGACTGAGGATCGCGACCATTAATCTCATCGAGCTTTATAAGCAACAGATCTTGTAGTTTGATAATTACATTATCCATAATCTCCTGCTTTGTATAAACAAACGTTGACTGCACCTCTGATGTAACAACAGTTTTGTCTGTTATTACCTTTGGTACACAATTTTTAACCTCCAGAGATTTACCTGTACCAAATGTAACTACGTTTGATGTCCCAATAAATGTATCGGCATCCTCTCCTACATAATCGTCAAAAGATGGTGTTGAGATACTATTATTTAACGATATGCTATATCCGTTTCCTCCGGTTTTGCGGTATGAGAACGAACCGGATGTTCCTCCCGAAACCGATATTTCTGAACTTAACTGCTTAACATTTACTCCAACAGCAGCACCAACACCTAATGGAGCAGCTATTGCAAGCCCTATATAGCTTGTCTCAATATCAGATCCGGCAGCAAGATCAAATCCCATTGTTATATCTGTTCCTTTCTCGAAACTGTAGCTATGTGAGAATGTTGTGTTCTTATCTATTGTAGATGAACTATTGTCTCCCGGAGGATCATGCAGAACAAGTCCTACAGCAGGATTAATCATAGTAAAGTTTGAGTTTGCACGACGTGCTCCTGTAACATATCCTCTCTCTGTAATATTAAAATTACGTCCGAGATGACTAATACCAACACTCATGGTTCTGGTATAGTTGTTCTCTGAATTGGAGGCATCTTCCATGAAATTTGGTGTTCCAACCTGTATTATAAAGTTAGACTTGCCTTTTTCATTAGATTTCATCTTTAACTGAGTAATAAACATATCGCCACCAAGGTTAACCATTGCTCCTGTTACCGGACATTTGTTACCCTCATAATCTTCATATACATTTACAGATACAAGAATACACTCACCCGCTTTTATGTTATATTTACCATTACAGTTATTAGGAATTACTGCTCCTTTGTATTTCTCAAGATTCTTTTTATCGTTTATACCTTTTATATCAAACTTGTTAACCTCTATATCTGCCTGCAGATCTTTTCGGTAAACAAAATCAAATGATTGATTTCCATTTCTAAGATCGATAACTGATGATGATACCTTTACACCTGTTTTTACATTTGTTATCTCTGCCAGATACTGACCAGGTAACAGATCCTTTATAATAAATACTGTTCTGTCATCGTTAAAATTGGCATTTGATATAGATCTTGTGTATGCCGGGAACATAATATCGGTACGTCTTATTGTACCAACCCAATCGCCAACACTATTACAGCAAGGAACAACAATATTACCATACAGAGTACGACGCGTTGTACACTCAAAATCGAGATTTGATATTGGCTCAACAACATTTAGCTGATAGAATTTATCGCCATCTTTTGGATTATATGCTGTATTTGAAGGCTTAAAGTGAAACTTAAACTTTCTGTTATATGCTGATGCAGAAACCTCACTAAACATAGCTCCATTACTAAGTGTAAGATAGAGGTTATCTGTTTTATCAGATACCATATTTATAGCTCTCTTTCCTTTTTTATGCTCAAATGTGTATGAAAGCTTAAGGTGACTTGTATCCTGATCAACAATTTCGCCATTCATTACATCTGTAAGCATAGGTTCACTATATGCAGAATCTCGGTACTCAAGAATATCCATATTTACACAAGAGAAGTGTTTAAACTTATCTTCTCCACTCTCTTTCTCAGCACCAATATAGAACTTAGCATTTATATCTGGTTTGTATTGTGCCGGGAATGGTGCTGTTTTATAGCTATCATTAACTTTTAGTGCTATAGTGTTATTTAATGGATTAACAGAAACAGCTACAAATGTGTATTTAGGACTCTCCGTAACAATTGAACTTAATACCTCATTACCATTTATTAATAGTTTTAAGGTTTTATTGTTATGTAGTTGCAGTATTATATCTTTCCAATGCAACAGTGTTTGATTTGCCGGTATTGGCTTATCAGGATTTGCTGAAATATCGGGCTTAATAAATAGCGACCACGTAAATGCTTTACCATTCGAGTTAACCGCCCTTACAGATTCGGCATATGATGGTATACCATCTTTTTCGGATGCAGCCATACCATTAAAATCTATTGAGTATCTGTCAACCGCAGATCCTCCGGAAGATGATGATTGAGAACTGTTTTCAGCAACCTGAAATTTATGTCGTCCTAATGGTGATGTTATGGCAAATACACCCTTTGCATCTGTTTTAACCTTAGAGTTCTTATCAGTACTCGTAACCTTTACACCATCAATTATTAGTTCTGTACCCTGTAGAACCGGATATAACTGATACCCTTCATCAACATTACTGTCAGATACCTTATACATTATCTGTCCGGACACTTGCAGTGCTGATATATCTGTAAAGTTTGCTGTTTTTTCAGCAGGTTGCAGAGTTCTTTTAACTGGTATAACCTTTTTATCAGGGCTAAACTCATGGTTAGGTTTAACCGGAGTTATAACATAACTGTTAACAGATGAGTTAAGCGTTGTAAACTTATACTGACCATTTGTATCAGTAAATACAGCATATGATAATTCAGGCTGTTGATTAGCATTGAGGTATATTAATGATGATTTACTGGTACCCTGAAGAGAGCCGATTGTTTCTGATGCAATATTATATATTGTATTTGCATCTTTAAGGTTAAGACGATAATATGCTGTTAATTTATTATTGTTATCGCCAATCATATGATCCTTATATCTGAATATCTGGGCATCTGTTCTCTTCACTTTCCATATACGTATCTCATCTATCTGATATGTAATATTTACCTCATGATTAAATGAATAGTATGAAACAGTATTCAGATCGAGACTATAAGGTACATCTGTACTTGCTCCACTTATTGGTCTGCCATCTTCATATAACTTTGCTCCGTCTTTACCATATGTAAATGCATAGTGGTGCCACATATTATCATCGGTTTTTGTTCCGGTAATATAGTTGACTCCGTTAAGCTCCACTTTTATTGTATTGCCATTAATAACTATATGCTGTGTACCCAGTCTGAAGATTGTATTATCTCCTGATCCTGCTACAGGTGTACGATACCAAAATTCAATGGTTCCGGTGTTTCCTACATTACGAAAGATATCTACATTCTCTACATTAATTGGCGAAGCACCTGATCTGAATTCCAGAGCACTACCAGGCAGTATTGCATTATTTGCAGGTTTTGCTTTTATCTTTACATCCTGTACAGATACCTGCTGAGCAGTCTGCAAAGCACCACTTATCTGGCCATTTGATGAGACAAAACCTATATCCATACCTGCGCTGCCTGTTGTATTATCTTTCCAAACAGGTATAACCTGATACTGATATAACTCGTCTGGTAGTATATCTTTATCGTAGTAAGTTATATACTCTGATATTGTTCTGTTATTCAGGTTATCAATTCTATGAATCTCTGAACTGGTTTGTCCAACAACGGCAATATTCTTCCTTTTAATGATATAGGCCTTTGTATTCTTTATATGTGGCCACTTTAACCCAATTCCAAAATTACCTCCTGCACCCGGATAACTTTTACCGTTTCCATCTGATGCTATAAGTAATATTTTTGATAGCGATATCACCGGGTGGTCAACATCTGACCTTAACATTATAAGGTCTTTGTTTGAATATCTGGCTGTAAATTTTGATTGATTTACAGCAATATCATCTTTATTAAGAACCTTTAGTGAGTTCTCCCATATATTTGAAAGTAATTTAGGAAGATGGCTTATAGCAACAGGTTGAACATCTGCTGTATGCGAATAGGATATCTCAAGTCCATTGTTATAGAATTCTTCTAAAGTATGACTCGGATCATTATACAACGATCTGTATCTCGTAAGCTCAATCTGTTTACGTGATCTCTCCTTTTTCCAGGCTCTGTATTCGGCAATAAACAGATGATGATCAGCTCCAGTTGTAATAAACAGGTTATTACTAATAGCCATATTATATGGTATCTGGGCTCTCTTTTTTCCATTAATGTATATTTTAATGGCTCCTCCGGACTTATTAAACACAAATGCAAAATGGTACCACACATTGCTAACCAGACGATTCTCATTCATGAGATTAACTGTTGTGGTGGCATTACCCATGTTAACAGTAATAGCATTATTATTAATCTGTATAGCAAACCTTTTAGATGCTTTTTGAAGATTAGTAAGCTGCCATGTGTTATATGGTATATTATTATCGCCCGGAACTGCTTTTGCCCAGAACTCAACTGTAGCAGCTCCTACCTGACCTTTATCAAGTATGTTACCTGATAATTTGGTATTTGTATCGTAATAACTGGTAAAGCCGTTATTACCTTTTATCTGTAATACAGCAGGTTTCTTATCTTGTGCAGCACTCAAAACGCTGAAAAAGACACAGAGAAACAGCAACTGTATAGTTACTCTCTTTATATATTGCATATATATTCTTTTTATACAGAGATATATCAATCACACTACAAGTGATGATCTTTATGGATAATTATCTCTGTTGATTTTAGAACTATTTAATATAAAACTACAGTTTTATCATGCACAAATTATGCTTAAGTCAAGCACTGAATGCACATTGTTAAAACCTGTATTTATAGAACATTTTTTATAAACTCTAATTTAAATGTAAACTTGTCTGCAACATTATTGCTTGCTGAAGCAGGTTGATTATTTGACCCTTTTAATTCACTTATACTAAGGTTACCATTATTTACCAACAAAGCTTTATCTGCTGAGTTCTTTGGTGATATAAGTATTGATGAATTACCGGCAAAATTAAATTGCCACAAATAATCTGTTTTGTCATCAGAGTCGCCTAATGGTGTATATATCAGCTCACCGGTAACAGCATTGTGTTTAAGAAACATCTCCGGTTTTTTAGCAGATGCTATCAATACAAAACCTGTGTTACTCTGACGTTTTACTATAAACATCTCTGTATAATCTGACAACTCAAGATTATCTGACTGTATTATTGTTGTTACAGCCTTATTATTATCTGTATTATGATATAGTGCATGCTTTGTGTTTGATTGCCCTGCATCTCTGCACACAAAACGATATAGTTTTATATCCTGTGCATTAACAGATAGTACAGAACATATTGCCACAAAAAGCAACATTAAGTAATTTCTTCTGTTTACCATATTATAGTAATTTATGGTTAAAAAAATAATTATTTGCCTTGGTTACCATAAGCGGTAACCTACTTAATAAATAGTATACAACTATGGCGATACACCTTTAAGTTTCTTTACCTCTGCAATAAGTTTAAGAAGTTTATCTTCCTGATCATTTATTCTCTTCTCTTGCTGTATTGTATAGAGTGTAAGTTCCTCTATTTTCTCAACAAGTTTTGTATTTATCTCACCAACGCTCATTCCGTTTTCAACTACCTCTGCTTCAGAAGGCATGTTCGGAAGATGTTTGTTAGTACTAATAAATTTCTCTACATCAGTTAAAGACATAAGCTTATAGTCGTTTGCAAAAACATAATCAGGAAATGAACCTACATCAAGTATTACTTTTCCGGTTTTAATCTGGTTAGCTCCAAGAACTGTTTTCTGTTTACGTTCATATCTATCAAAGAAATTTATTTCACTTCCTTTAATTTGCAATAGACTATTGTCTGATCGTAAGCGTACTTCGGTACTAATTGTTGTATATTTATTATAGAGAGTTATCCTATTATCAGCATTACGAATTTCTAATTTACCATTAGGATTATTTATGCTAGACCCAACATAATATTCATACCTGTCATTACTTCTTTTATGACTGGTTATTGAGAATGAAGCATCTCTCCATGTTGTACCAAATAATAAACCTTTTACAAGACTTGTTGAACCTCCTGCTTCAAAACCTCTTGTATAAACATAAGCGGTATTAATATTTCCGGTTACATTAAGATTACCATTCAGGTCAAAATTTCGGTGAAATATAATCTTACTCTTACCAAAGTCAGCAACATAGTTGTTGTGAAAATCGCCAACACCTACTGCTATTCTAAGATGTTCTCCCGGATGATTTGAGTTATCAATATTTGTCTTTATCAATAATCCTCCACTTCTATTTATAGGATCGTTATGATATTGTGAACTAACTATATGTGGTATACACAACATTAACAAAACAGATACAAAATATAGTATTCTTGCTTTCATAATTAAGTTTTTTATAAAGTCATTATAATGACTTTATTAGTTATACATTTAAATTATTACTGTTCATGAGTATAATAACAATGTTTTAATGTATAAATCTATTACATGTGTTACGCCATAGCTATACAACTATTGAGTTTTTAACGCTTTAAGCTCTTCTGCAAGGTCATTTATTCTATCTTCCTGTTCAAGAATATATAGTGTAAGTTCCTCTATCTTTTCAACAAGTTTAACATTTATCTCACCTACACTCATCCCATTATCTATAACCTCAGCTTCTGAAGGCATATTCGGAAGTCGTTTGTTTGAATTTATAAATGCTTTAACCTGTTTTAAAGGCATAAGACTATAGTTTTTATCAAACACATAGTCAGGAAACGAACCAACATTTAGAACAACCTTTGAAGCATTAATAGTTTTAGCCTTAACACTTTCTGTAAATGTTGCATTTGTAAACAGAGCATCGCTACAAAACATATTGTTGGCAATTAATCTACCCTCAAAACCAACATAGTTAGAGAAAATGACCATTCCTTTAAAACTTACATCTTTATTAAATTTAGTAAGATTATTGAATCGTTTTATCAGATCATCTGTTTTTTTACTAAGAGCTTTTAAATGATGGCTATTTATCTCGGTACCTGCTTTATTAAGCGATATAGATATCTTAAGCGCTTCAATCTCAAATAACGATTGAGCATTTGATATCAGAGAGACAGACAATAGAACTCCTAATAATATAGTTTTTATCTTCATATGCCTAAATTTGCTTTTTTAAAGGTTGTACTGTATTCACATAATTAATCACCTTAACTTATATGAATTATAATTATGCAAACTCAACCTTCTTTTAAAAAAATTTATTCAATCATTCACCTAGCATATAGTAATATATAAGGTTCATGATTTGTTACATATAACCCAAGAGCTTATTATAACTTATACCAGTATTGTATATAAAAATCTGTATTAACTTATACTAACGATAGTTTTGTTTTAATCTCTCTACCTCAGCAATAAGATCGTTCAGTTTCTGTTCCTGAATTTTTATCTTATCTTCTTGCTCAATTGTATAAAGAGTTAACTCCTCTATCTTTTCAACCAGCTTAATATTAAGCTCTCCAATACTCATTCCTGACTTTACAACATCATTTTCAGATGGCATATTCGGAAGATGTCTGTTATTCAGAATAAAGCTTTTAACCTTATTCAGAGGCATTAGCTTATACTCATCTGAAAAAACATAATCCGGGAATGATCCTACATTAAGAACTATTTTGTCCGCAATAATTTTACCAGCATCAATATTTCTGGCAAGTATTTTATCGCCTAATATAGATACCCCATATTCACCTCCAATAAATAAGGTGTTATTACCTATTCTGGTACCAGATTCGCCTCCAACAAAGATTGTGCTTCCGTATATTTTTGTACCGGACTCACCTCCAACAAAAATTGATCTTTCACTTAGCGTTGTTCCTTTATCTCCACCCAGAATGAGATTACTAGCAAAGACTTTACCATCGAATATAGCTGTACCTGATTTACTTCCTCCAATAATCATATAGTTACCACCAACCTGTGTAGCTGGATTACCCCCTATAAGAAGTTTTGAATATTTACCTACCTGACCATTAGCAATGATACACAAAAACATTAATGTACTTAATAGTACAAACCTCAGCTTAATTACCTTCATAATTTTCTCGTTTTAAACAACCAGAACATAGTTCTGATTAATGATTTAATTTACTACTAACTCAAGAGTTATTATTTAATAATACCAGTATCAAAAATTATTGAGTGAACGTCTTCAGTTTTACACTAATATTTTATGTATACTATTCGGTTTAGAACGAGTAATTATTATAATCAAATATCTTGTTTCAGATATAAAAAATGATTATTAAACTGGTTACAATATACAAAAAAGCAACATACACACAATGTTTTTACACATTTTGTTTGTTTTAAAACACAGTAATACTCTTTATAATTTTAGTATATAATACATTACGTATTTGTAAAATATATTACACACTTAAGAATATAACTGTTTTAATCTCTTTGTAAATACGCCAATGTTCTTTGCTATATCATTCAGGTAACAATGCTTACACAAACATTTACAAGATGTACTGTAATAGATTACATTTTACAAGATCTTGTTAATTTTTCTGTAGTTCTAACAGGTCTACTTTTTCAATCAGTCTATTTATTTTCTTCTCCTGTTGTAGAATGTATAGTGTTAACTCTTCAATTTTTTCAACCAACTTTACATTTATCTCTCCAACTGACATTCCATTAGTTACAATCTCTTTCTCTGAAGGCATATTAGGAAGATGTTTATTCTCTTTTATAAATTCATCTACTTTATTCAAAGGCATCAGGTTGTAATCTGCATCAAATACATAGTCCGGAAATGATCCTACTGATAAAACAATTTTTCCTGTTTTTATCTGATCTGATTCAATTACAGTTTTATCATCACCTGAGAATGATATAGTTGAAGCGTTTATATTTAGAATATTGCTGTTGTTCCCAACAGATATATTATGTGTTAACATAGAACCATTAACAGCAAGTTTATATCCATTAACAGATGATGTACCAATACCAACATTACCTCCTGACAGAGCCAGATATAGATTCTTATTAGATCTTGGCATTGTTAATCTTGCAGCACCATCTTCTTCTCCGCTTAACCCTTCTGCACGCATTTCAAAAGCTGATTCGCTTGTGTTGTCTACATAAAAGATAAAATCACGACTATCGCCCGTTCTAAACTCCAAACCTGTTTCAAGGTTTCTTGCAGATCTTTCAAGAAGCATATACGGACTCTCTGTACTACTTTTCAGATGAAAAAGACGTTGTGTATTATTTGTTCCAATACCAACTCTACCACCTGACAAGGCAAAATAAAGATTCTTATTTACCTGAGGAATAGATATACGTGGTGTACCATCATCCTCACCGTTAAGATTGTAAGCTCTAATCTCTAATGGTGATTGATCTGTATTATCTGTATAAAATACAAAATCTCCTTTACTATCTGTCTTGAATCTTATACCGGCTTCACCAGATTTACTAGATCTGATTAAATTGATATAATTATTAAAATCTTTCTGTCCGAAGACTGGTAAAAGAGATGACAACACAATAAATGCAATCAATAATTTAATTCTCATTTTCATAATTTTTAATTGTTTTTACTTACCTGATAATCATCAGATGAATTGTTAATACTATATTTACTCATGAACTTTTTCTATTTTTCAATGCAAACTATATCCCCAAATGAGAGTATTTAGTTTGTATAAAAACGTTTTGAAATTTATTCTTATTTAAGCTTGTTGTTGTAATTTAAACTTACGGAACCAAAATACAACACAGATAAATATACCTACTATAAAATATATTACAATATATTAACGGTATACAAATATACACTTACAGATAGTTTACATGTTAATTTAGAATAAAGATAATCAACATATTAAAAGTAATAATTTACACATATAACTCTGTATACCCGGGTTAAACTTAAGATTAAACAATCTATTATAATGGATATAAATGGTAATTCCATGAAATATTATTTATACAATTAACTATTTATATAGCTCTATAAAGTCATTTATAACTATACTAAATAATAACATTATTAAATAATATAATCCCGAACAGGTTGTGCATTATGTTAAGAGCAGGTGTGGTTAGATAATTATTATAGTACAAGGTATACAACGGTTTTATACCTTATATAAAAGCTTATGTACTTATATCATGATATAATCATAACAATATTGCTATATACAAAATGTTGGTGTTAAATATAACAATTGATCTGCCTACATATATTGATGGTGTTCTATTAAAACATTAAAGCTACTTATGAATCATAAGTAGCTTTAATGTTTATCTCATATTAGCATTTAACCTTTTACAAAGTCTTTTAAAAATTGAGGTGACTCTCCGGTAATTTTGTTAAACACATCTGTTACACCAGACAAATAACCTGCTGATGTAGCCTGATAAAGAGCGATCATCATATCTGCCGAACTTTCGGGCATTCCAGACTCAACAGCTCCTTTTTTCATATCATCCTCAGATATAGCTATATAATTTATCTTTTCGCCATAATATTCACTAAGTATCTCTGCTACCTGATAATGATCAAGAGCTTCAGTACCAGTTATATCAAAGGCTTTACCATTATGCTCATTTATATCGTTAATAATTGTAGCAACTACTCTGGCAATATCATTGGTTGATATAAATGATGTTTTTCCTTTACCTGCAGCAAGATACATTGCTTTATCAGTATCTATTGTTGTTTTAACAAATCCTCTTGTGAAGTTATCCATAAAGAAATTTGGTCTTACAATAGCATACCTCGCTCCTGTTTTTGCCAGATGGTTCTCTATCTTGGTTAATCCTGCATCAGGATTATGGTTTACACCAAAAGCTGATATCATCAAAAATTTATCAATTCCTCTTTTATTAGCATAATCAATAAAGGGTATAAGTTTTTTATCTGAAAAAGGATCCATTGGTGGAGCTATAAGAACAATTGCATCAATATTATCTGTTGCTGATTGATATGTATCTTCATTAGAATAGTCAAAAACTATAGTTGTTGAATTAGCAACACCTTTAATGTTATTTTCACTACGCGAAGCCAATATAATATTATGACCATTACCTGATAATGTTTTACTTATTGAACTTCCTAAATTCCCTGTTGCTCCTGTAACTAGTACTCTCATAATATATGTTGTTAAATAAATAATTATCAAAATTTTACATTACAAATGTAGTTATGGTACGTATCGTAGAAAAGGTAAAAACAGGTCAACAAATGGTAAACTTTATATACTAATCTGTAAACACTATTATTAGAACAAAAAAGAGACAGCAGGCAAAACACCTCTGTCTCTTTCAATTCCCATAAAATATACTCTAAATAGTATCAGAAATTAAATTTCCCGTTTCTATTCTTTGCCTTTGATTCCGGTAATATATTCTCTATTGTATCCCAATGTTCAACTATCTTACCATTTTCTATTCTAAACAGATCGTAGAATGATACATGTTTATTCATAAATGTTCCTTCAGAAACTGATAATATAAAGTTCCCCTCTCCTATTATTATATGGTTTTTGGTGTATATCATTGGCATATTAGCTTCATTTAGTGACTTTATAGCTTCTGAAAGTCCAGAAAGACCATCTTTTACACCCGGATTATGTTGATGATACTTAACTGTTGAAATATAATCAGTTATTCGTTTCGGATTTTTCCCCATAAGTACATCTCTAACAAAGTTCTTTACAAGGCTTTTATTGTCATCTGTTTTATTACGATCCTTAATCTTAACAGGTCCATCTATCTGACTTCTGCCAGATGCTGTTTTCTTTACAATTTCTTGTAGGTTATCCCAATGTTCTACTATTTTACCGTTCTCAAACCTGAATATATCGAATCCTATTTTGGGACCAAAGAAGTTATACCTGGTATGTGTAACAACATATTGTCCATCCTTAAAGGATCTTATAACCTCTGCCTTTGCACTCCCTTTTGGTAACTGTTTCATTACCTCTCCAAATCCGGCCAAGCCATCAGCAACCATCTGGTTATGTTGAATATATTTTTCTGGATTTATATAACTAATCGGTTTAGTTGCTCCTGTCTCTATACTACGAATAAGTTCTACTGCTTTCTGTCTGTTAGATTTACCCTTTTTATTTCCACTGTTAGCAACAGATAGGTTTACACTCACAATACATACTAATACTATTAGAAATAACTTTCTCATATCCTTATAAATTAATGTTTTAAATTACGTTACAAAGATATTGGGACAGTGCAGGCTGGTAAAGGTAAAAACAGGCAAAAGAGTGGTAAAGTTACATCACTCTTTAAGTTGCCTGTATATATTTGGCAACTGATCTGTTCTCTTTTTAAAGTACTTGGTAAAATTTGTAGGATCTTCAAACCCTATATTATATGCAATCTCTTTTACTGTATATGAGGAGTATGATAGTAGTCTCTTCATCTCAAGAATTAATCTATCCTCAATATAGTTTTTTGCAGTTGTTCCTGTATATAATTTCACAGCTGCATTAAGTTGCTTTGGGGTTACATTAAGTTTATCACATACTTCTCCAATACGGAGCTTGTAACTTATATTATCATTTAGTTCTTTTATAAACTTTTGGTATAGCGTTAACGACTGATCACAAACAATATCAGTACCTGATCTTTTTTTACGTTCTATTAGTATTAAGAAATTCTTGAGGGTGTTCCTTATAAATTCTGTGTTATTGAACTTACCACTATTCAGTTCTTCTCCTTTTAGTGAGTTAAAATGTTCTTTTATTTGATTATCGGCATCTATTGCAATCTGTCCTATAATATGGTTAAATATTACAAAGTCATATATATAATTATATCCACTCTCATCTGTAATAAGAAAATCCGGCGTAAACAGAATAGCAAACCCTTCGGCCTCAGTAGTTGAGCTGTCATACTGCTGTACCTGATCTTTTGATACAGGTATTATTGTGTTTGCAGTATATTCTATAGTGTTAAAATCTACAGTATGAATTCCTGTTCCTTTTGTTATATATATAATCTGGTAGAAATTTAATCTGTGTGGTTTTAGTGATTTAACATCTGTTTTCTCAAATATCCTGCTAAGAGGAATAATCTCGAATCCTCTGTATAGTTTATGTTGACTATTAAACTCGTATTTAGGTATATTCTTCTGCATATAACTTATTATATAATGTCTTCCAAATATAAAAAACAAAAGCCTCAATGCTATATTACTGAAGCTTTTGTTACATTTTATTAAATCTTATTATTTGACAGTGTATCTGTCTTTTTGATTAAATAGCGTTAAATCTTTATACCCTGCTTTTATTCTGGCTGAGTGTACCACATCTTTATCTATAAAGTATGAATCTCCCTTTGTTAGTAACTTTATATCATCATTAATAGTAAGTTCTATTTCGCCATCAAGCACAACTCCCCACTGTGCATTATGTTTGTGTGGTGGAATCTCAACATCATCATTAAATTCCATAAAAATAAATTGCTGATCTCCTGCCTGAACTAGTTTTGACTCAACACAATCTATTGGTATTTCTGCTTCAGGGTGCTGTTTTATTATATCAGGAAAAAAATCTTTATCTCTCATAATCAAATATGTTTACTATTATAGACGTATTATTTTTTTGTCCACTTTTGCCAATGCAGGTTCTCCGGCTTCCATTTATCTTTAGGTTTCTCTGTTCCTACAGGATACCCTACTGGAATAACATTCAATGGTACTATATGCTCTGGTAACTCAAGTATATCTGTAACAGACTTTATTCTCTCTTCTGATGGATAAGCAGCAGTCCATACAGCACCAAGTCCCATAGACTCTACAGCAAGTAGTATGTTTTGTGTTGCAGCAGAACAGTCTTGAACCCAAAACTGTTGACTTTGTCCTTCAAGAGCTTTTGTCATATCACCGCAAACAACTATAGCAGCAGGAGCATTTTTAATCATCTTAGCATATGGTAATACTTCGCCAAGTTCATCAAGTGTTTCTCTGCTATCAATAATTATAAATGCCCATGGTTGTTTATTCACAGCCGTTGGTGCAGCCATTCCTGCCTTTACAATGGTTTCCAGTTGTTCCGGTGTTACCTTTTTGTCAGTATAGCTTCTAACACTCTTTCGTTCATGAATGGTCTCAATTGTTGTGTTTTTCTCATCTTTAGTGATATTCGTTTCCACATCACCTTTATTATACTTCAGCATAATAAGCAATACCAGTACACACAGAATCAATACTATGTTCAATCCTTTTGATAAGTTATTCTTTGACATATTCTTATATATTTTATTGTTTAATAATATTAAAACTGTTATCTGATAAAATGAGTAAATACCTTGTCCTCCTTAGCAGGTTTTTCAACTTTACCTTTACCATTCTCTATTAGCTTAAGCAGATATGCCATATTTCGTCCTAATACCTGCATTATTTGAACACCTTCTTTATCTTCTAAAACCTCTCCCGGTGTTCTGCCATGTATCACGTTCCAATAGTTTGAAGTAGGTATAATCATCTCTGAATAATTCAAGAAGTTGTTCAGCTCATTAAATGTTGGTAAACCTCCTGATCGTCTCACTGCTGCAACAGATGCTCCGGCTTTGTGACGAAACAGGTTACCATTTACTCCACTTACATAGAATGCTCTGTCTAAAAACGCTTTCATTGTAGCACCCATTGCAGAATAATGTACAGGAGAGCCTAAAAGAATTCCATCAGCCTCTTTCATCTTCTGAATCATAGGATTTACCACATCATCTTTTATTGTACACTTCTCATCTCTGTTTTTTGCACACTGATTACAAGCAATGCATCCTCTTATATTCTTATTTCCTACTGTAACTATTTCCACTTCTATACCATAATTGTTAAGCTCTTCTGCAACAATGTTCAATGCATGGTATGTATTACCTTTTGTCTTTGGGCTTCCGTTTATTGCCAGTACCTTCATTCTTTATAGTTTAAATATTTACTTATTAAGTTCATTTATAATATACTGATAAATTAGCAATTATGTAGTTCTTTCAGTCTTGTAACACTTTATTTTATATCAATTTTCAAATTCTAAATGTAAATTTAAACTACATATAAATATTTGTTTCTATTTTTGTCTACTCACATTTAAGTATCGTTTATGGAGTGTTGTAAAGACTATTCGCAAAAAATTATTTATGATAATAAAGAGTATATCTGTTCTTTAGCTTTTACTCTGAACCTCATTGGAGATAAGTATAAATCATTGATATTATATCATCTTAAAGATGGTAAACTCAGATCTGGTGAACTCCAAAACAGAATACAGGGCATATCAAACAGGATGTTTACTCACTCAATTCGTAAACTTGAAAAAGATGATTTAGTAAAACGAATTGTTCATCCGGTTGTTCCACCGTGTGTAGAGTATGAACTAACAGATATTGCTCATTCTATAATTCCCATACTACACAAACTCAATGAATGGGGTAAAGACTTTGCAACTGAACGAGATCTTTATGTTGATGTTAAATAGGTTAATATAACTTCTCATTACTATAATTTTTATATAAAAGTCTGACATAATTTTATAATAAGCAATAAGATACATATATTATACATAGTTACATGGATGTGTATTATGCTCTTTTGTAGATCTATAAGTTTAGAAAAAAGTTGATTTAATTCTGTGTTGAAAGTTTGTTGTTGCGCGGTTCATTATATGTTCTGTCAACGGAAATGGTTGGTATTGTATCTCTCCGGTCGCTTAGCTCTTATCAATACTGTCTCAGGAGAAATTTTGAAATCAAACTCATCCATCTCACGGTACCACGACAGGTAATTGTGTAGATATTTAGTCGCTACGCCTCTGAATCGTTCCATCCAAATCTGCAGATCAAATTGATATTTCTCCACATTCTTTATGTGTACAACATCCTTCTTTACCGACTCTCTCTTAGGAATACTCAATACACCATGTCTTACATTATTTTCCTTTGTATATTTAAGATATACAGCTTTGTTCTGACTACAGAACAGTGTGTCTTTTGTAAGAAGTTTTGATAGATCTGGTTTCAAGTTATCTGCACTAAATTTTAAGAAAATATCATTAAATGTATTCTTGCCTCTGTCTCTGCAAAACAGTGTAAATACACGACTCTTAGATGGAATATGTTTTGCTGACTTATATCCTCTTTTACGTGGTTTTCGTTTCAGCTTCTTATTACCCTTATCTGACCATGCAAAGATCAGTTCATTTGTCTCTACAATACCGGATAACTTCTCTGGTTTTATCTCATTTGCATTCTGAAGAAATCTGTGACGCCATCTGAATGATGTATTTCTATGTACTCCACACTCTGCGGCTGCTTTGCGTACACTTAAACCATCTATAAGGC
>JAOARD010000059.1 GCA_025210735.1 Bacteroidales bacterium
CAGCCAACGACCCTTTTTTCTAAGTTTAGCAAGAGGCGTTCCTGTCAGAGCATTGAATGTACGTTTACACTCCTTGCATTTGTATCGTTGCATATCGTTTCTTATGCCCCATTTTTGAAGGTTTAAGGATCTACAATGAGGGCATTTAATATCTTCCGATTGATTATTAAGGAGTTTAGCAACAAACTTAATGCCTTCTCTCTTCTCAACAGCCTCTTTAATCAATGAGAAATATCTGTTATCAACTGTACTTATAGATTTTATAAGTCTATCTTTTTCTGAGGTTTTCATCTTGTTGAAGTTTAATGTTTTGTGAGTATACGAGACTATGAATTTATAGTTACATACCTAAATCGGACATAGCGAAAAGAGAGGCTCTGCCAACCGAAACTACCCAGAAAAAGATTTAAACCTCTTAATATTCTCTTTTTTATAAACTTTGTTAACATACATATGTTTCTATAAAGAGAGATGATATTTAAATAACAGATTGAAGAGTAGATGTTTGATATACTGTTTGTAATAAATGGTTGAGTTGTGAATAGAATAAATTTTAAAAAAAGTTAAAGTGTTTTTGTCAGGAATCTATCATCTGACTACAAATAGAAAAACAATTAATAATTTTAAACGAAATACTATGAGAATTCAGGAAGGACAATTTGCACCAGGTTTCTTTACAACAGATGTATACGGAAAAGAGGTAAACCTTATAAACTATAAAGGGAAAAAGATAATTATTGGATTTTACAGAAATGTTAGTTGCCCGTTTTGTAATAGACGTGTACATAAGATAATGGGAAATAGTGTAAGATTAAGAGAGACCGGAGTTGAAATTTTATTCTTTTTTGAGAGTAGCCCGGAGAAGATAAAATCGAGCGTGTTTCATCAGGGAATAATACCATGGCCAATAATTGGAGATCCTGAGAAAAAAATATATAATCAGTATGGTGTAGAAAGTTCTCTGATAAAGAATATTAAAACAATGTTTCATTCTAACCTTCTAAAGGCAAAGAAAGATACCCGTGATTTGAATTTACCAAAAGATAAAGATGCTTCACTTAACTTGGTTCCGGCAGATATCTTTATTGATGAGAATCTTAAGGTTGTAAAAGCACACTATGGCGAACATATGGATGACCATGTCTCTTTTGAAGAGATAGAGAAGTTTGCAGGTCTTAGAAGTAGATAAAATAGTTAGATATAATATAGAAATTAGCGGGCCAGAATAAGTGCGCAAATTTCACAAAAAATAAATTTATAACAATGAAGAATGTAGTTAAAGATAATTTGAATCAACTGTCAGAACTTCTTATAAAGATAGACGATGATGAATATATATATGAATCAGAAGTTTTTTCAGGAGCAACAGTAGGAAAGCATATGCGTCATATAGTTGAGTTTTATCTTATGTTGATTGAAGGAAACCAACAAGGTATAGTAAGTTACGATAAACGTCATCGAGATGTTAATATTGAAACTGACAGAACATATGCTAAGGGTATTATAGATAAAATATTAGAGCAGATAGACGATATTATGTTGTATAAAGATATTGTTGTTGAGGCAGACTTTACTGTTTTGGGAAATAATACCGGAATAATAAAAAGTACAATGATACGTGAGTTAATGTATTGTCTTGAACATAGTATTCATCATCAGGCAATTATTAAGGCAGGACTTATATCAATGGGGTTACATGATATTACAGATACTAATTTTGGAGTTGCGTATTCAACAATTAGATACAGAGATAAATAATGTGCACAGTAACATATATACCAAATAAAGGAAAGAGAGGGTTCATTCTAACATCAAACAGGGATGAACATAAGCTTAGAGAAACCGTACCACCAAAATTATATAAGGAGTATGGTGTAGAAATGGGTTACCCAAAAGACAAAAGAAAAGGAGGGTCATGGATAGCTATGAAAAATGGAAGACTCTGTTGTTTACTGAACGGAGCCTATGAGAAACATATTAAAGAGAATTATCATACACGAAGCAGAGGAGATGTACTTAAAAAATTGGTAGCATCAGATAATCATGTAAAAGATTATTTTGATAATGAGAATCTTAATAATGTAGAACCTTTTACAATAGTAACATGTGATATTACGGGTAATGATATTACATTAATTGAGAGTGTGTGGGATGGTAAAAATATCTCTGTAAAAGAGATTGATTCCGGGGACTCTCATATATGGTCTTCAGCAACATTGTATGATAGTCATTACAGAGCAGAGAGACGAAGATGGTTTAATAAATTTATAGACAAGGATATCTCTTTAATAAGCAGAGAAGAGATCTTTAATTTTCACTCTCATTCGCATACCAATGATATTAATCATAATTTGATAATGGAGAGAGATAGCGGAGTTAAAACAGTAAGTATAACACAGGTTGAATATTCAGGTAATAGGTTAAGTATGAATTACTCAGACCTTATAAATAACAAAGAGTTTACTATTAAGTTATGAGTATTGATTTAAAACATACAGGATTTGCTATAGCACTTGCATGGCCGCAAACATATTGCAAACAACCTGGGGCTTGGTATGATGGTTTCGCTAATATATTGCGAATTAGTAAAAACAGATACTATAAGGCAGGACATGCAGCTCTGGTTCTTGTTGATATAAAAGAAGAGAAATGTCACTATTTTGATTTTGGAAGATATCATACACCGTTTAGTTTTGGCAGAGTGCGAAGTGCTAATACTGATTATGATCTTGAAATAAAGACGAAACCTATATTCTCAGAAGATAAAAAAAAGATACTTAACTATTCCGAAATACTTAATGAGCTTCAGCATAATGAATCATGTCATGGAGATGGAGACCTTTATGCATCGTATTGTATTATAGATTTTGATAAATCATTTACTAAAGCAATGTATCTGCAGGAGAGTAGCCCGATTAAATACGGACCCTTTATTAAAGGGGGGAATAACTGTTCCAGATTCGTTTATCAATCAATACTTCCGGGGGTATTAGCAAAAAGAGATTATTTCAAACTTAAATATCTTATACCAACAACACCTACTCCAATGAGTAATGTAAGATCTTTTAAAAACAGACTATGTATACCTGATATTAATGGCGACAATTGTAACTATTTACCAGAGTACAAAGGAAAGGATTTTATAAGCAGAGTATTGCCTCAACCGGAAAGACCTATATCTATCTCAGAAAAAGCTCAGTGGTTAAGCGGAGAAGGTGCGGGGTCATGGTACATGATAAATAAGAGAGATAATGATATTGTTGTGAAGAGATTCTCTCCATCCGGTGATTTTGAGTGCGAAGAGTATTTTGAGAATACATTAGGCATAGATTTGGATATAGATAATTGTAAAGTTACATATCTTACAAATTGTAGCAGAGTAACCTTAATTGTTGCAGGTAAATTACAAGTATTTAATAGGATAGAAAAAAATTAAAGAAAATTGTCAGGACTAATAATATAATCCTACTAATAGATAAAATTATTAACCAATAAAATTCTGAAAGTATGAAAAGAGTAATATTATTAATGTCAGCAATTATATTCTCAGTGAGTTTTGCTTTTGCACAAATGTCAGATAAAGTAAACTACTTTACAGGAACATTTAAAGAGGCAATGGTTAAATCGGCCAAGGTAGATAAAGATATCCTGATAATAGGTCATACAGAGTGGTGTGGCTATTGTAAAAAGATGAAGCGCACAACACTTGTAGATAAAGGTGTAATTGATTATCTGAATAAAAACTATCTGGTTATGAGTATAGATATGGAGAAAGGAGAAGGTCCTGTGATTGCAAAGAAATATGGAATAAGATCTTATCCAACCTCTGTTGTAGTAGATAAATCGGGTAAAGTTAAAAAGTTTATAAGAGGCTATAAAAAAGCCGACAAATATATAAGTTCCTTAAAATAAGTTTTTTTGAATAGAGTAATCCGATTGTTTAGGTATTTACCGGATTGCTTAACTTTAGTTTCATTTTAGAGTTTAATCCTATACTGATTTAGTTTTCAGTATAGGATTTTTTATAATATATCTATCAATTTATTGATTATAGGTTATAAGGAAAAAAGCTACTTGAGCACCATCATAAAGTATGTGGGCTACAATCAGAGGTAATAACCTTCTGTATTTCAGGTAAAAGAGACCAGTAATAATACTCTTTAACCCAATGGTAACCATCCCGTAACTGCCCTGACTCCAATGAGTTAAGCCTGTGATTGTAGCCGATATAATTATAGATATGTATATCCATAGTTTTGAACTGTTTAAGTCCCATAAAGTGGTAAGGGTGAATATTCTCATAAATTCTTCAAACATAGCTATTCCAATTACAAGTACAGGACCAAACCAAAGCATTATTAAAAAAGGGTTCTCTCTCATATCAATCATAAGATTAAGAAACTCAGTATTTTGATTAAAAGAGAGTATGTTAGACAGTGTAATTCTGAAAATGAAGAAAAGAATAAAATATACTACAGCAAGAGTCAATCCTAAAAGAAGATCTTTTAATATACTTCCTTTCGACCTATTAAAATCTCTGATATTCTCATTCAGAAAATATCTCTTTACAGCGTATATTATTATTATACCTGTTATACCAAAAATCAGAGGAAACTTTATTAATTCAGATGATGCAAATCCGGTTGACTGATGATTACGTAACCATATCATAATGACAACAGGAATTAATACTATAATAATAAGGGCAATTATTCTTTTAACAGTTTTCATAATTCAGATGTTAGATGATATTATTACTCTAATTTCTTAAAACTTTTAGACTTTGTCAATTTTTATATGCTATAACAGCTATATTTATGTATAATATATGGCTTAGGTTAAATTTTTCTGCTCTGAGATAATTAAGCTTGGTTGGTTTTGGGGTTATTGTATTGATAATTAATAAATAGTGGTGCTGTTTTGCATAGTATGTAATTAATAAAAAACAGATAGAGAAATGAATCTCTATCTGTAAACATGCAATATCTATTTTATTTATTAGTTATTTGGAATGAAAAGAGGCTTAAAAGTCGCAGTTGCATTTTGAGCAGCACCTTTTCTGTTTCTATAAGTTTGATTCTTCATTAATGTATAGTAACTATCTACATAGTCATCATCATCAGTAAAGAAACTGTCTGGTATAACCTCAATAACAGCACTTGCAATATTTCCTACAATTGCTACTATAGGTTCACCTGTTGCTGCACTTACAATCTTGAATAATCCATCTACAAGAATTTGAGTAAGTTTTTTATAGTTATAGTTTGAGTCGTGCTCAAAAAACTGAACATTTGCTGCTTGATAATCATAATCTTTCCAGAAAAGCATTACCTGATTAGGGTAGTACCATTTATTATCATGATCAAGATATGGCATCTCAATTATTCTTACCTGAGGATTCTTCTGACCATTCTTCTCAACAATACCTGTACAAATAGCATAAATCTCAGCACCACCCTTTATCCAAGGCTCCTGATCGTTAGATAAGTGTACAGATTCTAAAACTGTTGTTTCAAGACCGTTAGCTCTTGTTGCAGGTCTCTCAACCTGTACGTTTAGAGCTTTAAGTTCCTGATTCATTCTTTTAACAGTCTCCTTAAGAGCAAATTGTCCATCAGGTTCAAGTACAATTACTGAATATTCAGGAGCTTTGTTTACATCAAGTCTGAACTCTTTCCCGTCAAGATTATAAGCCTTAATAAATTCCCAATCTTTTTCGTTTCCATCAGGTGCATATGAGAATAAGGTTATATTTTTCTTAGCAGGATCTGTACCTTCAATAATCCATAATTCAGGAACCTGTATAATTCCTTTTGCTTCTGCAAGATAACTCTTCTCATTTATTTCACTGTTAATAGCTTTTACAGCATGAGACGAATTATCTTCCATGAAACCAATATCTGTAAGTCTTACAGATGTTGTGTTTTTTAACTCTGTTTTTAGTTGCGCTAATGAGCCGCTCTCATTAACAGCTTGAATAATATTTAGAGTAACTTTTTCTTTGTTAATTAATACATCGTCACTTTTCTTCTTCGGTGTATTTACCGAATCTTCTTTTTGGCATGCAGAGAATACAAATGCTCCAATAAGAAGAAGGATTAGTATGTTTTTTCTCATTTTTTTGAATTTTAGTTATAGTTATTGCATGTTTTATGACCAAAATATACAAATAAATGTGTAGTTAATACTAATTATTTGTTAATTTTTTTACTTTTTGTGGTTAAATATTTTTTATAACAAAGAATAACGTTAATCTAGATTGTATTATTATATATACTAACAGACGATTGTAATAACTTTAAAATCCTGTCTCTCAATGATGGTGGGCTTAACACTTCAATATCGGGACCAAAACTTAACAGAACCTTCTCTAACTCAAAATTTGGTATAACATCTATAGATATAACAATACCATTATCATCTTCTGATATCAGTTTTTGTGTATGGTGTATTGGTTTTGTTATCATATATGGGGCGTGCCTTTTGTTAGCTCTGATAATAATCTTTCTGGGAAACATATTTTTATTAACGGTAACGCCAATAACATTTTTGTAAAAAGCATCAGCATCAAACTCTTCATCTCTCTTATATTTAATATCATTGGTTTCATTAAATGATATTATCCTGTCAAGAGCAAGATTAAGAATATCTCCCTGCTTGTGTACTTTACCTATAATAAACCATCTGTTATTGTACTCTTTAAGTATATATGGGTGCAGATATATTCTATTACTCTGTTTAGCTTTAAATGACTTATATTCAATAATTAAAACTCTCTCTTTAGTTATTGCTGCAAATAATCCATTCAAATGTTCAAGTCCCTTTAACTGACTATTCCTGTCAATATGTATAATCCCCGACGACTTATTTTGTTCTGTATATATTTTGTTTTCAAGTTTCTGAACTATACTGCTCATATCCTGAAAATGGCTGAACTCTTTAAACTGTTTTAATATCTCAATAGCATCGTTTAGTTTATCTAAGTCATTATCAGACAAGGGTAGTTTTGTTATAGAATATTCCGGATCATCGTATATATAATATTTTCTATCAATAACCTTTATAGGCGCATTGTATCCAAGTTTGTCACTACGCATAACTTGGATATCGTATTGTACAGATCGTGTGCTAATTCCTTTATCTATACCCTCATACTCATAAAGAGCATCAGAGCACGCTTCAACAAGATCATTAAGTGTCCATTTCCGATATCTGTTTCTTAAACACCTATCAATTGTGGTGTATCTTAAAAGAGCATTTCTGTTAACTGGCATTTTTAACACAAAACTTGTAAAAAAAATACAACTACGCAAAATAATTGCGTAGTATGTTTGTTACTTTGTATCGCTTTAAATACGCCGGCAGTATTAATTTATTTATTTGCCACAAACGTGGTAAAAATTATTAAAAAGAACAGATATGGAAAAAGTAATTTCAACAGAGAACAGACCAATAAAAATGTGGTTAAATGATATAGAGGAGGGTACTCTTTCTCAGGCAAAGAATCTTGCAAACTTGCCATTTATATACAAACATGTTGCACTTATGCCAGATGCACATCATGGTTATGGAATGCCTATAGGCGGAGTTTTGGCAACAAAAGATGTTATTATTCCAAATGCTGTTGGGGTTGATATAGGGTGTGGTATGTGTGCTGTAAAAACTAATATTGTAGATATTGATTCACATAATCTTAAAGCAATAATGAGTAAGATAAGAAGATCAATACCTCTTGGATTTAATCAGCATAAAGAGAAACAGGATGATTCATTAATGCCGGAGTATACTGATTTACCAACTGTTGTAAGCAGGTTTTATGACAAAGCAGCACATCAACTTGGAACATTGGGAGGAGGAAATCACTTTATTGAAATACAACGGGGTTCTGATAATGTGATATGGATAATGGTACATTCAGGAAGCCGGAATTTGGGAAAACAGGTTGCTGAATATTATAATAAATTGGCTAAAAAACTTAATAAAAAGTGGTGCTCTGAAGTACCGGAAGCATGGGATCTTGCATTCTTTCCGATTAGTACAAAAGAGGCAAGAGATTATTTTAATGAAATGAAGTACTGCACTCAGTATGCTTTTGCCAACAGAAAGTTAATGATAAACCGAATCTGTGAATCAATAAAAAGTGTTTTAGGTGATGATATTATATTTGAAGAGCCTATAAATATTGCACATAACTATGCAGCATTTGAGAAACATTTTGGAGAAGATGTAATTGTTCACAGAAAAGGTGCTACAAGAGCCAATTCTGGTGAATTTGGTATTATACCGGGATCGCAGGGTACAAATTCATACATAGTTGAAGGATTAGGGAATGATGATAGTTTCAGATCATGTTCGCATGGAGCCGGTAGAAAACTTGGAAGACGAAGAGCTGTGCGTGAGTTGGATCTTGATACAGAGATAAAACGGTTAAATGATAAAGGAATAATTCATGCATTACGAGGTAAAAACGATCTTGAGGAGGCAACAGGTGCTTATAAAGATATACATGAAGTAATGAATAATCAGACTGATCTGGTAAAGATTTTAGTTGAACTTGAACCGCTTGCAGTAATTAAAGGATAGGTTATATGACCTATCCTTTGCTATAATCTATATTGTTTAATTGTAAATCAGTTGTAATTATTATATATAGTGCTCACCAGAAACATAATACCATAAATTGTGCTCTTTAACAAACTCCGATTTCTCATGAATCTGCTCCAGTTTACCACCCTCCATATATAAAGCCTTAAATTCAACAGTACCACTATTATCACCTTTTTTTCCGTTATTGGTACTAATAATACTCAAACCAATCCATTTAACAGATCTGGCCCATTGCTCTATAGCTTTTTTATCCTTTTCGGGTCTTGTTTTCGGATGATGACTCTTCATAAGATAATCACCATCAGCAACAGCGAAAGCACTATATCTTGACCTCATCAACTCTTCAGCCGAATTAGCAACCCTCAAGCCTGATATAATCTCGCCACAACATTTGTTATACTCGCTCTCTTTCCCGCAAAAACACATATATATAATTTTTTTGTGAAGGTATAAAATTATTGATTTGAACAAATAATAATTGGGATGAAATATAAAAATATATACTAATAAGTGATTTTTGTTCCTTAATTTACTATATTGTACTACTCAAATTTTCAGAGTATTATATTGCGATATATTCATTGGTGATAGATATAAACTGTAATTAATATATAATTAAAGAAGCTGTAAAATATAAGCCCGGGTTTTAACCAGTAACTGGGTTCTGAATAAATACAGCCTCTTTTAACCATTAAAATTATACTCATGAAAAAGTACACACATGCATGGCTTGCTTTTATGGCAATAAAGCGATTAGAGAGAGCTGAAATCCCTGCGAACTATAAAAAACATTCGTTGTCGTTAATTGATTGGTTTATGGATAACCGGGATTTTGTTATGCAAGGAGCATGGTATCCGGATGCAATAATTAAAGATATGGCTACCAGCCATGTTCATAAGTACAGCAGCGGAACCAGCAAAGTGATGCCAAAAAGAAGAAAACTGCCTGGAGAGTATAATATATACAATATAGGTAAAGAGACTCTTAAAGACATCACAGAGTATCATGTTGTTAAAGGAAACCTTCCGGACAGATGCGATGCATTGGTACATAGTATAGTAGATAATTTAAAGATGCAGGAGAGTGAACAGAAAGGATCTCCAATAAGCCCTACTGATAATCATGTTGCAACACTTTTTTTTATGCTAAGCCACTATATTGCAGATGCCCATATGCCATTACATTGCGACGAAAGACGATTCTCTGATGGAGATAATATACATGCACATATTGAGAAGTTATGGGATGAGGAGATAAAAGATTGTTATGAGATTGATTCTGATAACGAAAGATTCAGATATGACAAATACGGTTATCCGTTAAAGATAGCTGATAATGATTTGTGTAATTGGCTTGAGCAGGAGGTGGTTATACGTAAATTTACCACAGGCTGGGGCTCTGGCAACGGAAATACCTGGGACTTTATGTCAGCAATTACACAGTACTCATTTCTTACCTCTTACAAAATGATACCAAAGGAGTATGATGAAACTAACCTTACATGGGATGATTTTAAAAACCTGAATACCGGATACAATCTTATAGATTATAATAAATACATATTGATAGATGCTATAGACTCTATTGCAAAAATATGGTTACGTACATGGACAAAGTATAGAAGATGGTTGGTTAAATCTGCAAAGGTTTGATTAGGACTTGTCTATAAATTTTTGTTAAAAACATATAGTGTAATTAGTGTTCAATTATCTGAAGTATAATATAAACTGGTTTTATTTATTGTTATGTTACAATTTATGTATCACTTGATAGTTAAAAATATATAGACTTATAAAGATAATTTTATACATATTTGCTAATTTAGTACTGTTATATATGGCAGGAAGAGCCTGTAATATATCGTATAAAGTGTAATCCAAAATTAAATTCATTATGTTACTAGAAGATAAAAAACGACTTCTTAGAGAGTCATTGAATAAATGGAATGAGTACAGATGGAGTGAAGATAAAGCTTATAAACTACTTAATTCCGGTACATTTTTCATAATAAGTTATGAGCAGATGGAACGTTGGAATGAGAAGAATCCGGAATTTTTGCATTGCTATTTTAGTGTTGTGAATGATAAAATGAGGTTTGTACTTATTGATAACGAAACAGATAAAATTCCATTTAGTTTGATTACAGAGGAGCAGTTTCAGTATATCTATATTGTAGATTTCAGAGCTGATATGATGCTTGGCAAACACGATTTTCTTGAAGATGCTACAAGTAGCGGAGAGTTAACTCTTAATGAAGCCCTTTCCAGAAATCTGAGATGGGAGCTGGTTAAGGAGCGATGGGTTGAAGAGAAAATTGATAGTACAGATGGTAGTCCTGTTGGAATTGGACGTGTATTTAAAGCTCCATTTGGCGATATCTCAAGTGTAACAAAAGAAGAGGAGGTTGTTGCTATTATGGGATTAAAACATGTTGAAAATAATCAGGTTGAGAATAATTACGAGTTAGATCTTACGTTCTGGAAAAGAGAGATTAAACCGGAAAATATAATTAACATTACACTGTTAAGTGGTGGTTCTGGTTTACCTGTTGAAGATCTTACAGCAGTATCTCCACCATATGCTGATGATGATCAATTCTCACTTATAAAACCAGGTAATTGATAGAAGTTAAAACAATATGGCAGATATTGAGTAATATCAGCTTTGCGGCTGTTATAATTACTCTTATGCTAATGCTACTCTTCAGGCGTAAACTTGATTCAGGTTTACGCTTTTATACATATGTTATAATTCTAGGTGTTGCCGCTGAAATTACAATGAGGCTGTGTATATATCTGTTTAAGATACCAAACCTGTTTGTAATACCAGCCTATTATATTCTGGAGTTTTTTTTAATCAGCTATCTGTATATTAAATATATGCTTAAAAGACCTCAAAAAGCTCTTATTGTTTTTGCTGCTCTGGTTCAGATAATTCTATGTGTAGAGGGCATAAGAAGTATATTTTATGATCAGGTATACTCATTTAATGCATATGGTAAAGTGCTGGTTAATACAGTTGTAATAATATATACTCTATTATATCTTTTGCAACTTGCCAAAGGATATAAGCGGAAATCAGTTTCTGAGCTTACACTAAATATGCTGATATTCATATATTATGTTTTAACACTTATAGTGTATGTTTTTATTAACTTTCTTATAAACGGAACCAGTTCAATAACAATGTATTTCTGGATATTTCATTCGTTTATTACTATATTATTTTACTTATCAATTTCTGTACTTATATGGAAAACTGGAACAGACCGGAAACTATTGCTCTTTGGCTTATTATAATACTTATACTATTTACCTTTCTTACCATATCAATGGTGTATATAGTAAAAGTGTATCTTAAGCGAATATATACAGAGAGAGAAAAGGCTCAGAAACTCAAACTGGAATATAAAAGTGCCCTGATACATGATAGTGTTGTAATTCAGGAGAAAGAGCGTGAGAGAATTGCTGCCGATCTGCACGATTCTCTTATATCTAAATTAAATTCAGTGAAATACATGATGTACTCAACAGATGAGATATCAGTAATTGAGTTAAGCCAGAAGATAGACGAAAGCATTAAACTTACACGTCATATATCGCATGATCTGTGCCCTCCGTTAATTGACGAATCATCTTTGATTGAGATAATAGAAGAACTTACACTTGAATTTCCGGTTGGAACAGACACTCTATTTACATATTCAGGAATAGAGTATAACAATATAACTAAAGACAGTAAGTTACAGATAAGTAGAGTTGCTCAGGAGATATTCAATAATATTCAGAAGCATTCCGGGGCAAATGTGGTAAGTACACATATACACTTTGGTTACAGATACTTTGTATTGTATATAACTGATAATGGAATTGGTTACGATACTGAAAGCATATCAAAAGGATTGGGGCATAAGAATATTATATTAAGATCTGAATATCTGAAGGCAAAAACATTCTTTAAATCAGATAAAGGGGTAGGAAGCAGATATATTATTCTAATTAACTCTCCTGCAGATTCGCTCTGTATTAATAATGTTATGACTGCCAACAGTGAGCAAAAATTAATACATGAGGAACAAAATGTATAGAAACTGTTTAAATTTGTTTTTAAAGGTAATATGGAACTTGCATAATTTAGTCATTCTTGTGTGTGAGAAAAGTCTTTACTTATGCTTTTTTTATATAAAAACCGAATGATAAATTTAAACAGTGTCATAGTATATCAGCAGTTATTGTTAACTAAACTTGATACAAAATGGAACATATGCAAATAAATATCTCGCTTGTTGATGACGAGGCATTAGTAAATATGCTTCTGAGTAAATATCTTAATACACAAGACTCTATAAATGTTATATCTGTATCAAACGATGGATCAGAATTTATAGATCTGTTAAAGAAGAGCGAATCATTACCTGATATAGTGTTGTTAGACCTCAGAATGAAGGTGGTAAACGGAATAGAGACAATAGAGTATATTAAACAATATCATCCTGATATAAAAATAATAAGTCTCTCATCGCACTACAAAGAGTCTAACCTTGGTTATATGGTTAAAACAGGAGTTAATGCCTTTTTACCAAAAGAGATATCGCCGGAGAAATTGGTAGAGGTAATAAAAGAGGTATATACAAAGGGCTTTTACTTTAGTATAGAGCAACTTGATATTTTACGTAAACAGATATCAAAAACAGTTCAGGCACCTGTTTTGTCATCTGTAGATAGTATATCAGACAGAGAGTTAGATGTTCTGAAACTTATATGTAAACAGTATACAAATTCTGAGATAGGAGAGAAGCTGTTTATTAGCACCCGTACTGTTGAAGGGCACAGAAATAACCTGTATCTGAAAACAGGGACAAAGAATATAGCAGGACTTATTATATATGCAGTTAAAAATAAATTAGTTGATCTTGAAGACTGTATGATTATGTAATTAGGTATACTAAAAAACTATCTGGCAAATAGTATAAATAAAGCTATACTATCTGCCAGATAGCTCTTTTGATACCATTTATTTTAGTGTGGTATACACACAAATTTTAACTAAATACAGCATCCTTTATATACTTAAGTTTGCTATTATCAATACATTTATACTCCCTTTCGGTTTCTGAAGCAATAATAATCTCCCATTCGCCAACCTCATAGCCATTGGCCCGTTCAAGGGTATATCTGTCAACAGCAATCCACTCTGTAATAACGCAAGGTTTCCCTTTAGGATACGATATTGATATCTCCTCTGTATTATAATGCATATCTGTGTCCGAGTTACTTTCATAAATACCAAGACCACTCTTTATAATATTCTTTATATCATCGCTAAACCCGCTAAAACTAAACTTATTATCGTCTCTTAAACATATACCTGTAACATCTTTCATACTGTTTAGTATGTCTGCCTTTATACCGGTATTATATTTAACAATCTTAGATTCATGATGCTCTCCGTTAAAAGTATATGTATATATCTTTTTCCAGTATCTGTATCTGCTAATTTTGTAATAGGGCGATGCCTTAGCCTGAATATCCTCCGGAATTAATTCATTTATTGCCAGATATGGTATTGCAACCTCTGCAACTAATATTTGCTCAGTTTTCTCCTCTCCATAATAGTTACTCTTTATTAATTTTAGCCCGGCTCTGTTTACATCCACATTACTCAGTACAGGATATTGTAAATCCTCCTGACCAACAAATGTGAAGCGTTGATTATCACAACCACTATATCTGTTCTGAACAATAGCTGCACCATCACTAATATTCGATTTTATTACCTCAAGAAACTTATTGCTCAGTTTTACCCTTAAACAAGGCCACGTTATCTTATCAGAAAGTAAGAAAAAGCGTTGATTACTCTTGCCGGAATACTCCTCAATAATAAGTTTTGTTTTATCCGCAGATCTGTTTTTATATACGCCTAACACCTTTCCGCTCTGTTTAGATGCTATAAGCATACAACCATCATCAAGTATGAATATCATGAATTTCTGATTATCACAATCCCTAGATTTATCTCTGTGTTGAATAATCTCACTATTGCTATTCATAGGATTCCCCTTAATGTCGAAAACTTTATTGCTGTGTTTTATCTTAATCTTATAGTATTTGAATAGTTCCATTGCACATATAATTATTAAAATATATGAATTAAAAGTATCTATCTTGACGTGTTGCTTTTAGAGGAGATTTACGCAATTGTTACTATTGGGTAATATTACCCGTAATACAGAATCTGTACAGAATTAATTGTTATTTTTATTTAAATAACTAATAATGAACCAAAGAGTGAGAATGATAATATATGTGATTTCCATATGACCTTAAAACAAAGAAACAGATGAAGATATTGGTTGTTGAAGATAATGTTAAACTTGCACAGGAGTTAGTAGAGTTACTAAATGATGAAGGATATATTACGGAGTGTGTAAGTAATGTATCATCAGGTATAGATAAGGTTGGGGTTTATCAGTATCAGCTAATGATTCTTGACCTTAACCTACCCGATGGATCAGGTCTTAGGGTTCTGAAAAGAGTTAGAGAGTCAGGAAATGATATTGGTGTACTTATAGTTACAGCCCGCGACAATATTGACGATAAGATTACAGGACTTAATCTTGGAGCCGATGACTATGTAACAAAACCATTTCATAAAGCAGAGCTTCTGGCAAGAGTAAAATCTATAATCAGACGCCGAAACAGTGGCGGGTCAAATACTATACTGGTAAATGATATAAAAATTGATACCATGTCTGCAAATGTATTGGTAAATGACAAAAGCATTAACCTTACAAAAAAGGAGTTTGATCTGTTGCTATACTTTGTATATAATAAAAACAGAGTGGTAACAAAAGAGAGCATAGCAGAGCACCTTTGGGGCGATGATATTGACCAATCAGATAGCTTTGATTTTATATATAACCATATAAAAAATCTTAGAAAGAAGATATCAAAAGCCGGAGGAAAGAACTCTATTCAATCTATATATGGAATGGGTTATAAACTATTGGAATTATGATTACTAAAAGATACAGATTACGACTGATTACAAAGGTAACATTACTCTTTGTTCTGCTGCCTGCACTTCTGTTTAGTTTTACAGGAATACTGCTGTATCAACGGGCAAAAAGTTATATAGATTATAGTGTTGATCATACCTTTAAACATAAAATGGACAATGCTATAAATGTAATTAAATCCGGTACAGAACATACATATATAAGAGATGTTGGAATTTCGGCAGTGCCCGATAACCATAACTACCCTCAGCAAATAATAACAGATACAGTTATGTTTGACGATGAGGGAGTAGATAAACACCTCTACAGGTGTAAAAGTGAGCTTATAGAGATTAATGGTAAAAACTATCAAATATTTGTACGCAAGAACATAGATGAGCTGGTTGAGTTAAGAGATGATATAGCCATATTTATATCGCCCATACTGATAATACTGGCAATTTTTATACTCATATACAGTCTGCTTATGTCAGGCAGATTATTAAAACCACTTAGCCGTATTGTGCAGACAATGGACGATTACCGCGTGGGACAGAATATAGAATTTAAACCTGTACCTACTAGTACAGCGGAATTTATAAGATTGCAGGAGCAGTTTCAGAGCATGATTAAACAGATTGAGAACGACTATATTAACCTTAAGCAGTATACTGAGAATATGTCGCATGAGCTACTTACGCCTGTAACAATTATCAGGAATAAAGCAGAGAGTATTATACAGAGAGAGGAGGTTATGAATGTTGTGGCCGATGATATAAAAAGTATATATCAGGAGACTCTAAATCTGGCAAAAATCAGCAACAGCTTAAAACTGATAACAAAAATTGAGAACAATGAATTTATTGACAGACAATATATAAAGACAGAAGGCGTTATACAGAGCATAATAAATAAACTACAGGATCATATAGATCTAAAAGATATGACAGTATCTGCACTAATTGATAAAGACCATACCCTGTTTATAGATCCGGGACTATTTGATATATTGATGAATAACCTTATACGTAATGCAGTGAGACATGGTAAGTACGGTACTGTAATTGATATAAAAACAGAAAACAACATGCTCTCTGTAGGTAACTATAGCGATAACAAACCTATAGATAAATCAAAAATCTTTAAGAGATTTGTACGAAGCGAGGGAAGCAGCTCGTTAGGATTAGGATTAAATATTGTTAAGCAGATATGCAACATAAACAATATACATATAGAGTATAGCTATAACCATAATTATCATAAGTTTTTGTTGAAACAGAATATGCATTAAACATAAATACAGATTCTCAATAGAATTGAACACTAAGTTAGCACCATATTAAAAGGTATAGCTTGTAATAAACATTAAATTCTATAGAGAGATGATATTAGTTGAGAATTTTGTAAAGCAGGGTAATCTGTTTTTTAGATACAGAGGTATTATACCACTGTTTCTGCTTATTGGTGTGGTGGCTGTAATGGTGTTTGGTGGTCTGGGCATAAGTAATAATAACACCTATGAGTATGTGTGCCTGGGAGTAAGTGTTTTAGGACAGATAATACGTATTCTGGTTGTTGGTTATAGTCCGGCAAATACATCCGGACGAAATACAAAAGAGCAGGTTGCAGATCAGCTTAACACAACCGGAATATACTCTGTAATACGTCACCCTCTGTATGTAGGAAATTTCTTTATGTGGATAGGTATAGCAATGTTAACTGCAAATGCATGGTTTGTACTGTTTGTTACCGTGTTGTACTGGCTATACTATGAGCGTATTATGGCTGCCGAAGAGGCTTTTTTGGCAGGTAAATTTGGCAATGATTATCTGGAGTGGGCAAGAGTAACACCATCAATAATTCCTGCGTTTAGCCAATATAAAAGAGCTAAACAGATATTTAGCTGGCGTAAGGTTATAAAGAAAGAGAAAAACGGACTAGCAGCTCTGTTTCTTATATTCTGGCTTATTATTGCTATACGTAATATGGTTGTAACAAAAAGTTTATCGCTGAATTTTGACTATTGGACTATATATATGATTGCATCTTTAGGAATCTATTTTGTTATTAAATTTATAAAATACAAAACCACATTGTTAGATGAGAAAGGTAGATAGATACACGCAGGTTGCATCTGTGTAAAAAACTGTCTAAAGTTGTAATTTAAGGAGTGTATTCCCTGTGTGAACATCAACTAATAGGGGCATTAAGTTTGTTGTGTAGAGTGTGTTTAATGAACCTAATCAGAGAGTATAAATAATATAGCGTAATTACTTAACTCTAAAAATGTATTTAGTATGTATTCATCTACAGTGTTTTACACTCCTTTTTATAAAGCGTAATGGTATACCTTTTAAAGTTTTATAGAGCATACTTTTTTAAAGTAAACCATTTATGTTATATATTGAGACTGTGAAAACGGTCATATGTTCATTAATTATATTGTCAGTAATAATTTAATAAGTATATAAAAAGATATGATAAACAGATTGTACAGATCAAAAGCAGTACCTCTTATTCTGCAGATTACTGCACTTATTGTTTTTATCCTTCTGGTTATAGGAGGACTTGGTATTGAAGCAGAGAGTAAAAAAGTATTATCGCATCTGCGAAATACAAATCTGTCAAACCTTATAGTATGGTCGTATTGGTGGCCGTTAATTGTTTTAACTGCTGTTTTGTTTGGTCGTCACTGGTGCACAGTGTGCCCTGTTGAGATGATATCGGCTTTTGCCGAAAAGGTTGGTCTTAAACGAAAACCGGGACGATTTATTAAGAGCGGATGGATGATAACCATGTTATACGCTTTTATTGCGATTATCGCAATTCATACAATGGGAATTCACCGTACGCCTAATAAAATGGCATGGTACCTTATATCACTTATGTCATTGGCAGTTATTGTATCGCTTATATTAAAAAAGAGAGCTTTCTGCTCATACTTTTGTCCTGTAGGTAAACTGCTTGGATTGTACTCACTTATGTCTCGTTTCGGAATACGCGTAAAGAGTACAGATGTATGTAGAGATTGTAATACAAAGGAGTGTATAAGTAATAAACTGGAGTATAAAACAGTTGGAAGATCGTGTACATCGGGACTGTATCCGGCAAAACTAACCGATAACAGAAACTGTATTGTATGTACACAATGTATTAAATCATGCTCAAAGAGCAATGTACATTTCGCAACAACAGAAAACAGATACTTAGGCATGGATTTCAGTAAGTTTGGAACCGCTGAAATAGGAATGGCAATTATACTGTCAGGTTTTATCTGTTATGAGATATTATCGTCGTGGAAGGCAAGTGAGGAGGTATTAATGGCAATACCAAACTACCTGTATTCTCTTTTATCGCCCGAATTATTTCCGAGAAAAACATTTGATGCACTTATGATATTTGTTCTTATGCCAACCGCAGTTATGTCTCTGTTTACTACAATTGTAAAGTTTACCGGCGATAAACCATGGATATTCTATCTTAAACGTACTGTAGGTTATATACTTCCGGTTGTTGCATTCGGACACCTGTTTAAGGCTATAATAAAAACAACATCCAGAATACCATACTGGAAATATGCTACAACAGATCCTGTTGGTAACAAGTATGCAACAGAGATAGCAAACGGTGATATAGTACTGCATAAACCGGATTGGATAGGCTCACTGGTAATATCTATAGGGATATTGGTACTGCTTTTTGCGGCATACAGATCGTTAAGAAAGATGTTCTCAGACAGTCAGCTTAATATAAAAAGCAAAACCATATACTTTATATTAATCTCAACAATTGCTATCTTAATGCTGTTTGGACCAATAACAAGTCTGATTATATAATGATACAATTTAAAGATATTGATTTAAGCTTTGATGATAAACAGATATTCTCCTGCTTTAATGCTGAAATAGAGCAGGGGAAGAGCATCTGTTTTAGTGGTGTTTCAGGACGAGGAAAATCTACATTACTTAAAATCATTATGGGGTATATTATTCCTGAATCAGGGAGTGTTTATGTTGATGGTAATCAGCTAAACTCAAACACTATATCAAAGATAAGAGACTCTATAGTCTGGATTCCGCAAAACATTAATCTGCCTGTGAATAATGGTAGTGAGTTAATTAAACTAATGGATCTTGATCAGAATACAGATGCTATAGGCAACAATCTGATTAAACTGGGACTGACAAAAGATATACTATATAAAGGGTTTGATAAGATTAGCGGAGGTCAGAAGCAGAGGGTTATAATAGCAATATGTATAAGTATAGATAAGCCTGTAATAATAATGGATGAGCCAACATCATCACTCGACGATAAATCAATTACAATGCTTATTGATATGATAAAAGGATTGAGAGGGAAAACAGTTGTATCAGCATCGCATAATGCAGAGTGGATTAACAGTGCAGATAAGGTTATAGAGTTGTAGTATAAGAGTGCGTTTACTATTCATATAACCATATATAACAAAAAAAGATAAATCATAATCAATTACAAATGCAAGAGATAACAGACATAGGTATAGCAGAACTGATAATTGCTTTTGCTACACTAATTATACCTATAGCTTTTTTTATTATATTCAGAATACGCCTTATAAAGAGTGTTTTAATAAGTGTTGTACGAATGGCTCTGCAACTGATGCTTATAGCACTATATCTGGAGTGGATATTTAAACTGAATAATGTATGGATTAATTCGCTGTGGGTTATAGTTATGATATTTGTTGGTGTATTTACATCTATAAAGCGGGTAGGGTTGAACTATAGATTATTTGTAGCACCTCTGTTTATTTCAGGTTTAACAACAGTTGTAATTGTAGATGCATTTTTTCTTGGTTACGTTCTTAAGCTTGACTATATATTTGATGCACGATACTTTATCCCTATTACAGGAATGGTACTGGGCAATGCTCTTAATCATAATATTGTAGGTATGAGTACGTACTTCAGAAGCCTTGATGAGAAATCAGACCTATACTACTTTTTGCTTACAAACACCTCAAATACAAAACTTGCACTGCGTCCGTTTATTGGCGAGGCAATAAAACAGGCGCTTAATCCTATGATAGCAACAATGTCGGTAATTGGTCTTATATCGTTACCCGGAATGATGACGGGGCAGATTCTGGGAGGTAGCTCTCCTGCTGTAGCAATACGTTATCAGATAATGATTATGCTTGCAATATTCCTTGGTTGTATACTTAACCTGTTTATGAGTATAATAATATCTAACCTTTTTATATTTGATGGCTACAGCAGATTAAAGCAGAATATATTCAGAAAGAACAGGCATTAAATTATATTGCACAGATACATAACCTGTTCGGGAATAGTATCTGAAATTGATTTAAACATAACATGATATATTGATCGGAGCTGAAAGTATAACTATCAGTCCCGATCAAATTATAACAAATGGTTCTGTTTGTAAAAACAGTGACCCGATATTACAACGTATCAACCCACTTTATAGCATTCCTGCAATTTGAGAAAAACTCAACATCAACAGGTTTATCACCTATATTGGTATATGCACTCTTAATTGCAAACCTGCTAATAGGACTCTTAGACTCTATAATTGCAATAGCATCAATGCCATATCGGTAAGCTAAAGGGAAGATATTTTTAAAATACCACTCAGTATCCTCACGCCTGATAACCTTTGATTCCGTAACATCAAGAATTATCCTTTTTGCACCGTTACGTCTGAAGAACTCAAGAGCATTTTTCCACGCTTCACGAAGCTCTTCACCATAAGTAAATCCTTTCCATTTCTCATATACAGTTCTGCTATCCTTAATATATCTCAGTTTACAATGTCTGCAATTATCTGTCCAAACCTCTGTAGTACTCATCATCTGTAAGTTTTTATTTTATCAATAAGCACACAAAAGTATATCGGGCACCATATATCTACGATATACATTTAACACATTACAATGTATATATTGGCAGCAGAATATAGTTACAGATATATGTCAGATTCCCTTTATCCACTCTAAAGCATCGCTGCTGTTATCAAAGTACTCTATCTTAACGGAGTCGCCTTTAACTACCGAACAAGCACTTCTTAACGAAAATCGGCCTGTAGGACTCTTAGACTCAATTATAGCAACAGCTTCAAGACCATAATTGTAATATAGTGGCATAATCTCTCTGTTATACCACTCTGTATCTTCAGCACGTATAACCTTTGCATATGTGCTATCAAGAATAACCTTATTTGCTCCTTGCTGTTTATAGAAATCTAAAGCCACTTGCCATGCCTCTTTTAACTCATTGCCATATACAAACCCTTCCCACATCTCATAAACAGTTTTGTACTCCTCTATATACATCAATTTACAATGTCTACCATTCTCAACCAGTTTATCTTTGCTAATTTCCATACTGTATTAAATTGTTATTGTTTATCGCAGAGCAAAAGTATACCAACAACAATCCCTTACAGATACACAATTAACGCATAAAGATGTACATTTTACCCACTAAAAATTATTAACGATATTATCAATGTGCAACGTTCAGACTAACAATACAGATTGGACTGAAAGTCCAGTTTGATCTAACCCGATGCTGTATTGATAGAAAAAAAATAAAGCTCATTTCAGATTTGCAGATATAATTCTATATACTATAATCCGAGACAGATGGTTTGATGTAATCCGCACATTAACACGTATTTGTTCTCCTCCTCGGAGGAGATGCAGAGGTGGGTAAATATCATTTTGCTACTTTTTTCAATTTCGTTTAGCCAGATTCTTGAACTTGGTCGTTTCAGAGCAATTCGCAGAAAGGCCAAATCCGAGGATTTAGCCAAACGATATTAGCAATGTACTGCGTTCAGGCTAACAATACAGATCGGACAGAAAGTTCAGATTAACCTAGCCCGATGCGTTGCTTCGGGTAGTTGATATAAACGAATAATCGTGCTGAAGGTGCTGGTTAAATTATTGCGGGATGAATGAATTTTGGAGTTTGTATATTTGTGAGGTACGATTTATTGCTAACCCGATGCTGAATTGGAAGAATGATAATAGAGCTCACACCAGCATTGGTTAATAGAGGTATTATGAAGCATAACAACAGAATAATATTTTACAGATTCCTGAATGGGGAGTATTTGTTAAACGATTTTGAGGAATTTATATACTCAAATGATGATCTTGAGAGTGAGATTGGAGGTGATGTTTATCTTGAGTTGATAGGATTTAATACTAAAGATAAAAACTATCAGAACAGATTAATGGAGTTTATCTTTGAATCAATTATAAGTATAGGTGAATTTCTTACGTGGCGAATTAGAGAAATGTTGATTGATTTTATTGAGTATCCTGAAAAAGTAAAGGAGCTGTTAGATAAGTTTTATGATTGGACATATGGATTGTACAATAGTGACGGAGAAATAGTGGATGGATTCAAGTTTCTCCAAAACCTGGGGATGAATAATTTCTATTGGATGGATGAGGGGTATTTGAGAATGAGTTATGGAGATAATTGGCAGATTGAATATAAAAGATATAAAGACGATTTTGAGTTCTACCATAAACAGTTAAAACCAATTGCAATAAATATCCTTGAAGCAATAGATAAAGAAAGGATTAATATAAAAGGACAAGGCGATTACGAGATTACGAACTTGTTAAAGACTGAATTAGAGTCTGATCAGATATTTGAATTGAAACATAAAGAATATATCGTGTAAACCGATTTATCGGAAGGTTCAAGGTGCCCTCGAAACTTAGGGTAAATCCTGACATATAAACTATATATGCTATAATCCGAGACAGATGGTTTGATGTAGGTTGCACATTAACATATGTTTGCTCTCCTCCTCGGAGGAGATACAGAGGAGGGTAAATATCATTTCGCTACTTCTTTCAGTCTCGTTGATCCAAATTCTTGAAACTGACTGTTTCTGTATAATCCGCAATAAAGGCCAAATTCGAGGATTTAGCCAAGCGATATTATCAACGTACAGTGTTAAGGCTAATAATACAGATCGGACTGAAAGTTCAGATTACCCTGGTCTGATGCAACGCATTGGGTAGTTGATATAAACGAATAATCGTACTGAAGGCACAGGTTAAGTTATTGCGAGTTAGATGAATTTTGGAGTTTGCGAGGTACGAGCTATAGCTAGCCGATGCTGTATTGATAGAAAAGAAACAAAGCTCGCACCAGCATTGGGATTTTCTTGGTATTGTTAGACTAAGTTTTTGAACTTGGTTGTTTCAAAGATATTCGTTGAAAAGCCAAATCCGAGGATTTAGCCAAACGATATTACCAACGTACAGCGTTCAGGCTAACAGTAAAGTTCGGACTGATGCTGTATTAGAAGAATGATAATAGAGTTAGCGCCAGGAAAGTATTTTTTTTCTGTTAATTAAGAAGTTTCTATATCTTGCAGAGTAAATCTGAGTATTTATGGAGAACGCAGTAAAAAACCATATTCCAATTCATATAGATCTTTTGCCAAACCGGGATGAAGTACATTCGGGTATATGTTTAAAGTATAATAAAGATGTGTATATATCTATTTGCTATAACGATGATATCTGTGAATATGATGGTTTTGCAATAATTAGAAATTCTGAGATTGGACAATATCGTTATTGGGATGACGAAGAGATATCTGAGATTAGGAGTAATAATTTTGAGGAATTTTTAGATGTATTACCTCTTGATAATATGAACACGTTTTATGAATGTTTAAAGGTATTAACACTTCAGAAGCTTATAACAGCATTTACTTCAGATGATGACAATAGTTTCTATGTAGGTAATATTACTGAATTAACAACAGATATATTAACATTAAAACTGATAAGTGAATCTGCAGAATGGTTAGATACGAAGGGTATTAGAATAACTGATATTACATATATAGGTTTTGGTTCTGCTTATGAAAAAGAGTTGATAAAATCTCTTGTATAGTATATAGTTTTTGATATAATTTAGTGTGTTAAAAAATAACTAAATATGGGATATGCAGTAGAGTTGGTATTTGATTCAGATAGTGAGATGCAGATATCGGAATTAATTCGGTTACCTGAGGCAAATGGTATAGAGAACGGGTTGATAAAATTTGGTACCACTCCGCATATAACATTAACAGTATCTGATTTGATAGATATAGATAGGGTTGTTGAGTTTGTAAGGACTATTAATATTCCAAAGCTAAAGATACAGTTTTGCGGAATAGGAACTTTTGCTGGTTCAGATAATACAATCTTTCTTATACCTAAGGTTATAAAAGATCTGCTTAACCTACAAGAGATGTTTCATAAGCATCTATCATCTTATTATAAACTGTGGAACAATTACTATCCGGAGAGATGGATACCTCATTGTACTGTTGCTATGGGTATATCAGATGAGGTGTTTAATAAAACGTTTATGTTATTACAGAGTAGTATGAAACCAATATTAGCTAAGGTAGAGAAGGTGAGAATCATAAAGTTTCATCCTGAGGAGATTCTTTATCAGAGAGAAATATTATATTGACTGTTATAATTTGGTAGTTGTTATAGATACTATTCTGTTAAGAATTTAGTTTAAGTAAAGGATAATACAGTTATTAAAGGATGGATGAGATTGAAAAACCTATTAACAGAGGAACAATACGTCAGTTGATAGGAAAAGAATATTATATAGCAAAAAGAAGATTGAATTGGGTTCTGGGTGGTAAAAAATGGTCGGAACAACATGATAGTACTATTTACGATAATCTGGTTTTTAAACATAGATCTTTCATTAGACGAAAGTTGAAAGATGTTGATATGCATCTTCAGGAGAATAAAGTTACAAATCTTAGGTTGGCTATAAGTAAGATAGATAATGTTGTAATATACCCCGGTCAAACATTTTCTATCTGGAAACTTGTAGGAAGACCAACCAGAAGAAAGGGCTATCTTGATGGTTTAGTGCTGAATCAGGGACGGATTGATAAAGGTACCGGAGGTGGATTATGTCAGTTAGGTAATCTGTTGTTCTGGATATTTGCTCATAGTCCTCTTGATATAAAAGAGCGTTATAGACACGGGTTTGATGTTTTTCCGGATATAAACAGAAAGATACCATTTGGTGCCGGAGCAACGCTATCATATAATTATATAGATTTGCAGGTAAAGAATAACACAGACAAAACTTTTCAGTTAAAATTGTGGTTAGACTCAGAGTACCTTAACGGAGAGCTACTGTCAGATAAAGAGATAAAAGACAGATATTTTGTTGAGGAGAGAAATCATATAATGAAACAGCAGATGTGGGGCGGATATTCACGACATAATCAGATTTATAAAACAGTTATTTATCAGGATGATAAAAAAGAGGAAAATCTGTTGGTAGAGAATCATGCAGTAATGATGTATAATCCTTTTTTGGAATAGATAAGTATTAAAAATATAACCACAATGAGATTAGTAACAGATAGATTATTGATAAGGGCTATAACTCCTGATGATAGGGATAAAGTGTTTGAATATCGTAAGGATAAGAAGACAAACATGTATCAGGGATGGATTCCAGAGACTATTGATGATGTAGATATGTTTATTGGTAAAGTAGCCAAGAAGGTTAATATGCCGGATACATGGTTCCAGCTTGTAATTGTTGAGATGGAGTTGGAGACAGTTATTGGTGATATCGGAATTCATTTTATAGGAGAGGAGAACAATCAGGTTGAGATTGGTTGTACCCTGAATAAAAGGTTTCATAAAAGAGGGTATGCCACAGAGGCTGTTAAGGCTGTAATAGATTATCTGTTTACCGAGCTGAATAAACACAGAATAATAACATCTGTTGATCCTGCTAATGTAGGCTCTATAGATCTTGTTGAGCGTATTGGGTTCAGAAAAGAGGCACATTTTGTAGAGAGTCTGTTTATAAACGGAGAGTGGGTTGATGATGCTGTTTATGCACTTCTTAAAAAGGAGTGGAAAATTAAAAAGAGTAAAAAAAAGAACTAATACATGAAGGTTAGATTGTTAGAAGTTTAAGAGTTTAGCACCCCTTTTTAATACTGAACATAACATGGACAAAATATTGCTTATTCTTGATCTTGATGAAACATTGATTTACGCATCTGAAGATAGTGATGGTTTTACACCTGATTTTAAAGTTTGTGGTTACAACGTAGTAAAAAGGCCATATCTGGAAGAGTTCCTTATAAACTGTAGTGTTAACTTTAGAATTGCAATATGGTCGTCAGCATCTGATGATTATGTGCAGGAGGTGGTTAACAGAATAATGCCGGATTCTGTTAAGCCTGAGTTTATTTGGGTACGATCAAAAGCAACATACAGACCAACAACGGCTAGTGTTCAATATGAGTATCCGGAACAGAATCATTATCATTACATAAAAAGGCTAAAGAAGGTAAAACGTCTTGGTTTCAGATTAGATAGAACGCTTATGGTTGATGATTCGGAGCATAAACTTTGTGAGAATTACGGAAATGCTATATATGTAATAGAGTTCAGAGGTGAGGCTGATGATACTGAGTTATTAACTCTGCAAGAGTATCTTAAGGGCTTAATAAATTATGGTAATGGAAGAAACTGTTTAGAATTTATCCTTTAGTTTTTTTATATGAAAATATGAATCCTAATATCGTTAAATTTCATTTAAATGGAACCACCATTCGCATAAAATTTGCCTCATTATGCTTCAATTTTCATTGATAAAAAATTCAAAAAACAAATTTAAACAGCTTCTAAGAGACGTTGAGAAACGCAACTGGAGAGATCAGATATTAAAATAAACCTGTAGAGTAACTGTTTTTTACATGTAAATCCTTTATTTACATGTTAATATATGCATAGGTGTGATTTTTTTAAGAAAAATTGCAACCAGAATTATTTTACAGAGGTCTATTGGTAGTGTTATATACAGTTTGTATATGATATTAAAAAACATTAACAAAAACAATTTATAACCGATGAAAACACTAAAGATCTTTACAATTTCTATTTTATTAATTCTTGGACTATTTCTATTCTGGTATCGTTTTATATTTACAGAGTTTGACGAATTTAAAAATGTAACATTTCTTGAACACAGAAGAGGTATATCAACAGATGGACCATATATACTATATAGTGCTAATTCGGTTAGAGTGGTTAATGTAGAGAAAACAGATGATGACTATGAGGTAACAGACAAGCTATTATTGCAGAAAGATATAGACAGTGTCTTTACTGTGAATACATTCGGTTATGATAACCCGACTCCGGTATCGTTTAAAGTTAAATTAAAGAGTGAGTTAAAGATCTCTCCATGGGAGTATACAATGCCTGATAAACTATTTGCAGTTTCTGACATAGAGGGTAATTTTTATGCGTTTAATAAGTTACTAACAACAAATGGTGTAATAGATGATAACCAGAACTGGACATTTGGTAACGGACATCTGGTTTTGGTAGGCGATTTTGTTGACAGAGGATTAAATGTAACACAATGTTTGTGGCTTGCTTATAAGCTTGAGCAACAGGCCGAAGATGCAGGAGGAAAGGTACATTTTATATTAGGTAATCATGAACTGCTGAATATGCAGGGAGCTATGGCAAACGTAAGAAGCAAATATAAAAAACTTGCAAAGCATTTAGATTTGGATTACGCTGATGATCTGTATGGTAAAGACAGCGAGTTGGGCAGATGGCTTAGAACAAAGAATAGTATTATTAAGATTGGTGATTTGTTATTTACACATGCCGGAATCAGCAATAAATATCTTGATATGAACATATCAATATCAGAGACAAACAGAATTGTAAGAGCAAATATAGATACAGAGCCTGTTGATTCAGTTGCTATATTCTTGAGAGGTAGAGAAAGTCCGCTTAGGACCAGAGAGATGAGCCATTATAACGAGGCTGATAAGACAGATTTGATAGATAGAGCAAAACGTGCTTACGGTGTATCAACCATAATTATAGGGCACTCAACAGTAAGAGATATTAAACAGGAGTATAATAACTCGCTTATTGATATTGATGTTCACTTTCCGCATAACGATACTGATGATTACAGAGGTAAAGGGTTGCTTATAGAATCAGGTGTAAGATATAAGGTTGATGATTTAGGAAACAGAATTGTATTGTAGTTTTAATAGATGGTATACTGTTTTTTGCTGGCACCGGATAGTAATATTATTACCTTAGCGAGGTGAATATTTGCTAAGCAGAATTATAATATGAGTCTAAAATCGTTGTTTCGTTCAATATTTAAATCCGAGACATATATACAAAAAGATAATAGTATGGGAGACAGATATCCGGTTTCCCATATAAAAGTAACCAGAACACTTGAAGGTAGGTTAGTAAACTCAATAATCAATAATGGAGGATCGTATTTCTTTACAGATATGTCAGTTTCTGAAGATGGAGTTTTTGATTGTTGGGAAACTGTTGATGTTGAGAGATTAAAAGAAAAATTAAGAACAGGTTGGTTAACACCACAGATACCAGAAGGAGAGCATATAAACATACATCATTTAGGATCTTATAAAGTTAGAGACTGTAAATGGATTTATTCTGATAGTAGTTATTTTGATTTTTTATTGTCTGTTGTGATGCAGATGAATCCGGAACTAAATAATTTATATAGGTTTAAAGGAAAAGATTCAGTCGTAGTGGGAAATGTAAACTACTCTACATATAGTTTTGATAAAAAAATTGTTAGAAAAGATTCTGATACTCCATCGTTTAAAGAGTTTGTTGGCAAAAGAGAACATGTTTTTTATAAAATTTCTTCAGGTGAATATTATCTTGCTAGTCTGAATATCTATAACGATTCTGTAATATTAATTGAGGGTATTCCAGAGATTAAAAAATGTACTATAAATCAGATAAAGGAGTATATAGATAACTCTGTTCTGGTTTGTAATCTTCCGGTTGATGCAATAGTACATATTAAAGATTTAGGGAAATTTACTGTTGCAGAGTGCAGATATAGTGCTGATATATATAATAAGTTTAGCGAACTATCTGATATTATATCAAAACTAAACGGTGATTCTACAACATCTGAGATATGCTACTCTGTATACAAAGAGTACCTTAATAATCCGGGTAATGAACTTAGAGATAAACTAAAGAAGGCTTATGAAGATATTCCATCTCACCTGAGAATTTATGTACTTGGTGATATGGACTCAAAAGATTGGCCAATAAGAGAGATAATTTATGACGAAGATTAGTGGATTAGTCTGTATAAAGGTTTATTATTAGCCATAATATCTGTTTCGGACAATGGTTTAATGATCTGTGTAATTTGCTATATTTGGCAACCATTAAATATAATCTACTTATGCGATCAACAATTGCTGCAGCTCTGTTTGCTATTATATCTGTTACACTGAGTGCTCAGGATTTAACTATAACAGAAACTGAAAATCATGTTAAGGTTACAGGAACAAATCTTAAGATGATTCCTCCAAAGCAGTTTACCAAAGGTGAGAACTTTTACGGATTTCAGCAGTTAAACACACACTCAACAATAGTTGTTTTTCAGGTTAAGAACAACTTTACAAAACAGACAGAGAGCTTTAAGGCTAAACATCTAACAGGTTTTAAGGTAAACAATATAAGACGATTCAAAATTAATGAAGATTCTGCTGTTCATGTTTCTGTTATACAGGAGTGGGAGGGCGATGTATTCTGTAAAGAGATACTTGCAATTGGTAATAACAGCAGAACAGTGGTAATTAATGCAGCCTGTATAGTAGAACATAAACATATGGTTCAGGAGTTAAGGAGCGCACTGTTTTCATCGTTTATTGATGGTGGAGAGATAGAGTCGGCAATTGGATTGGTTGATTTTACATTAGACTGTACCAATACAGATATGGAGTTATACAAAAAGGCTACAAAAGGTCTGGCAGCATTGGTTTATAGTGGCTCAGGTATAAAAGGCAATCCTATGCTGATAGCAACAAAATCTGTAACGGCAATAAATAATGTAGATCATAAAACATTTGTAAAAGAATCTTATAAGGATTTAAACCTTGTGCATAACGAGACATTAGTGTCTTTTAATGAGATAGTTATTGCCGGACTTAAAGGTTATGAGAGCATAATTACAGGAGTGGATAAAAACGGTGGCAAAGTAACACTATACCGGGTAATTGTTTTTACGCCAAATAACTACTATTACTCTTTTGCAGGAATAACCAGAACGGATGGTAAAGAGGAGAATATAGAACGATTTAAGAAACTGGTTAAAACATTTAAACAGAGGTAGAATATAATTAACTATACAGAAATATAAAGTAAACTTTTATGATAAACAGGCTATTTCTATTATTAATAACTATTGCAGTTGTTGTGTCGTGTGACAGAGAGAGTTCCGAGAATAGTAGTGTCGGTAAACAGCAGTTTCTTTTAGATTCAATATTCAGTAATATGGCAGAAAAGGGTATGTTTAACGGAAATGTGCTAATTGCCGACAAAGGATCTGTAATATTTGAGAAGAGTTATGGTTTGGCAGACCATGAAGCCAGGATTAAGATAAACCGAGAGACTGTGTTTGAACTTGCCTCGGTATCTAAACAGTTTACAGCTATGGGTATTGTGCAGCTTAAGAGAGATAATAGGCTGGCATACAACGATACTATTGGAAAGTATATTCCGGAACTGGATTTCTACACAGGAGTAACTATACACGATCTGTTGATTCATACAGGAGGATTACCTGATTATATGGAGTTGGCAGATAGATATTGGGACAGATATGAGATAGCCACAAACGATGATATAATTAATCTTTTTAAGCAACACAGACCTGAGCCTGTATTTAAACCGGGCGACAGATGGGAGTATAGCAATACAGGTTATCTTATTCTGGCAACAATAATTGAGAGGGTTAGCGGAAAGACATTTGAGGAGTATCTTAAGGAGAAGATTTTTTTGCCACTTAATATGCAAAACACATTTGTTTATCGCAGATGGTATAGCCCGCAAGAGGTAACAAACTATGCCAAAGGTTATATATTCTCTGATAGTCTTAAAAGAGAGGTGGTTCCTTCAGAAGATCCGAATTATCAGAATACAGTTTATCTTGATGGTATTGTTGGCGATGGTATGGTAAGTTCAAATGTTGATGATCTGCTTAAGTGGGATCAGGCTCTGTACGGAACTGCTTTAATAGACAAAGATGATAAAAGAGATATATTTTCATCATACCTGTTAAACAATAACACAGAAACCAGATATGGTTATGGCTGGGGAGTATATAAAAGTAAACATTATGGTAGTATATCTTTCCACTCTGGCGAGTGGGCTGGTTATGAGACATATATTGAGAGACATACAGATCATAAAAAAACAGTTGTTGTATTGCAAAACAGTTCAGTATCGGGAGGATATATACCAATAAAACATGTAAGAAAGATAATGTATAATCAGCCAATAGAGAAAGAGGTAAGTGTAGACGCTGATATACTTAAAAAATATGCAGGTGTTTATCAGAACAGAAAAGGGAGAGAGTATAATATTATTCTTTTAAATGGTACATTGATGTTTGATGTTAACCCGGAACTGAAACTAAAATTAATACCTGTTTCTGAGTGTAAATTTTTGTTGGATAAGGTTACCCCGGAGACATTCTTTATATTTAATAATGAAAATGACGGAGAGGTAAAAGAGTGCCGTTTTATACAAGCTGAAAAAGAGATAGACAATGTTTTAACACGGAAAGATTGATAAAACTCTATAATATACAAAAGGAGCAGATTATAAGGTGAATCTGCTCCTTTTTTATACCTATATCAACAATGAGAAGGCTTGCCCGTACTATGTATTAATTACCGCGACAGTACTTTATAATACGGGTATTGTACTACTATTATATATTTGAAGCCAAACCGTTGTAACACGCCTGATAAAGAGCTTTAATCTCTTCAAATTCAGGTTTTCTTGGGTTAAACAGCGTACAAGGATCGTTAAGAGCATTTTGTGTTAATGTATCAATCTTCTCTTCCCATAGTTTTTCATCAATACCATACTCTTTTATAGAGCTTACAACACCAACTGATGCTCTCAGGTTCTCAACCTCAACAGCAAAGTCTTCTGAACTGTTTTTGCCAAGAAGTTTAGCCAGATCTTCGTATTTGTTGGTAACCTTGCTGTTAAAACGTATTACGTTAGGCATAAGAATAGCATTTGCACATCCGTGTGGTATACCAAATGTACCACCTAACTGGTGCGACATTGCATGTACTATACCAAGCCAAACATTTGTGAATGCCATACCAGCCATACATGATGCATCGTGCATTGCCTGACGTACCTCTTTATTCTCAGGCTGACTGTATGCTGTTTCAAGATTATCAAAGATTATCTTTACAGAGTCTTTTGCAAGAGCATCGTTATATCTGTCGGCAATGTTTGATACATATGCCTCAACACCGTGGCTAAGAGCATCAAGACCTGTATTTGCTGTTACATGCGCTGGCATTGATGCACATAATTCACCATCAATAATTGCAACGTCAGGAGTTAACTCATGCGATACAATTGGGTACTTTGTACCTTTGTTTTTATCTGTAATTACAGACAGACCAGTTATCTCTGTACCGGTACCACTTGTAGATGGTATTGCAACAAATATTGCTTTAGATCTCATCTTTTTAACTGCAAATGGCTTTGATATATCCTCAAGTTTTGAATCAGGATACTCATAGTATACCCACATTGCTTTTGCCGCATCAATTGCAGAGCATCCACCAAGTCCGATAATAATGTCAGGTTGTTGTTCTGTTAAGAACTCAGCTCCGCTTATTACTGTCTCTATTGAAGGATCAGCCTCAACACCGCTGTATACTGCCGATACAATACCAGCCTCGGTAAGATACTTTTGTGTTCTGTCAAGAACACCATTCTTTTTTACAGAGCTACCACCAATAACTATTACAGCTTTTTTACCAGAAAGTTTCTTTACTTCTTCAAGGCTGCCCAGTCCGTGGGTTATCTCTTTTGGAACAATAAATTTTGCCATGTTTTGTCTCTTTTTTGTTTTTTGGTTTACAATATTTACGATGACAAAAGTATTGTTTGCGGAGCCGATGATATTATACTTTTAATCCTCCCTGATGTATATTTGGGTAAGCTTTTTTTGTAGTTGGGTAGGAGTGTAGCCCGATTTTTTCTGTATGAACTTACTGAATGCCGAAGGAGAGTCGAAGTTGAGGTTATATGCTATCTCTTTGTGTGTATGCTCTGAGAAAGCTAATAATCTGCGTGCCTCAATGTATATTTTCTCATGTATTACCTGTATTGCTGTTTGCCCGTTATACTTTTTTGAGAGGGCATTTAATCGTTTCGGGGTTACATCTAACAATTCGCAATACTCAGATACAAGACGTACTTCACGGTATTTCTCATCTACCATATTTGTAAATTCCATAAAGAGGTTTGTTTCAGACGTCTCTTTCTGCGAAAGTTCGCGGGTTTTTGTATAATCAAGTAACTTAAGTATTATAAGCTTTATAAGGTGCCTTATCTGTTCCTTTTTAATAATATTAAGATCTGTGTAAAGATCGGTAATCATATTACTAAGAGTTTTAATCTCATTATAAGCCTCTTCTGTTAATGTAATACAGTTTAACCTCTCTTTCATATCAAGACAGTAGGCTCTTAACTCTTTACGCAACATCTCTGAACAGAACATCTCTTCGGTAAACATTAATACTGTACCGCTTGCGTTATAAGGGTTTTCAAGTTTATGAAACTGATGAGGAAAAAGGACTGATATACTGTTTTTTACACAGTTGTATCTCTTAAAGTCTATATTATGGTTGTACTCATTATTATCAAAAAGATATATCTTGTAGTAATCATGACGATGTACCTCTTCAATACCTTTATCACTATTCTCCAAAGTATCTGTATGGAATGATAAGCATGGTTTGTTATCCTTGAAGTATTCCGAAATTGTGAGCGTTTCTATTTCCATCTCCATCTCCGTTTACATTATAATATTACTGTACGATAAGTTTTTTGCTTGTGTTGCTATTATTGGTAATAATATTTACAACATATAAACCAGGTTTAAGCATTCTGTTTAGCTTAATATGCGGTTTATTATGTTTACCGCTATACACTATTTTTCCTGTTGATGTGTATATGATAATATCAATGGCAGATTTATAATTATGGGTGATATTGATCTCTCCGGTTGTTGGATTTGGATATATTGCCGCATTAATATTTGTCATATTCTTTGAATTAATATCCGTAGATATTTTCATTTTGGCTATGAGATTTAACTCCAGTTTAGGCATGATTATATCGTTGCTCTCTATAATAAGTTTTGCTCTCTTCTCAGCTCTGATATTGGCATTACATTTTATTGTAATAGTCTCTGATTCGCCGGAGCCAATATTACTTTTTGGCATTAAAACCTCAAAATTATTGAGCTGTTCGCCTTTTAAATATGCCTTTTTTATGTTCAGATTGCGTGTTCCGTTATTTTTTATTGTCAGTACCCTTGCTTTAGAATCACTTAGTGATATAACTGCATTGTTTTCCAGTTTTTTATCATCGTATATTTCTAACATGGGAGCTGGTGCGAACAGCCTTACTTTGAATGTAAACATATGCTTTTCGTAGTCGTTTGTTCTAAAACGGACAGTGAAAATGTTCTCTCCCGGTTTTGTACAGCGATATTTAATTCTGAAGTTAGTTTTCTCCAGATAATTTATATCGTCTTCTATTTTTCTGCTAACTTCAGATATCCCTCCGTCGGGATTTTCAATTGTAAAATCGTACACTTTTAACAGATCCGATCCGTAGTTGTTAAAGGTGTAATCCTGCTCTCTGAAATCATCAAAATCTATTATTCCGTAGTCGCAAATTTCGTTGTTTGATATTCCGAATGATTCGTTCTGCTGACTCAGTTGCATTGATGGTTTTATTCCATAACCCTGTAGTTTCAGATTAAAATCATAGCATTTATAGTCGTTTGTTTTTATATATAATTTTGCACTGTTTGTACCATCTTTTCTGGTAGGAGCATAGGTTATCTTTATATTATCCTTTTCGCCCGGTTTAAGAACCGTTTTTGATGGCATCTCGGTAATTGTATAGTAACCCGATTTATTATCTATAATCTGAATATTGTTTAGAGAAAGATCAACAGATCCGTTGTTGATTATATCAAAGGTTCTCTCTTTAGGTATGTTTACTGAGGTTCTGTCAAATTCATATGTATAGTTATGTTCAAAGCCGAATTTATCTTGTTTTACATCTATGTTGGCGTATTTGTTATTTGCAGATATTCTGAATAATATAGATTTATCGTGCAGGTCATCAGATTTTATTTCAAGCATTGTATAGTGTTCGTGTTTACGAAAATCTGTTTCAGGTCTATATGAGAAACTGATCTCGGTTTTATCACCCGGGTTAATATCAGATTTGCTCCTGAATGTCATATTGAAACTCTTATATGTATCAAAATTTTTCTCAATGCTTTTTATTGATAGAGTTTTGTTACCAATGTTCTTTATGTATAGTTTTTTATTAGCAAATTCTCCTTTACCGTTATAGTTGAATCTATACCCTTCGTTATGTTGGTATACTTTTCCTGTTTCATCTTCAATTGTAAGTATAGGTGCAACTACTTTTATATTTACAAAAAACTCAATTATATCTGTTTTGTATCCGTCAGATGCAACTGTAACTTTAAACCTTTTATTTCCTATAGATGCAGGAATTAGGTTTAATGATATTTTCCTCTCGCTGCCGGGTTCAATTTTGGTATGCGACAGAGGTGTTTTAATATACATTTCGCCATTATTCTCTACACTTACTCCTGTTACAGACAGGGAATGATCTCCACTGTTTTTTAGATTAAATGTGTAGTCTTCTGAGGTATAGTTGTTGTCTGGTAGTGTGATCTCAGATCCGTTTGCTACAATATTTGAGTTGTACCTTACCTCAGTAACCGGAGCAATAACCTTTCCTGTAACAATAATGTTCTGTTTCTCTTTATTACCTCTGTATAGCGGAATATTGAATGAGCTGTTTATATCACCTTTTTTTATTGCTGAAAATGAGAAATAGTTGTTAATGTAATCACCCTCAGGAGCCAGTACTGTGCTATTAGAGACAGAACTTGTTAATTTATTGTTTGTTACAAGATCTTCTATTGGAGATAATCCCATATATCCTTTACCGCTGTTTTTCATAATTAAGGAAAAATCTTTGCGAGTGCCTATTGGTATATCTCCAATATTGATAGTACCATTTGTAATATCAATCTCTTCTGATAATAAAGTCAGATTGCCTTTGTCCGGATTAACAACAAAATTTATCTCTACAGTTGGATTATCGGGATCGTTTGTATTAAAAGATATCTTATTTATATGTGTATCTATACCCGAACCAGATGTATAGTAACCAGAACTGTATAGTGTTTGAGTATGATCTATAGTAGCAGATGTACTATTCTGATTAATATATTCATATATAGAAAGTTTGCTATCAGGATAGTGGACTTTGTAGTTGGTGACCTTGAGGCTGTTCTCTTTATCAGTATTATTTATTAGCAAACCTTTACTGATAATTTGTGGGTATTCGTTGTAATTACCAAACGAACATATTGCGCCGTTATTTACCACTACCTGATATTTGCCGTCGCCGAAAGTCATTTTCAGCTTCTGGGCATGCAAACCATTAAGCATTGCAAAAACAAATATGCAATACACAATTCCTTTTTTCATAAACTAATATAATAAGACCCTGAGCAATGTATTAATATATGTGCTCATATGCCGGACAGATCCGACATTAGTATAAAAACCTTATACTACAGCACACAGATATCAGATCTGTGATGAGCATCTTATCATCCCAATTCTCTTCTGTAGTGTTGGATGGTAAGATATTTTTAGAGGCTCAATCCGATACAAATTTACGAATATTATGTTATATGAAACAATAAGTGTTTAATTAGTGATTTTGTTAAATCGTTATATAACAACTATCTTGTTGGTTTAAAATGATTTGATAATAAATTGGTTATGAGCTTTGTTATATATTGTAAAATATATGTGTTATGCATTTTACAAGAGTGACTAATCGACAAAACAGTGTTAGAATCGACAAAGCATTATTTTTTATCGACAAAAAGATGGCTTGTATAGTTAATTTTATTTCGGAATTTAGAGTACATTTTGAAATTAATATAGTTGAATAGATATGATAATAGAGAGAAAGGGTAAGTGGATAGTTTATCTGTTTAATATACTGTATATTATATTTTTTGTTTTTATTTTTATACCACAGTATAAAGGCTTATGGCCAATCAAGTTTCCGCAGATTTTTGCAAGAGATGTATTTGAGGTTGGTTTTATATCTGTACTGGTTTATTCACTGTATTATATATTAAGAAGATATAGAGTAAACAGGAATATCACAGTTGTTGTATCGGCACTGTTAATAGTAATATTGTCTCTGGTTTCGTTATCTGTACTCTATTTTGAAATAGGAGGGTTTGATTATAGATATTATGAGGTATTTGTAAGGTTTGCTGAATATGTTGGAATAGCAGTGATTCTGGGTGGACTTCTGGCTATAGCAGATAATATATATTATTTGTTATCTCTGTTTAATTATAATAAACTTAAGTGTGAGTTGGAAGAGGCACGTAAGAAAATCCTTAAACATCAGTTTAACCCGCATTTTTTGTTTAATGCACTTAACTCAATATACAGTTTATCGTTAAACAATAGTAGTAAAACATCAGAGGCTATATTAAAATTATCGTCACTAATGAGATATCTTACAGATGAATCGGACAGTGATGTTGTTAGTCTTAACAGAGAAGTACAGTTTATTAGAGAATATATTGATATTGAGAAGATAAGGTTTGGTAGCGATGCGAATATTACTTTTGATATTGAAGGAGAGTATCATAATAAATTGATAGAGCCATTTCTGCTTATTACATTGGTTGAGAATGCGTTTAAACATGGATTTTATCTGAAGAGTAAGGATGCGTTTATTGCAATTAAGCTTACAACAGATGACGGTTGGTTGAATTTTAGCATTGAGAATAGTATATCAGAAATGACAGATGGTGACAGGGATGGCAAAGGTCTTAATATACTCAGTAACAGATTAGAGTTGGCATATAGTAAGAGATATGATTTGAAGCTAAAGCCGGGGAAAGATGTGTATAGTGCAGAGCTTAGATTAAAGTTGAAGGATTAAATAAAGGAAAATAATGGGTGTGTATAAGGTTGTTATTATTGATGATGAACAACTTGCTATAGATGTAATTTCTAATTATATAAACAGATATAGTGAGTTTGAGCTTGCGGGAAGTTTCACTAATCCGGTTGAAGCATTTACATTTATAAACGATAATGATATTGATTTGGCATTTACAGATATTGCAATGCCTGAGATTAAGGGGACTGATCTTGTAAAGTTGGCTAAGGAGAGGTGTAAGTTTGTAATGGTTACCTCGTATTCTAATTTTGCTATTGAGAGTTTTGAACTTGATGTGGTTGATTATCTGCTAAAACCGGTATCGTTTGAGAGATTTGATAAAACAGTAAGCAGATTTTTAAAGTATAAGAGTGAGACAGAAAATACTACTAAAACCGATAAGGCATCTTTTTTTATAAAAGAGGGTGATGAGTATGTAAAGGTGTATGTAGATGATATTGATTATATTGAGGGTATGAGGGATTACGCAAAGATATATTGTGGTAAGAACTATTATCTGGCTCTGAAAACGCTAAAATCGATAGGAGAGTTGTTGACTCCTCATAACTTTTTAAGGGTTCATAAATCGTATATTGTTCCGCTTGACAAGATAAAACAGTATAATGTACAATGTGTTATACTGTCTAATAATAGTGAGATTCCGGTTGGACCAGGTTACAGAGATAGGTTAAAAGATTTTCTTAATCAGAACAAGTTTTAAAAAAACAGGGTGTCTCTAACTCTTAATAGTTATTCAGACACCCTTTTATATAATTAAGCAATCCTTATTTTATAAGTTCAAGAACACCTTGTAGTTGAGTATCTCTTTCACCCATCACTTGATTTAAGTCTCTTTCAATTATTATATCAGGCTCGGTTCCGTTGCCATCAAGCGTACTGCCATCTCTCTGAAACGATAACATTGTTGATAGTTTTACTCTGATATTTGAGTGTTTAAGATAGAACTTCTTAGATCGTCCGCTGGAGCCATTTGTTGTTACTCCCACAATTGTTACATTGTTTAATCCCTTTAGTGCCGATGTAAATACAGATGCTGCACTAAAGCATCGTTCATTTACAAGTATATATATATCGCAATTCAGAGGCTTTTGCCCGCTTTTAAGCACCATATAATATGGAGAACTGAATTTAGTATAATCAAAATGCTTTTTGGGCTTAAACTGTTTGTTAAATTTATTAATAGCTTCTCTGTCAGTATCAGTAAAGAACTCTGAATAGTAATTATACAGATATCTACCGCGCATAGATGATATGTCCTCATTAAGATTTTGACTGCTTCTTACTGTTGCTATATTTGCTATCCATGGTGAATCAGTAGGTTGTACAATATAACCTGCAAATAGATTCAAAATATCGCGTGTTCCACCACCATTATCTCTTATATCTATTATTAACGATTTTGCATCTCTGTACTGTTCAATACCAGATATTAGGCTATCTCTGTATTCAGGGTATTCATGAAACGACAACATTTGTGGAACTCTTATGTATGCTATTGAATCGTGAATCCAACTGAACATATTGGAGAAATCTTTTTTATACAAAAGTTTAATTGTTGTGTTAATGTAATCGGCATATGGCTTATCTATCCATTTATGCTTCTTTTTGCTTAACTTTAGTGTTAGCTCTTTATCGTTTTCGCCGTTTGAAAGAACCACAGTAGTCTCCTTTTTGTTATACATCTCTTTTGCAAAGTATAACTCTCCGATATCTCTTATATCCTTTACCGCAGATGTATATTTTGCTCTTGAAGGAGAGAGTTTTCGTCTTGCACAGAATTTATTAATAAATTCTTCTGTTGTGTACCCGTCAATACTTTTTAGTATTGGGTATTTCTTGTTATAGTATGTATACTCTTTATCTTTTTTTCTCTTCTTTAGTGCAATAATTTTCCCATTATATGGTGCTATTACAAACGGAAAGTGAAGATCTGTAAGTTTTTTATGTTTTTTGTCTGCTTTGAATCTGATGTTTGCATGACGATCTATAATTTCGGCAAGAGCAGATTCTAGCTGATCAGCCAAAAATATTATTGATACTGAATCTTTATTTTCTATCTGTGTTTTTATACTGTTAAGTTTGTTATGCACAGACTTGTTTGATATCTGATAGTATGATGATTCGTTAATGAGTAGTTTCTCAAACTGATCTATATCAGCTATAGCTTTTGTTTTGCTTATACTTTGTGATAACACAGTATTTAAGGCAAAACATATAATAGTTATTGATATAATTATCTGTTTCATATGTCTAAATTTGTTTTTATATAGTTAGTTAATATCTCCTCAAATGATTTTGAAGATGGTTTTGGCATATTTGAATTTACTATATATCCATCAGGATCAATAAGTATAAACCTTGGTATTCTTTTGCAGTTGTAATCTTTACAGAATTTGTCTTTATTGGTGCTGTACAGATGTTTAACATGTATAGATTCAGAACCTGTTTTTAGTTCCCAATCTTTTTTATGGCGATTTATATTTAATGCAACAAATTGTACTGGCATATCTTTTAGCTTAGTTGCCATTCTGTTAAAGAATCGCGACTGTTTTTTGCATGGTCGGCACCATGTTGCCCATACATCAATTAAAAGGTACTTACCTTTTAAGTCTGCAAGCGATACTTTTCTGTTGTTAATTGTAACAGCATCAAAATCCGGTGCTTTTTGTCCTTGCAGAATACTTTTTAGTGTTATTGCCTGATTTCTTATGCGATTCTGATATTTGGTATTTGATACTTTATCTATATGGTTAGAGATTAAAGTATCAATCTCTTTACCTGATGTAAGAAGATTTATGGTATTTGATATATATAAGTACAGAAATTTGTCCCGGAACGAACTATCCTCTATTCTTGATGCTTGTTCTATAATATCGTCATCGGTGCTATTTTCGTTACTTTTTAGATGATCCGTAACTATCTGTAAGTATGTCTTTGAGTCAAGTAACATCTCGTTATATTCAGGCTCTGTTTTAATATCTATACTGTGTGGCATTTCAAGGATTTTATTTCCATGTAATGATCTCCATCCCTTTTTGTATGTATTCAGATGGTTGTACATTTTTATGTTCAACTCTGCTTTTAGTAGTTTTTTAAACCTATCAGATAGTTTGTAGTTATCTGGCGATCTGTATGTCTCAATTCTGTTGTTGCCAGATGTTCTTTCTTCTTGCAGTAGCTTAAAGAATCGTGTTGGGTTATTGTATATATGGCTGTTCTCTAAATAGTAACTAAGTATACTGTATCTGTCGCTGAACAAAGATTCGTTGTTTATATAGTATGTCTCCAACATACTTGTTCCGGTAGCTTCTATCTGCTGTTTCTCTGTATTGGCTTTTAAATAGAGGCTGTCATTGTCTCCAAGAATTATATCCTGATTATATATGTTGCCAAAACTTATCTGGTATTTTCCGTATTTTAACGGAGTAGATATTCTGGTGTGAAATGTATTGTTGTTTACGGGTATAACCGTAACAGTATCGTTTACAATTTCATCTATTAGATAGACGTTTTTTACCTCAAAATCTCTGTTTATCTCACCGCATATAACTGTTCTGTTGTGTTTTGTTGATATGTTGGGGGTAATAAGATTGTATGTTATAATTAACAGTATAAATGTAGCTATTATAGTGCTTACCAGTTTTACTTTGCTCTGTTTTAAAAATAGTGTTAAGTTCTGATACCTGAATATAGTACAGCCTATTATAGTAATAATAATAGCACAGGTAAAGCTTGTCCATTCTGTGTATATCATATAGTTGCCTATATTGCTTCCGTACATATAGTCGTATGTTGCTGCAATAGGACCAAAAGGATACCAACTAATAATTATATTGTTCTCCATAAGTATAAGGTGTATTGCAAAACCAATGAAACCTATGAAGATAGGGAACAGGTATTTTGATATGAATACGGATATGAAAAACTGAAAACTGATGAGGAAGAGTGATGATACCAGTATGCGTAGTATTATATTTATAAAGAATGCTACTGGAAGATTAAGCGATGCACTTACTGGTAATTTTCCTGTAGCATTTAGTATGTAAACACATAATATTACTATAGTCATATGTGATATGATTGAGTATAGCACAGTTTTTATTATTTGGAATAATTTGGCTGTATATATTGCATATTTGTCAACAGGAAGAGTACTCATTAATTGCCACCCTCTTTTTCTATGATCAATTAAGGTTAATATCATTGAGCTGTAGATAATATATAGAGGAAGGAAATAGCTTATGTAGAACTCCATTGAATGTTCGGTGAAGTTTATAAATGCGTTATGTGCAAAACTGTTATTAATACCTCTTTCGGTTATTATAATTATTACCGGAGCAATTATCCCTGTTATTATTGCTGTAAGGTTTAATCTTAGTCCTTTTAACTTAATATACTCTCCGTATATTGAGGTTATTAGATTATTTATATACATAATTATTGAGTTATTATTTTTAGAAAGTTGCTTTCCAGGTTATCATTAGTTTTTACTTCTCTGATAAGTGCGCCTGCCTTAATTAGTTCTGATAACAGATCAGATATGTTCTCTTTTTCGTTTAACCTGAAACATAGAGTATTTCCGTCAATTAAAGCTTTTTTTATTATCTCGTTATTCTCTGTGAGCCAGATATTATTATCTATCTTAATATTTACTTCACAACCTCTTTTCGCAAATCTATTAAGTTGACTAACTGTACCCTCAAAGCGTATAGTACCATCAGATATAATTGCAATGTCAGTACATATTTTTTCTACCTCATCCAGCAAATGACTTGATATGAATATTGTTTTACCATGTTCTCTGTTTAGCTTTAACAGTAGATTCCGGATATCAATTATTCCATTTGGATCAAGTCCGTTTACAGGCTCATCAAGTATTAATAGTTCAGGATCACCAATAAGTGCCATTGCAATGGCCAAACGTTGTTTCATTCCTAATGAATAGTGCCCAGCCTTTTTATTTTTAGAGTCGGATAGATCGACCATTTTAAGCACTTCGTCTATTTTGGAGTTTCTCACACGCTTAAATGTGCTTACATATTTCAAATTATCATATCCCGTTAAGTGTTCATATATTGTAGGGGTCTCTATTATAGATCCTATATTATTGAATATTCCGGGAATCGAGTCTGATATTTTTTGTCTCATTATCTCTATTGTATTGTCTTTATCAGGTATTAAACCTGTCAGAAACCTCATGGTTGTTGTTTTTCCGGCTCCGTTATCTCCAATAAATCCGTATATAGAACCATAAGGAACATTCAGGTTGATATTGTTTAATACCAATTTAGATTTTGAATAGCCGAAAGAGAGATCTCTGATCTGTATGATATGTTTATTCATATAAATAGTTTTATTGATTAGTTCTTAAAACTATTGGGGTATAATGTATTATGAAAATTTAATAGACAACAGCATTGTAATAACAGATTTTGTTATTGATTTAATAGATATTAATGCAAATAGGATTAGTTTTTTTGTGATGGTTATATTTTCTGAAGAGAGGTGTTGGTTGGATGTTTAGGTGTTGAGGTGATGTTCTGTTTACGTTAAGTATGTAACCTCAGTTTTGTTGTCTTCGTAGACAACCAGAAAGGTAGTTATGGCACAGAACATTGTTAAGTTTATAGAATCGGTAAATAATCTTGATACAAAGAGTTATTCACGCCTTAAAGAGGCTATAGAGAAAAGGGATTCGGTAAAGTTTGTATCATACATGTTGAATAATGATGAAACGGAGGTTGGCAGAATCTGTCCTCACTGTAAATCCAGGTCATTGCATAAATGGGGAATACGAAATGATCTTCAACGATACAAATGTAAGGATTGTAGTAAAACATTTAATGTATTAACAGGAACACCGCTTGCTCACCTAAGAAAGAAAGGACGCTGGTTAGCTTATGCGAAATGCCTTATAGATGGTTTAAGTGTACGCAAAGCAGCCGCAGAGTGTGGAGTACATAGAAATACATCATTCAGATGGCG
>JAOARD010000060.1 GCA_025210735.1 Bacteroidales bacterium
AACCAATACTGGTGCTACCTGACCTGAGATTGTTATCTCTAACTCGCCTTTTATTCCTGAACCATCATTTGCCGTTGCAACTACTTTTACTGTTCCATCGGTTACCGCAGTTAACAGTCCTGCATTATCTATTGTTGCAGATCCTGTTCCGTTTGTTACACTCCATGTAACTGTTTTATCTGTTGCATCAGCAGGTAATACTGCTGCCGACATCTGTAGTGTTCCATCTTTTGCTGTTATTGTGGTAGCATCTGCTGCTCCTGTTACCGTAATTCCAGTAACATTTACATTTGGTACCTGACCAGAAATGGTTATCTCTAATTCACCCTTTATTCCAGATCCATCGTTTGCTGTGGCAACAACTGTTACCGTTCCGTCCGAAACAGCTGTTACTATACCTGTATTATCAACAACAGCTGATCCTGTTCCGTCATTAATACTCCATGTTACAGTTTTATCAGAAGCATTAAATGGAGTTACTGATGGCCATACCTGAAGGGTTCCGTTATCTGTTGTAATTGTCTTAACAAATCCCGGAGTTGTAAGTGTTATTCTCGTAACATTAATAACAGGTATAACCTGTCCTGATATTGTTATCTCTTTTTGTGCTATAATACCTGATCCGTCGTTAGCTGCCGCAACAACAGTCACTTTGCCATTATCAAGAGCTTTTAAAAGACCTGTATGATTTATTGAAGCTTTACCTGTAGTCTCTGTAACACTCCATGTAACTCTTTTATTTGTTGCATCAGCAGGCAATATATCTGCCGACATCTGTAATGTTCCGTCATCGGTTGTAATAGACGATGCTCCGGCAGCTCCATTAATTGTTACTGACGTAACCGCTGTTCCTGCAACACCTTTATCACCGGCATTTATCGGACTGTCAGCAACACTATTATATGCATACTCTTTTACTGTTAATGTCTTTCCTTCAAACGATACCAGTACCCATCCGTAATACTTTTTGCCACCAACAATAAATCTTACTCCTACATATTTATCACCTAAACCTCTGAAGTTAGGATCATTTGCATCGCCAATGAATGGTTCAGGGAACGACATTCCCCAATTACCACTATTATCAATAACGGCATCTTTATCCAGCGCCTGAATATATCTTCCGCCAAAAGGGTTTGTTGCTGTGCCTTTAAGTATAAACTCATTGTTTCCCGCAAAGGTCATATGCATAAACCAATCTGTTCCCCAATCGTCCCATCTGAAGTTATAATCTTCTGTACCATCATTATTAAAATCAATAGGTACAATGTTAGATGTCCAGCCCGGATCCTCTTTCATTGTTGATGACACATCAGGGTTAATGTCTGTAAATACAATCTGTGCATGAACTTTACCTGCACATAGCAGCAGTACAAACACAATTGACAAGTAAAATTTGTTCATTTAATATAGTTTTTATTTAATAATATACATATATGTACATAGCGTATAACGCATAAATCCTTTATAATTTACACCATACAAAGCATAGTTTAAGCAGATACTGTGCACCGGATCTGATTGAATGCATATTGTTATGTTCTCCAAAAGTACATCATTATAATTAATTACAATAGCTTTTGCATTAGCAAAAAATATATAAGCACACAACAATTGATAAACAAGTATACTTTTATTTGTATACACAGTCGATTATAACAAAACGTTATACCACTGATATAAAACCAAATACAATTAAAGAAGTAAAAAAACATGTTAACATGTATATATTGACGCTGCTTTTTGTTATATTTAACAGAACACAACATATTATATTAATTTTTAAGATAACATATACTTATCTAAAAAAACAGAAGACTATGAGATTTGGGAGATTAAAGTTTTCGGTTCTTACGGCAATCTTTGCACTGCTTATTGCAGGTTTATTTGCCTGTAATAGCAAACAGAACCAGACAGAGAACAAATTAAAAGAGAGCGCTCTGCTAATAATTGATGTGCAGAACGACTTTTGTCCGGGAGGCGCTCTTGCTGTAAAAGAGGGCGATAAGATTATTCCGGCAATTAATAAAATGGCTAAAGAGTTTAATCTTGTAATTGCATCAAAAGATTGGCATCAGGATAGTACAGTGCATTTTGAAAAATGGCCGGTTCATTGTGTAAGGGGTACTAAAGGTGCTGAATTACATAAAGATATTGACACCACTCTTATTGATAAGATAATATTAAAAGGCACAGAGAATAGTGATGATGGTTACTCTGCATTTGAGGCAACCAGTATAAACCTTAAGGATTTTCTGAATGAGAGTAAGATTAAAACAGTATATGTTACAGGTTTGGCTACTGACTATTGTGTTAAGAGAACTGTTTTAGATGCATTAAGATATGGTTTTGTAACCTATATTGTTACTGATGCTATTAAGGGGGTTAATATTGATCCTACCGATTCTGAAACTGCAATTAAAGAGATGACAGAAGCCGGATGTAAGGTTATTTCATCAGAGGATATTGTTAAGTAGAAAATCGGATATAACAATACACATTATCACAACTAATCAATTACATATGGATGTGAGTATTCAAAGGCACTTTACATTTATTTAAACATAACATTTTGTGGCTAATTTTTTAGCTGATAGGTACAACAATAAGGTTGTGATAATATTGGGGTGTTTATGGCACCCCGGAAGCACCGCAAATAAGCGGTGCTTTTTTTGTGTTCACTTAGCGTAATAAAGGCACAATTTATTTAGTGTATGCTGTTTAAAGTTTGATCCCCGATAAATAGCGAAAAAAACAGACATCCGTAAATATCAGTTGTATATACCAGAATTGATAATTAACCATTTATAACTGAATACCGCCCTACTCTAAGCGAAACACGTTTTTTGATAATTACTGCCTGATAGTATAATCTCTACTAATAATATATCTGCTCTTTTACGCTAAGAGAGGCTACGAGACAGAGCTTGTTAGACTAAATCCTTGGATTTGGTCGGATTCAGAGGAAAAGAATTGATAGCTGTTAATTTACAATTGATAATTAACCATTTATAATTGAATGCCGCCCTACTCTAAGCGAAACATGTTTTTTGATAGTTACTGCCTGATAGTATAATCTCTACTAATAATATATCTGCTCTTTTACGCTAAGAGAGGCTCCGGGATAGAGCTTGTTAGACTAAATCCAAGGATTTGGTAGGATTCAGAGGAAAAGAATTGATAGCTGTTAATTTACAATTGATAATTAACCATTTATAATTGCCGCCCTACTCTAGGAGAAACACGTTTTTTGATAATTACTTGCCTGATAGTATAATCTCTACTAATAATATATCAGCTCTTTACGCTAAGAGAGGCTACGAAACAGAGCTTGTTAGACTAAATCCTCGGATTTGGTCGGATTCAGAGGAAAAGAATTGCTTGCTGCCAATTTACAATTGATAATTAACCATTTATAATTAAATACCACCCTACTCTAAGCGAAATACGTTTTTTGATAGTTACTGCCTGATAGTATAATCTCTACTAATAATATATCTGCTCTTTTACGCTAAGAGAGGCTACAAGACATAGCTTGTTAGACTAAATCCTCGGATTTGGTCGGATTCAGAGGGAAAGAATTGCTTGCTGCCAATTTACAATTGATAATTAACCATTAATAATTACAACCACTCTAAGTGAGACTTCCGGAGAGTTCTATACATCTGCAATTAAACATTGTAAGCTATATGGTTGTTTATAATTTTAGTTTAACAGGCAGGAGTATAATCTTTATTAAATATAAAACGTACAGAATAGTATTAATAGTTGTACCAATGATTAAGATATCTTTAATTAATCACATACCTCTGCTTTAACTGACTATTTAATAGATAACAAACAAATTACAAACTATGATATGAAATATACGGTAGATATAACCATAAACAGGCCAATAGAGACAGTCATTGATCTGTTTGACAGCCAGCAGAACATGTTTAAGTGGATGCGTGGTTTACAGAGTGTTGAGAATATCTGTGGCGAGCCGGGACAACCGGGTGCTAAATCAAAGATGTTGTTCCGTATAGGACGACGTACTATTGAGATGGTTGAGACTATTATAGCAAAGGATCTGCCAACAATATTCTGCGGAACATACGAGGCCAAAGGGGTTTATAACGAGGTAAACAATCGCTTTGTTAAACTATCTGATACAAAAACAAAGATTATTGCCGAACAGTATTTTGAATTTAAGGGAATGATGTGGTTTCTGGCTCTTTTAATGCCTAAAGCTTTCAAAAAACAGTCATATAAATACTTAACCGACTTTAAAAATTTTGCAGAATCGGTGTAATTGTAATATTTTAGGAGATAATAAACTAATAATAATCATGATGAGACCTCTTTACATTGCCTCTTTTGTTCTGATAACTGTTCTTATATCTGCCGGATGTTGTAGTAATAACAACAAACCAGAAAGCAATACAGATACAGTTACATTTAACGAGAAACTTGCCAAAGAGTATGGTGCCGACAAATACGGCATGAAGAAGTATGTAATGGCTTTTCTTAAAAGAGGGCCAAACAGAGACAGAGACTCTGTTGAATCTGCAAATTTACAGAGAGCGCATATGGAAAATATAGGAAGACTTGCCGAAGAGGGTAAACTTGTTCTGGCAGGTCCATTCTTCGGAGATGATGATCTGCGTGGTATATATATATTTAATGTTGAAACTATAGCTGAAGCTGAAGCCCTTACAAATACCGATCCTGCAATACAGGCTGGTAGTCTGGTTATGGAGCTCAGAGAGTGGTATGGTTCAGCAGCCCTTATGGGTGTAAATAATACCCACAAAACCCTATCCAACGCAGATATCAGTCAGTAACTGCTAATTCTAAATATTTATCCTGGCACTTTTACTGCTTTTGCGGTAACTGTGCCGGATAAGTCCTCTACTATCCCTGTACAACAATAAAAACAGAACCTCTATCTAAGAAGTGTTTAAAATTTATCCTTTAGTTTTTTTATATGGAAATGTGAAGCCTAATTTCGTTAAATTCCATTTAAATGGAACCACCATTCGCATAAAATTTGCCTCATTATGCTTCAATTTGCATTGATAAAAAATTCAAAAAACAAATTAAAATAGCTTCTAAATAACGTATTATATATTATAGCCGTAACAAATGTTCTTCTATGTTGATGGCAAGACCTTCAATGTTGTTGGCAAATGTTTCAATGTTAATGGCAAGATCTTCAATGTTGTTGGCGAATCCTTCAATGTCGTTGGCAAGCTCTTCAATGTCGTTGGCTAATATTTCTATGTTAATGGCAAACATTTCAATGTTGTATGCAACACCGTCAAAGTTAATGGCTAATCTTTCAATATTGTAGGCAAATCCTGCTAAGTTAATGGCTAACTCTTCAATGTTATATTCACCAAATTATCAACTAATTGAGACTATTACAGCAAAAAAAGAACCCGCTGCAACAAATTAATGTATACAACGGGAACTCTAAACCTCGATATTTATGAAAAAATTCATTCTTTACCTATAACCTTTTCAGTTTTAAGACAGAACTCACAACATTATCATTCTTATGCTTACTTCATATTCTTAATAACCTTGGCAAATATAAACTGATCGCGTTTCAGCTCCTCATACTGATAGTATGCTGATGCAATTTTACATATACCCATTATCTCTTTATAAATCTCATTAAAAGCAATTATAGCCTCCTCTGATATCTCCTTTGTTGTACCTTTAAGCCCCTCCTGCTCTACATTAAACTCTTTTGCTTTATCGGCATAACTAATTATAGACTCTATTATCTGCGGATCGGTACCTCTGTCAACAATACGCTCCTTAAGTTCATCGGTCATACCTTTCTTAAATGCATACAATAGCTGTATAAACGCCTGCTGATCTCTGTTACGTGCTCTTTTAAGATAAACTTTGTAACCAAGCTGACGGTTTATCTCTTTTGCTTCGCCATCAAAGTCAACATCAATCTGTATCTTCAGAAACGACAGATCGCGCAACGCCTTAGTCATTATATCACTCATTTTCACTGTAGCATCACGAAGCTCCTTTTTACTATCAGCCCCAAGGTATTTGTCAGCAGCACTATCAATTGATACTGCCAGTCCCATAATGTAGTTCGGGGTCCAGTTAGATCTGATTTTCGAGAGTTCGTTCAGGTTATCTGTAAAACTATTTGTAATAGTTTTTGATGCCGTTAGCATCTCAACATCCTTGTAACCATATACTCGTTTAGCCATATCTTTTATCTTTAAAAAATTAACTATTATCAAGTTACGCAGATAAAAGAGTAAAGTAAACAGGTATTTATAATCATTTTTACCGTTAAAGGTATTTTTTTTTGATCTTTTTTTCTGATTCGGAACATTGAAACAGACAAAGAACCCACCCCAGCCCCTCCAAGGAGGGGAGTTTCGTGATGGAACGGATGGGTATTGTTATTATAATGGTTTTATACTTTAACTGGTTTTGATGGGGCATTATTCGGTAATCGTCCAAATTCCAGAATCTGGATTAACGAATAGGGTTGGTATTAATGTTGGTTCAGAGAAATTTCAATTATATGAAGGATCAAACGATTTCAACGATATAAAGATTCGGGACGATTTGAATGTTCCAAAAAGGGTCAGACATCCCCTGACCCTTTTTGGAACGTTTAAACAGACAATGAACCACCCAATTCCTCCCTCGAAGGAAGTTTGTTGATGGAACCAAAATCATTGGCGTTTAATCTAATGCTTTTATCGTTAACAGGAAGTTTTTGTCCATACTGAATTCCAGATGTTTTGTTCTAATTATATCTTTTGTTGAATCATCATTTGTTAATACATGATACAAATCTTTTACTACAACGGTATTAGTATGGGATCTAGAGTTTTCACCTGTTAGTTCTAAATTAAATACATAATCTGAAAGTACAATTTCACCTGTATATACAAATTCATCTCTTGTAAACTGAACTCTATACAAATCTCCATCATACTCAACCTCCTCTATTCCTTTTTTTATCTCTTCTAAATGATTACGCCAAATAATAGCGTATTCATTGCTCTTTTTTTCATCAAATGGAATAGATTTAAACTCATATTTAATTGCGTAAAAATCATTATTCTTAAATATGTTATATACTTCTTTAAATTCTGCATGATATAAGCTATTCGAATGATTCCTATTAATAAACTCTCTTTCAAAGCAGTCCCATTTGTCAAAGATTAATAATACTGCATTGCTAATGCGAAAAGTACCACTTTTCTTATTTTCTCTAGAACTTCTAACAAGAATAGAGAATATAAATCCATCAGGATCTTTATAAATAAAATCCTTAAATATTTTCTTTGATTCTTTACTGAAATAATGTTCTGGTCTATATGAAGATTCTGTCTCTTGAACATAGTTAATAACCTCACTATTATGAAAGAGCTCCCAAATATTTAAGTTAAAATATTGTATTTGAGCACAATATTCTTTGAAATAATCTATTCTTATCTTACTCAACACCTCTTTATCATAAACAGTATTCAATACAGTATCACACAATTTATAAGACAATCTGGATTCGTACAAAAATGGAGATTTAGCCGAATCAAATATATCCTTAACAAACCTGCGAAATTTCTCAAGCCCTACAATACCAGAGTAAAAATTATCTAAAACTCCATTATTTCTAATATCTAACTTATCAGATAAATCGCTAATGTCATATCCAGTATATCCTCGTATTAAAATATTATTATTAATACTATATTTTGTAGCCAAGTACATTATGGCTCTAATAGTATTTTCAAAATCTTGTATATCTTTAAAATCAGATATACGCATAAATTTTTGTTCAAGATCATCTACTGATTTATTCGCAAAAGCAGTATCAATTAGATCAAATAAACTTTTTACTCCTTCTTTGCGTACCCAGTCAAATATCGGTTCTGGTATACTATAAGGCGATAATGTATATGAGAAGTAGAGTCCAAATTTAACCACATATAAAACGGAATTATCAGATATTTTTGATAATTTATCTTCTTGTGGAAAAATATCATGCAATAATCTTAATACATTGTCCAATTCAGATCCATTAACTAACAGCTTTTCACTATATTTTTTTATATCCTTATCAATCAAGCACACATTATTTCCTTCTTTTTTAAGGCACATAACCAGCCCCTTAGTATATTTTGATTTCTTGAAATATTTTAAAATATCAATCTTTACCATATCAAAAACTAATGGCCACTTAAGTCTTAATATTTGAATTAATAAAAAATCACGAATAGATACTTCTTCTAATATATCACTACTATTCAATATTAAAGTATTATAGAAACGTCTTATGTCACGAATATTAATAAATACATCTCCAAAATATTTTTCTCCTACACCATTATTCATGAAAAGTTCTTTACTAAGTTCTTCTTTAAATTTATCTGGAAAAACATCTACCAAACAATCGTATAACTCTCTTCTAAGAATGTCCTTATTAAAATATGGCAGATCAATATTCAGTTGAAATATCTTTTCAAGGTATCTGTGGCTATCACATTTGTTTAGGTTATCTAATGCTTTTACAACGTAAGCTCTGTCGTACGCTACAATAAATACCGTCTCTTTAAAGTTTGCTGTGTTTCTGATTATTTTAAGTACCTCAAATATCTCCTTTGCATCAAGACGGTCAAGGTCATCAATAAAAACAATGAATCGTTTATCTGTCTTTTTTATTGTGTTGTTGATTGTACTGTACAGAACATCGGCAGGTTTATTACCAAATATAAGTGATGTAACCATATAGATAAATCGTGTTGATTTGGTTCTGTTCAGATCAAGCAGTTTATCGGCATATCGTAATATTAGTCTCGATAATGAGTGATACTCACTCTGTATAACTCCGTGGAATGTATCAAAAAAATCTTTAAGTATAGCTTCGGGTGTTTTACTATTCCATGGGTTAAAGTGTATTAATATGTTCTTATCATCCTTTTTAAGATTTTTCTTTATCATACCCATAAATGAGCTTTTACCCATACCCCACTTACCATTTATGCCTATGGCAAATGATCGTTCCAGTTTTGTCTCTCCTATTTTATCAGCTACATTTTCGGCATACCCCTCGTAACCAAGCAGATCTTCTGGATCTTCTTCTTCGTCATATGTAAGTTCTTTGTCTACAAAGAAGCCTTTATCACCATTTTCTTTTGATCTTGCCCTTCTGGATTTATTAAATCTAACAGAATAGTTTACTGTTAAAACCATATGCAACAGTGCAAGAACAAATATAAAGTCTGTATATTTTATAGCTTCAAAGAGTGAGTATGGAGTAAATATCCATACATCTGTATTAATTCTATAATAGGTGTATGATGTTCCGAGCAGAGCTATTATAAACCATGTACCTTTTGATGGGATATATTTTCTCCATCTCACTACTGCATATATAATTATCCCGATTGTAATAATTATAAATATGATATCAGATTTTAAATCGCTTTTTATCTTTGATAACAGACCATCTACAATATTATCTGAGAGGTATATCTCTATCGGTTCTTTGAAAAGTATAACCGTAAGTATTGATACTATAGCTATTATAGTTCTGCGTTTAAGCACAAGTTTTATCAACTCATTAATACGTATGCCTTTTTTATCTGTATTACACATATAGGTCGGTTTATTTAAGGAATTGCAAATATAATAACAAAACGTTAATTTGGGGTGTTATATAGGAAATAACCCCAGCCAAACACCTCCCGGGATGCGAGTTTGTTGATGGAAAGGGTGTTGTTGTTATAATGGTTGTATGTTTTAATTTGTTTTGATTGGTAATTTTTTGGGATTTCTTCAGAATCATCCAAATTCGAGAATTTGGATTAACGAATGGAATTGAATGGTCTGATAATTGTGGTTGATCTGTTATTGATTTAATAAGATGTAATATTTATCTTTGTGCATCGTTTAAATTGTACAGAATATTTATATGTTTTCATTAATATAAACTATACACTATGAAGAATAGAAAGAGTATTATTTTAATTGTAATCATCACTCTTCTAACAGCGTATGTTATCTTCTCCAAGAGTAAATCGTCTGAGGAGATAAAGAGTTTAACTGCTGAGATTGAGGTTAAGAGTGACTCTCTCCGTTTACTGAATAACAAATATCGTGATCTTGAGTTAAAGTATGATACTATTTATAATAGTTTTGAGATAACATCTAACAGGTTTAAGAATTTCAGAACTCAGTTAGACTCTGTATTGGGGCTTAATATTAGTAGTTTAAGAAGACTTAACAGATCACTTGACAATATTAACGGCAGGTATAAGGAGATGGCGAAACTGGATAGTGTAAATGATGACAGTTTTCGTTTCGAATAATTACGCATTTTAGCTATACATATATTACATAACAGGTTACACAAACACTAAACATATGGACAAGAGAATTACACTACTACTTCTTTTTGTTCTGGTAACGGCAAGCATAATGTTTGGGCAGGCTGTAAAGTTTACCGGAAAAAAAGATATGGTAAAGGTTTTTAAAGGCGATTTGGTAATGATTGAGGCTGATACCGCTTATATTATCAATAAGAAGAGAGCCATGATACTGAATAGTCAGTTAGATGAGTTGCAGAAGGTTAAGGTTATGTATAACAGCCTTACTGATGAACATAGTGAGTTACTTGCTATTATTAAGGATGCGCAGAAGTATCTGAATAAGATTCTTAAAAGGTTAGAGAAGGATGGCACTATAACTGTTAATAATCTGGATACAATACTGACTGATTTTGACAGAATACTTGCTGATTTGAAGAGTAATAACAAAGCACTCACCCAAACAAACAGCGAGATGAAACAGACCATAGCGCAGCTTGAGTCTAATATTAAAGAGCTAAAGAAGGAGGCAAAATGGATATGGTGGAACGGCGCTGCCGATAAACTTTTTGCTCTTGCCGGAGGTATTGGTATTGGTATACTTATAGGGGTTTTACTATAAAAAACATATTATAACAGAAAGCCACTGAATGTTGTTGTTCAGTGGCTTTTTGTATATCTGTATCTGTGTTGAAGCTAAGTATGATTAAATGTATAACACATATTTTATAGTATCGGGCGAGATTGAAATGTGTAGTTTTCGACTCCGCTCAAACTGACACTAAGCAGGTTACATAACAATGAAATTGGTTTAACTGCTCATTAATACAGCAAACCCTTTCGGAAAACGAGTATCACTTAGCGCAATAACAACTAAAACAATAGAGTGAGTGCGTTAATTATGCTCTAAACTAAACGGATCAAATGTATTTCGCTTAGTGTATAGGAAGGACGTAAACGGGTTGTGATAATTAATAATTAAGCATTTATAACTGAATACCGCCCTACTCTAAGCGAAACATGTTTTTTGATAGTTACTGCCTGATAGTATAATCTCTACTAATAATATATCTGCTCTTTTACGCTAAAAGAGGCTCCGGGATAGAGTTCGTTAGACTAAATCCTTGGATTTGGTCGGATTCTGAGGAAAAGAATTGATAGCTGTTAATTTACAATTGATAATTAACCAGTTATAATTGAATGCCTCCCTACTCTAAGCGAAACATGTTTTTGATAGTTACTGCCTGATAGTATAATCTCTACTAATAATATATCTGCTCTTTTACGCTAAGAGAAGCTACGGGATAGAGTTCGTCAGACTAAATCCTCGGATTTGGTCGGTCTGTGTAATTTTTGACACTGCTGAAACTGACAATAAAACTATTTAATCAGGTGTAATCAATCGTTATAAAGCCTTATCTGTTTAATGTACAGGCTTCTTGATTTTCCGTCAAGTTTAAACTCTATATCCAGCCCAAGGTTCATAAAGTCTCTGTTCGGATATATATTGCGTCCGTAATACCATTTTATAAGGTTAAGCACATTTGCAAGATACTGTATCTCACCTGTACTCATAGTTAGTTGCGAGTTGTTCAGGTTTGATACTGTAATAATATCAATTGCTCTGCGCGTACTGTATATATTGTCTCCATTATCCGGATAACATACAAACTGATCGCACACAACGCCACTATCGGGTTTTACAACATTGTTATTGCCAATCTGGGCATTTACAACAAAACCAAAGCTTCCGGAGCGGTATATATTCTTGGTTATTGCAACGCCATTTACATGCTCTTTCGGAAACGATCTGTGTACAAGTATACCCATATATACAGTTCTGTGGTCTATATTAAAGTATTCGCGCTCTGCAAATGCCTGATATGACCACAAACTTGCCCAGACACTCTTTATTGCTTTGGCTATACTCTTTTTCTTATCGCCCACAATACCTGTTTTTGAGCTGTATAGTCCTGCACCGGAGAAACCATCTGCATCCTCAGCATTGGTAGATGATCTGAAGCGCATACGTCTGTATCTGCCCGATTTAACAATCGTCTTCTCTACAGCGTGCAGTAAAAATGTATCTATATCACTTTTACGTATAAGTTTCCTTATCTTTTTAAGTTGTTTACGCAGCTTTTTTGCCGGTATAGTATCGCACTCTTTAAGCAGTTTATCTATATATGGTTTTATTCCTGAGTTTGTAATGTGTTGGTTATAGTGATAGAAAGGTATAACAAATGCCGACTCCGGTGTTCTGAATCCAATTCTGTTGCTTATGCGTTTAAGTATTGCAAAATTAGAGGCTTTGTTACCGGCATATTTGTACGATCTGCGGTTTAGTTCAGAAACGGGTTTAATCTCTTTTACAGAGAGATCATATCTTACTGTTATTGGTTTCTGCTTTGTTACCGATACATTGGTGCTTTTTGACTCTTTTATATTAAAGCCGTTTTCCGTTACTGTAAAATTTATATATCTGTTGTTGTTTGCTTCTATTACAGAGTCAGTAAGAGCATGTTTGTATGCACATATAGGTATTTTTCTGTTTGACCCTAATATAGAGAGGTGACTTAATGGTGTCTGAAACTGATTAACTATTACCCCTGCCACACGCGGCAGAAACATAGGTGTCTCATTAAGCACAACAATATGGTGAGGTTTTATACTGTCTATCTGCTCTTTAAGATTACTTATATATATAAGTTTACCTACTGTTTTACCATGGCTCACCGGCTGATATACCAGATTTTTATATATCCTGTCTGGTGTAATTACCGGAACATCTACCCCACCCCTGTCAATTAACGATTTAACATTATTACTATTCAGCAGCAGATGTAGTTTATCGCCAAAGTACGAACTCTCAGACACTTTGTTATATATAAGCTTTACTCTCTCTTTGTCAGTAATCTCTATAGGTGAGAATTCAAGGTTGTAGATATCACTATCGGGTATATAATTTATATTTGCAAGTACGTATCTCCTCTTCTTATTCTCAGAGTAGTTAACCCTGTTAAAGTATCCCAGAGTACCATAAAACCCAAGGTGTCGGCGACAGAATACATGGTGATATTTACAGCTATTTGCATTTACATAGAACAGCTTCTGGCTCTTTATATCGTACACTATCTTTATTGCCGATATTCCACCATATTTACTTGTAATAGGTGCACCTGCAAACATATTATAGTCAGACTTGCTTTTAAGCTGATGTTTATAATCTTTTGCCGATATTGGTTGTAACAGTATCAGGAATATAAATAACAGAGATGCTCTTAGAGCTGTCTTAATATAAAGTTTCATTCAGGGTATGGTCTAATTTATTTCATTCATAAACAGATGTTCTACTATTGCCTGTTACAGCGAGCCGGAAATCTCACATTTCAACTCCACCCAACACAACAATATTAGCAGGATAATATATATTAGTCCTTGTGCATCTGAAAAATACTTTTCCATTCTTCTTTTCTGAGCTGTACAAACATACATATTTATATTCATAAATTGTCTAAAAAATTTTGACTACTGCTATTCTAATGAGTCTATTAATACTGTTATTAATTGTTAAAGTGTATAGAGGTGTATTAAAAACCACTATATTAGTCAGCGACAAGAGTATTTTATAATAGTTTTTATACATCAATCTGATTAGTATTTATACTATAGATATTAGTTATCTATGGTTAGTGTACAGATAATGCAGAGTATTACAGCTATTTTATTAATTCATTAAAAAGGAGAGCTTATAAATGAGAAAGATTTTGATTTTTCTCTTTGCTATAGTGGCTTTTGCCTGTAGCAAAGAGAAACTTTACAGTGATCTCAATCATCTTAAGGGTGATGGTGTAATTGAGATTGGTAGCCATAATGTAAGAGGTGCAATAGGGAAAGTTTTCTCTAAATATGTCTACACAACAGCGCCAAATGGTGGTCGTATAGAGATTTTCGGAACCTCGGGAGTATCAAATGATCAGATGCTTTATGCCCGTGAGATACTGGTTCAGTACCTTACATGTGAGGGTGCTGTATATAAAAAGAAGCATAAGGATATTATTGCCAATTCTATGGCAAACAAAAAGTGTGCAATGGTATTCTGGGATACACAAGAGCAGTATGAGTCAGACATGTCGAAGCTTACATTCAGCGGATATAATCTTCAGGATCTGTATGCAACAGAGTCATGGGGTTCAGGAAATCGTGATGCCTCATATGAGGAGATTCTTCATCTGGTTCATAATTACGGCATTGCTCCTACCCTTTTTAGTTATCAATCGGCATTACAGAAGGCTAATGATGATGCTATAGATAAAGGTATCTGGAAACCTTGGGGTGGTGATTTGCCAAAAGCTGATTTTGAGGATGAGTATTTTGCTGCTGTAATGGATTGTTACCTTGGATTGTGGGATGGTAAGGGCAGCACCATGGATGGCTCATATAGTCCATCAAATAAGGATGAGTTAAAGAAGACAGATCCGGTTGGTTATAAACTGATTGTTGATCTGTTTGGCGATATTAAACCCGTACGATAACCTTAAAACAGACAACATGAGAGTAAAATTATTATTATTAGTTATGCTGATTCCTGCTGTTATCTGGGCTCAGGATGAGAAGAGGTTATCGGTAGTTACCGGAACAACACAAGGTATATCATTTATGCACAAAGAGGCTCTTTCTAACACCAACAAGAAGACATTTAATACAAGTGCAGGATATGCTTACAGTTACTTTGCCGGTATAACGGTAAAATCGAGAAGTGGTAAAGCTTTCTCTGATATATTACTGGGCTACAAATCGTATAGTAACGGGTTAAAAGGTGTGGTTGATATAAATTCATCTACAGGATTCTCTAACAGACGATCAGTAGACAGATTCAACTATATTACACTTGAGTATCGTTATTCACGGTATATTAAAACCATAAAGGATTATAATACCTTTTTCAGTGCAGGGTTGCAGGCATCGTATATTCTTAACGAGAAGAAGCGAATACGGTATAATAACGGCGATGAGACAATAAGAACCAGTGGTAAGAATATATCAAATAACTTTGTGCTGTTTACATCGCCAACACTAATACTATCGTATGGTGTTGAGTTTGACACCGGAGTTTGGCGTATAGGTAAAAAATCGCGCTTAAGTCTCGATTTTACATACGATATGTTTATGACATCGCCATCAAACAAGTATATTGGAACAATGGTTAACTATAAATTACTGTTTTAAGGTAATTTACAACAGTTGTAGCAGCATACAGTGTTATGCATTGCTGCAACTGTTTGTTTATTAAACAACCCTATTATTCAGGCTGAAAGTATATTTATACAGTTTGTTATGGTGCAGTAACCATATAGATATTATCTTTGTCGCCATTTAATTTATTAAACCCAAACAGATATGGAAAACAGAATCTATGAATATTTAGAAAAACTGGAGAGAGAAAAGGATATTGAGATACTTCTGGCTTGTGAAACAGGATCAAGAGCATGGGGATTTCCATCGCCAGACAGCGACTACGATGTAAGAATAATATACCGACATAAAACCGATTGGTACCTGTCGTTATCAGAGCATAAAGACTCTGTTGATTTGATGTATGATGATAATTTGATTGATATAACCGGATGGGATATCAGAAAGGCATTACGTCTGCTTTACAAGTCAAATGCATCGTTGATTGAGAGAATTCAGTCGCCAATTATTTACAAAGAGAAAGAGGACTTTATTAAAGATATACAAGAGGTTGCATCGGTACTATACTCACGTAAAGCTACAATATTTCATTATCTGGGGCTGTGTAAACGTTCATTATCAGAGATTGACATTAACAATGAGTACAAACTTAAGAAGCTGTTTTATGCACTACGTTCTGCTGTAGCCTGTATGTGGATTGTTGAGAATGAGATAATGCCTCCTATTGTATTTACAGATACACTTGAGGGTATTACTATTGATAGTGACATTAAGAAAAGGATTTATGAGTTGATTGATATTAAACTTGGAAAGGATGAGACCTACCTGCACAGTGGTGAAAAAGATCTGTTTAACTATATAGAGGGCTGTATAGATTTAGCAGAGGAGAAGGCTAAAGAACTTTCTACCGGAGATAAGACATATAATCTTGACAACTTCTTTAGGACTATAATTAAAGAAACTGTTTAAAATTTAGCCTTCAGTTTTTTATATGAATATAGATGAAATAAAAGAGCGTGGGCTTGTTGTTCTGGAGTGTATAAGCGGCAGCAGAGCATACGGGCTTGATACTCCGGAATCGGATACAGATATAAAGGGTGTTTATGTTTTACCCAAAGATGAGTTTTATGGTTTAAACTATATTCCTCAGATAAATAACTCAACTAATGATATAGTGTATTATGAGTTAAGGAGGTTTATTGAGTTGCTATCGGTAAATAATCCGAATATACTTGAGTTGCTGAATACACCTGAGGAGTGCGTAATTTACAGACATCCTATTATGGAGGATATTGATATGAGTATGTTTCTGTCTAAACTGTGCTGTAATACGTTTGGCAAATTTGCTATGTCGCAGATTAAGAAGGCTCAGGGGCTAAAGAAGAAGATTGTGAATCCTATGGACAGAGAGTGTAAATCTGTAATTGATTTTTGTTATGTAAATTACAATAACGGGTCTGTTCTTTTTAACAAATTTATTGAGATTAAAGGCTGGAGAGCAGAGGATTGTGGTATAGCAAACATTAATAATATGCATAACACATATGCTCTGTTTCATAGTAAAAATAATCTGTACAGGGGTATTGTTCAGGGTAATAGTCCGTGTGATGTATCATTAAGTTCTATCCCTAAAGGTGAGGATCAGGTGGCTGTATTATACTTTAATAAGAACGGATACTCTACCTACTGCAAGGAGTATCGTGAGTATTGGGACTGGATAGAGAAGCGAAATGAGAGCAGGTATCAGAACAATGTAAGTCATGGTAAGAATTATGACTCAAAGAATATGATGCATACATTCAGATTGCTTGATATGGCTATTGAGATTGGTGATAGTGGTATTGTTAATGTGGGCAGACCAAACCGAGATTTTCTGTTAGATATTAAGGCTGGTAAGTTTAGTTACAGTGAGCTTATTGAGATGGCAGATGAGAGGCAGATTAAGATGGAGGAGTCTTTTAAAAACAGCTCTTTGCCCGATAAACCTGATATGGATAAGATAAACAAATTGCTTGTTAAGCTTAGAGATAGTTTTTACAGAGAGTAGGGTTACAGATAAATATTGTATACTAAACAGAAGCAGGTAGCTCAGATAAGCCACCTGCTTTTAAATAGAGTAATCAGATATAATATAGTGACAAAATTATTATATCTATCTGTATACATTTTCATTCTCAAGCCAGATATAGTCGCCTTTAAGAGTACTCTTATTAACTCTCTTCATAAGTTTTTTATACCCTTTATCAGATCCAACATTTCTGAACTTATCCTTTATCTCTTTACGTGCAAGTTTACAATAAAAATCAGAGAGGTTCTGTGTTGCACCCTTATCTACACCATTGTTTTTAAGAAGCAGATCAGTATATGACAGAACCGACGACATAACAAACAGATTTACACCAACATCTACATAGTTACCAAGTATCAGTTGCTCATCCTGTAGTTTTGGCCCAAAGCGTGCCATAGACAGAAACAGTCTGCGTGCTAAGCGGCGCGATGTTCTGCTTATGTATCGCAGATGGCGTTTATTTGCTCCGTTAAGTTTCTTTGTATTGAATGAGCGGAGTCTTGGGATATACTGTTTTGGCAACCACCATGAGTAGAAGCCAAGCAGTTTAAATGCCGCCTTTATTTTTGTTGATGTTGAGGACTTTGTAAGGAATGGTGTTACCATTTTAAAGTGCATATCAACTGCCTCGCGGGCAATAAATAGTTGCATTATCTCACTGGTTCCCTCAATTATTTTGTTTATTCGTATATCTCTGTAGTAACGCTCTATCGGATAGTCCTCTTCGCCTCTGTTTCTGAGCGATTCAGATTTCTCATAGCCTCTACCACCACGTATCTGCATTGCTTCATCAACTATAGAGCAGGCTTTCTCTGATCCAAAGTATTTTGCCATTGCAGCCTCCAGTCTTATGTCTGTTTTCTCAATATCGGCCATAAATACAGACAGACGACTCATGCTCTCAACACCAAATGTATTGGCTGCCATCTCTGCAATCTTTTTTGATACCGACTGGTGATAACCTACCGGATTACCCCACTGTACTCTCTCATTTGCCCATACGCGCGAATGGCTAAGGCACAGTTTTCCTGACGCGGCAGAGCATACAGGAATTGCCAAACGTCCGGCATTAAGTGTTGTGAATGCTATTTTTAGTCCATCGCCCTCTTTTCCAACAAGATTCTCTTTTGGCACCTTAATGTTATCAAACTTAAGTAGTCCGTTTGATATACCTCCTAATCCCATAAACTTACATCTGTGCAATACAGAGAATCCGGGTGCATCTGACTCTACAATAAATGCAGAGATCTGTTGCCGCTCTTTTCCGGCAATAATTTTTGGCTGCGTTACTGCCATTACAAGCAGTATATCTGCATCAGGTCCATTTGTACACCAAAGTTTTTCTCCGCTTATAATATAGTGCTCGCCATCATCGGTTAGCTTCGCTGTAGTGGTCATCTTTGCAGGGTCGGAACCTACATCTGGTTCGGTAAGTGCAAATGCCGATAGTGCACCATTAACAATTTTTGGGTAGAACGTCTCTTTCTGCTGCTCTGTACCAAAATATTTTAATGGCTGAGGTACACCAATACTCTGGTGTGCAGAGAGTAGTACTGCCGTTGAGTTACAGTATGACGATACATATGATATTATTCTGGTATAGTTCATGTTTGAGAAGCCTTTACCACCATATTCCTTTGGTATCTTCAACCCAAAACAACCCAGTTTAACAAGCTCCTTTATTGCTTCATCAGGTATCTTACCATCTTTATCTACCTTTTCTGGATCGATATTTTTCTCAAGACATATCTTAAGTTCCTCAATAAAATCGTCACCTATCTTTTTATCTTCGGCAGATTGTTCAGGAAAATCTTTTACCAGTCGCCATTTAAAATTTCCTTTAAATAGTTCTGCAACAAAACTTGGGTGTTTCCACTCCTTTTCTCTTGACTCCTCGGCCAGATCCATTGATTTTTGTCTGTTGTCACTCATATCTGTTAGTTTATGTTTTCAAATTATATACTCTATCTTATTACAATCTGTATATGTGTTATATCTGTACCATACAGATTATTCATTTATCTACATTCTGCATATGTCCTGGTCTGCATCAGCATGCTCTTTTAGCAGTTGACATGGCGTGAATCTTATACCATATTTCTCCTTATAGCTGTTTAGTGAGTTTAATATATTACTCAGCCCTATGGTGTCGGCATATTTAAGTACACCACCTCTGAACGGAGGGAATCCGGTGCCTATTATCATTGCCATATCAAGATATTCAGGGTTTGTTACAATATGCTCTTGCAGACAATACGCCGATTCATTTATCATTCTGTATATTATCCTCTCTTCTATCTCTCTATCGGTTATATTTTTTGCCTTTGATGCTCCGCTATCTTTTACTATCTGATCTATTACAGGGTTTGGCTTCTTGCCTTTTTTTGTATAGAGGTATACCCCTTTTCCGCTCTTCTTACCTCGTAATCCGGCATCATTATATATATTATTCAGTATATCTGCTGATTTCATACGCTCACCAAGTTCCTTATCAAATATCTTCGACACCTTATAGGCTACATCAATACCAACCTCATCAAATAGTTCAAGAGGTCCCATTGGCATACCAAACGCTTTAATAACCCTATCTATTCTTTCCGGTTTAACACCTTCTGACATAAGATATGCAGCCTCATTCATATACGGAAGCAGTATTCTGTTTACAAGAAATCCAGGGCTATCCTTTACTACAACAGGAACCTTACCCATCTTTTTTGCCAGATTAACTGTATGTATAATTGTCTCGTCAGACGTATCTGTACCCGGAATAATCTCAACCAATGGCATTCTGTTAACGGGGTTAAAGAAGTGCATCCCGATGAACCTTTTAGGATCTTCAAGTGAGGTGCCCATCTCTGTAATTGATAACGATGAAGTGTTGCTGGCAATTATTGTATTGGCACTAACACTATTTTCTGTCTCTGTAAGTGTCTGTTTCTTTACCTCCATATCTTCAAATACAGCCTCAATAACCATATCGGTACTTTTAAATCCGTTATAGTTGGTCTGTCCGGTAATGTTCATCATTTTCATATCTACCTGAGCGGGTTTCATTTTCCTGCTCTTCAGATAGTACTTATAGTAGTTCTTACAGGTAGATAATCCTTTTGTAAGTGCATCGTAGTTTATATCTTTCAGAAGTATCTCGGTACTATTCTTACTAAGAATCCATGATATACCTGCACCCATAATACCTGCACCTAACACTCCTACCTTATCAACTTTCTTCTTATTAAATGTGGTGTCAGTATCTACTCCATCGTATTTTTTAAGCGATTCTGATATAAAGAACAATCTGATAAGGTATTTTGATACATCGCCAATTACTACCTCAGCAAAGTGTTTGGTCTCTATCTTTAGCCCTCTGTTCAACGATTTTTTATATCCTTTTTTTATAACCTCTAAGGCATTAACAGGTGCCGGATAGTTTCCGTTTGTTGACTTATACAGAGATTTTTTTGCCGAACGATATACTGCTGATCGTCCAATAGCTGTTTTCTCAAGAAAGAAGTTCATAGCACCTCTCCTTTTTCGTTTCCGCAATATCTTATCAGGATTTTTCAATACAGTATCAGTAAATTTCTTAAGTCCGGAATCAAGATATTCTCTGTGGTAACATGCATCAACAATATTCAATTTAAGAGCCTTAAGTCCGTTAACTGATTTACCTGTAAGAATAAGTGGTAATGAACGTTGCAAACCAATAAGTCTTGGTAGTCGTTGTGTACCACCAAGCCCCGGGAATATACCAAGTTTTACCTCAGGCAAAGCAATCTGTGTTGATTTATCATCGGTTGATATACGGTAATCAAAGGCAAGGGCAAGCTCTAATCCCCCTCCCATACACACGCCATCAAGAACTGCAACTGTTGGGAAAGGTAAATCCTCTATCTTCTTAATTATTGCCAAACCACGTTCGCATATCTTTGCAGCATCATCTTTATCAGTAATATTGGCTATCTCGTTTATATCAGCACCTACTATAAAGTAGCCCTCTTTTGCACTCTTAAAGAAAAGTAGTTTTATATCATCTAACTTCCGTATTTCATCAATTGTTTTATCTAACTGAATAAAAGCTTCAGTGGTAAGTTTATTAACCTTTTCGCCGGGGGTATCAAAAATCAGATTATATACTCCATTGCCCTGATTCTCTATATTAAATGCATTCATGTTACCAGTATTTATTAGTTTAACCATTTAGTAGTTATATATCTAATGGGTTACATTTATTTATACTCATATCTTATACATACCCAATACTACTTTTTTATAATCAGCTATGATAGTGACAGATCAATAGCAACACCTTGTCCACCACCAACACATATTGCTGCAATTCCTCTCTCCAAATTACGTCTGTTCATCTCTTTAAGAAGGTGAATTACTATACGTGTACCAGACATCCCTACAGGATGCCCTAAAGCTATTGCTCCGCCATTTACATTCAGTTTATCATCCGGTATCTCTCCCAATGCCTCTCTCTTGTTCAGGAATTTCTCGGAGAATAACTTAGATCCTAATGCTTTCTGATTTGCAAGAATCTGTGCAGCAAACGCTTCGTTTATCTCAAACAAGTCATAATCGCTAACCTTAAGTCCCGATTTATCAATAATTTTATTAATAGCATATATTGGTCCCAATCCCATACGATCTGGCGATAACGCAGCCTCCGTATGATGGTTTATATAACCAAGAATATTTAGCCCGTGTTTTTTTGCTTCAGTTTCAGTTGTAACAATAACAGCAGCTGCACCATCGGTAACCTGACATGAGTTGGCAACAGTAACAGTACCATCAACCCTATCAAAGTATGGTCTTTTTGATGATAGTTTCTCTAACGTAATCTTTTTATTTATACCGTTATCATCAACAATATAGTTGTACTTAGGTTTAACAGGTACCGGAACAATCTCCTCAGCAAATATTCCATCGTGCAGTGCAGCGGTTGATTTCAGATGACTTCTAAGGGCGTACTGATCCTGCTCAAGACGCGATATGTTAAATTCCCGCGCCAGTATCTCTGCTGTTTTACCCATTATATTTCCTGTAACAGGATCTGTTAAACCCTGTATTAGTGATATAACCGGACTAAAGTCAGAGAATCTGAACGACAACATTGATTTTAATTTGTCTGAAAACGTTCTGCTTGTAGCCAGTTTTGTAAACTTTTTTACTGCCGATTTTCTGTATACCAAAGGTATATTACTCATAGACTCTGCTCCTCCTGCAATTATCATCTTGTTTTTGCCTAACTCAATCCTATCACAGGCAGCAATTATCGCATCCATTCCTGAAGCACAGTTACGGTGAATTGAGTATGCTGGCAGTGATATTGGTAATCCGGATTTAAGGGCAATTACACGTGCAATATTCGGTGCATTCATTGGCATTGCAACGCATCCGAATATTACATTATCTATTAGTGATTTATCAATATTTGTTTTCTGTATAAGATGCTTAACAGTATATACACCCAGTTCATCAGCCGATACGGAACTAAGTTCACTTCCTGCTTTACACATTGGCGTTCTGACACCTTCAACAATACATATTCTTTCCATCTGTTTAGTTTTTAGTTTATTCATTAAGTATTAAATGTCTCCGGGCATTTCGCCATACATTAAATTAATCTCATTCTGATAGTTATCATATATAGTATCTCGCCTGATACTCATCTTAGGTGTAAGTTCATTCCCATCAATTGTAAGTCGGTTTATAATAATCTTATGTTTACGTATATTCTCCCAACGATGTAGTTTCCAGTTTACTTTACTTATGTGTCGTCTTATCTCCTTTACAATTTGTTTACTACTATAGAACTCTTCTGCTGTTGTGGCCGTATGCTTTCTTCTGTCTCTGTGAGTCTCCCACTGTTCAAAATCCGGAAAAATAAGACATGTAACAAACTTACGAGCCTCTGCTACAATAACAGCATAATCAATCAGATCCAGTTTACTTACAATATCCTCAATAGGTATAGGACTGATATACTTACCTGTGGACGTTTTAAACAGCTCCTTTTTTCTTCCCGTAATTGTAATATAACCTTCATCATCAATCTTTGCCAGATCACCGGTATACAGAAAGCCATCTTCATCAATAACCTTTGCAGTCTCATCCGGTGCATTATGATAGCCTTTCATTACCAAATCTCCTTTAACCAGCAGTTCGCCCTCTGGCGATAATCTTACAGATACCCCGGGAAGAGGTGGCCCTACAGTTCCTATCTTATTATTTTTTTTATAGTTAGTTGACACTACAGGTGATGTTTCAGTTAAACCATACCCTGTATATAATGGTATTCCAATATTTCTGTAAAAAGTATATAACTTATCAGATAGTGCGGCACCACCGCATACTATCATCTCAATTTTTCCGCCTAATGCTTTTCTTAATTTACTATAAACAAGAGTATCAAATACTTTATCTATAATATTTCTGCGATGGTATATGTTTATCTCTAACGCACGTTTAAATGCCAATCCGGCAATAACACGTTTAAACCCTTTAGCATTCTTCACATTCAACACCATTTTTGCATACACTTTTTGCAAGAATCTTGGTACAACAGTCATTATTGTAGGTTTTACTTCTTTAACAAGATCGCCTAACTGCAACAGGTCATGTGTAAAGTGTACCGATTGATCTGAAGCAAAATAGTAGTATACTATCGTACGCTCAAATATATGTGCTGTAGGCAGAAAACTAAATGCTGTACACTGTTTTCTGAGTGGAATAATTTCAATAATAGCCTTTATCTGCGATATAAGATTCTTATGAGTCAACTCAACACCTTTTGGTATTCCGGTAGATCCGCTTGTATATATAATTGTTATTGTGTCGTTTTCATTTGATTGTGCAATCATATCCTCAATATCCTGCTCTGTTGACGCCTGATAATGAACACTGCCCAGTTTAATAAAATCGTCATGATTTATAATTTTGTCTCCACTTGCAGCAAGATTCCTTACTATAATCTTTTCAAACAGGTTGATATTCTTTTCAATTATCTCAATCTTCTCGGGGCTCGCCAGGTAAATATATTTTATCGCAGCATCATCAATTTCATAAAGAAAGTTATTGTCTGATGTATTCGGAAATATCGGAACAGATATCGCACCTAAACAAACTATTGCAAGATCAATAATCATCCACTGTGTATTAGTATCCGATATTATACCTACACTATCACCTCTTTTTACGCCTATTTCTTTAAACGAAAAGTAAGATTTAAGTACCTCTTCATAGATATCCTTTGTTGAATAACTAATCCATTTATCATCAACTTTGTCATTAAATACTCTTTGGTTTTCGAAAGTGGAGTTTATATACTTAAGTAATTCCGGTATTGTTTTGTAATCTGACATAACTGTGATAATTATATATTTCTTGTTTTGTACGTATAAAAACAAAAAATGTGATCACAATTTTTCAATTAATTTTAAGCAGGTAATATTTGATTATCAACAAACAATACGTAAAAAAATTGTATTACCCAGATTTACACACATATACAATCACAACAAATACAATACCGAACCGAATATATTGTAGCTTTTTTATAAAAAAAACTTGGCATATATACATTTCATGCATTCTGTTTTATCAATTTGCAATAACAGAACAGACGACACAAGAAGTACTATGTAATAACAGAATGCATTGTCAAAAACTATTTTTCTTTTTTCCAATTACAGGTTAGATATGATAAAAACCAATCTTATGTCTAATTCCATTAAAAATACAGTATGTATATAAGCTATAAATAGTAATAGTTTATTAACAGATATAATGGTATGAATATGAGCAAAATGTTTGATCAACATATCCTATTATTATGGTAAGCAGATTAACAGTAATGATGAATGAAATAATAAAAAGAATAACTTTTTGCTGAAACCGCATTAAAAACAGTACAAAACACCTATATTTAGGCATTATTTGCAACAGAGTTAATTGCTATTAAAATATCCGATAAAATGTTATTTACAGGATATTTATTTATTAAATTTATTCATTATGAAAGGAAAACTACTTATTAAAAGTTGCACTCTGTTTTTACTGTTATTTGCAGAGGTGTTTATGTGTTTTGGAAACACAATTCTGGCACAAAGTCAGAATATTAATCATGAAGAGTATCGTTTAGGTTCAGATATTGAATTACTGAACCTTAGCAATCGTGATATTATGATTTACGATAGTCTTACAATTAAGTTTGCTTTAAAAAATAATAGTAAAACAGTTGTAAACTCAGCAGTTGTTGAGTGGTGTATCAGTGGTAGCTCAGAAATGAACACTCAAAAATTTAACAATCTATCCATTTCTAAAGGAGAGATAGTTGATCTGGCGTTTAATAAACGCTACAAACCTTTAGGTTCTGGAGAGAAAAAAATTCTTATTAATGTAAAAAGTATTAATGGTGTAACTTGTACAAAGACATCAAATTTCAAAAACGAGATTTTTGTCGAATCAATAAAACGTTCGGTCAACAAACATGTTCTTATTGAAGAAGCTACAGGTACCTGGTGTGGGTATTGTGTTGATGGTGCAGTTTACCTTAAAAAGATTCTTGAAAAACACAGCAAAGTCATTGGAGTTGCACTACACAGCGGAGATAAGATGCAAACTACAAATACTGCAATAGTATGTAATGCTATGGCTTCAGGGTATCCTTCAGGATTTGTAAACAGGACTGCCTATGGTGGTAAAGTTGGGCTTAGCAGATCTTTATGGGAACAAAAAGCTCTGGAACAACTAAACGATCCAACATCAGTTGAGATAGATCTTGCAACCGTATATGATAAGGCAAATCGAAAGCTTAAAGCTACTGTAAATGTAAACTATACAGAACAAAAGAGTGGCGATTTTAGAATAAATCTATATGTGGTAGAGAATAATGTTACAGGAACTGGTTCCGGATGGGATCAATCAAACTATTATAATGATGTTGTTGGTCATCCAATGTACGGAAAGGGGAATAAAATAGTTGGATATGTGCATAATCATGTTGTGCGTAAAATGGCTGGTGGAGCCTGGGGAAGTGCAGGTATTATACCTAATCCGGCAAAAGGAAATTATTCATATACATACAATGTAGATATTAATAGTGGCTGGAAAGAGAAAGATATACACATAGTTGCATATGTATCAGAATATAACTCGTCTGTTAGCGGACGAAGAATATTTAATGCAATTGAGAAACCTATGGTTAACCCGGTTTCTCCATCTTCGTTTGAGGTTTATAAGGAGTCTGCAAAGGTAGATTTAAGTCAGCCTGTAGTGATTAATGGTAAACCTGACGATTCAGAACTTAAGTATGCCTTTAAAATTAAGAATACTTCAGGCAATGAACTAAAAGTAAAAATGAAGAAAGAGGCTATCAGTGCTGTAAAAGAACACAGTTTCTACTTTTGCTGGAAAGATTGTTACCAGCCTTCAACAAATGAATCATCAGAGATGACAATTGCTGCCGGAGATACACATGCCGATGAATTATCTCTTCATCTTGAGCCAAAATCTGCTAAAGGTATATCATCATATAAGATAACTATAGAGAATGTAAACAATCCAATGGATAAACTTGAGTTTACAGCCCAATTTGTCGTTGAAGATGTATCTACTGATATTTTTACTGACGATAATAGTAAGTTAAAGGTCTTTCCTAACCCAGTGAATAATTTTGTAACAATAAAGGGAGAACTTAACAATGTAAAAGGCTCCGATATATTCCTTAGATTATATAATACTGAGGGGAAACTTGTTCGTTCTGTTTTATTAGGAGGAAATAACGGTAGCATAAACAAGGTAATAGACTGTAGTAATTTGACATCAGGTATATACACCTATACAGTAACTACAGGCAATAAAATATTCAGCGGAAGAATAGTTAAGAGATAAATTTATAATATTATTAGCAAATATATACAGTAGGTATGTTCTTATAATAGAAATCCTACTGTATATACTTTAATATATCAAACAGATAACTCACATCTGGTTTTACTATATAAAACGACAACATAATTATTATTTATACTTGGATAAACAGGTTAAACTACCTCTTTTTATCAATGGTGGTTTTTTTCTGGTTACATCTAAAACACAAATTAATTTACAATGAAAAACAATTTACTATTTACACTATGTATTGCATTAATATATCTGTTGCCCGACACAGCAATAGCATATACAGGTGCAAATTACAATTCCGTCTCAGGTATTGAGATAACAGGTTTGCGTAATCAGGATATTATGATTAACGATAGCCTTGCAATAAATTTTTCAATAAAGAACAGTGGTTCCAATACTGTTAATTCTGTAGTAGTAGAGTGGAGAGAAGAAGGTTCATTCAGAGGTGGAACTCAGAAATTTGATAACATTAGTCTTAAAAAGGGAGCTATAAAGGAATTTACGTTTACCAACAAATATAAACCCGTAAACGAAGGAGAAAAGAAAATTGTATTAAAGGTTATAACTGTAAATAACGAGGTATATAATCAACGAAGTACATCTGATACAAACTACATGTATGTTGAATCTATAAGAAGTGCCGTTGAAAAACATGTTCTTATTGAAGAGGCAACTGGTACTTGGTGCGGATACTGTGTTGATGGAGCTGTGTATTTAAAAAAGATTCTACAGAAACATAAAAAAGTGATTGGCGTTGCAGTACACAAAGGTGATAAAATGGAGACTACAAATACCCGAGAGCTTTGTAGTGCACTTGCAGCAGGTTACCCAAGCGGTTTTGTAAACAGAGTAGCTTATAGTGGTAAGGTTGGTTTAAGCAGATCTGCATGGGAAAACAAAGCAGTTAGTCAGTTAAGCCAACCAACAACTATTGCTATTGATGTAACACCAACATACAATAAAACAACACGCAAACTAAGTGCAAAGGTTGATGTAGATTTTACAGCACAAAAGACTGGTAACTTCAGAGTAAACCTGTACATTGTAGAGAATAATGTAACAGGTACAGGATATGGATGGGATCAATCTAACTACTATAACGATGTTCCGGGTCATCCTATGTATGGATTAGGTTCAAAAATTGTTGGATATGTACACAACCATGTTGTTCGCAAAATGGTAGGTGGTGCATGGGGTACAGATGGTATTATACCAAATGTGGCAAACGGAAAGTACTCACACACATACAATGTAGATATTAAGAACGATTGGAAGGATAAAGATATACATGTTGTTGCTGTTGTATCAGAACATGGTAATAGTAATACACAACGCCGTATATTCAATGCTATTGAAAAACCACTTGTTGCTGCAGCACCCACTACTAAATCATTTGAGCTTTATAAAGGGGGTAATAAGATAGATATTACAAAGCCTGTTATTATAAATGGTAAAGCAACAGATTCTGAACTTAAGTATGCTTTCAATATTAAGAATATATCATCAAAAGATGTTGAGGTAAAACTTGTTCGAGAGACTGTTTCTGCTACAAAAGGTCACAATTTTTACTTCTGTTGGAAAGATTGTTATCAGCCAAATGTAGCACAGAGTAGTGCTATGACAATTACCAAAGGTTCAACACATGCCGATGAGATATCTCTGCACCTTGAGCCTAATAGTACAAAGGGATTATCTAAATACAAGATAAAGTTTCTAAATACTAAAGATGCTAATGATAAGATAGAGATTGAGGTTCATTTTAATGTAACAGATAATTCATCATCAACAAAATCAATTGAGCTTTATAAAGGGGGTAATAAGATAGATATTACAAAGCCTGTTGTTATAAATGGTAAAGCAACAGATTCTGAACTTAAGTATGCTTTCAATATTAAGAATATATCATCGAAAGATGTTGAGGTAAAACTTGTTCGTGAGACTGTTTCTTCTACAAAAGGTCATAATTTCTACTTCTGCTGGAAAGATTGTTATCAACCAAATATAACAGAGAGTAATGTCATGACAATAGCTAAAGGAGCAACTCATACCGATGAGATATCTCTGCACCTTGAGCCAAACAGTACAAAGGGATTATCTAAATACAAGATAAAGTTTGTGAATACTAAAGATGCTAATGATAAGATAGAAGTTGAGGTTCATTTTAATGTAACAGATAATTCTTCATCAGCAAAATCATTTGAGCTTTATAAAGGAGCCAATAAGATAGATATTACAAAGCCTGTTGTAATAAATGGTAAAGCAACAGATTCTGAACTTAAGCATGCTTTCAACATTAAGAATATATCATCAAAAGATGTTGAGGTAAAACTTGTTCGTGAGACTGTTTCTTCTACAAAAGGTCATAATTTCTACTTCTGCTGGAAAGACTGTTATCAGCCAAGTGCAGCACAGAGTAGTGTTATGACGATAGCTAAAGGAGCAACTCATACTGATGAGGTATCTCTGCACCTTGAGCCAAATAGTACAAAGGGATTATCTAAATATAAGATAAAGTTTATAAATACTAAAGATGCTGATGATAAAATAGAAATTGAGGTTCATTTTAATGTAACAGAAAAATCTACATCAGGAAGTTCTATAGAGCTTTATAACGGATCAGATAAAATTGATATTACAAAGCCTATTATTATCAACGGAAAAGCCACAGATACAGAACTTAAGTATGCTTTTAATGTTAAGAACATATCATCTGCAGATGTTGATATAATACTTTCAAGAGAGACTGTTTCTGCAATTAAAGAGCATAGTTTCTACTTCTGTTGGAAAGATTGTTATCAACCTAGTATAACAGAGAGTAATGCAATGAGAATTACCAAAGGTTCAACACATGCCGATGAGGTATCTCTGCACCTTGAACCTAAATCAATAGTAGGAGTATCTACATATAAGATTACTATTAAAAACAAAGATAAGATTAATGATAAGGTTGAGTTTACAGTAAAATTTAATGTTACCGGAACATCAACAGTTATAACCTCTGCTGAAAACAGTGGCATAAGCATTTATCCAAATCCTGTAGTAGATAATCTTATGCTAAATGGTAAGATAGACAACCCAAATGCAGAACCTGTTATATTCCGACTATATAGTATAGAAGGTAAGCTTATTAAGCACATACAGTTAAATGGTTATACTAATCATATGAATAATAGTATAAATTGTAGCGATGTACCTTCCGGAATATACACATATACAGTATCTACCACTGATAAAATATATTCAGGACGCATTGTTAAGCGATAGTTATAAATAACAGAATTTAAGTTTAAAACCGGAGCTGAATAATATTGTATTCAGCTCCTTTTTTATTATAATAACTCATAGCTTTATTTATGTTAAACAATAAAAAATTTACACCATAAATTAATTAAGAATCATTCTAAACAACCTGTTAACATACTATAAACAGTAGAGTTTGTTAATTTGGTAAACAGTCAAATTGTAGTGACTAATGTTCGGTTATACATATTTAACTATACTAATATTTGGATGTGTATAAAAAATATTTACATTTGATCAGCTGAAAACTGTAATAAAAGCCACATAAATAAGTATTGAACTGTTTAAGCCATTATATGGCTGTGTATTAATATTAATCTAAAACTTAAATTTTATGAGAAACAAGTTACTTTTTATTCTTTTTATGTTTTGTGTTAGCGGAATGCTATCGGCACAACATCTTACCCGAAGTGGTGGAAAGATAAATATGAAAAACTACAACTCTCAAACAAGAGGTGTTACTGCAATCTATTCACAGGATTTTGAAGGAGATTTTCCGGCAAATATGACTATTATAGATGTAGACAAAAACACTCCTAATGCAAAAGTTGCTAAATACGGACAATCATGGTCTAAGCAAGTAATAAGTGGTATGAATATGGCTGCTGTAACCTCATGGTTTACCCCTGCGGGAACAGCTAACGACTGGATGATTACTCCGGCTATTGATCTAACTACAGATAATAAACTTGTATGGAGTGCAGCATCGCTTGATAAGGATTACAAAGAGTCTTATAAGGTGTGGATATCTACAACTGCTCCTAACGCAGCAAGTTTTGACGCATCTAAATTCACACTTCTTAAGGATGTAAAAAAAGAAGAGGCCTCTCTTACAACACACGTTATTGATTTAAAGGCTAAAGGTTATGAAAATACTAAAGTATGGATTGCTTTCCAAATGGTATCAAATGACTGTTATGTTCTTGTACTTGATAATATTCTTGTAGGAAAATTTGATGGTATTGACTGTTCAAACGTATCATCTCTGTTTGATCAATCAATAAAACTTAACAAAGAGGTTGTAATAAAAGGTGCTGTAAGAAATAAACTTATGGAACCTGTTACTTCTGTTGAGTTAACATGGTATGTAGAGGGTTCATCTGACAAACACAACCAAACATTCAGTGGTTTGAATCTTGCATATATGCAAGCACAGGAGTTTACTTTTACAGATAAATATACCGGAACAAAGAATGGCGAAGAGACTATTATTGTTGAAATAGTTAAAGTAAACAATGCTGTTGACGAAGATAATACAAATAATAAGAAGTCTTTTAAAATTGAAACAATAGAAACTCCTGTACCTCGTAAAGTACTTATAGAAGAGGCTACTGGTGCGTGGTGTGGATTCTGTCCTGACGGAGCTTTAGTTCTTAAGGATATTATATCTAAGAATAAAAACGTTATTGGTGTTGCAGCTCATGCAGGAGATAAAATGGAGATTGCTGAAACAAAAGAGTTATGTAATACTCTAGGAGCAGGATTCCCATCAGGTATGATTAACAGAACACAGTTCGGCGGAAAAACTGGTATTAGCCGTAATGAATGGAAAGCTAATGCAGAGGCAATGATTGCTAATATGCCTACAAGTGTATCTATTGAACTTACCACAAGTTATAATGCATCTACAAAAGAGGTTACAGCAGATATTAAAACTAATTTTACTAATGAGAAGAAGGGTGACTTTAGAATTAATCTTTATATTGTAGAGAACAAGGTAACTGGAACTGGAACAGGATGGGATCAGGCTAACTATTATGATGACGCATCTAAATTCCCAGGACACTCACTTAACGGAAAAGGGAACCCTATAAAAGGATATGTACACAACCACGTTATTCGTAAAATGGTAGGTGGAACATGGGGTACTGATGGTATTATCCCTGATGTAGCTAAAGGAGAGTACACACACCAGTATAAGCTAACTCTTGATGACGGATGGAAACCTGAAGATATACACATTGTTGCCACAGTAAGTGAATACGGTGCATCAACATTTAGCCGTAAAATATTTAATGTAGAAGAAGCTACCCTTGTAAAAGAAGAAAAAAAATCATTTGAGATTTATAAGGATGGTAGTAAAGTAGATTTAAGCAACCCTATTGTAATTAATGGTAAATCAAGTGATAACGAGCTTAAATATGCATTTAAAGCTAAGAATACATCTTCGTCAGAGGTTAAAGTTAAAATGAAGAGAGAGATAGTTTCAGCAACTAAAGAGCATAGCTTCTACTTCTGTTGGAAAGATTGTTATCAACCAACAGTAACAGAAACATCTGAGATGACTATTGCTGCTGGTGCTGAGCATGCAGATGAGCTATCACTTCACCTTGAGCCAAAAGGAACTGAAGGTACATCTAAATATAAGGTTATACTTGTTAATTCAGCAGATGCAAATGACAAACTTGAGTTTGAGGTACATTTTGCTGTTACAAAGAAAACTACAGATAATATTGTAAATGCAGATAAGATAGGTCTTGAGCAATACCCTAACCCTGCAAAAGATATTGTTAATGTAAACTTTAACATAAACAAGACTCTTAATGCTGAGCCTGTTATAAACATATACAATCTATATGGTAAACTTGTTAAGGTAGTTAAGGTAAATGCACGTAGTGGTTATGTTACAAATGCTATAAACTGTTCTGATTTTGCTTCAGGTATGTATACATACAGAATTGTAATGGGCGATCAGTCATATACAGGAAAAATAATTAAGGAGTAATCTAAATTATATTGAATCAGATTCAGAATTTTCTGGATCTGATTCTTTAATAATAACAGAATACAGAACCTTTTATTAAATTTACGGTTTATATACACTACCCGGTCTTTATCGTTAACATAAACGGTAATTTATCCGGGATAGTGTTTAATTAATTTTAGAGAGCCTGTTATGCATTTCAGTTTGTAGATAAAATAATGTAAAGATAAATGTATTATTACCGATACAGACTGATTAACGGGTTATGAATATTCATTTAGTTTTATTATTAAATATTTTACTTATGAGAAGGCACCTGTTAGCAATTACTGTTCTGTTTTTTATAGCAGCAAACAGCATTTTTTCACAATCTACAGCATCTGTAGATATTAAAACATTAGAAGGAAAGATCTTTAACACAAAAGAGATTAAGAATGACGGAAAACCTGTAATAATAAGCTTTTGGGCTACTTGGTGTAAACCATGTGTAAAAGAGCTATCTGCAATATCTGAGATATATGAGGATATGCAGGAAGATACAGGAGTTAAACTATATGCAATCTCAGTTGATAATGCTCGTAGCTCATCAAGAGTTGCTCCATTTGTAAACGCCAGAGGATGGGATTTTACTGTACTACTTGACCCAAACGGCGATTTTAAAAGAGCTATGAATGTTGTTAATGTACCACACACATTTGTACTTGATGGCAATGGCAAAATAGTATGGCAACACACATCATATGCCGATGGCGATGAGGAGGAGTTGTATGAGGTTCTTAAGAAGCTTGTAAAAAAGTAATCCTGAAACTATTTAACGCAACAATTTTTATTTAAGATTTATGAGGAGAGGATTAGTGTCTGTTGCTTTTATAACTCTTTTTACAGGAAGTTTATTTGCTCAGACAGATAAATATGGTACTGTAACCGGAAACTTTCAGTTAGACGGACAGGTATACCAAAAGGACAAAACCATTGGAGCAGATGCACCGTTGGAGAAGTACCTTATGAATTCGTACGGAAATGTAAACTATAACTGGGGTAAATTCTCTGCCGGATTAAGAATTGAGGGTTACCTGAACACAAAACTTGGGTTTAACAATCCGGGACGTAAAAACGATGGCATTGATATGAAATATCGTTTTATTCGCTATAACTCCGGACTTATTGATGTTACCGCCGGTAGCTTCTATGAACAGTTTGGTAGTGGCCTTATTCTACGTTCATATGAAGAAAAAACCCTTGGGCTTGATAATGCTCTGGATGGATTCAGGGTTGTATTAAAACCGGCAAAAGGTATTGTGTTTAAAGGACTAACCGGATATCAGCGTAAGTACTTTGAGAATGGTAAAGGTATTGTTCGCGGATTTGATGGCGAGATATCAGTTGCCGATGCCTTAGAACTTGATATGCCTGTACAGATTACACTTGGAGGTTCTTTTGTAAGTAAATATGAAGACAATGAACATGAAAAGTACAATCTTCCGGCAAATGTTGGAAGTTATGCCGGTCGTATTAACATAAATACAGGTAAATTCAACCTTTATGGTGAGTATGCAGAGAAGATCAACGATCCTTCGTCTGATAATAACTGGATATATAAAAAGGGAAATGCATATAATGTAAACCTTACCTACTCTACTAAAGGATTTGGTGCCCTGTTTGGTGTTCAGCGTGTTGATAATATGAGCACAAGATCCGAACGCACTGCATCGCTTAATGAGGTTATGGTTAACTTTATTCCGGCAATGAGTCGTACGCACACCTACTCTTTGGCTGCAATGTACCCATATTCGTCGCAACCAAACGGTGAATTTGCCTTTAAAGGCGAACTAAGTTACCGTTTACCAAAAAAGAGTTTTCTGGGTGGTAAATACGGAACAATGCTATCGTTATACTACTCGCGTATACATAATATAGACAAAGATTATGTAGTTGCTCCAAATAAGGTATCAGATCTGTCAACCTGGGCAGGAACTGATGGATATTCATCAGGACTATTATCTGTAGGCGATCAGCTATTCTATCAGGAGTTTAACCTTCAGATTGAACGTAAAGTGAGCCGTAAGTTCAAACTTCAGTTACAGTATCTTAATCAGAGTTTTAACTATGCTCTTATAAGAAAAGGCGTACTTGATGGTGAGGTTGATGCTGCTTTTGATGCAGAAAACCATACAAAAGATGGCATGGTACATACAAATATATTTGTTGCCGACCTTACATATAAATGGAGCAGAAAGTTTATTACACGTTTCGAGATTCAGGAACTGTTAACCGATCAGGATAAAAAAGATTGGGTTATGGGACTTCTTGAGATGAATATAAACAGAAAGTTATTTGTAACAATACAGGATCTGTATAACTATGGTTCAACAAAAAATCACTATCCGTTTGTATCAATGGCATATGTAAAGGGTGCAAACAGAATACAGTTAGGATACGGACGTAAAAAAGACGGATATAACTGTGCAAATGGTATATGTGTATATGAACCATCATCTACAGGATTTGTTGTGTCAATATCAACAACATTTTAATGTGATAAGTTAGATTATAAAATCCGGTTACATTTATACAACCGGCAGGTAAAATAAATTATAGTAAAATGAACTAAGCATAAGTAAAAATCTTTCTAACACAGAAAATTATGCGTTTCATATAATCTATAAAAAACAAATATAACAGATGAAAAGATACATATTACCAATAATACTAATTGCCTCACTACTGTTATCGGCATGTGATAAGGTTGACGGACCATATATTAAAGAGAGCTCTGAGGTATCAGAAACATTTGATTTTCCGAAACGTACAGATTTTGTTAAACGTGTATTAATAGAGGAGTTTACCGGACACAGATGTGTGAACTGCCCTATGGGTCATACAGAGGTTAAAAACATAATGGCTGCAAATAACCATAAGGTTGTTGCTGTTGCTGTTCATGCAGGTTTCTTTGCAGGAACACAATCATCCGTATTTACTACAGATTTCACAACTGAGGTAGGTGAGAAATTATACGCTAAATTTGGTACCCCTTCAGTACCTTCGGCTGTTGTAAACAGAAAAGATGGTGTTAAACCAAGAGATGAGTGGGCATCGGCTGTTACTAGTGGTTTAGGTATTACTCAGGACATAGATTTACAGATACATAAGGTTATTAAAGATAACAAACTTACAGTATATGTTCAGGCAGAAGCGCTTACCGATGGTGACAAAAATGTTAAAGTAGGTGTATACATTACAGAGAGTAAGATAATTGCTCCTCAAAAGAATGGAAGTGCAACTATATCTGACTACGAGCATAACCATGTACTAAGAAAAGGGATTACCGATTACGAAGGCGTTACATACTGGAATAATGAAACCGTAACAAAAGGGACATTAAAACAGAAAGCCTTTAAGGTTGATATAAAACCTGAATGGAATGTAAATAATCTGCATATTGTTGCATTTGCTATTAATAGCAGTGGTGAGATAATTCAGGCAGAAGAGATTTAGAGTTAAATAAACATTTATAAAAAAAAGCTGTCCGTATGCCGGACAGCTTTTTTTTATATCAAAATAGAAAGCAACAACTTGTTTCTCTGTGTTTTCTTTTACCAGAAAGATACCTAAAACTCAAAATCATCAGTATCCTCACCGTTAATAAATGCTTTTAACTCATTTACACTAACATCAAAATCCAGTTCGTTATAAACTATATAAAAATTATCCTGATCGTATGTGTTAGCGTACGCAGCCTTAGCAAATTTAAGACGTGTTCCTTCATGATCAAACAGTTTCATAATGTCGCGTACATGCTTTGCCTGTAAACATTTTCTCTTAACAATATCTTTAGCTACAGATAATCTCGATTCATCATGAAACTTATCGGATATAGTTCTCTTTATATCCTTCATCTCTCTGTCCCATATAACATTTCTACATCCTATTGTACCATTATATCCGGGCATAGGATGAGATTCTACAACTGTTGTATTTCCGGCACTGCTATTACTTGTACCTCCATTAATAGTTATAGTCTCCTCTGTTGTAATACTTGTAGATGTAGTAGTGCCGCCATTAATCACAACAGTCTCCTCAGATGAACTCTCGGTAACAACTGTTTTTCCGCTACTGCTTCCACTTGCCGATACATTTAATGACAAACTCGCTGAGTTACCATCTTCGCTCACATTAAGGTTCATTGATACAGACTCACTCTTTCCGCTCTTCTCACTGTTCTTTTCTGCATTTACAGTCACAGATACATTTGAATTCTCTGTAGTTGTAGTTGATTTTCTTACAACCTTTTTTCTCTCAACAGATGTAACAGGTTTGGTTGTCTCTTCAACATAAACCACTTCTCCGGTATTATCATCAGGCTGCTGACTATAAAACTCCTCCTCCGGGATAGGTGTAAAATTTGTCATCCTTAACTTGTACTTTCCTGAGCGGTTCTGTTTTAAGCATAGTGTTAAACGACAATAGTTATCATCCATATCCCTACTCCCCTGATTTTTGCTAACACTTATACTCCTATCTGAAGCACCAACAACCTTTATGCGATGATAATCATTTACCAACCTTATGTTATTTATGTTAGACATAGGAGTTTCATTCATCTTTTCTCCATCAACATAAAGATAAAAGGTCTCTCCCTCTTCAGAGAATACTGTTAACAGTGAATACTGCGAAAAACACGTTAGTGCAAATAAAATCAGGGTCAGACTACTAATCAATCTCTTCATAATCATAAATTTTAGAATATATGTTTACATGGCTCTAAATTACAGCCAACAATTTAACTGCTATAAATATGAATAATGATTTGATACCAAACCTTCACTTTTTGTGAATGGCTGTTATTTCGGAACAGAATGCGCTATTCGGCAAATAAACGGTAGATACACTATCAACAAATGGGATTATTTGGAACGTATAAAATCCGATTATAAACTTTATGTGCCTATTTTTGTAAACTCACTACAATAACAAATATTTTTTCAACAATAAAAATTAATCAAATTCAGATAATACATAAGATAAACTTTAAATATTTACCGTTGGTATTGTAACAGTTGTTACTATATTTGTCTAACTCACTATACCCCTTTTGTATATTGAAAACAGAGAACCACGATGCCTGAACAAATTTATAATCACGAATATATTAAATATCACAAATTTAAGTTTATGAAACAGTTTTTTACTCTTATTCTAATAGTAGTTGTAATTGGCGGATGTTCGCAAAATAACGAGAAGAACAATAACAGTGATGAGATTAGCCAGATTCAGAATGAGTTAAACAATATAATTGAGGCTCAGTCTAATATTGAGCTGAAACATGTAGATCCAGAATCGGTTGACCAGTTTATTGAGTCAATAAAGGAAAACGATATGGATAAAATATGGGATTTAACAGATGATAAGATCAAAAAGTTACAATCAAAAGATGACATAACAAAACTGATTAATCTGTATCGCTCATTTTACGGGCAAATACGCAGTTACAAACAGTCTACATTCAACACCAGCGTAAAACCAGGATTCGGACAATTCGCAAACGTACTGTACAATGTAGAGTTTGTTAAGTACAAAGGTAAAGCTAGTGGTGGTTTTAAGGTTTATGACGACAACAGTACTAAGATGTTTTCATTTAATATGTCGTTAAACGATTACGAAAAGGTAAACAAGATAGATGTTATTGCACAGCCTGTTATAGAGGCTATAAAGGCAAAAAACAGAAAGAAAATATATGCTATGACAACCGATAAGTATAAAGAGTATACTTCAGCATCTGCTTTTGAAGCGAAAGTTGAAAAGATTATCGGCCTTGATCTTAAAGATTGTAAAATGTTCAGACAACAACTTAGCGTACTAAAAGGTAGTGCAACACTTGTTGTGTATTATGAAATAAATGATAAATCGGGTTATCTGTCCTTATCTTTTGCTCAGCAAGATGATGTTTTTGTATTGGATGGATTCAGACATATAACAAACTAAACATAATATTTAATCTATAATGCAATGGTCAGATAATGTAACAATATACAATATCTGACCATTTTCTATTCCCTATGTAGTAACGCATGCTTAATCCGCACAAAACTCACTTTATTCCAATAGAATACACAGATTCGCCAGTAACTGCGATAACTTGATCTTCATCCTTTTCAAACGAAGTGTTATACAGCTCCTTCATCCTCTCTTCTATTTTTACATAATCCTTAATTACCCTTATTGTGCATATTGCAAGAGGGATCATTATTAAATTAATTACAATTTCCATGTTTGTAATAACAATTAAATGCTCAGTATACTCGGTATTATCAATAACTTCATTGAGAATTCTATAAAAAACGCCAGTAAATATCCACAAAGCCCACCACCATCCAACGAATATAAGTTTGTTTGGTTTATGGTTTTCATCTTTTGATTTTATATACATATCAGATACCTGATATAACTCGCGCATTATTTGATATGGTCTGAACAGATTCATAATTGGTACAAACCATGCTCCTGCTGCCCATCCCTCATCACAAGAGGTTCTTACACCAAGATTCTTAAGATTGTAATATGCGCGTCTGAACCACATAATAAAAGCAATAGCAGAGAAAATATACACAATTACATATACTACAAAATAGGTCAAATTTCTAAAATCACTATTCTCAATCTCTTCCATGGTATATACTCCCTGTTCCACTACTCTTTTATAGAGATCTAAATCCACTATATTAAATATCAAATAGATCATTTTTAGAGATGTAACAATGCCAATAAATATGATTGCATTTTTTGCTCTGTCGGCATTTGCTCTGAATGTATTCATAGAATAAAAAATTTAAGTAAAATTAGCTATTAATCACATATACCAATATATTTAAGGTAAAGAGGATAGTAACAACAAATAATTTTACGTGTAATATTATCAGGTTTTTTCAATCCTTAACAAAGTCTAACAAACAGACACTATATGTTTTTAGCTTTAACAGATATTGTCGCTTAATCTAACTCCGGTGGATTATTGTAGATTTCAGTAATCTTATCTTCAATCTTTTTATAATCTTTAATAACCTTTATTGTGCATAATGCCAACGGCACCGATACAATAATACCTATAATATCAATAGTTGCACTATTCATATAGTCCTCTGCAGTTTCGGCTTTTAAATAAACCTTTGTAGACACTCTTGAATATATAATTGAAATAATCCACAGTGCCCACCACCAACCAACGAATATAAAGTCGTTAGGTTTATGATTTTCATCTCTTGCTTTAATATACAGATCAGAGGTTTCATATAATTCGCGCATTATCTGGTATGGTCTGAACAGGTTCATAATTGGTACAAACCACGCAGCAACTGCCCAACCATCATCATGAGCTCTCCTCATTCCTAAATGTTTAAGATTGTAATATGCCCGTCTGAACCACATTAAAAATACAACAGTAGATGTTATATATACTGTAAACAACAGTAATGATATAACTGCAACCAAAAAATCACTGTTTACAGTTTCAGCCATTGTGTACACACCTTCTTCTGCTATTCTTGAATAGAGATTATAATTGATTATGTTAATAAAGAATTCTATTACCTGAATTGACAGTACCATTATTATAAGAATAATAGCATTTTTTGCCCTGTCGGCATTTGGTCTGAGTGTATTCATAGAATAAATAGTTTAAGTTAAATTCGGACGCGAATATATATAACATTAAACAAAGCTCAAAGCAGAAAAATATATAAATCGCTTTGCATAACCCTCATCAAGTTAAAGAGTATTATATGAACACAAAAAATCCCGGACAGATATCTCCGGGATTACAGTTATATCATTACAGCATATATCACTATATATCCTTTACATTTTTACGGTACATATATATATCCTCTATTGTAACTACCGTCATATTATTTTGTTTTGCAAATACCATAATCTCAGGCAGACGTGCCATTGTTCCATCAGGGTTTGTTAGTTCGCAAAGAACTGCTGTATTACCAATACCTGCAAGTCTTACAAGGTCAACACTACCCTCAGTATGTCCACGACGCTCAAACACACCGTTCTCTTTGGCTCTGAGCGGGAATACATGTCCCGGACGTGCAAGGTCAGTAGGTTTTGCATTGTCTGCTATTGCTGTTTTTATTGTCTGCACACGATCTGCTGCCGAAACACCTGTTGTAACACCTTCTACAGCCTCTATTGATACAGTAAATGCTGTTCTGTTTTTACTGTTATTATCACTTACCATCTGTGGCAGCTCTAATTTCTCACATCGCTCCTCTGTTAAGCAAAGACATACTATACCACTACACTCTCTTATCATAAGAGCCATATCCTGTGGTGTAATATTGTCGGCAGCGTATATTATATCACCTTCGTTCTCTCTGTCCTCGTCGTCAACAAGGAGTACACCCTTTCCTGAGTTTAGTGCTGCTAAAGCATTCTCTACCCTGCTGCGGTAATCTGTTCCAAAATCGGTTAAGTTATTCATTGTATTAGCCCTATTAGTGTTACATATGTTTGTTTCTCATAATTAAACATATCTCTTAAACAGGGCATATCAGATGGTACATCTGAAAAGATTTATCACTATTTACATTTTCTTCTACCATCCAGACTCTAACTGTCGGTTTTGGAATTTCGCCAAATCAATCCTGCAAATAGTGCAAGAGTCGCGGACTGTAACCGCCGGTAGGGAATTTCGCCCTGCCCCGAAGAAATATGCCCAAATGTACATGAATTTAGCAAACAGGCAAACATTATTGTTATACAATTTTACAAGCTACTGTAATTAATAGATCAATGTTCCGGCAACTATAAGAATATCAACAACAACAAGTACAAATACAACTCTTATAAAGAACATGTGTCCATTTCCGGTCTTTATAACATTTGGATTCTCCGGATCTATCAGATCTTTATATTTGCTACAGTAGAGTGTCTTAAGAGGCTCTTTTATGGAGTTAAATTCAGGATTGTTCACAATATCCTTATCAGCAACACCAGCTATTACAGAGTTTATAGTGGCTATGCGTTTATGGTATCTTATAATCATCTGTCTGTATACGGCAGCAAGAATTATAAATAACAATATCATCAGATACTGTAGCGGATCGTTTAGTTTGTTTACTTTGTCAAAGTTAGCAACCAACAGTCCGGTAATAGATAGAAATATTGTAAGAAACAGATTAAACAACGTATGATGAAATCCTCTGTGATATCTACTCTCCTCAAAAGCGTGTTCAATAATTCTCAGTTTATATTCGTCCATGTTAGTAAAACTGTTTAGAGTTTAAAATTGTGTTTGCTAAAATTATATATAAATAGCGAACATTATACTATAATGTGTTTACATTTTACCTGATGTGTCAACTACACTCAAATATATATGTAAATCAAAAAAAATACCTTACCACATCTGCCCGACGGGTAAGGTATTACTGCTAATTTATGATCTAAAAACACGTGAGTAATGATACTCACCAAAGTAATTACAACTCCGATATATGGTCGTCTGGATTGTGATAAACCCATAACAATATATTTCCAATTGTAGTAAGGCGCATATTCTGCATTACCATTGGGCAATTGTACAGATACAGGTTAGTTATTGTTTTTGAACCACCTGCATATACATCACCATTACTGTTATATAGTCTAAAGCTAACTCTTAGTTTTACAAGTGTAAAACCATTACCTGTATTAAAAGAGGTGCGTGGTATATAAACCTCACCATTTGAGCTGTTTGATACAGCTCCGGGAACAGAACACTCTAATATTGTAGTTTTCGCGTAACTGTAACCTGATCCAAGATCAAATTTTATTGTAAGATCCTCATTTGCATATGCACGTTTTCCGGTTTGTGCCACTAATGTTAATGACAACAAAGCAAGACTCAGGGCTAATAATATCTTTTTCATCCGTTTATTTTTTCTTTTTTATAGTCAGATGGAACTCTGCATAATAATCATTCCCGTGTGTGAGAAAACTATTTCTCATGCTTAGTTTCATACGTATATTTTTTTGTTGTTATTTAGTTGTTAGCTCGTCTTGATGAGGATTAGCAACATAATACAGTATTATATTGCCAATTGTAGTAAGACGCATATCCGGCATTACCATTGGACAGTTATACAGATACAGGTTAGTTATTGTTTTTGATCCTCCTGCATAAAAATCACCATTACTATTATACAGTCTAAAGCGAACTTTTAGTTTTGCCAATGTAAAACCATTACCTGTATTAAATGAGGTACGCGGTATATAAACCTCTCCATTAGAACTATTTGAAATAGCATTTGGTACAGAACACTCAACTATAGTGGTCTGAGCATAACTATATCCTGATCCAAGATCAAATTTTATTGTAAGATCTTCATTTGCATATGCACGTTTTCCTGTTTGTGCCATTAGTGTTACAGATAGTAAAACAAGACTTAAGGCTAATAATATTTTTTTCATATGTCTAAATTTGTTTTTTTAAGGTCATATGGAACTCGCATAATTTAGTCATTTCGTGTGTGTGAATGACCATTCTCATGCTTCGTTTCATCTGTTATTTTTTTATAGTAAGATGAAACGAGCAAATTATATCATCTCTGAATATCAGAAACATCATAATTGCCCGTTACATTATTTTGATAGTTCAATTAGTTTGTAAATTATTCAACTGCTGGATTAATTAATAATTAATCAATAGCACTGTTGTTATTATTATCATCGTTCGGACTAGCATAAATCCACCAAATAATACCGCCAGCTGTTGTTAATCTAAGATTCTGAAGCATCATAGGGTAATCATAAAGTCTTACATTATAAAGAGTCTTACTACCACCTGAATGCAGGTTTCCATTAGCATCGTATCTTTTGAATTTAACGCTAATTTTATCAATAGTAAAGTTATTCTGTGTAGTAAATGATGTACGTGGTATAAAGACCTCGCCATTTGAACTGTTTGATACAGCTCCAGGAACAGAACAGTAAGTTACTGTAGTATGTACATACCCGTAATTTGTACCTACATTGTATCTGATTATCAGATCCTCATTTGCGTGTGCACGCTTGTTAATAGATTGTCCCATTACTACAACTGATAGTAAAGCAAGACTAAGTGCTAAAATAACTTTTTTCATCGTAAAAAATTTTAAATTGATTAGTAGATTTATGTCTATTTAATACCGAGACAACGTCCGAAACCGAAAGTAATCTCATGTCTGAAATAGCTATTTAATTGAATCTTCAAGCTGGGCTACAATCATCATTAGAATATTATTTACCTCTTTGATTCTAAGATCCTGAACAATATGAGGATAATCATACAGATATACATTTGTTAATGTACAACCACCAGTAGCATGTAACTCACCAGAAAGATTAAACAACTCTAGTTTTACTTTTAGTTTACCCAATTTAAAACCATTCCATGTATGAAAGTTATTACGTGGTATAAATACCTCACCATTTGTATTATTACATATAGCGTTGTTTGCACTACACTCTAAAATAGTTGTTTTAAGAATGTAGTTTGACGAATGGTTTACGTTAAACTTAACAATCAAGTCCTCGTTTGCGTAAGCGCGTTTTCCTGTTTGTCCCAGTAACGAAAAAGAGATAATACTAAGACTTAGTAATACAATTAATTTTCTCATTTTAATGTAATTATAAATTAATATTAGGTTTATATTACCGGTAATATGATTCAGAATGCTTCCTTTTACATATTTCCGGCTTAAATGTTTATCTATCTGTTGTTGCAACAATCTTCAACAAAATATTATTTACATTTTTTATTCTCAGGTTCTGAACTATATGAGGATAATCATACAGATATACATTTGAAACAGTACAACCACCTACAGCGTGTAACTGACCATTGCTTTTGAATAGTTCAAATTTAACTTTCAACTTACCTAATGTAAAACCGTTTCCGGTGTCAAAGTTATCACGTGGTATAAACACCTCACCATTTGTGTTGTTACATGTAACTCCGTCTGCTGTACATTCAAGAATAGTTGTTTTAAGAATGTAGTTTGGTGAGTAATTCACGTTGAACTTAACAATCAGATCTTCGTTTGCTACTGCAATTTTTTTGTTCTGTCCGAACATAGCCATAGATAGTGTACATAACACTAAAACTGTTAATAATTTTCTCATAGTTTATATTTATTAAATAATTAATTGGTTATTCTACAGGTATATCATTAATCGGCAAACGCTTAAGAAGTATATTATTTATTTCATATACTCCATTACTATCATATATAACTTTCTTAAACCTGAATGTACCCTTTGCAACGAGGTTTCCGTTTGTGGAGTACTGCTGAAGAAGTACGACCAGGTTTTGAACTGTATATCCGTTGTTTGAATTAAATGCATTTGTAGGTATGTATACCTCGTTAGTTCTATTTGAAATAACACCAGGTACAGAACACTCCAGTATGGTCAGGGTAACATACTCATTTGATGGATGAATTACATTATACCTGATTGTAAAAACGTTTTTACCAGTAGTTTGTGTACTACTCTGCTTTGCCTCAATTGATAAACATACAATTGAGACAAGAATTAATAAAAGAAATCTCCTCATGGTTTTGAAAACTGTATTATAGGTTATTATTAGGAATATACTGAAGTTCAATATTATCAGAAAAAACATAACGCATATACGATGTATAAATCTGACAACTATAGAGGTATATATTACGTACAGATCCTATACCTGTTGCAATCACTCTTGCTTTGCTGTCGTAAACCTTAAATCTTACCTTAAGGTATAGTAATGTATAATTATTATATGAGCTAAATTCATTTGCAGAGATATAAATCTTTGAATCAGTAACAAAAGGTTCTTGCTTTAGAGTGGTTTCAATAATCTCTGTATCTACCCTTCCGCCGTCAGGAGCTACCACATCAAACTGTACAATAAGCCCTTGTGTGTATAGATAAGAATCTCCGGACTCTTTAGCTGATAATGAAACAGATAACAGAGCAAATACAATAATAAAAAGGTTCTTCATGCTTTATATATCAAATCTATTAACGGTTCGAATATAAAAAAGCAGAGTATATTTAACAAGAATTACGACAACAAAATATACTTTTATGTATGATTATTTATACCCACTAACAATCTTTATCTACTATATACCTGTATAACAACCACATCAAAACATCTGAAATTATATTTACAGTTATATAATTCTGCAAATCCCGTAACATTAAATAAAAATCTATATATATTTAGCACAAACTCAGCGTTTATAACGCTAATCACTTATACCTACTCTCATATAACATATACACAATTAAAAACCCGATAAACAATTTATCGGGTTTTACACTCATCTAAATTTGTAATACTATTTGGTAGTACTACTCACAACTATCTATTATTGATATTTACATAGCCTCTGCAAAGATTTTTACAATCTCCTCATGTGTTGCTTGTTTAGGATTTGTAAATCCGCAAGCATCTTTAAGTGCATTTGTTGCAAGGGTATCAAAATCCTCTGTTTTCACATTCAGTTCTTTAAGTCCGGCTGGTATATCAACCGATACAGATAATTTCTTAATAGCCTCAATTGCAGCATTTGCAGCCTCATCGGCAGACATACCGGTAGTATCAACACCCATTGCTACAGCAACATCGGCTAAACGATCTGGTACCACAACAGCATTGTATTTCTGAACATGAGGTAATAAAATAGCATTACAAACACCATGTGGAAGATCATAAAAACCGCCTAACTGATGTGCCATAGCGTGTACATATCCTAAACTTGCATTATTAAAAGCCATTCCTGCCAGATACTCCGCATATGCCATTTTATCGCGTGCCTCCATATCTTCTCCATTATCAACGGCACGCTTAAGGTATTTGCTTATAAGTTTTATAGCCTGTACAGCACAACCATCGGTAACTGGTGTTGCAATTGTAGATACATATGCCTCAACAGCATGAGTAAGTGCATCCATACCTGTAGCGGCTGTAAGCGATTTTGGCATTGCTACCATAAGCTCAGGATCATTAACCCCCATAATAGGATTAGTATGCTTATCTACAATAGCCATCTTAACATGACGCTCCTCGTCTGTAATAATTGCAAATATAGTCATCTCACTCGCTGTACCGGCAGTTGTATTTACAGCTACAAGTGGCAACTGAGGTTTCTTTGATACATTCACTCCTTCATAATCGGCAATTGATCCACCGTTTGTTGCAACAAGAGCAATACCCTTTGCACAGTCATGAGGAGATCCACCACCAAACGACATTACAAAGTCGCAATCATTATCCTTAAGTATTTTTAATCCGTCGTGTACATTTGTAACAGTAGGATTTGGTTGTGTTCCGTCAAATATTACATAGTCAATCTTTTGACTATCAAGAACAGCAGTTAACTTATTTATCAAACCTATCTTTACAAGATCTTTATCTGTAACAATAAGAGCTTTTTTAAATCCCATTGATACAATATCCTTCCCTGCATCTTCTAAACATCCCTCTCCCATTAATGTAACCGGAGGCATAAAAAATCTATACGTCTGTTTCATGGTTCTTTTTTTAAATATTATTAACTAGTTTTTTTATTGTTATTTCATTAACAAAGGTATCTTTGTACCGTAAAAACGGATAGTCTCAATTTTTTTAGAATAGTCCATTTTTAACACAAGAGAAAATATCAGGCTTATGTTACACACTTTCGACAGGAAACAGGAGTTCGGCAATGGTCTTGAAACCGACTGTGTTAAGGTTTTATATTACGAATTTGATTCGCTGTTCAGAGACGAATACAAAAGTTATCAGTACAACAGGATGTGTACTATTCTTGATGGTGAAAAGCATGTTGCCATTAATAACAACGATAGGTTTACCTATGATAAGAGCAGCTATATCTTACTGCCTCCTCACTCATCGGTTGATATGCTTATTGAGAAACCAACAAAAGCACTTGTTCTTGAACTTAGCGATGAGCTTATAACAAAAACGGGCGAGAAGATTTCGTCAGATCTTGAGTTTATAAGTCCCGATATATCAAAAGAGGATCTGTTTCTGGGTAGTAATTCCGGTAGTGTAGAGTTTTGCATGAAACGTATATCGCATGCTCTTACAAATACTAAGGAGCGCGATACAAAGTTTCTTATGGATTTGTATGTACAGGAACTGAGTTATTTTCTGCTTAAAGATGCTGGTGTAAATCACATTGTAAGCAAGAGTTTTAACCATCCGATATCAAGGGCTATTAATATAATGAAGAGTAATCTGGTTCCTTCAATTCAGCTTCAGGATATTGCAAGTGAGTTATGCTTATCAATGCCTGCATTCTCACGTAAATTCAAGAATATTGTAGGGTTATCGCCAAATGCGTACTATACACATCTTAAACTGTTAAAGGCAAAAGAGCTGTTGCTTACAAATGGTGTTAATGAAACTGCATGGAAACTAGGATTTGAGAATGTGAGTCATTTTATAAGATTGTATAAAACAAAATTTAATATTACCCCATCAAAACAGGTAAGTAATATAATTAAAAGTGTACAACACTAATCATTCTGGCTCTTCTCTAAAATTCTTCCGCAATTAAACATAGATCTGAGAACAGGTAATACCTCTTTTCCAAGATCTGTTAATGAATATTCAACTCTGGGTGGCACAACCGGAAATATCTTTTTCGTAATAAATCCATCCTGCTCTAACTCTTTAAGCTGTTTACTAAGCATCCTGTCACTTATGTCAGGTATAAGTTTTACCAGCTCATTGTAGCGTTTGGTTTCATTTTTAAGGTGCAACATTATTGTCGATTTCCTTTTCCCTTTAAACGCCTCTATAAATGTATCTATCGGACAGATTCCTATTTTCATATGTCTAAATTTGTTTTTTAATGGTCAGATGGAACTCGGCATTATAAAACACTCTCATGTTTCGCCTCATCATCTGTATGAGATTACCTCAAATTTTGTTATATTAATTATATAATTCATCTATCCGAGATATGTTGTAGAATAAAAAGTATAATAGTTTCATACTGATTTACAGCATATCCGAAATAAATGTTAGCATCAGCACAAAATGTAAGTTATTGATATATAAATAAATTACACATACTTTTGTCAACATATTTAGCGTACAAACTTAATAATAATTTTTATATGAGTAACGAATTTAGAGCTTTAAGAGTCACTGAAAAAGATGGTGAGTACATTAGAGACATAAAAACATTAAACATTTCAGATTTACCGGAAGGCGATCTGCTTATATATGTAGAGTACTCTTCGTTAAACTACAAGGATGCGTTATCGTGCTCAGGCAACAAAGGGGTAACAAGAAATTACCCTCATACACCGGGAATTGATGCTGTGGGTATAGTAAAAGAGACAAACAGCAACAAATTCATTGTTGGCGACAAGGTTATTGTTACAGGATTTGATCTGGGTATGAATACAGATGGTGGTTTAGCTGAGTATATAAGAGTACCGGAAAGTTGGGCAGTAAAGCTTCCGGAAAATATGAGTACACGCCAGGCAATGATAATTGGTACAGCAGGACTTACAGCTGCACTATGTATAAACAAACTACTTATTGCCGGACAAAAACCTGAGATGGGTGATATTGTTGTTACCGGAGCATTGGGTGGCGTAGGTAGCGTTGCAATAGCTATTTTAAATAAAATTGGTTTTAAGACAATTGCCGCAACAACTGATCTTAACGATGGCGAAGATATTCTAAAAATTATTGGTGCAGACAGAAGAGTTGACAAAACTGTTACCAACGACAATAGCGGTAAGGTTATGCTAAAACCACAATGGGCAGGTGCTGTTGATGTGGTTGGCGGTAATACATTAGCTACAATAATAAAAGGTTGTGCTCCAAACGGAAGTATATCGTGCTGTGGTAATATTGGCTCGGGAGATCTTACTACCTCTGTTTACCCTTTTATTTTAAGAGGTGTAAATCTTTTAGGTATTGATTCACAGAATTGTAAATCAGAGATAAGAACAGAGGTTTGGAATAGAATTGCAGATGAGTGGTATCCTGAAAGTATTGAGCAGTTTGTTACAGAAACAACACTTGATAATGTTGATGAGTATATAACTCTTATGCAGAATAAGAAGAGCAGAGGAAGGGTTATTGTAAAAATTCAGTAACCAGAACATATTATAAACAGACACCCAATAGTGTGCAGTTTACAGACTATTGGGTGTTCCTGTTTATATATATCACTATAGCTTATAACCCTCTCATCCATTCAGGACGCAAATTGGCATTATCCAGATTATCTAATACCTCAGCTATTTTTGTTAAAAGCATATTCTTATCCCTGTTCAGGTTACCACGCAATACAAGGTAGTTAGAGGCATGATCGCTCCTGAACACTGTATTGTCAAGTTCAAGGTTAGCTATAAAATAGCCCATCTCTTCAATCAATCCCGTTGTATCTAATGGCTCAAAGCTGCCATTAAACTTAGTCTTATAATGATCTTCTCCTTTAGGATAACTCAGCACAAGTGTTGACAGGAACTCAGGCTGCACCTGATTCATAAGGCGTGCAGAGTTTATAGCATGGTTTTTACTATAGTGTTTTCCGCCAAGTCCATTCAAAATCATTACAGATAGCTTTATACCTGCCTTTCTGGCACGCTGTAGTGCTTCAGACATAACATCAAAGCTCTCACTCTTATTTATGGCTTTCAGCAGTTCATCGTCTCCGGTCTCTACACCTACATAAAGCAGTTTTAAGCCTTTACTGGCAAGTTCCTTTAGCTCTTCATCGGTTTTTGCCGCAATATCTCTTGGCAGGGCATATGCCGATACTCTGTTAAGTTTTGGAAAACTGTTATTAAGCTTATCGAGAATACGATTCAATTTATCAAACGACAGAACAAATGCATTTCCATCTGCAATAAATATCTTTCGTATATCATCAGCCCACATAGTAAGGCTATCAATCTCCTCAAATAGCTGTTTCTCCTCTTTAACTCTGAACTTCTTTGTTGAGTACATCTCACAGAATGCACACCTGTTCCATGAACAACCAATTGTTGCCTGAAGTATAAGTGAATATGCCTCGCTTGGAGGTCTGTATAGCGGTTCGTCGTAATGTAGCATAAGTAATAAAACAAATATTAACCCCGCAAATGTACAAATAGATATTTGTTACAGAAAAGAATCATATATCTTTGAGGGAGCATTAAAAAACATAAATTATGTCATTCTCTATATATAAAGCATCTGCCGGAGCAGGAAAAACCTACAGAATAACAGGAGAATATCTTAAAATCATATTAAGTGAGATTAAGAATTACAGAACAATTCTTGCGGTTACCTTTACCAATAAAGCAGCCGGAGAGATGAAGAGCAGGATTGTTGAAGAGCTTAACAAGCTGGCTTCCGGAAACAACAGCAACTATATAGACGAACTGACAGAACACCTTAATGTAAACAAGGATCAGCTTAAGGATCGTGCATCGAAGGTTCTGAGACATCTTATTCACGATTATGGCAGGTTTAATGTAAAGACCATAGATAGTTTTTTTCAGGAGATACTTAAATCTTTTACTCGCGAAACAGGATTATCATTTGGTTTTGAGATTGAGCTTAACAACACAATTGTACTTGAGCAGGCTGTTGACATTCTTATTAAAGAGGTTGATACAAACAAGGAGCTATCCGGATGGTTATCGGAGTTTGCCATTAGCAGAATTAAGGATGGAAAGAACTGGGATATGCGCCAAGAGCTTATATCGTTAGGTAAGCAACTGTTTGTAGAGAGCTTTCAGACAAATAATGAGATATTTGACACACAGTTCTCTGATAAAAAACTGATAGATGAGTATCTGAACGATATAAATGGTATTACCGATAAGTTTGAGAATAAAATGGATGAATATACCGATAGTGTGTTCAATACATTAAAAGCAAGCGGTATACCTGTAAAAGACTTTAAGTACGGCGACAAAGGTTTTATATCATTCTTTAATCGCGCAAAGAAAAGGGCATATGATAATCCATCTAAACGTGTACTTTCATATATAGACAAACCAGATACTGTTGGTAAGACTAATGCTGCAACAGATATATTCACAGAGCAGATATTACCAATACTAAAAAGCGCAATTGAATATCAGGAGAACAATCTGGCAATGTATAATAGTGCCAATGTTATCAAAAAAAACACATACTCTCTGGGTGTTCTGTCTGATATCAGAAAAAAGATAAAGGAGATTGAGTCTGATAAGAATATATTTTTAATATCTGATGTTGGGATATTTATATCAAGGATTATTGAAAACAGTGACATTCCGTTTATCTATGAGAAGGCCGGGAATATACTGAAATATTACATTATAGATGAGTTTCAGGATACATCTACAGTACAGTGGAGTAACTTTAGGCCACTAATAGAAAATAGTATAGGAGATGGTAACAAAAACATAATTGTAGGTGACGTAAAACAGAGTATCTACAGATGGCGAAATGGCGACTGGAGAATACTTGGCGAGAGAGCAGAGCAGGATTTTGGAGACGAGATTGTGAATCTGCACAATCTGGAGTATAACTGGCGAAGCAAAAAGAATATCATAGACTTTAATAACTTCTTCTTTAGTAAAGCCACCACAATACTGCAAACAGATTTCAATAGTTTTATGATAGAGAGTAGCGAGGATTTATCTGAATACAGCCATAAGCTTAAGAATATGTACAACCACTCATATCAGAAAACCGGAGGAGCAGATAATACAGGTGGCAAAATAGAGCTAAAAGGGTACAATAAAGATATTACAAAGACTGACAGAGTTATTGATACGGTTGATAAAGTAAAAGAACTACTTAAACTATACAATCCTGAAGACATTGCTGTTCTTGTACGTACAAAGTCAGAGGGTAAATTAATTGCTGATGCTCTTATTAAGGAGTCGCAATCTGCCGATAAGGATAATAAATTTAACGTTATATCAAATGAGTCATTATTCCTTACAAACTCAACACTTATAAGGTTTATTATTGGCTTAATGCGTAAGTATACCCTTCCTGAAGATCTGCCAAACGAGCAGGATATTGTTGTTAATTACAATATCCTTAAGAATAGTGATCTGAATCAGGATCAGTTATTTCTGGACTCAACTAATCAGATTGAGAACATTGAAGAGGTTATATTTGACAAGAACAAACCAAACGGCTCTACACTACCTACTGAGATGGTAAGAACTGTTTTAAGCAAAATAGATATAAGTACAAAAGACAGAGTATATCTTCATACATTTACAGATATACTTAATAGTTTCTGTACAAGAAACACTCCTACCCTATCTGCATTTATTGAGTGGTGGGATACCAGAGGTTACGATAAATCTATACAGCTACCTGAAGAGACAAGTGCTGTAAGAGTTATGACTATACATAAAAGTAAAGGTCTTGAATATAAAGCTATACTAATACCATTTGCCGACTGGAGGTTTGAACCAAATGCATCTATGAAGAATATACTGTGGTGCAAATCAGATACAGAGCCATTTAACAAACTATCACTTGTACCAATACAGTATAGCAAAAGTCTGCTAAACTCAATATTCAGTAAAGATTATATAGAGGAGCGTTTTAACTCAATGGCAGATGCCTATAATATGTTGTATGTAGCCTTTACCAGAGCTAAGGATTATCTATATGTTGGTTACGAGGAGAGTACCGATAAGATACAAACCGTTGGTAATCTGATATCGTTCTTTGTAAATGCACAAGAGAGCTTTCCGCATATAGACGATAATGAGTATGCCGATATATTCAGTATAGCTGATAATGAGGAGAGTGTTTTCTCATTTGGTGATGCAAAGAGTGAAAAGAGCGATAGTATAGAAAATGATGTACAAAACAACCATAAACTAAAGATAAAGAGTATTGCTTCTGAATATACTCTGAATAATATGGATCTGTTTAAGAGCGATAAAGCAACGCAGGGAGAGCTTATGCACAACATCTTGTCTGATATATCAGAAGAGGCGGATCTTGAAAGAGCAGTAAATAAATATTCCACAACCATTGAGCAATTAAAACTAAGCCATAACGATATTAAAACCACGCTTATGAATGCTATAGAATCTGTTAAGAGTTATGGTTGGTTTAATAGCACAAACACTATTCTTAACGAAAGAGATATACTTGCCGGAGTTGATAAACTAAAGAGACCGGACAGAATTATACTAAATGACAATAGTGCAGAGGTAATTGATTACAAATTTGGAGACAAAGAGAGTGACGATTATAAAGATCAGGTGAATGAGTATTGCAAATTACTTAAAAAATGCGGCATAGAAGAAGTTAATGGCTACATATGGTATATAGCAATAAATAAGGTTGTGGAGTGTTGACATTACAACACTAACAACAAGCAAAATCAGCAAATAAACACATTTTACATTAATATTAAACAGTAAGCACACAATACGCACATTACTTTTGCGTGTGTAGGTATTATTATTTATATTTACAACATATATAAGTTCTGATTACACTTACCTTTTAACCATATTTAATACGCATATGTAGGTAATATCAGAAAAACAAGAAACAAACAAACTACTAAGTATTTTTAATTAAATTGATCTGAGATTATGGGTATAATTGAAAATGCAAAAACAGATGAGAGAATCATTCTGCATAACCAACACACAATTGGAAGAGACCGAAACAATATCTGTATACTTACAGATAATGATGTTTCAAGAAAGCATGCTGTAATATATTGGGAAAACGACAACTGGTTCCTGACAGACTTCAGCACTAACGGTACAAAGCTAAACAGTTCGCATATTCATCACACAACTCAAAAGCTTAAGTTAAACGACACTATACAGTTTTCTAATAGCAGCGATTGTGTATGGAAATTAACAAGTTGCGATAAACCAAACAGTTTTCTAATTGCCACACTAAACAGTCAGAAATTTATTGATCTGCAAAATGGAGTAATGTTTCCGGAAGAGAATCCTAAATGGGCACTATTCAGAGACATTCACCAACGTTGGATAATAGACGATGGACAGTCTGAGAAAAGACTTGTATGTGGCGAGAAGTACAGAATTGACAATGAAGAGTATCTCTTTGTTGAAAATGAATGTTTAGCTGAAACGCAAAAGAATATTGACATAACCAAAGATGCCTGCTTTAAGCTAATACTAAGTAACGATGAAGAGAATGTATCGGCACAAATAAAGGTTAATGATCTTATTCTTGATTTAGGCACAAGAGCATATAATCATCTGCTTTTGCATCTGGCACGCGTAAGAATGAGCGATATTGAATCAGGTGTAAATGAAAATGCAAGCGGATGGATAGATGTAAATAACCTGAACAGATCTCTCAGTAAAGAGGTATTAAAAGATGTTGATGAATACTACATAAACAATCTTATATACAGACTGAGAAAATCATTAATTGATCTCCCGCCATTTGGGCATCTCTTTACAAATATTGTTGAACGTAAAAGAGGACAGTTAAGATTTGGATTACCAAATTTTAAAATTGAGAAAGAAGAAGCATACGCATAAAACATAAACCCCGAAACATATAAAACCAAGCATTCTAAATTAGTAAACCACATACAAATATGAATGAATTAGAAACTCTACAGAGCCCAAATACCCATCAAAATGGATTTGTAAACAGTAATTACAAAGTAACCGATAAAATTGTACTCAAAAATAACAATATAAATAAACATTTTTAACCCAAAATTCTTAAATTATGAATAAAATTGATGGATTTCCTATGATTGCAAAGCTGAATGAACAGCTAAATCTTACATTTAATAAAGATAGTAAAGAAAAGGAATTTACAGAAAGTCTAGAATATATATATAAATCCCTTAACGATAGTAACTATAACCCTAATCATTTTCTTAATCAAGAGGAAATAAAAAAGCAACACACATCAAAATATATGGTATTAAATGTAGTAAACCGATTTAACATTTTAAATACCTTATTGAGTTTATTTCCTAATGATTTGTTCAAGGCATTCCTTACAAACAACAACCTCAGGAAACAACTTATTACCAGAGGTGCTGTTGTAAAGGTAGAGAATGGTGAACTAATAAGCTACCCGTATAAAAGGTACTCATTCCCTACAAATGAGAGTAATAAAGAGAACGGTATAGATGAGGCAAAAAAGATAAGCCTTGGAAAAGCTACAGATAGCGAAGCGCAAGAAGGAAACTGTATTCTTGACTGGCCGGGATGTAGTGTTGTATTACCGGAAAAATACAATGTATTTACAATAGTTAACCCGGAGATTAATCACCCTTTCTTCTATGTAAAGAATACAGAAAAGAATAAAATGATAAGTCTGTTTGAGACAAACTGGGGAGTAACTATACTGCAATCTGATGAGGAGCTTGTATCTGTTGGTGAGAATGGCGAAGATCCAAAGCCACATAAGGCACTACAATCATCATTTACAAATTCGTCAAAGGATAATAATACTGATTTCTTTAGCCTGTCCGTTATACTTGACAATCAACTTCTTGAAGAAAAAGAGAGTAAACTTATTCTTGAACTTCCTCTATCAACACCACGACAAGATATTCTTATGAAGATATCTGACGAAGAGGGTACCGAGGCTCCTATATTCTTTACATTCTGCTCATAATATGAATAGTAAAAAATACAGGATTAACAGCAGATACTCTTTTACGGGTATAAATAATGAATTATCTATAGCAACTTCAGAGCAGAACGGAACAATGATAAAATCTGAGATTGCAACAAAAATTGTAAGAATAATATCAGAAGAACCAATAACAAAAGAGGATCTGTTGAATAACTACTTTACCGCTTCATCTCTGAATGAAGCGGTTCTTGCATTATTCCAGTTAGAGAACAGCGGAATTATTACAAGAACAAAAAGTACGTTCAGCCCCGAACAAGATGCCTTCTGGCAGCAACAAGGTTACAATACAGAGCAATTGCAACAGGTATTAAATAACAACCCGGTATCCGTAAAAGTTATAGGTAAAGCTAAAGATACAACCATAAAAAAGGCATTAAACCAGACCGGAATTGTAACAGAAGGAGAACCATCTGTGTATATTGTAGTTACTGATAGTTACACAGCTACTGAGATAAACAAACTTAACAGACAGTTTATAGCATCCTGTACACCATGGGTTCTTATTAAAGTAACCGGAACAAATCCGTTATCAGGGCCAATATTTGAGCCCGAAAACAACGAAAGTGCATGTTGGGAGTGTTTACATCACCGCTTAAACCTGCACGATCACGAGAACAAACTTTACAAATCGCTTACAAAAACCAACAGAGAGATAGATAGGCCACATATATGGCACCCGCTATCAGAGGCAATTGTTATTAACAGTACAATACTTGAAATTGTAAAATACCTATACAGCAAAAAGAGTGTACTCCTGAATACCATTATAGAATTTAATACAACTGACAATAGTAACAGAAGTCATACACTTACAAAAAGACCTCAATGCAACAAATGTGGTAAGCCAGAAACACTTTTAAACCACCCCTCACCTACTGTTCTTAAAAATAGTAATCTTTTAGCTAATGCAGAGGGAGGATACAGATCTGTTACAGCAACCGAAACATATAACAGGTACAAACACCATATCAGCAATATAACAGGTATAATTCCTGAGCTCAGACAGTTTAAACGCAATTCGGATATCCCAATATATAACTACAGTTCAGGAAAGAATATTGCTTTGCAAAGCACATCAATGTTTTGGCTTAATCATCATCTTCGCAGTGCAAACGGAGGTAAAGGGAAATCGCATATACAGGCCAAAACAGGAGCAGTATGCGAGGCTATTGAGCGTTATTGTATAATGCATCATGATAACAGATACACTGTTAAGGGAACATATAACGAACTGGATAATGCACTGCATCCAAACTCATGCATGTTATACAGCGATAAACAATATCAGAACAGAGAGACAATTAACAGTAAGAGTACAAAGTTCTATGCTCTTATACCACATAAATTTAATCCGGACAAGATTATTGACTGGACACCTGTATACAACATTACAGAACAGAAATTCTCTCTTCTGCCATCTGAATACTGCTATGCACAGTACCCTATAGATCATAATGAACCATACTCATTCCCTGATTCAAACGGATGCGCTGCCGGAAATACAATTGAGGAGGCTGTTCTGCAAGCATTTCTTGAACTTATTGAGCGCGATGCTGCCGCAATATGGTGGTATAATATGATACAGTACAGAGCGGTGGATCTTAAAAGTGCAGACAACGAGTATATAGACAGTATGGTTGAATTATACAGTAAAAATAACAGAAGCCTCTATGTACTGGATATTATTACAGATATGAATGTACCGGTATTTGTTGCAATAAGTCATAATACAAACAGTAACCAGAAAGATAAAATAATATATGCCTTTGGGGCCCATGTTGACGCATCAATTGCGTTGGAGCGGGCAATAATTGAGCTTAATCAGCTGTTTCCTGTAGTTATTGACGATAACTGTACAGATCTGAAAGATAAAAATTTCAGCAATTGGTTAAACAGTGCCACAATAGATAACCAGAAACATATGGTTCCGCTTAACGACAGATTAACAGATATTAAACAGGACTATAAACAACTGTGTAACCCAACAATATACCACAGCGTAAGATACTGCATAGATATGGCAGAAAAGAACAATATGCAGACATTTATACATGACCTTACACAGCCCGATATTAAGCTGCCTGTGGTAAAGGTTATTGTTCCCGGATTAAGACACTTTTGGAGAAGAACAGCCCCGGGGCGTTTATACGATGTACCTGTTAAAATGGGATGGCTGAAAGAATCAAAAAAAGAGGATGAACTTAATCCTGTGAGTATATTTATATAAAAAGACATTTATATTGATTATTACAGATAAAACAGAGTATTTTCTAACATACAAAGAGCATTAATAAGTAAAAGTCGTACATATGAACTATATAGCATACAACAGCAAAACATTCCGAAATACAATATATTACAATAAATTACCCCAGACAGAGAAAGACTCTTTTAACATTCTCTCTTTCATATTTCATTTTAAGATAAACAACTACATAATAGAGAATCTTATAGATTGGGAAAATATACCTGACGACCCTATCTACAGGCTACTATTTCCGAGAAAAGAGATGCTGAATAAGGCAGACTATGACCGTATAAAAATGCTTGTTTCACTTGGTATGGGGCAAAAAGAGCTACAACCATTTATAGATGATATAAGAAAACGAGCCAGCCCTGAACTTAAGCAGACAGAGCACAATTTTGTGGTGTCAGACACAGGCATGCATAAAGGCATGTACAGAAACTTTGAAACTATAATAAATCTGTGCCCTGAGCCAATGGTAAAGACATGCCATGCCTATTGCTCATACTGTTTCAGATGGGTAATGTTCAATAGTAAAGATATTCAGCAAATGTCGTCGTATACAAACCCTGACGAACCTGTTGAGTATATAAGAAATCATAAGGAGATAAAAGACGTGCTGTTTACCGGAGCCGACCTTATGACACTTAACACAAAGACAATAAAGAGGTATATAGAACCTATTCTGGATATAGATAGCGTTGAGGTAATAAGGGTTGGCAGTAAATCTCTTGCATGGTGGCCCCACAGATTTGTAACAGACAAAGATGCTGACGAACTACTTGATATGTTCAGGTATATCAGAAACAGAGGCAAACATGTAAATTTCTGTGCACACTTTACTCACCCTAACGAACTAAACAGTGATATAGTAAAAGAGGCTGTTAAACGCATTCAGGATACAGGAGCAGTAATACGCTGTCAGGGACCTGTTGTTGAGGGGATAAACAACAGTGCAGAAACATGGAGCACAATGTGGAGTAAACAGATAAATATGGGCATGATACCATACTATATGTTTATAGAGGCCGATCATAATAAAGAGAGCTGTTTCAGGATACCTCTTGCAGAGTCGTTAAAGATATTTCAGGAGGCACAAAAGCTTACAACTGGTTTGGCAAGAACTGTGAGAGGTCCGGTGTTTATAAATGATATAAACAGGGTTCTGCTTGATGGCACTACAGTAGTAGACAATAAAAAGTATTTTGTACTTAAATGTCTGCAAAGTGCCCCCGGAACAGATCACGAAGGCAGAATAAAGCTAATACCATACGATGAGAAAAGCAAGATAACAGATAACCTATATAATCTTTTTAGCAGTAACAATACAGAGTGATATATTGTGATATATTTCTTTTATCACTTAAACGTTATCTTGCAGTGAATGCAATATCAAATAGAGTTATACAGTTAAAAATTGCATTACGTTTTGCTTTGGTGTCTGGAGCCAAAAAGCAGAGTATTGAAAACACAACAGTGCTACTTGGGTTATAATAGCATCCCAAATCTCACTATCCACCTGGCTAGCACATTGGTGCGCCATAACAGATATTTATGGCGCACTCTCTTCTATAAAAACATTGACTTTTAATTCTCTATATCGTAACTTAATGTAAAAAGATACAGCTGTGTATAAACAAATTAGCCATAAAGTACATTAACACCCTTAAATTCCTAAAATATTCCTTCTGCAAATAAAGGATAATCTCTATTTGTCACTCATTTCAAACACAATTTCAGATGCCGACAAAAGCTTGTTATAAGCTATCCGATGTCCTTTATGTATCTTACCATCAATAAATAATCTCTTTACATAAACATTATCGTTTGCCTGGTTTTTCACCCTAATACTCAATCTGTTTCCGTTTGGTAGGTTAATGGTTGCCGCTTTTACCAATGGGCTGCCAATCTCGTAATATCCTGATCCCGGCGCTACAGGATAGAATCCTAAAGAGCTGAATATATACCATGCTGACATCTGTCCGGCATCGTCGTTACCACATAACCCGTCAACACCATTACTGTACATAGTGTCCATAATCATACGCACTCTATTCTGTGTCTTCTTTGGAGCATTTGTATAGTTATACAGATATGCTATATGGTGTCCGGGCTCGTTACCGTGCACATAGTTTCCTATTATTCCATCACGCGTAATATCCTCATGATGTTTTATATATTTGTCCTCTATCTGCATTGTAAATAACTTGTCCAGATGTTTCTCAAACCTACGCTTACCTCCCATCATTGCAATCATATTCGGTATATTCTGCGGCACGTACAATCCATAGTTCCATGCATTGCCCTCAATAAACCCCTGCCCGTGTGTATCCATAGGATCAAAAGATTCACGCCACTTTCCGTCTCTATTCTTAGGACGCATAAAACCAATTGATGAATCATATAGATTCTTATAACTATCAGCTCTTTTCATATATGTTGTATAGATATCATCACGTCCGGCAACTTTTGCTATCTGGGCTATACACCAATCATTATATGCATACTCAAGTGTTTTTGATACCGACGAGCTATTACCATCAGCAGGAACATATCCAAAATCAATATAATCTCCAATACCATCAAAATAACGCTGATTAGATGTATTAACACACGCCTCTAAAACCTTATCTATATCAACACCTTTAAGGTTGCCTGATATTACAGCATCAGCAATAACCGATACAGCATGATAACCAATCATACACCAATTCTCATTAGAGTAGTGGCTCCATATTGGCAACATCTTATGTACACTTTGATTGTAATGTGCAAGCATACTTTTAATCATATCTGCATTCCTGTTTGGCATAATAAGATTATACAACGGATGCAAAGCTCTGTAGGTATCCCATAAAGAGAATATTGTATAGTTTGTAAAACCATCGGCAGTATGAATATTCTGATCAAGCCCTCTGTACCTGCCATCAACATCAGAGTAGGTTACAGGACTAAGCATAGTATGATACATGGCTGTATAAAATGTCTCCATCTCCTCTTTTGTCATCATATCAGCCTCTATAACCGATATTTCTCTCTCCCATTTATCTTGTGCAGATGCCAATGCATTATTAAAATTCCAATCAGGCAACTCTGCGCTCATATTCTTTATTGCCCCCTCTGTACTTACTGCTGACAAAGCAAACTTTATAAGAAGTTCGTTACTGTTACCTGTATCAAAATTAAAATATGCCCTTATATTCTCACCAGCCATCTCAGGGAAGTTTTTCTCCTCGTTAAACTTACGCCAGAAACCTCTGTACACAACATCCTCATACTTTTTATGTCCATAACTCTTTATTGGCTTTGAAAACGACATTGCAAAGTACAAAGTACGGTTTCTTGCCCAGCCATTTGTCTGTCTGTATCCGGTAACTAGCGTGTCATTTTCAACCCTTATATATGTCCACACATTCTTCTTCTCATGGTTATATATATTATACACCATATCCAGTATTATATTAGCACTATCGCCCCTCTTAAATGAGTACTTGTGCAAACCAACACGTTTTGTTGTTGTAAACTCTGCATCAATATTATAATCATCAAGAAATACCTTATAATAACCCGGTTTTGCCTTCTCTGAACTATGTTTAAACGATGACCTGAAACTCTCCGGATTAAGATTAACCTTTCCTGTGGTAGGCATAATAAGAAAATCGCCAAGATCAGAATGTCCGGTACCACTAAAATGTGTATGAGCAAACCCATATATAAAACTATCATCGTACTGATATCCGGCACAATACCTATACACCTTTTTATTATATTCCTTATCCTTATACATAGATAGATAACCCGTAGCAGGACTTAACTGAACCATTCCGAACGGATATGCTGCACCCGGAAATGTATGTCCCATATTCTTTGTTCCTACAAAAGGGTTAACCAAATCAACATAACTTCTGCTCTGAGCAGACACAGAAGATAATATCGTAAAAAGAGATAGTGCTGAGATAAATATAAACCTGTACATATTACTATATATAAAATTATACTATAAAAATATCAGGATAGAATAACCTTCACAAATAAACTAACGTAAAATGTATTTGTTATTAAATTAATATTGTTAAAAATCAGCTTAGTGAAACAAAACACTTCTAGTTATATAAAGTTTATACTAACAGTATATTTTTCTGTTACATCTGCACTGTTGTCATCTGCCAACAATAACTATCAGAACAATAATAATGGCAACAACTACCTGTTCAGTTCAAACACTACTATAGAGTTAGATCTGATAACAAATATGAAGAAATTGCGTAAAGATCATGAAGACAGCAAATACCAGAAAGCACTGTTGATTTACAAAACAGAAGATGATACAGTTACCATAAATACTGAGATAAGAACACGCGGAAGTTTCAGAAAGCAACGATCTATATGCAACTTTCCGCCAATTCAGATGCGGTTTGATTCAGTATCTATTACAGGTACAATATTCCAGGGACAAACACGGTTAAAGATGGTTACACATTGCAGAACAAACAGAAAACCCTATCTGCAAAACATGTTTCAGGAGTATCTGATATACCGTACACTAAATATAATTACAGATAGCTCATACCGCGTACGCCTTGCCAAAATACGATATATAGATAAAAAACAACGCACAGACACAATTATATCTTACGCCTTCTTTAAAGAACGGTCAAGAGATCTTGCTGCCAGACTTGGAGGAAAAACCCTTAAAGCAAAAAGGGTTCATCCTACCCGAACACAACATCCGCATATGAATCAGATATCGCTTTTTCAGTATATGATTGGTAATACAGATTGGTCTGTACGTTATCTGCACAATATAAAAATTATTGCTACAGAGACTAAAAAGCTACCACTTGCTATACCATACGATTTTGACTGGAGCGGAGCAGTATTTGCTCCATACTCTGAACCAAATGAGGTGTTTGATATAAAAAGTGTAAGAGAGAGAGTATACCGCGGATATGTGGTACAGGACAAGATTTTATATAGAAACATACGAATATTTAACCGAAAAAAGGATATGATATATAATCTCTACAAAAATTTCGATTTGCTAACCGAGAACGAGCGCAAACAGACACTCAAATATTACGATCAGTTTTACAGGATAATAAATCGGCCGGCAAGTTTGAAACACAACATAATAAAAGAGGCAAGAAAATATAATGACAACTCTGCAATAATAGTTGGGCTTGATCATGAATTATGACAAAAATATTAATATAGGTGATTAACCTTCTGCAAATAACGGAGTCTAACATCTATCTTTGCACCAGAATTTTAAGAACAAAACAGAGATAATTTAAAGATGAAACGAAGCATAAGAATAGTCATTCACACACACGGAAATGATTCTAAATGCGAGTTCCATCTGGCAAAAGAAAAACAAATATAAACAGATGAAACAGTCAGCAAACAGATATATAATTAACACGCTATTGTGCGTATGTCTGTACATACTACTATATACACCTTCGTATGCTTTTTCATATGCAAACATGCAGGATATAAAAGATACTGCTGCGTATAACAAACTATTTGAATCTGACGAGATTCTTGATCTGGAGCTGTTAACCGATATGAAAAAGGTTAAATTAGATCTTAAGAAAGAGAAATACCATATTGCAACACTTGTGCAGAATGTAAACAATAAGAAGCAGATTGTTGGTGTTAAGGTAAAAACAAGGGGTAATTTCAGAAAAAAGAGATCTATATGTAACTTTCCTCCTCTGCAAATTAAGTTTGATTCAACTACCATAAATGGTACAATATTCGAGGGGCAGAGTAAACTAAAAATGGTTACACATTGCCGCAGTAATAAAGAGGAATACGAGCAGTATGTATTTAAAGAGTACCTAATATACAAAACCTTTAACATGTTATCTGACAGCTCATTGAGAGTAAGGCTTGCCAGAATAAAGTATATTGATACCAAAGGAAAAAAAGATACAGTTATATCATACACATTCTTTATTGAGCGATATAGAAATCTGGCTAAACGTCTTGGCGGGAGAACAGTTAAGATAAAACATATACATCCACAGAAAACAGCTTACAGACATATGAACAAGGTAGCTCTGTTTCAGTATATGATTGGTAACACAGACTGGTCTGTACCTTATCTGCATAACATAAAAATTCTGTCGATGGACAGATATGATCCGCCGGTTGTGGTTCCTTTTGATTTTGATTGGAGTGGTACCGTTAATGCAAAATATGCTAAACCACAGGAGATGTTTAAAATTAAATCTGTTACAGAACGTGTATACAGAGGATTTGAGGTAAACAAACCAACGCTTACAAATAATATTAACACCTTTAACAAATGCAAAGAAGATATATATGAAATGCATCGTAACTTTAAGCTGTTAAGTGATAAAGAGCGAATAAAACTTCTGGAATATTACGACGATTTCTATAACACAATTAACAGTCAGGGTAGTTTATGGCGTAATATTGTAAAGAAATCGAGAAAAATTAAAAAGAAAAAAATATAACAACAGTTACATACCTTAAAACGATTGCCACCAGCCGGTTATTATACAAAATAACAGCAAGTGGCAATCTGTGCGACTATGCCTGAAAGAATTTGTTGCGTGGTTAGTCTATTACAAGTTTGCTTTTATATACAACATTGTCGCTCTCTATATATGCAAAATAGATTCCCGGAGACAGAGAGGATACATCTAAACTACCATTTACCTCTCTGTTTATTACCAATATACCTGAGTTATTATATACCCTTATATTACCCGATATATTAAAATATACCATACTATTTGATGGGTTTGGATATATATTCAGCTCTCTGAATTTACTACTGTTGACTGCCGACGTACCACCATCCTTTGGAGTATATAAAACTATATTAGCTGATACCTCGCTATTACCATCGGTACATACAATATTAACTGTAGTTTTTGCTCCCGGCTCAGGACGTTTCTTAAGTAGTAGTTTATTACCATCTACATATACTACATCTGAATCAGTAGTAAACTCGCATACACTACCCTCTGAGTCTGAAGCAAAAAGTAGCGCTATAACATCATCCTCTTTTAACTCAGGCCATATTACAGTATTTGTAAGTCCAAAACCACGAGGTTTCATATTCTGAACTACATTATTCTTAACCTCAAGTGTTATTACCCCCTCATACGCTGCACCATGAGGATCAGAAACACGCACTCTTACAGACTTTGTTCCGGCATCATCTTTTCTGAATATATATGATGTACGCAGGTTCTTACCATCTGTACTAAACTGCTTGTTATTTGTATCACCCTCACCCTCAGCAAGAGAGAACACAAACTGATTATCTGCAATATCCTCATCAAACGCAAGCAGAACGCCAACAATTGAGTTTGACGGTTCATCAACCTTAACAATCCTGTTACTGATATCTATATTGTGAGGAGTATCGTTAATATTATCAACGTAAACCGTAAAACTCTTCTTTATACTGGCGCCTCTGCTGTTCTGTGCAATAATCCTAACATTTACTGCTCCGCTCTCCTCATGGTTTAATCCGTTTTTGGTCTTAAGTACACTCTCTGATATAGTAAATTTATCGTTATCGCCTCCATTATCTAACGATAAAACAAAACCGTTTGCACCTACAACTGAAAGATTTCCGATAACAGCATCCTCCTTATTCTCTACAACCCTGTTGCTGCTAAGTTTAATATCAGACGGAAGCGTTACCGTGCTCTCGTTATCACGCTCTATTATTATCTCTTTTCGCTTCTCGTTACCAAATCTGTCATACGCAATAACCTCAATAGTATAAGATGTAAGATAATCTGCATCAAACAGAGGCTCTGCCGAAATCAGGGTTTTACCGTTGATTATACGAAACGCTGAGTTACTTGCTGTTTTATCAGGCAGGCGATAAAACAGCTCATCACCATCAGGGTCTGTTCCTTCAAAATCGCCAAGTACAGCACCTTCAGGATAGTTTGCAGATATATTAGGCAATGTAATATTAAAATCTGTTGCTGCACTGTTACCATCCTTATTCATAAACACACACATATCGTAACTATACAATACAGCACCCGGTAATTTAGGATTGGTTACACGGCATCTGTATACTCCGGCATTATCCTCATTAACAATAACACTTATCTTCTTGCCTTTAAAAACAGGCATATGTACTCCATTAAGCTCCCACTCATATACATTATCTGCATGCGATAACGAGAACTGCAAATCATGCACAGCTCCTCTGTTAAGTTTTACAACTGTCTCATCACCACCTAATGGCTTCTGAGGCATATAGTCAAGCTTAAAATCATCCGATTCTGTAACACGTGTTGTGGCATAATCAACAACCTCTATAAGGCTGGTAAAGTCAAGACGATTATTATCTATCCTGAACTCCTTAGCACGATTACTAAGTATTGATCTGTTACGTGGCGATATATACCAACTATGTCCAAAATCCTCTTTAGTCATCTTAGTAATATCATTCTGATGTATACAGAGAGTTAATATCCCGCTCCCTATACCTCCAAACATAGGAGAATTACAGTATTCAGAAGGGTAAACACTTCTGAAATGTGTAAGTTTATTATTATCAAACTTAATAACAGACATCGTTCCCATGCTTGCATAACCAAACATATATCCTATATCTGTAATTGAGTTGTGGCTCATTATAACCTTTGACTGATCAAACAGAGCTACAAATGAGAATTTCTTTCCATCATCAGGGCTATCTGCTCTGAAATTATCATCCATAAACTCACTGTTTCGCCAAAATGCATCAGGAATACGTCCCTGTATATTGTTATTTGACAAGTTAAAGACACTTATAAGATCATAACTCTTATCTAATTGCAATGGTCTGCCAAGAACTATACGTGGTGCAATATCACGTGTAACAAGCTCCTGATATGTTTTAACACTCCATTTATCTACGTTGCAACTATCCTTTAACTCAGTAAAAGCTTTAATTAATCTTGGAAACAGATTCTGCAGCTCCTGTGCTTCAATTTTAATACATGCCATATTAATGGCTAACAGAATAAGTAAAATTACTCTTTTCATACGCAATAACCTTCTTTTAATTGTAGATTGATATTTGAATGCAAGACTATATACATATATAAGTTTAGCCTGTGCAGTGCTATCAACCACCTTATATTTTAACTGATTTTTAACGCCGCAAATATTAAATTTATAAAAGCCATGCTGAAACAAACAGGAGTAACAACATAGTAACAGTGCTAAAAATGTATAGTAACAACACTATAACAAACAAACTTAATCCCTTATAAAAAAAGGAGATACAAAAAACAGTGATATGCACTGCTCATAGATTATGCAAAAGCTATTGAATAATATATACTATGAGCTATAATATTAAAATGAGTACTTTTTTGGATACGAATTATACCTGGATAGGTATACAAAACAGAATTGTGTACTCTGTTATTTGCTATATTTTAACCAATCCAGAGAGTGATGTTGGTATATTACATCCTGTACTGGGTATATAAAACCTATACAGGACAGAGAGGTAAATGAAGATTGACAAACAGGACACTAATAACCGGACAAAAAACTATTGATGGTAATCTCCTCTTTTGCTATGCCAAGTTTCTTTCTTAATCGTGTACGGGCAACATTAATACTGCTTGAGCTCTGCCTTGTTATTGTAGATATCTCTTTTGTACTCATATTAAGACGAAGAAAAGCACACAAACGTTTCTCATTATTAGTAAGATCTGGAAAATCGTTTAACAGTTGATTATAAAAATTCTGATGAACCGATGAGAAGTGAAGTTCAAACTCATTCCAGAACATATCATCTTCTGAGTTATTTATCTCCTTAAGAATAGACTCTAAAAACATAAATCCCTTTTTGTTAAACAACGATTCATTAGCAACTATTCTGGCTGAGATATCTTTAAGCAACTGACTCTTCTGTACAAGATTCAACGCCTTAGATGTAACCTCTTTATTCTTACTGTTTAGCTCCTCACGTGCTTTCTCTGACTCCTGCTGAATGCGTCTGATATTACTCTTTAACCTTTTAATTATAAGGTAAACCAATGCTACAAGCAGTATCAGAACACCTGATATTATAATTGCTCTTATAAAGTTCTGCTGACGCTTCAGCTCCGATTCATATCTTGCCTTATCAATATCCTTCTGCAGGTTCAGACTTGCTATCTTATTCAGACTTGCAGTTTTTGATATGCTATCGCCCAACATCTTACTTATCTTAAGATTCTCATAAGCCTTCTCTGTATCGCCCCGTGCTTCATATATCTTTGTAAGCATATCCGATGCATAATATACAATCCGGTTAAGCTTTAATTCTGTACCAATATCCTTAGCCTTAACAAAGTAATCTATAGCAACATCGTTCTTTCCTCTTTCAAAGTTTAACTCACCCAGTGCCAGACAAACCTTAGCTGTACCATATACATCGCCTCTCTCCTTATTCAATATGTCGGCCATATTATAGTAGTACAATGCACTATCAATCCTGTCGTCGCGATGATACATCTTACCAATATTCTGCAAAACCAACGACTTTCCGTAATCGTCACCGGTACTGTTACACAACTCAAGAGCCTGGTTATAGAAATATGAAGCACTATCGGTATTACCCAACTGATCGTATATTATTCCTATATTATTGTACAGTATATTCTCACGTGAATCAACTGTTCCCTGCTCCTCCTTTAACCTGTTGTACGATCTGTACGACAACAGATAGTAGCGTTTTGCGGTATGCAGATCGTCAAGTTTATTATATATCATGCCAATGTTATTGTATGCCTTGGCAAGCTTAAGCCACTCTCCGTTTCTTTCAAATATATCCATAGCCCTGTTCAATGCACTATAGGCATCATAATAATCGGCATCGTACAGATTTAACAGGGCATAATTCATCTCAGTATCGGCAATCATTAACTCATTATCTGACTCTACAGCAAGTTTCATTGCACTACTGTTTAGCTCATAAGCCTTATCTCTGTCTGTTGCAGATATCTTAACAGCTGATTTCAGTAACGAATCTATACTGTTTGCTACATTATAATTGTTGGTTGTTAAAGCAATACTACTGTTAACAAATAACATAAACATTACAACAGACAACAATGCTGTTGATGTATTAATTCTGGATCTCATTGCATGGTATTTTGTTGCGCAAATATATATTAATTGTTCAGCTTATTGTTATGTTACAGAAAATATAAATGCTGAAGTCATCTCGACTATTTGGATAAAAAGAAAGGTTGTCGATATTTGTAATCGCAAAAAAACATAATAAATCGACAACCATATGTATAATATACTTGACAAAGATACAATAGAGAATGAAATATTACCATTTTTATCAACAGCAAAACGAGGCTTTGCAACAAAAAGTTCAATGTCAGAAATAGTAAACAGTATACTATATAAATTTAAGACAGGAATTCAATGGGAATATTTACCAGTAGAATCGTTGTTTAGCGATGTTGTTCTAAGCTATAAATCAGTTCATAAGAATTATCGAAAATGGTGTAAGAATGATGAATGGAGATCTTGTTGGATAAAACTATTGAGTCGTAATAAAGATAAGCTTGATATTTCTAGCGGAGATGTTGATGGTAGTCACTCACCGGCACTAAAAGGAGGAGAAGAGGTAAGTTATCAGGGACGAAAAAAGAAGAAGACAACTAATTCTATATTTCTAACAGACAGACAAGGGCTACCATTAGCAATGTCAAATCCAGTAGGAGGTAATCATCATGATTTATACAATATTGAGGAATCTTTAGGTGAAATATTTGGAATATTGGAAGAAGCAGATATAAGTTTAGATGGACTGTTTTTAAATGCAGACGGAGGATTTGACTCAGAGATATTTAGAAGAACATGTGTAAAAAAGTCAGTTATCCCCAATGTTGATAAGAATAAGAGAAAGGGAAATGTTGACGAAGAGGAATTCCTTGATGATGAACTGTATAAATTAAGATATTCTATTGAGAGAACGAATGCATGGATGGATAGTTATAGAACTCTTCTTAATCGTTTCGATACAAAAGTATCAAGTTGGAAGGGATGGAATTTTATTTCGTTTATTGTAATAGCTTTAAAAAAGTTTAACAAAAATAAGTCGAGATGACTTCGCTGCATGTTATGTAAAGTGATATACATAAACTATTAGTTGATAGAAAATCTGCTTTGTAATGATATATCAATTACATTTGTTCTCTATACAAAATCAAGATTAAACAACGTGCATAAATTTTTAAACTCTACCAATTTTTTAGCTATTGTAGCATGCCTACTTTGGGCTACTCCGTTTGCTGCTATAAAAATTGGTCTGCAATATACTACTCCCCTGAACTTTGCAGGGGTTCGTTTTTTTATATCCGGACTGTTAATAATGCCATTCATTCCGCAGTTCAGAACAAAGATTAAAAACCTTAAGAGAGAGCATATTGTTATTATTATGAAGATAGCAATACTGCAAACAACTCTTCTATACGGACTATTCTATACCGGTGTAGACTATCTTCCGGGAGCTCTTGGCGCAATGCTTATTGGTGCACAGCCGCTGTTTGCATCGGTTATGGCACACATTCTTATGAAAAACGATAAGATGACGTGGAATAAGGTTGGCGTTGTGGTTCTTGGTTTTATTGGGGTATGCATTATTAGCCTTGGCAGATCCGATTTTATTTTAACATCAACAATTCCAATAGGTGTGGCTATACTGGTACTGAACAATATTGTAGGAAGTACCGGAAATGTTATTGTTGCCAGAGATGGTAAAGATATACCTCCACGTGTATTATCGTCACTCTCTATGCTTATAGGTGGTGCTGCACTTATGCTGGTATCAATACCAATTGAGTCGCCAACATGGGTAGCAAAACCAACAGAGTATTACGTATCACTTGCATGGCTATCGGTAGTATCGGCAACATCAATAACAATATGGTTTGGTCTGTTAGGTCGAAAAGGTGTTAAGGTTTCAAATCTTAATGTCTGGAAATTCATAATACCTATATTTGGTGCAGTGTTCAGTTGGTTATTACTACCAAACGAATCGCCTGATACAGTATCTATTATTGGCATGGGGGTTATTGTAATAAGCCTTTATCTGTTAAACCATATAAACCGCAAAGCAGCATCAAAAAAAATGTAAAATTGTTGTAATCAATATCGTAAAGTTTTGGTTAATTTCTAAGGTTCGGTATATAAAACCTAAAATAATATATAATAACTGTTAGATTCAGAAAGTATAATAGTATATTTATTGAATTCAAATTACACAATCTGTACAGCTAACAGATGTCAGTTTTAAGTAATATACTAAAATATCTATACAGTATTGTCTGTTTAATACAACAAAAGCAGATTATTACATTAAGTGTATATGGTATTTTGCACTAAAAAATATAACCTGATTAGAACCAAAATTATGAAAAACTTTATCCTGATAAGTATACTTCTACTTATCGTTACAACAAATGCATTTGCTCAGAATACCGGAGATTCTCCGCAAACAAAACTTGGTTTTACTACTACCATACATTCGCAGGTATTTAACGACAGCATAAACATTTTTACACATCTGCCTTTTAACTACAGAGATGGCAAAGAGTTTCCGGTAATTATACTACTTGATGCACATACAACATTCAAAGCATTCTCTTCGTGCACAGAGTTAATGGCATATAGCAGAAGTATACCAACCTGTATTGTTGTTGGTTTTCCGCAGTATAAATATGCTAACTTTAACGTTAGCAATATAAATAATAAGATGAAGAGTATTGGCAAATTCATTGAACAGGAACTGTTTCCGCATCTAAATTCTAAATACAGTATATCTAAAACATTAATATGGGGACAAGGATCTGAGATAACAACATACCTTATGTTAGATAAACCAAACCTGTTTGATGGTTATATAGCAGACTCACCAGATCTGACTCTTATATCAGACAAGGTTAATTCAGAAAACGCATTTAAGAATTTTAGCAATAACAAAGTCAGTTATTTCCTATTTAGAAACAAAGCAAACAACACAAATAACAGCTCTTTTTTAAACAATCTGAAATCAAATGCTCCTAAAGAGCTTAATTGGCACTACAATATTTCAGATGAATCTAACATGATAATATATCTTATGAATAACTATATGCATGCCCTTGAACAATTCTTTAATAACAAATAATTGTATCAATCCTGATTTAAACTATTTTACCACATAAAAAAACAGAGATCCGATATATATTCAGATCTCTGTTTTTTATATTCTATATAATCAGAGTACCTTAACTACGAACAAGAATGCCCATTTTCTCAAATATCTGCGATTTTATGCCATTTCCATAGATATATTTATGATTCAGTGTTAACATCTACTGACTATTAATAATTCATACAATAATAATAATCAGAGTCATTGGTATGTTACATAACAATATACACAAAATAAGAATTATATGTAGACAGCTCAATTATGGATATAGAGCAAATTTCTCTATATTTGGTAACCACAAACTAAAACCTCATGAATATGATTCAGAACAATAACTATTTATAACTGAACCTTAACTACTGGTATATAATTTTATACCAGACAGAAGAGATTAAGTATTTATAACAGATAGAGCAAACACACCACCACTTAAACCAAATTATGTTAGATTCTCTGTATGGGAATCTACAAAACTTTAAAGTACATTGTAATGGAAAATTTTGCAACAATTAGAGTGAGAGAGACTAAGGAGTTAAAAAGTGTAAAGGTAAGTTCGCTCCTTAAACCAGAGATACAAAGTAGTATTCTACAAAAATGGCAATCGTTAATTGATACAGCCGCAAAACTGGCTCAAGTTCCATCAGCATTAATTATGCGACTAAATACGGAATCGATAGAGGTGTTCTTAAAGAGTAATACCAACGGAAATCCCTATAAAAATGGTGAAAAGGAGGAGCTTATTCACGGTCTGTATTGCGAGACTGTTATAGGGAATCAGGATAAACTTTTGGTACCTGATGCTACAAGGAGTGAAGTCTGGCGTGATAACAATCCTGATGTAGATATAAATATGATCTCATATCTGGGTTTTCCTATAAACTGGCCCGATGGTGAGGTATTTGGTACGGTATGTTTTCTTGATAACAAAGAGAATCACTATAATAAAGATTATATGGATCTGCTTAAGCAGGTAAAGCAGCATCTGGAGAATGATCTTGAGATTCTTCTGTTAAACAACTCTTTAGAGGAGAAGAACAGGCAACTGGAACAGGCTAATATTACAAAATCTAAGTTTTTGTCGTTAATATCGCACGATATAAGAGGAAGTATTGGTACTGTTAATGAGTTTATTAAGCTGATTACGAACAATCTGGACTATTACGATAAAAATCAACTAAAGATTATCCTGAGCTCTCTAAGTCAGAACGCATCATCTACCCACGAAACACTTGAGAGTCTGTTGCGCTGGTCTAAAAATGATATTCTGCAGTTAGAACCCGAAATAAAAAATGTTGATATTATTAGCGTACTGGATAAGCTACTACTCTATTTTGAGCACTCTATAAATATGAAGGGTATTAACATAACAAAGAGTTATTGTTCGCAGAAAACTATAGTGAACACAGATGAGAATATGATAACAGTGATATTCCGCAATATTATCTCTAATGCAATAAAGTATAATCACAGAAATGGCGATATAGCTTTAAGTGTTAAGGATTCTGAGGGTAAGTATACCGTAACAATTGAGGATAACGGAACCGGCATAAAACAAGAGACTCTTGACAAATTGTTTGAGTATAACAAAGAACATGAAAAAGGAACAGAGGGTGAAAGTAGTGCTGGCATAGGATTAATTATGACAAAGGAGTTTATTGATAAGTTGGGTGCCAGTATAACTGTAAACAGTACTCAGGGAGAAGGTAGTGTTTTTAGTATTAAGCTAAATAACTGATATATAAAAGATTATTATTCGATATTAACAAATTGTTGTGCAACTTTCTATTGGGTAAATAGAAAAAAATATTCAGGTAATTGTTTTTCTAGCGGAAGTTTATTTATTTCGCCATTTTACGCAGTATTAGTAACATTCTCCAAATAGGAATGTATAATCGTGTAATATTTTAGCCAAAAAATATACTTAAATTCATAAATTATAATGAACACTAAAAGAATACACGTTATAATGAGTATTATTATTGTAATAATATCTTCATGTAATAGAACTGATTTTTCAAGTCCTGAAGAAGTTATAAAGAAATACAGAGATTTAACATATAAGGACGAACACGATATATTATATGATCTATATATATCAAGTAAATCAAAAGAGTTTGTAACAAAAGATGAATTTTACAAACTACGAAACGTGCACGATAGTCTGACTAAATCAATAAAACTAATCAAAAGAGAGATATTTGGATTTGATGTTGATATAAATAATCCGACTTACAGACGATTCAGAGTTGATGAAATATCTGTATTAAAAAAAGATACTACATACAAAAGATTCTATTACTCTCTTATAAATGAGAATGGTAAATGGAAAATAATCTGGACTGATACTCTTCTTGATTTCGCCATAAGAAAGCATACAGATGGTAACTATTCTGAAGCCAGAAAAACATTAATGAAAATACTGGAAATTGACCCGTTTTCAGGCATTACCTACAACCAATTAGCATGGTCATATTATAGAGATAAGTCTTTATCAATGACTGAATGGGAAAATGGTGTTGTGAAAAATGCAAAATATGCCACCAACTTAGAAAAAACAAATCATCTACATTATAATATCTTAGCTGCATATTATTCTGCTATAGGAAACCATGACCTGGCAATACAAAACCTTGAAAGAGGATTAAATTACTGCCCTGACAAAGAACAGAAAGCTATTCTTTATTCAAATTTAGTGACCTCATATGTTGCAAATAACAATTACAGTAAAGCTGAATATTACGTTAAAAAATCTATGAAGATAAATGACAAGGAAGCATTTATCTGGTATATATATGGTAATCTTATGCAGTCTCAGAGTAAGTTCAAAAAAGCTATTAAATACTTTGAAAAAGCATTAGAGTATAACAAAATGGAAAGTTCTCTTCAGGGTAATTTATATTACTCTTATGCATACTGTTGTTTTAAAGACAAAAGATACAACAAAGCTCTTAAATATATCAATATGGCATTAGATACTGACCCAAGTAATAAATCATATCAAAGATTATATAGTTTAGTAAATAAGTGCAACAGTTAAAACATAAATGATTTATCATCTAAGTTATGTGCAGGTTGTCTACAAACTTGCGCATAACTCAGATCAATTAGAGTAATATCTTAAGTAAACAATTATTCTATTCAGATTTTAAGCTATAATAAAATACCAAGGTACCTTTGCTAAAAGGGTGTTCGTTAAGGTTCATTGAATAAATATCTCTCGATGCCTGTTTGTCATTAACTGTAAATTTAACAATTGCAGAAATAACTATAAATCACCTGAGTATGATAAAAGATATATTTAATCAAAGACTTTTACAAGTAGTTATCGGTATCATAATTATGATATTAAGTATCTATTGGATTTGGAACAATCTAAATCTGTTATATTTATATCATTATACAAATATCCTGTTTTTTTATATATATCCTGATTGGGCTCTTATATTATACTCTGCATTGGGATTAATGAGTATATATTTAGGTCTCAAAACAGCAATAGGTAAACATTCAATTATTAGAACATTATCAATTATCGTAGTATTTATAGCTATTGGTAGTATTACTGCATTTGTTATATAAGGATTCCTTAAACAAGGATAATAGCAAATTCCCTAAAATAGCTATATACTTTTGCTGTACGTCAACTGTTTTTGTATCTTAACATTGTAACCAATAATAAAAATCATGAATAATTGCCATATAAGTTATGTTGAGTTCAAAACAAACTCTATAGAGAAGGTAAAGAAGTTTTATACAGATGCCTTTGGCTGGAAATTTACAGATTATGGTCCTGACTACACTGCGTTTGAAAATAGTGGTCTGTTTGGCGGCTTTGAAAGAACAGACGAGGTAATTACAAACGGTGCTCTTGTTGTTCTTTATCATGAAAATCTGGAACAGATAAAATCAAAGGTGGAAGAGTGTGGAGGAACCATATATAAAGATATATTCTCATTCCCTGGTGGAAGACGATTCCATTTCAAAGATCCGTCAAACAACGAACTTGCAATCTGGTCAGACAAATAGTATTTTATGAATATAAATGATCAGTTTCTGAAGGAGTCGACTAGTAATAAAATCACTGTTAACAAATATATTGAACAGGCCATTATAGATGACTCTTTCAGAAACTTACTTGTGAATGAAATGTGTAATAATGTTCATATAAATGTATATTATCACTCATACTGTATACTTAAAGAAGTTGCTAAAACAAAATCGGAACTATTAAAAGGATATCGTCATCTATTTGCCAAATTACTGAATCATCAAAACTCATATCATGTAAACTATGCTATGCACCTTATATCACTTACTGTAGATTCTAAAGATATAAACTGGTTTGATACGATATTTACTAATTTTATCAGCAAACTATCACACAACAAAATTACAACAAGGAGATACTGTATTGAGTACTCTCTGTTAACTGCTAAAAAGCTACCATCATTAACAGATAGAATTATAACGTGTATTGTTAACTCTCTTCGCAAGAACAGTAACTCTACAAAACACCAGAACTATCTGTTACTACAATTTTTTCTATATCTCAAAGAGTATGATATAAATATCAAAGGTAATCCAACAATATACAGTTTTGTAGATGATATAAAACAAGGTAAGCTTTCAGCCAGAATCAATAAGCTAATTGATTCTATAGCTTAAAAATGGTAAAAAGTTATTACCTCTGTTGGATGACTGTTCGAATGAGGTTTCTAACCTGTTCTGTCAACGAAAATGGTTGGTGTTGTATCTCTCTGGTCTCATAGCCCTTACCAACACTGTCTCAGGAGTGATTTCAAAATCAAATTCATCCATCTCACGGTACCACGACAGGTAATTATGCAGATATTTGGTTGCCACTCCTCTGAAGCGTACCATCCAAACCTGTAGGTCAAACTGATATTTTTCCACATTTTTTATGTGCACAATATCCTTCTTTACTGATTCCTGTTTGGGTATACTCAATACACCATGTCTGACACTATTCTCCTTGGTGTACTTCAGATAAACTGCCTTATTCTGACTACAAAACAGTGTATCTTTAGTAAGAAGTGACGAAAGATCTGGTTTAAGATTATCTGCACTAAATCTGTAGAAAATATCATCAAATGTGTTCTTTCCTCTATCTCTGCAAAACAGTGTAAATACCCTGCTCTTTGATGGAATATGTCTTGGTAATTTATATCCTCTTTTGCGTGGTTTTCTCCTTAGTTTCTTACTCCCTTTATCCGACCATGCAAATATCAGTTCATTTACCTCAACTATACCTGATAACTTCTCTGGTTTAATCTCATTTGCATTCTGTAAGAACCTGTGTCGCCATCGGAATGATGTATTCTTATG
>JAOARD010000061.1 GCA_025210735.1 Bacteroidales bacterium
AAAACAAAAAAAGCTGCTCATTAAATCTGAACAGCTTTTTGTGCGGATGAAGGGACTCGAACCCCCACGCCTCACGGCACTAGATCCTAAGTCTAGCGCGGCTACCAATTACGCCACATCCGCAATTGCGTGTGCAAATGTGTAGGTTTTTATTTTATTTACCAAACAATTTTGTGCTTTATTTTAAATAAAAATCATCCTGTATGCCCCGCGGTTATTGATATTGCTCTGTTTTAGGATGTTTGCAGTGTGAAAGTGTAATAAAAAGTTTGTAACGAATTCTGCTTCAAAAATCGTGTATGCATTATTTCGGGTGTTTTTATAAATCAGAGTGAATTGAGAACAGTACCTAATAATTGTAAAAAAATAGATAAAACAAAAAAAGCTGCTCATTAAATCTGAACAGCTTTTTGTGCGGATGAAGGGACTCGAACCCCCACGCCTCACGGCACTAGATCCTAAGTCTAGCGCGGCTACCAATTACGCCACATCCGCAATTGCGAGTGCAAATGTGTGGGTTTTTATTTTAATAAACAACAATTGCACCTGCTTTTTTCTGTCTTTTTATATGCTCAAATTTTATACTGTTGAGATACAGAATTATATGTTTAATATTTTTTTACTCTTTAATAGCTTTTATTATTCGGTTAACCGCATCTTCAATTACAGTGCGGGGCGAGCCTATATTCATTCGCATAAATCCGGTGCCGTTTTCACCAAAACTTATACCTTGACTTAATCCTACTTTTGCTTTTTCTACCATCAACTTATTCAGATCATCATCAGATATGTTTAATGACGAGAAATCTAACCACATCAGATATGTACCTTCAAGATCGTATACCTTTACCTCTGGCAGATGTTCAGCAAACATATTTGATACCATCTCAGCACTTTTATTCAGATAGTCCAGAATCTGATTCAACCACTCATTACCGTGTCTGTAGGCAGCTTCAAACGCCACTGTACCAAAAACGTTACCAGTATCAAAATGTAACCTGTTTTTTAGTGTTGTAAACTGCTCTCTTATTGTCTCTGAAGGAATAGAGCATATTGATGTAGATAATCCCGCTATATTAAATGTTTTGCTTGGTGCAATAAAGGTAATAGAGTTGTCTCTGGCGTAATCGCTAACCTCAGCAATAGGTGTATACTTGTTTTTGCCATATGTAATATCGCAGTGTATCTCATCGGCAATAATCATAATATTGTGCTCTTCGCATGCATCTACAAGCGCTTTTAGTTCATCTTTTGTCCACACCCTGCCTACAGGATTATGTGGGTTAGAGATGATTATCATCTTTGTTTTGTCAGTAATCTTCGATTTCAGATCGTTGATATCCATTTTGTAGTTGCCCGATTTATTACAAAGGTTATTTATAACAAGCTCTCTGTTGTTGGCCTTTACCAGATCATAAAACGGGTAATAGACCGGCGATTGTATAATTATCTGATCGTCCGGATTTGTAAGAGCCATTATAGCAACCGATATTCCTGTAACAACACCTGGTGTAACATTCAGCCACGATGTTTTCATAGAGTAGTTGTGCCTGTTCTGCATCCAGTCTATAACCGATTTGTAGAAATCATCGCTAAAGAATGTGTACCCATACACCGGATGTTTTGCTCTCTCTGCAACAGCATTTTTAATGAAATCAGGAGCCTCAAAGTCCATATCAGCAACCCATAGAGGAGTAACATCACCTGCATTAAAAACTGTTTTAAGGGCATCGTGTTTAAAACAGTTTGTATCTTTTCTGTCTGGTTGTATATCAAAATTGTATTGCATAACTATATCGTTGTTTGTATTCAAATATATTAAACATTGTATAGTCTCTGCAATAAAACCAGAAATAGGTAAGTACTGAGATTTATAGAATAGTTACCACTATTGAGGTAAGGTTCTTAATTTCAGAGATATTAGAAATGATAGATAGTGAATATGTTATATACCATCTGCAAAAGCATAGGTGGTGCAGGAGTGAGGTAGTAGTTTATTCTATTTACCTACCCATATTTTAAAGGCACTTGTCTTTAATCTGCTTATAGTTATTGTATCATCAAACGGTGGAATAAGCTTAACAATAAGTTTACCACCAAAGTAGTTCTCAAACCTGTCAATAGAGTCTATATTTAATATTGTATGTCTGTTTGCACGATAGAACGTTACAGGATCAAGTTCATGTTCAAGTTTATCGAGACTATGATCTATAATATGCTCTTTATTGTCGTAAGTAACAGCAAAAGTAATCTTGTTTTTACTGTTGAACATGGCTATGTCTGTGGTATTAAGTTTAAAGAACGAATCTTTACCTGATACCATAAATCTGTTTTTATACTGTTTGTTGTCAGATTTAATCATGCCGATAACCTTGTCGTAATCTACCCTGCTTCGGCATATTGCATTGTTAACCCTTTCGAATTTATGTATAGCCTCTTCAAGATCTTTATCTTTTATAGGCTTTAGCAAATAGTCAATGCTGTTTACCTTAAAAGCCTTTATAGCATAGTTATCGTAGGCAGTGGTGAATATAACCATGCTCTCAATCTTTACCTGATCAAATATAGAGAAACAGTCGCCATCTATAAGCTGTATATCCATAAAGATAAGATCCGGGTGTTCATTACAGTTAAACCATGTTACACTATCCTCAACACTATCAAGTGCATCAATAATATCCCATTCTGGTCTCAACAACTTAATCAAACCCTCAAGCATAACTACATTATGCTGTTCATCTTCAATAATCAGTATTCTCATAGCAGTGGTAATTCGACAATAAAGTTACTATTTTGAGTAATAATAACCTCTTTTTGGGTTAAAAGTTTATAACGCATCATAAGATTTTTTAACCCTTTCTCTGTAGAGTATGTAGATTCTTTTGGATTATAGTTATTTGTTACAATTATATTATCTGATTTTGTGTAGATATCTATCTTAAGAGGCAGACTTTTTGAAGCAATATTGTGTTTTATTGCGTTCTCAACCAGAAGTTGTAATGAAAGAGGTGGTAATTGTTTGTTCAGACAACTATTTTCAATACTCATTTTTACATCTAATCTATCGCCTAAACGTTCCTTGTGTAGCCCAATGTACGATTCAATAAACTCAAGTTCATCAATGAGTTGTACCGTTGTTTTTTCTCTGCTTTGCAGAACATATCTGTAAACATCTGTAAAGTTCTGAGTAAAGTTTTCGGCAGCTTTCTGATTGTACATAATCATAGATTTAAGAACACTAAGATTGTTGAACAGAAAGTGAGGGTTTAACTGATCCTGAAGAGAGTTGTAATCGCTCTTAAGCTTTGCCCGTTTCAGGCTGTTTATCTCTCTCTCAGAGTCTAACCATTTTCTTGTTATTCTGATAGTGATACCAAATACAATTATCATAATAATAAACAGCAGACTAAAAGCCAGCATCAGTTTAGATACCGGATTATTTATAAAATCGATAGTTCCGCTGTATACATTTCTGAAGTAGATAAATAGTATTGATATAAGAATGATATTCATCAGAATATGAACCATTACTCTGGTCTTTAACTTTACTGGTATAGGAAAGTACTTTTCTGATATATTATCTAATAAAACATTACATTCAGAGCATACAATATATGCCAGAATTATTCGTATATACTCAATTAGTTCAACATTATTAAGATTGAACTCAGGATCTTGCGCAAAGCTTAAAGAGAATAGCAGGAAAAGAAGTCCCAGTATACCAACAGATATTATTCGTATTGTAATTGATCTGAAACTGTACGACGTAAGTGTTGTTGCGTTATTAAGCTCTTTACTGTTCATCTTATCCTGCTTTATAGTCTATTTTATTGCCAGTTTTGCTGTTGCTTTAAGATATGCCGACTCCTTTAGTTTGAAATCAACCTTTGCGTCAATAAGCTCGCTGTGTGCTTTCTGCCACTCTGTTTGTGCCATTAGGTGATCGGTAATTACCTCCATACCTGTTTCGTAATTATCGGTACTTACTCTCAGGTTCTCTTCTGCCTGTTTAAGTGCACTCTGAGCAATCTCAATGCGTGTATACGAATCTTTAAGGTTTAGTTTTGCCTGTTCAACCTCAAGTTTCATTAGTTTTACATTTTTCTCAAACTCATACGTAGATATATCGTGGCTGATTTTTGCAGATGTAATCTTGCGTTTACCCTCTCTCCAATGAAACAGAGGTATCTTTACACTAACCATAACATTCATATTGTTTGAGGTGTAGTCTTTACCACTAACCTTAATACCACCAATGTGATTGTATGATGCCGCAATACCTGCAGTAGGCAGATAGTCGCCACGTGTAAGATTTACATTCTGTCTCTTTATATCTATATTGCCTGATAACATTTTGTACTCTGGTCGGTCTGTAATATTCTCATTACCTGTATTACTAATAATTGTTTTATCGGTATCAATTATTGTGTCGGTAGCAACAATATCAGTACTGTAGTCAAGGCCTGTTACTCTGCATAACGACATTCTTGTTAACTCATGTCCGCTCTCTGCCTTTTGCAGATCAAGAAGAGAGTTGTTGTATTTTACTCTTACCTTAAGCAACTCGTTACGATTAACCATGCCGGCATTGTAACTATTCTCAACTCTTTTTACCAGAGCATCTAACAACATCGAAGCCTTTTTTGCCAGTTTTACCTTTTCGTTTACCGAGACATACAGCCAGTATGCATTATCAGCTTCGTATATAGTATTCATCTGTTGTAGCTCATCGTTATATTTAGCCATCTGAACACCTATTGATGCCATTTTATTACCAGCAATAATTTTACCTCCGGCAAATATTGGCTGCTCAATCTTAAGTCCTGCCATATATGCACCTTTAAGACTGACCTCAAGAGGCAGCATTGCATACATATTGAACAGTGGGTTACCATCCGGGCCAATTACAGGTTTTCCTGTTGCCGGATTAATAGTTACATTCGGAACAAGTTTACCCGTTGTAGGATCAACCACATATGTTGGCAGATACATCTCTGTTTTTATATCGTCTTTAACATATATCCCGGTTGCCGAACCACTAAGTTTTGGCAGATACATTGTTTTCATAGCTGCTTTTTCAGCAACTGTTTTATCAATCTGTTTCTTTGATATCTTTATATCCTCACTTGTGGTAACTGCCATCTCGCGGCATCGCTTAAGCGTGATAATCTCTTGCGCATTGGCACTAATTACAACCAGTAGCAGAGCAGATATTATATATAATTTCTTCATGTTGTTTATCATTTTAACCAAATATTACTTTGCATGTTCAACCGATTCGTTTTGTGATATCCCGAAGAACAGTGCATAAAGTATTGGCACAAAAACAAGTGTAATAAGTGTACCAACAAGCAATCCGCTTATTATAGCTACTGCCATACTATTATACATAGGATCGGTAAACAGGGGCAACATACCTAATATGGTTGTGAATGATGCCATAATTACCGGACGTACCCTTGATATTGTTGCATTAATAACGGCATCGTATCGTTTAGCTCCCTCTTTAATCTGTTTTCCTATCTCATCAATTAATACAATTGAGTTCTTAATAAGCATTCCCATAAGACCAAGCGAACCTATAATTGCAATAAATGTAAATGGCATACCTGTTACAATTAGTCCTGGTACAATACCAATAATTGCCATAGGAATACATAGTATGATTATAATAGGTTTCTTATAGTCGTTAAACAGAAGTATAAGAGTAATAATTATTAACATTATAGCAATTGGCAGATATCTGAATATGTTATAAAGAGCTGTACTCTGAAGCTCATATTCGCCCATCCACTTCATACTATAGCCATCTGGTAACTCAATCTTATCTATATCATCCATAATTGAGCCACGTACAAGTGCCGGGCTATATCCGTCTATAGGATCACACTCAGCCTGTATTGTTCTTTTTCCGTTTGATCGGCGAACAATACTCTCTTCCCATTCAATATCAACACCTTTTGTGACAGAACTAAGCGGAACAGGATTGATAATCTCTTTAGCTGCATCCTCAATTGTTTTTGATCCGTTCACAATACCCTCTATTGTAGATCTGTCTACAGCAAATATGTTTGGTATCATATTCCATACAGGCATCTCATTCAAATCCTCAATCTTTGAACCATCGCTGTTTACGGTTTTTAGATTTATTGCATATTTTGTTTCACCTTCGTGCAGATATCCTATAGGAAGACCATCTGTAGCAGCAAGTATTGCGTTACTAACATCAAAACGTGTTGCTCCAACTCTGCGGGCTGCTGACTGATCGTATTTAGCATACAGAGCTTTACCTGTTGGTTGCCAGTTATCCTGTATTGTGTATTTGTCGGTATACTGATTAGCAGCCATAACCTCTCTGGCTTGTCTGCTCAAATCTCTGAGAACAGCAGGATCGGGGCCGGAAAACTCAACCTCAACAGTATGCGACGATTTTATAGACAGATTATACTTTCTGATGCGTGTATATGCATCAGGGTAATTATTGTGCAGATACTCACCCAGAACAGGCTTCATCTTTATCATTGTCTCATAATCGGCAAAGTTTACAATCAGCTCTCCATAACTGTCAGACATCTCACCAATGGCTCTTACAAGCGAGTATCGTGTTGGTGTCATTCCCTGACTTGATACAACCATCTCTACCTCTTTGTAACTCAAAAAGTGATCTGTAATCTTCTTAAGATCGCTGTTTACTCTGTCAGGACTTGTGCCTTCAGGAAGTTTATACTCAATATATACCTGATTGTAATCGAAATCAGGAAAGAATGTCTGTTTCACAAATTTAAAGCTGTAACCCGATACAGCAAGTAGTATAACAGATACAGCAACAGTTGCTGTTTTGTGTTGCATAAAGAAGTGCAGAACACGCTTTATTATCTGATACTCTTTACGTGTATGAGGATCTTCGCTTTTCTTCTTCTTTTTAAGGTAACGGGCAGAAAACAGAGGAACCTGAGTTAATGCAAGTAACCAGCTTAACAATAGTGATATACATAATACAATAAACAGATCTCTTGTGTATGTTCCGGCAGTATCTTTTGACAGAAATACAGGAAGAAAAGCAGCAACCGCAATAATTGTAGCACCTAACAGAGGCATTGATGTTCGCTTAGCTGTTCTGGTGAAGGTTGATTTTGTTCGTCTGCCTTTCTGCAAGTCAACAATAATACCATCAATTACAACAATTGCGTTATCTACCAGCATACCCATTGCAACAATAAATGCTCCTAATGATATTCTCTGAAGGGTACCTCCTGTAGATAAAAGGATAGGGAAGGTTGCAAGTATCGTAAGAACAAGTCCTGCACCAATTATAAGTCCGCTGCGCAGACCCATTGTAATCATTAGTACCAGAGCAACAATAACAACCGATGCTATAAGGTTAATCATGAAACCACTAATTGATTTTGATACCTTCTCTGGTTGAAAGAATACCTTATCAAATTCTAATCCTATAGGAATATCTCTCTTTAACTCTTCAAGCTTTTTTTCTACCTTACGTCCTAATGCAACAATATTCTCTCCGGACTCCATTGATATAGATATACCAAGAGCCTTTTTGTTATTAAGGAACATTGTATTTCTTAAAGGCGTTTTATACGATTGTTCTACTGTAGCTATATCCGACAGATGAAACTGATCGCCATTAGCACCGTGTATTATAAGATTTCTGAGATCGTCAATGGTTGTAAGTTTGTCGCTTACATTTACCTTTATTTTGTTATCCCCTGTTTGCAGTGCACCTGAGTATACTGTTTTATTTTGACCCTGAATTGCAGATATAACCTGCATTGGGAACAGTCCCATCTCAGACATCTTCTCGGTACTCAGAGTAATATCAACAGTCGGCGATTGTTCACCATATATCTGAACCTTACTAACACCATCTATCTCAAGCATCTCTCTCTTAACATAGTCGGCATAATCGTTCATCTCATTGTATGAAAAACCATCACCTGTCATGGCATAGAACATACCATAAACATCTCCAAAGTCGTCAATTACTGATGGTTCCTGACATCCCTCAGGTAGTTGAGGGATTGCGTAGCTTATTTTTCGTCGCAGAAACTCCCAGCGTTGTTCAATCTCCTCCTGCGGAACTGTCATCTCAAGTTCTACATCAATTATTGATACATTGGCTGCTGACTGCGATTTTATAATGTTTATATCGGCAAGAGCACTAATCTCGTTCTCAAGGATATCGGTTACCTGCATCTCAACCTCATGTGCCGATGCTCCCGGAAATATGGTAACCACTTTACTTTGCATTATTACTATCTCCGGATCTTCTAACTTACTTATTGTATTAAAAGCAAGAATACCACCAACAGTAATACAGAAGAGCAGAAAGTTAAACAGAGCTCTTCGTTTAAACGATAGTTCTGAGATATGCATTACAACAGCCCTCCAACATTTGTATCGGATGCATTATCTAGTATATCAACCCTCTGATTCTCTTTAAGGATATTTACTCCTGCTACTACAATTATCTCGTTGCCATTAAGTCCCGACTCTATAGTAGCAAATCCTTTACCTGAAAGGCCATCAATTTTAACCTCTTTAGAGATCACTGTTTTGCTATCGCTATTGTAGATCCAAACATACGATTTTCCGTCTTTGTTGAATATTGCATTTACAGGAACAATAACATCATTCTCTGATTTATTCTGGTAATTGATTGTAACCTTTACATCCATACCAGGAGCAAGTCTTTTGTCTTTTCTCGGATCAAGTCTGAAATACAGTCGGTACAGTTGATTACTGTTTGCCTTTTTATTGTATGATACCATACTAAGAGGGAACTCCTTGTTGTCAATCATAGATTGCTGACATGCAAATGATACAAACTTATCCTTCTGAATAAATAACGATGCAGGAATATCAACCTCAACACTATAATGCTCTACATTAATTATTGTAGCAAGAGTAAACCCGGTATTTATCATCTCGCCATTGTCGTAATTAATATTCTGAATATAACCAGAGAAAGGAGCATATAACTTAGTGTCGTTCAATTGATCGTTTGCATGTTTAAGTTTAGAGCTCAACATCTTTTCACCGGCAACAGCTTTGTCATAGTCGTTTTCGGCAATACTCTTTCTGTTGTATAACTCATTAACACGCGATGCTTCAGCCTTTACCTGTTCATACTGAGCTTTGGCTACAGCAGCCTGAATCTCATAATCACGCGGGTCAATCATTGCAATAAGATCGCCCTCTCTTACATAATCGCCCTCTTTTACAAGAATCTTCTCTATTTTTCCGGCAACTCTGAATGCCAGATTAACCTCTTTAGCCTCCTTAATAATACCTGAAAACTCTTTTGTTAGTTCGGGAGATGTTCTGGTAACCTTTGCTACCTTAACTTTTCTGATAAGTTCTTTACTCTCTTTGTTGCTATTACCGCAGCCAGACACCAAAAGTGAGGCAGCAAGCAATACGCCAACTAATACTCTATTATACATCACACTACTTTTTGTTGTTATCTTGTCTTATTACAAAGAAAGCTAACATATTGCAAAAGAGTAGTGTAATGTTTCTGAACTGCTTAAATGAGTTTCTGAACTGACAAAATCAGAGATGAATTTATGTTCACTATGGGGTGCTTAACGATACCGGAATAACCTTGCCGTTTATGTATTTATGTGTGTTTTGCGCAAAGTTACATATAAATTCAGCCATCTCTTTAGCACAAACCGGAGCTTTGTATCCCGGAAAAGCCTCATTAAGCATCTCGGTTTCAACTGCTCCAAGGGCAAGTGCATTAACCTTAATGTTATCCTCTTTAAACTCCTCAGCAAGTACCTCTGTTAGCGACGCTACTGCTGCTTTTGATGCTGAGTAATGCGATAGTCCGGCAAACTTTGCGCTACCCTGAAAACCACCCATACTGCTTATATTCACAATATGCGGATTCTCAGACTTTTTAAGCGACTCATACATGCTTTTTATAACCTGCGACAGACCAAAGTAGTTAACATTAAACATAGCAATAGCGCTGTTTATATCTGAATCTGTGAAGCTTTCTGCTTTCAAGTATCCTGCATTATTAATAATTATATCGGTGTTTGAGAATATATCAGATACAAAATCAGACAGGATAGTTTCATCATTAATCAACGTTTTAAGATCAAGCGACAGTGGGTAAACATTGTTGCTTTTACTTATATTCTCAAGTGGTTTTATGTTTCTTGATACTGCCACTACTCTGTTCTCCTTATTTGAGGCAAAGAGTTTAACCATCTCTAAACCTATACCTCTTGATGCTCCTGTAATAATTATATTCATTCTAATTTATCTTTAATAGGTTATAATGGAACTCGTATTACCGAATTATTTCGGTAGAGTTGTAATTTGAAACCAATTGTTTGTATGATAAAGTTATTAAAAAAGAGTTATAGTTATCAAGAATAGTAAAGATATATTATCAGGGTATATAAATGGAATCTGACTAGTTAATATTGTGTTACAGATTATTATAACGGATATGCTATTTTTTTGTATTATCAGATACCATTAAGTAGCAATTATTATTTTATCTTTAGCAAAACAACAAATATAATTATTGATGAATATTTTTCAATCTTATGGCTTTATTATAGCTGTTTCAGTTATACTTATAGTTTCGTATCTGTTTAATATTATTTCAAAACGAACGGGTGTACCAAGTGTATTAATGCTTATTACAACGGGTATTGGTATACGTTATTTAATTAAAGCTACAGGTATGTCAGAAGAGATAGATTTCTTCTCAGTACTTGAAATTCTGGGTATTATCGGACTTATAATGATTGTATTGGAGGCAGCTCTTGATCTTAAGCTTACACGGGATAAACGGGGGCTTATTATTAAATCGTTCTCTATTGCACTTATATCGTTAATGGTTAATGCTTTTGTAATTGCTTATGTAATACAGATGTATATAGATGCCGATTACTACACATCGCTGATATATGCCATACCTTTGTCAATAATTAGTAGTGCTATAGTAATACCTAGTGTAAACGATCTTTCAGAGTATAAAAAGGAGTTTATGATATATGAGAGTACATTCTCAGATATATTTGGTATCATGTTCTTCTATTTTCTGATTCAACATGCAGAATCGTCGGGAGTTGCTTCGGTTAGTTTTAATGTTGTATTTACAATAATAATAACTGTTGCACTTGCTGTGGCAATAAGTTACGGGCTGGTGTTTCTGTTCCAGAATATAAAAACTGAGGTTAAACTGTTTCTGCTTATAGCGGTACTGTTGCTACTATATTCAATAGGAAAAACACTACACCTGTCGTCTCTTATTATAATATTGGTATTCGGACTATTGTTGTCTAATCGTCATATATTCTTCAGAGGAAAGCTTGCATGGCATATAAAGGAGGATGCGGTTGATAATATATTAAAGGATTTCAGGCTTGTTACGCTTGAGAGTTCGTTTGTGGTACGTACATTCTTCTTTATAATATTTGGTACAACAATATCGCTTGCAACACTATTTAACGGACAGGTAGTTGTTGTTAGTATAATTATTCTGGGAATACTTTTTGGGGTAAGATACCTCGTTTTCAGACTGTTTTTTAAGAAGGATATAAACCCTATGTTTATGATTGCCCCACGCGGACTTATTACAGTTTTGTTATTCTTTGCAATACCGGAATCGTTTCAGGTTAGTGAGTTTAACTCAGGTGTTCTGTTAATGGTTATAATTGTATCTAGTGTGGTTATGGCGTACGGATTAATGAGATCTAAACGTAATGGTAAAATAACAGAAGAGAGTGAAACTGATACACCTGAAGATGATGGATTAGCGGAGAATACTGTTGCAGATGATAATAGTGCAGGGGTAGATAGCTCTTTTAGCGAAGAATTGGTTACAGACAGTAGCGATGCATCAGTAGAAAAGCAGGATTGAAAATAATCTTTAATATCAGTTCTTGTGAAAGAACGCATATGTGTGAAATGAGCCTGAAAAGTTCTTTTCACACATAAGTTTATTATCAGTATTGAGTGTTGTTTCATATTCCGTTGGAACTAACCATTGAACAGAAAAAATAAACCAGATTAAACGAGCATGAGCAAAGGCATTTCTTACACACAAAGATTATTGTAAACGCGAGTTCCATCTGGCAACTAAGAAATAATTATAACAGATGAAGATATTACATACATCTGACTGGCACCTTGGAAAGAGGTTGGATGACTTCTCAAGATTGCCTGAACAGAATGATATATTGTGTGAAATTGAGGAGATTGCAGACCGTGAGAATGTTGATGCAATAGTTATATCCGGAGATCTTTTTGACACATTTACACCACCTGTAGATGCAATTAATCTGTTTTATCGTTCGCTTAAACGGATGACAAACAATGGTGCCAGACCAATTATTGCTATTGCAGGTAATCACGATTCGCCCGATAGAGTTGCAGCACCTGATCCGCTTGCAAAAGAGTGTGGAATTATTCTGGTGGGTTACCCTAATACAACTATTGATAAAATAAAACTTGACAGTGGTATTGAAGTAACCAATACTGACAGTGGATTTGCCGAGATTAGTATTCCTGGTTGTGATGAGAGGTTGAGGATATTACACACACCATATGCCAATGAGGTGAGAATGCGTCAGTATATAGATCCTGAGAATGATAATGAACTGCGCGATACACTTCAGGGATATTGGAAAGAGTTAGCAGATAAGTATTGCGACAATAATGGAGTGAATATACTTGCTACACATCTGTTTGTTATAAGACGTGGAGAGGAATCACAGGAAGAGCCGGATGATGAGAAGCCTATATTACATGTGGGTGGAGCGCAGGCAATTTATGCGGATAATTTCCCTGATAATCTGCAATATGTTGCTCTTGGACATCTGCACAGACCCCAGACAATAAAGGACGACAGATATCCGATATGTTATAGCGGAAGTCCGTTAAGTTATAGTTTCTCAGAGGCTTCTCAGCAGAAATATGTATATATAGTTGATGTTAAAGCCGGCGGTAAAGCAAATGTAGAGCGTTGTGAACTTACCCGCGGAAGACCATTAATACGTAAAACATTTGATAATATAGATAAAGCTTCGGAGTGGTTGTCAGAGAATCAATCTGCTCTTATAGAGCTAACTATTAAGGCTAATGATTATCTTACAGCAGCTGATAGGAAAAGGCTTAATTCAATACATAATGGAATTATATCTATTATACCCGATATTAAGAATCGTGATATAATAAGTAGCAGTACAAATGATATAGATCTGAAAAAGAGTAGAGAGGAGCTGTTTAAGGAGTTCTTTAAAGCACGAAAAGGGCAGAATGTTAACGATGAGATACTTGATCTTTTTAGAGAGATAACTGCAGAGGAGGAGAAGGAATGATACCAGTAAAACTTACAATAGAGGGGCTATATTCATATCAGAGCAGACAGGTAATAGATTTTACACAACTGTGCGATGCCCGTATTTTTGGAATATTTGGTAGTGTAGGGTCTGGTAAGTCATCAATATTAGAGGCTATTACATTCTCTATATACGGACGAACAGACAGACTGAATCTGAGTGGCGACAACAGAACCTATAATATGATGAATCTGCGCAGTAGTAAACTGTTTATTGAGTTTATATTCTGCGACGGACGTGAGAATAATGAGTATAAAGCTGTTGTTACAGGCCGTAGGAACAGTAAACGATTTGAGGACATTCCAAAATTTGATCGATCGTCATATATTAAGCGTGATGGAGAGTGGAGTCCGCTTGATGCAGAGAATGCTCTTGAGAAGGTTATTGGTTTGAACTACGATAACTTTAAGCGAACAGTTATTATTCCGCAGGGTAAGTTTCAGGAGTTTCTGCAACTAAAAGATTCTGAACGAACGGCTATGATGAAAGAGCTGTTTAATCTTGATAAGTTTGAACTGTCAAACAAAGTAGTATCTGTAGAGAAAAAGACATTTGAGAAGCTTACTAATCTACGCGGTAAACTTGAACAACTTGGTGAGATATCGCCAGAGCAGGTTGATAACTTACAGAAGAGTTACGATGAGGCTGATAAGGAGCTTAAGGTATTAATGTCGGAACTTGAACTTCTGCGTACAAGGTGTAATGCTGCCGATAAACTTAAGGAGAAGAGTCAGCGTCTGAATGCGGTTACTGAGCAACTCTCTGCACTTAATAGTAAGAAGGATGAAATGGATAGCAAACAGAAGAGTCTTGATGAGTATATACAGTGTATTACAATATTTAAAGAGATTCTGAACCGCTATAAAGGTAAAGAGCTTGAGCACAGAAATAGTATTACAGAACAACAAAAGCTTACTGAACTGCTTACTGTAAGCAGAGAGAAACTGAATAGTATAAATCTGCAATACGATAAAGCAAAAGCAGATTTTGATAATCGTGAGACTCTTGCTGAGAAGCAGAGAGAGTTAAACAGACTACTTGAGGCAAGAGGAAAACAGAAAAGTGTTGATGATAATCAGTCGCGACTTAAGAAAGGAAGAGATATAGTTGAAAAAACGGAGGCTGATAAATTACAGATATCAAAACAACTTGAGATAAAAAGAGCTGAGTTGACCGAACTCAGAAAACAACGAAAGGATATTACCGTACTATCAGAGATAAATAGCTGGTTTAAAGATAATACTCAGTTTAATAAACAATTGGATGGAGTAGAGAAGGAGCTTAAAAATCTTAATGCAGATAAGGAGGGTAAAGAGCAGCTGTACAGAGACAGGTTTGGTAATGTATTTCCTGATGAGGTAGTGCCGGAGCGTAATCAGTTTAATGATTATGTTACTGTTACTCAGAAACAGATGAGTGATGATCAGAAGGTTATTCAGAACCAGTATGAGCATAAACTTGTTGAGAAGGAACTTGGTGTACTTGCTAATGATCTGGAAGACGGAAAAGCCTGCCCGTTATGTGGTTCAGAGAATCATCCGGTTAAGTGGAGTGCCGATGGGTTTGATATTGCACTTAAAGAGTTGATTGATAAAAAGAATCAGCTAACAAATAGAATTGAACTTGTATCGAACCTGAGAAATGAGGTAAATAATATAGAGTATAGTTTAACAGAGATAACAAAAGGTATATCTGCAAAAAACAGGCAGATTGATGAGATAAAAAGTGCCATAACTGATCACAGCGCAAAGTTTATCTGGACAGATTATAACAGAGATGATGCAGTAAAGGTAAAAGAGGATATAGAGAAGAGCAAACGTACAGAGGAGCAGATAACTCAATTGGATAAACTTATTGAGACAGAGGAGAAGAGGTATAGAGATGCTGAGGCTAATCTTGAGAAGTACAGATCGGGGCTTGAGAAGATTGAGAGAGAGGTACAACAACTACTTACAGAGAGAGACACTCTGCTTAAGGATATAAAAGTGATTGATGCAGATAGCTATATAGATAATCAACAGATTGAAGTTGATAACAGAAATTTTGCTGAGAGATATAAAGCTATTGGAGAGTTGTATGAAAGTGTTACTAAGGAGCGTGATAAATGTGTAGGATCAATATCAAAAACCGAGGGGCAGTTACAACTGTTGAATGATAATATTGTGAAGCTGAAGAGAAATCTTGATGAGATAGATACCGAGCTGAAGAAGTTACTTGGTGAGAGTAACTATAACAGTAATCAGGAGGTTGAAGATGTTCTAAACCGCAATACAGATGTTAAAGCTGTACAACAACAGATTGATAGTTATACAAAGACACTATTCTCACTTAATGCAGAGAAGAGAACTCTTAGCGAAGATCTTGATAATAACAACTATAATGAGAAAGAGCATCAGGAGTTATCCTCTCAACTTAAAGAGCGTGATAGCATAGCTCAACAGAAACAGCGTGCGTTAGGAGAGTTGTTTAAAGAGCTTACATCATTAAAGAAAGATCTTGAGACAAACAGAGAGCTTGTAAAGGATATTACGGCACTTGAAAAACGTCATGAAAATATAAGACTACTTAAAGGGCTATTTAAAGGTAGTGGTTTTGTAAACTATGTATCGTCTGTGCATTTGCAGCAGTTGTGTGTTGCTGCAAATGAGCGTTTCTTTAAACTAACAAACCAGAAACTTCAGCTTGAACTTACTGATGATAACAAGTTTAGTGTTCGTGATTTTATGAATGGTGGTAATGTACGTAATATAAAAACATTGTCTGGAGGTCAGACATTTCAGGCTGCATTGTCGCTTGCTCTGGCACTGTCTGATAATATACAGCGTTACAATGGTACAGGACATAACTTCTTCTTCCTTGATGAGGGGTTTGGATCGTTGGATAAGAAATCGCTTGCAATGGTGTTTGAGAGTTTGAAATCGTTACGTAAAGAGAATAGGGTAGTAGGAGTTATATCGCATATAGAGGAGATGCAACAAGAGATTGGTGCATGCCTTATAGTTGATAACGACGAGGAGACAGGTAGTTCGATAAGATATAATTAAGCGGGAATAACTCCCGCTTAATCTCTGATTTTGTCCAGTAACCTGTTAAGTTCTGCTGTCTCTTCTTCGGTAAGTTTGAGTACAGAGGAGTTTGACTCAAGGTTGTATCTATCAAGTGCCAGCAGAATCTTCAGACCACGTTTGGTTATAACAATATCCTTTTTACGTCTGTCTGATGCACATTCGGTTCTGTCAACATATCCTTTGCTATACAGTTTGTCTACAATTCTACTTACGTCAGAACTCTTATCTAACATTCTCTCTTTTAAGAATGCTATTTTTACAGGACCTTCAGACATATAACCTCTGAGAACTCTAAGTACATTATACTGTGGTTCTGTAAGATCATGTTTCTTAAGAATCTGTAGCAGATTGTAAGTTAACTGTTTGGCAGTATAAATTATATTGATGTGTGCCTTGTGAAACTCATCCTTAAATCTGCCTTTTATCTCCTCTTCAATTTTCATCTGTTTATATTTGTTTTTCATTTGTCAGATGGAACTCGGCATAATAATCATTTATCTGTTATAATTATTTTTTATTGCCAGATAGAACTCGCATTAAGATTGTCTTTGTATACTATCAAGGTCTTTCTTATGCTCGTTTCTCGTGTGTGTGAAAATTCTTTCTCATGCTTCGTTTCATCTGTCTAAATTTGTCTTTTAAAGGTCATATGTAACTCGCTATTGCAATCATTTCCTAATTTGAGAGAAGCATTTGCTCATGCTCGTTTCATAGCAGGTATTATATTATTTCTGCAATATCGTCAAACCCCCTTCGTGGTCTTCTCGGATATAGCTGTTTTGATTCATCTTTGTATCCAATTGCAATATTCATTACAACACTCTCTCCTTTATTAAGGTTAAAAGCTGTATGTATACCATCAAAATCCAGGCCACTCATTGGGTGACTCTCTATTCCAAGCTCTTTTGCTGCTATCATTACCGACATTGCAAGAAGCCCTGCGTTACTCTCTGCAAATTTCATTTTCCTCTCCTCTGTTGATCCATAAAGGAATGCAGCAGCACCTTTTGCTCCGTCAACCATCTCTTTGTTGCCTCCAACACTGGTAAGCATCTCATCCCAAACAGGATTTGTTTCGTCATATCCTTCCATATTACCAATTATAAGAAGGTTGGCAGATGCCTCAAGAACCTTTGGTTGTTTGTTTGCCAGTTCAAACAGTTTCTGTTTTGACTCGTCGCTTTTAACCACAATAATACGCCATGGTTGCAAATTAAATGCTGATGGTGCTAGTACAGCAAGATCAATAATCTCTTTTATCAACTCATTGTCTAACTTCTTATCCTTATCAAAGAAGTTTACAGATCTACGCTCATTAAATAATTTCTTTGTATCCATATTATTTTTTGTTTATGTTGTACTATTCATAAACAAGTGTAAACAATAAATGTTGCAACATGTAATTTGATTTTGCAAAAAAAATGTAATTACAAGCAGTTTTATCTGTTGTATAATACGTTGATTCTATTTATTGTAAAGTGATTTACTTATAAAGGATAAAGAATAAAATAGCAGCTGCTGCAAACAGAACAACTCCTGATATTAATGCTATAATCAGAATTTTTTTCTGTTTCTCTTTCTCCTCTTCTGTAGGTTCAATAGGGTTTGGATTTTTATATTTCTCAACAGCACTTCCGAGTGCCAGCCCAATTGCTACACCAATTGCCGGACCTAAACCTGCTTTACCAATTAACATGCCTAGCGGAATTCCGGAAAGGATACCTAATATCATACCTATTGTAGTGAAATGACCTCTTCTGTAGCGCTTTTTTTCGTTCATAATTAATGTGTTTAGTGTTTTGTCATAAATTGTGGAACAATTCTTTTGATATAATAAATGATGAATAGTTTATTTGGATAGAGTTTCAGAAACTATTTAGCTTTACTTTTTCTCTCAATCACCTTCATAGCCTCACGTTTTGTAAGAGACGATAGTTCCGGATGTTTATCTACATATCTTATAATCTCTTCCGCATCTGTTTTTGAGTATTCTCTTAGAATCCAGCCAATAGCTTTATTTACAAAGAACTCACCTGTATGTTTAGTCATATCTATAATTCTGTACAGAAGTTTTAAGTCAGTATCTGCTTTATATTTTAACTGGAATAGTATTGCACAGCGTTTTAGCCATATATTTTCAGATTCAGCCCAACGTATAACATAATTTTCAATAAGTTCAGGATATATTTTAAAATGCATTCCCATATGATGCGGGGCAATGTAATCTATTGAATCCCACCATGAATTGCGTACAGCAAGATGTTCATAAAAATCAATCTGCTCTTTTGGTGCTTTTTTTACAAACTTTTCGAGAATAACAAGCGCCAGATAGTGGAACTCGCGTTCCGGTTGTGCACATAACTCCTCTATTATAGTCTTAAAATTGCTGTTATCTGGTAAACCATGTTGTTTAAAAAATTCTCTGTTCAGAACCTTGCGTTCCGGTGTTTTTATACCAAGAAAGCTGAAGTTGTTCTTCATATACTTTGCCATAGGTTCAGCTATTGTATTATTTGCGTGTTTATGGTAGAGTTCTGTAATAGCTCTGGTATAGTTATGCATATGTTTAATTATTGGTTTTATTACCAAATATAGCTATAAATTTACTTTATATAATGGCTGATTGTTAGGTTAAGAAAACCTCTAATAGTTATATTTGCAGCTATAAAACAGATAATACCCCAACTATGATTAGTAATGACTTTGCAGAGGTAATGCAGAACAAAACCGATGAGCAACTGATTGAGATAGTAACAAAACGCAGAAATGATTATCAACCTGATGCTATTAAGGCAGCTGATATTGAAATTCAGAGGCGTGGAGTTGATCCTGTGAATCTTAATAGAGATATTAGTAGTGAAAATAATACAGAGGATAGATATGCCGTTGAGGTGAAAAGATGTTTGTCTGATTCAGGTATACGTTTTGTACAATATATTATAGATACATTAACCATTTTTGTTCTGTGTGCTATTTTTACTGGTATAATTGATGCCTTTGGTGGAGATAGTGGGAAGAGTATGTTTTTGATGGTATGTCTGATTTATCTTCTGTACTTCTCTTTGATGGAGCATAACCTGCAAGCAACAGTTGGTATGCTTGCTACCTCGTCAAAAATTATTGATCTCCAAACGGAGAAGGCACCTGACCTTAAGGCTATTATTATAAGAACTATTGTCAGCTTTATCCTTCTAGAACTGATTATAAACCTGTTTATACCCTATCCTTTACGTGACACATTGTCCGGAACAGTTATTGTTGTAGAGAAAAAGAGATTAATAGAGAAGAGTTGAGTTTAATATTATTATTGCAAAGGAATGAATAAGAGAGAGTTAAAAGAAACAGAGTATAACGAAGTGGATGAGCAGCAAACAGTAGCTGAAACAAAGCAGAATGATGATGATTTTGAAATATATATAGCCGACTCAGGAATGCGTTTTGCTCATTTTCTGATTGATGGATTTGTTATAGTATCTCTTACGAGTTTTTGTTGGACTCTTTTTTCATTTACAGATGATATGAGTGGAGAGGTTACTTTATTATCTCTTGCAATCTGTTTTATATACTATACGGCAATGGAATTTTGGCTTCAGGCAACTGTTGGTAAGATGATTACATCATCAAAGATTGTTGTGTTAGAGACAGGAGAGAGACCTGGTATTAAAACAATACTTATTCGTTCAGCTATTAGACTAATTCCTTTTGAGCCATTTATATATCTGTTCAGGGGGTGTGCTATGCATGACAGTGGTTCCGGTACTATTGTAATAAAAGAGCGAAAAAGGAGATCAAAAAGGATATAAAAAAAGAGCAATCAATTTGACTGCTCTTTGTAATATTATCAGGACTACTACTATCTTAATTCTGCATTAAAATCGCGTTTAAATGTAGCAATCATCTTGTTCATTATCTTATCAATCTGTTTGTCGGTAAGTGTTTTTGATTCATCAAGAAGCGAGAAGCTAATAGCATATGATTTCTTATCCTCAGCAATCTTATCGCCCATATAAACATCAAACAGATTAACCTTTTTAAGTAGTTTCTTTTCTGTTTTAAATGCACTCTTCTTAAGATCGTTAAAGCTTACACTCTTACTTAGCAACAGAGCAAGATCTCTTCTAACTTCAGGGAACTTAGGTATCTCTGTAAATCTTACTTTGTTCTTTTTAGCAGCTTTAATTGCTGTTTCAAGATGAATGTCAGCATAGAATACATCTGCTTTTATATCAAACCTCTTACGGGCTTTTTTGCTTACAATACCTAACTCAGCAATAGTCTTGCTGTTTAGCGTATATCTTATTGCCTCGCTGAATATATCGTTACTGAAACTCTCAACAACAATATTGTTCAGGTTAAAACCAAGACGTTCAACAACATTATCAGTATAACTCTTAAGAGTAAAGAATGTAGATTTATCTGCTGGTGTAATCCAGTTTGTCTCCTCTTTCTGACCTGTAATAATCATAGAAAGATGCATGAATTCAGAGTATTTATCAAGCCCCTCTTTATCGTTATCGGCAAAGTAGTGCTTACCAATCTCAAACATCTTTATATCGGCATTTCTGCGGTTAATGTTATATATAACCGACTCTAAACCACCAAAAAGTAATGATTGACGCATTCCATTAAGATCACTACTTAACGGATTTAGAATAGAGACTGTTCTGTCTGCATTAAAGCAATCAAGGTTCTCGTAATATGATTTTTTAGTTAATGAGTTGTTCATTATCTCATTAAAACCATTGGCAGCAAGATAATCTGATAGTGTGTTTACTATCTCTTCTGTATTAGGTTTTGCTGATGTTTGTAGTGTTGATTGTACCATCTCTGGTATCTCAACATTGTTATATCCGTAGATTCTAAGAATCTCCTCAATAACATCAGCCTCTCTTTGTACATCAACTCTGTACGGAGGAACCTCAAGTTTAAGAGTATCGTCGTTCTCCTCAACAATATTAATCTCAAGACCGTTAAGAATACTCTTAATTGTGTCTTTACCAAGATCTTTACCTATTAATCTCTCAATATTTGTATATGATACATCAACCTTAAACCAGTTAAATGGAGTAGGATAGATGTCGGTTATTTCAGATGATATTGTACCTCCTGCAATCTCTTTAATAAGCATTGCAGCACGTTTTAGTGCATAAACAGTGTTCTCAGGATCAACACCACGCTCAAAACGGAACGATGCATCTGTGTTTAATCCATGACGTTTTGCTGTTTTTCTTACCCATACCGGGTTAAAGTATGCACTTTCAAGGAATATATCTGTAGTGCTCTCTGAAACACCTGATTTAATACCACCAAAAACTCCTGCTATACACATTCCGTTCTCTGTGTTACATATCATAAGGTCTTTTTCTGATAACTCACGCTCCTGCTCATCAAGAGTTATAAACTTGGTTTTATCTGCCATTGTATCAACAATAACTTTGTTGCCAATAATATGGGCAGAATCAAAAGCGTGTAGCGGTTGACCAGTTTCGTGAAGAACGTAGTTGGTAATATCAACTACATTATTAATTGGAGCAAGACCAATAGCTTTAAGTCGTGTCTGTAACCATTTTGGCGACTCCTCAACCTTAACGCCGGATATTGTAACTCCTGCGTATCTTGGGCAAGCTTCACTGTTTTTTACCTCAACCTCAATGTTAAGGTTATCGTTATCTGTTGCAAAACCATTTACATCTGGTTTTGTAATATTTATATTCTCTTTTTGCGACAGGTATGCAGCAAGATCTCTTGCAACACCAATGTGCGATGCAGCATCAACTCTGTTTGGAGTAAGACCAATCTCAATAGTGTAATCTGTCTCTATCTCAAAATACTCTCTTGCAGGTGTACCCGGAGCTACCTCCTCTTCAATAACCATAATTCCTGCATGAGATGCACCAAGACCTATCTCATCCTCTGCACAGATCATACCATGTGATGGCTCACCACGCATCTTAGATTTCTTGATAGTGAATTTATCATCGCCCGAATAAAGAACTGTTCCTACAGTAGCAACAACTACAGTTTGTCCGGCAGCAACGTTTGGTGCACCACATACTATAGGAAGAACTGTCTCGCCTCCTACATCTACTGTTGTTACACTAAGTTTGTCTGCATCAGGGTGTTTTGCGCAGGTAAGAACCTTTCCGATAACAAGCCCTTCAAGTCCGCCTTTTACTGACTCAAATGATTCAACTCCATCTACTTCTAGTCCGGTATCTGTAAGTATAGAACACATCTCGTTAACAGAAAGATCAGTTTTTATGTAATCCTTTAGCCAATTGTATGATATCTTCATAATAGGTCTCTGTTTTTCTACAATTTATATCTTATTCAGTATCAGTTGCTGTATTTCAGCCTGCTGATTTAATCCACAAAAATAGTTAAAAAACCTTACTGACAGTTGTTGTAGTGCCTAAAATTTATACTACTCACAAAAAAGAGCTATAGGCTGGTAAGATTATACAGATAAGGATTTACTATAGATTATTGAATAAATTAGTGTAGATATGGAATTTTATGAGCTTAGGTTTTTTATCTGATCCTCTGAAAAACCAGTTAAATCAATGATTTTTTGTACAGACATGCCCATTTTAATGGCATTTATAGCAACTCTCTCTATTGCTTCAGATATACCTTCTGTTTTAGCAGTATCCAATGCATTTTTTAAATCTCTGTAATATTTCAGACTGGCTTCATCTAAATAGGAATATGAACTTAATTCCTCATCACATAGATGTTTGATATCGTAACAATAAATGGATGCAGAATTCAACTGACAAATGCAACATTCTGATTAAACAATAATTTTTCCATTACAAATATAGGCGTTTCAAAATTATATCTTTTTCTAGGCCTATTATTTAGTTTATCTTCAATTGTCTTAATGAATTCATCAGTGAGCTTAGAGAAGTCTGATTTTTTATTATCACACTCTGTAAAATTTATTGCTGAACAACCTAAACTTATAGTGGAACTTTACATGGTAGTTTGCTATATTTGTTTAAAGGGGGAAATCCTCAGTTCTTTTTAGTTATTAATGATACCAAAACCTAAGATTCTATGAGTTTTACAGACAGATACTTTGACTTTAGAGATTTCTTTAATAGTGTAGAAAATAGTGGTGAGTATAATGGAGTTAAAGTTCATAAACGATTTATGAAATCTTCATCATCGCATATATTGCCCGGAGGTGTACAGTATCATTGCGACTATCATAAGGCTGAGCTTCCTGTGTCAGAATCGTTTTATAACGATATTGGAACAATAGAGAAGGATGTACAGATAAAGGATATTTTTGTTGAGGAGAACAGAGAATTCTGCTACTATATAATTACTCCGCATCAACATAAGGCCAATAAGGTTATATTTATGTTTCACGGATTTAATGAGAAGAGTTGGGAGAAATATCTGTTATGGGCAGAACGAATATGCAGGGATACAGGTAGTGCGGTTGTACTGTTTCCTATTGCTTTTCATATGCAACGTGCTCCGGTGAAATGGAGCGAGAAACGTAGTATGTTTATGTTGAGTGAACAACGTAAAAAACAGTATAAGGATATTGTCAACAGCACATTGAGTAATGTTGCAATAAGTATGCGTTTGCAATCAATGCCTCAGCGTTTTATATGGTCCGGATTACAGACATATTACGATGTTATACAGTTTATAGAGGATTGTAAAGAAGGTTTAAATGATTATATAAGTCCTGATTTTACATTTAATATATTTGCATACTCTATTGGCGGACTGCTTGCTGAGATTCTGAAATTATCTGATTATAAAGGTTATTTTACAAATACTAAGGTCTGTCTGTTCTGTGGAGGGGCAGTGTTTAACAGGTTGTCTCCGGTGTCTAAATATATACTTGATAGCGAGGCGAGTGTTGCTTTATATTCATACCTTGTTGAACATTTAAGTAATATGCTTAAGCGTGATGATCTGCTAAACCACTATATTGACGGTGATCATGTTGAAGGAAAGGTGTTTCACTCAATGTTGGATTATAATCGTATGCGCGATTTCAGAGAGGAGTTATTCAGAAAGAATGAAGGTGATATCTATGCTATTTCGTTGAGACAGGACAGAGTGATACCATCGTTTGAGATAATGAATACGCTTAAAGGAGCATACAGAGATATCGCAATTACTGTTGATGAATTAGATTTTGATTATAGCTATAGTCACGAGAACCCATTTCCGGTTGGTAAGAATAGTGATACAGTTGCTGTACAAAGAGCTTTTGATATGGTGTTTGATAGAGTAACCGGATTTTTGGGGTAATATTTTATCGCATATGGAGTTTTTATTTTAGGCTTTTTTAGTTAAAATAGCTTGATTTTTTATTATAAAAACTAGAATAAATGAGAATTTTAGGTCTGTTATCGATTTTTTTACTTACAAGTTTTTTAGGTTGTGTGTTTGGCAAAATAACTAACTATGATGATAATAAGGAGAATAAAAATAAAGTAAGCAACAAAATTGTAATTAACGATACTGATAGAACATCATTATTGAATAGAACATATAGTGTTCTGTTTGATAATGATTATGATAGTATAATGTTTGATTACTCTTTAAGAGACGCTTATTTAGTTGCTAAACCAAAACTTCACAAAAAACGATTTAGAAAGAGTTATGAAATATCTCCGGATAGTGGTTCATATATTAGTATTGACCTTTTAGCTGGTGATATTTTTAATGATGGTAGTAAGTATCTTTTATTAAATAGATCTTTTGAGGGAGCTGATATTCATACTGACCTGTTTAAGATTGATGGTAATAAACTGGAGTGTATTATTAGCTATAAACCTGAATATTATCAGGATTATTTTGATTACCGTTATCAGATAAAGGATGTAAATAGAGATGGTAAGAAGGATCTTATTATTTACTGGTTATACTCTACATGTATTGACAGGGACATGTGTAATGTGTATTTAAAAATTGGTGATAGTAGTACGTTTTCCGAAAAACATGAATTTATAAATCCGACCTTTTCGTTTAAAGAGGGAGTTGTTAGATGTTATCAACATTATTCTATTGATGGAGGCATGCTTTATAAGTACATATGGAACGGTTTAGAACCAGATCCGATTGAATATATTTATATAGATTTTGAGAATAAAGGACAATATATCAGGTCAGATAAAGCATTTAGTGATTATAATGATGTAAAAGGTGAACGTTTAGAGTCGTTACCAAGAGAGTATAAAAAGGGAGAGTATTATAAGCAATTTATTAAGAGTGGTGCCTACTGATTATGACAAAAGAGGAGTTGGGACAGTTATATCCTATTGTGGTAAAACCCTATAACCTTGAGTGGGTGAGCTATTACGAGGATGAAAAAATCTTTTTGCTATCTCTGTTTGCTGATAATCTTTTGGTAGAACATATTGGTAGTACTGCTGTAGTTGGATTATCAGCAAAACCAACCATTGATATACTACTTGAGAAACCGGATGGAGTATCAGACAAAGGTATAATTGATATATTTGAGAGTTACGGATATATTCATATGAAGGAGCAGACAAACCATCTGATGTTTGTTAAAGGTTATACACCTGAAGGAATTGAGGATATATCATACCATATTCATATAAGTCCACTTAATCAGAGTTGGCTTTGGGACAGAACCTATTTCCGCGATTATCTTAATTTAAACAATGAACTCAAGATGGAGTATCAGGATATTAAGATTAAACTTGCCGGAAAATACAGAAACGACAGAGAGGCATATACTGAATCTAAATCAGATTTTATAAAACGTGTAACAGAAGAGGCTAAGAGGGTTTTGGGGTGATTTATATGTTGTATTTATACTATCGCTATTTATTGTGGTGATATATATCATTGTATGTGTTTATGAAATTGCATCTAATATTTTTGTAAATTTGTGATGTATAATAATATATGCATTAGTTTGAATATGGGACAAAGTAAAAAGAAATATATTACAAAGAGACTTGTTGCACAGGCATCAAAAAGTGTGTTTAAAAAAGATGCCAGCAAAGCACTGATAGATAATGGATATGTTGTAATAGCAAAAGATGGCTGGATTGTGAAGGAGTATATTGATGGTGTTATAGAGAAGATACGTAGAATAGAAGATTCTGATGCAGAGGATGACCTGATTTTAGACTAGTTGTATGAGAAAGAGATTGTGTGTATTTGCGGGTCCTAATGGTTCTGGAAAAAGCTCTATAATTAAGCGTATAAGAGATACCAAAGTTGAAAATGACAGGACATTGGATTTTGGAAACTATATTAATGCAGATGATATAGCTTCTGACTTAAGACAATGTTTTTTTGATATTTCAAAATTTGATATCAAATTTTCTCTTTCAGATTTTTTTGATGTAGCAAACTCTTCTGGACTATTGAATGATGCTTTTAAACTCCAAAGAGTAAAAGAGTGTATTACCTTTGATAAAGGTAAAATAGCTATAAATATTGATTTTGCCTCCAAAACAGATGATTACCCTTATGAGAGAATAGCACAATTAATAGCAGATTACTTAAGAAAGAAATTACTTGATGCAGGTGCAAAGTTCTCTTTTGAGACAGTTTTTTCGCATAGTAGTAAGATTGATATTATTAAACAAGCTAAAGATAAGGGATATAGAGTGTATCTGTATTTTGTTTCTACTGAGGATCCTGAAATTAATATTTATAGAGTAAAAGTTGTTAGGTTAGGAAAGAATGGACATGATGTTCCGGAAGATAGAATTAAAGACAGGTACTATAGATCAATGAACTTAATGTATGACGCTGCTCAGTATTGTTATAGGGCATATTTCTTTGATAACTCAACAAACGGAGGCAAGCATTCAATGTTTGCAAGCTTTAATTTGAATAAGTTTGGTAAAAAGATATGGGATATTGTTGATAGAAGTGCTGTACCGGGATGGTTTATAAAATATTATTCTAAGAAGGTTAAAGGATAAACATATTTTCTATATTAATAAAAAACCTGCTACGCGGACGCATAGCAGGTAGACTATAACCAATTTTGGATAACTTATTTAATAATAAGCTTTTTGGTTATGGAACTGTAACTATTGATTATTTTAACAAAGTAGATGCCTTTGTTTAGCTGATTGCAATTGATATTTGTGTTATCTTCAGTTATATACGATCTGTATACCAATTTACCACTGTTACTATATATTGAGACATAACATTTGGCTGCGCCTTTTATATTTACTATATCTGAACATGGATTTGGGTAAAGAGTAATGCTGTTATTAAGTGTATCATCAATATCTGATGGCATATCCTTCTGTCTGTTTACGGTAACTGTATATACTGCTTTTTTTCCGGTATTTGAAGTTACTGTGTAGTTAACAGAACCTTTAGAAAAATCTACGCTTTCATTTATTCCCGGCGATACTGTTGCATTTTCAGATATCTCTATTTGAGGAGTTATGTTTGATATATCCATCTGTTTTGATACTGTAAGTGTAACAGTTTTAGATTGATGAGATATTTCAGTATCATCTATCTGTCCGTTTATAGTGAACTTAAGCATTTTATTCTCACCCTCTTTTATAGTGGTAAGTTTAACTGTATATATTGCCTCTTTTCCGCTACTTGATGTAACAGTATACTGTACGTTGCCAACAGAAAAATCTGTTGTTTTTCCGCTTCCCGGATTTACTGTAGCACCTGTTGATACCTCAATTTGTGGTGTTATAGAGGTTAAATCTGTACTCTCGGGTATTGTTATTTTTACAGTTTTACTACTGTGCGATATTACTGTCTCTCCAATTTGATTTGGTATAGAGAATGTTACAATCTTATTATCACCTTCAGGTTTCTCTTTTTCAGTATGTATTGTCCAAACTCTCTCTGTACCATTCTCAGCAGTTACTGTAAAAACTACATCCTCTGAAAAATCTCTCGGAACCATCGGATCAGGTGTTATTGTAGCGTAGTCAGATATCTCAATTTCCGGTGTAATTCTGCTTAGATCTGCACTATATGGCATTATTACATTTACCGTATTGTCCTCACTATTAATTACCGATTCACCAACCTGACCCTCAAGATTGAATTTAGTTATCAGGTTACCATTACTCATCAAATCAGGTTTTCCTATTAGTATATCGTCTATCAGAAGGAATGTTGGCATAATGCTGGTTTGCGGAGTACATACAGCTTGTATAGCAATGTATATCTCATCGTCTACGCTTATTCCTTTGTATGCTGCTGTAAGATCAATATCCAGCTCAGCCCAGCCCTCCTGCACAACGTAATCAGAAACAAGATTCACTGTAAAATCTTCTGGCTTATTACCTGTTTTAGATAATTTTATATTAATTACCTGACTATTATCTGTAAACCCTGATACATATGCGCGGAAATGTGCCCCTTCGGTTACCTTAAAAAGAGGAAATACAATCCAATCGTTATGGATATTGGTTTTGTGCTGTTGAATTACAAGAACATTCTGACCGCTATGAGCCATAGGAAGTTTCTTCTGTCTCCACGTAAGTTCATCATTGTTTTCGTTGTAAATAAACCAGTTTTCAGGAAGTTCACTATCTTCAAAATCGTATGATATTTTTACAGAAGCAACCTGAGGCGCTTTTGAAACACCTTTTAAATATAGTGTAGAACTTCCTGCAGATGTGGTAATAGTCATCTCTCTGTTGTGAATATTAACATCTGTAGGATTGTATGTTACAGCAAATGTTTTAAACTCCCCTGCATCAAGTGTAATATCTTCAGTTAGTGTTGTTGTAAATGGTGTTATATCAGATATTTTGTTTATTGTAATGGTATTATCTGTATTATTACCAATTGTAAATATATCTCCCGATTCAATAATCTTGTTTACCTCGGTTGTAATAGCCCATTCGCTTTTGTTTAGTGCTACATCTTCTGGCTGATTTATAGTAAAATCATCAACAAACAGAGAGTAGTTACCTTTGTTAGATACTGATCTTATAGCTATAAACACTTCGTCATTGTAGTTAATACCCGGAATATCAGTAAGCATAAACTCATACTTTGCATATTTTTTTGCAGGAACTCTATCTACAGATATTACATTTTTTGTGAAATCAGTAGCAGTGTTAAGCCCTGTTCTTGAGATTAATACCTCCATGCTCTCTTCGTTAGTATAGAACGATGATTTTGCATAGAAACTCATTTTAGATCCGTGCTTTACCTTTACAAGTGGTGTTATAAGCCAGTCGTTGTTTTTACCACTTTCAGATCTTTTTATCTCTATACTATTGTCGCCGCTGTTTGATTCTCCTGATTTTATTTGCCATGTTTTACCGCTGTTGTTACCATCTATAACAGTCCAGTTTTGTGGTATATTATCACCCTCAAAACCCTCATTAATTGATGTAACAGCCTCTATTTTAGGAATTCCATTTCCTGTGAGTTTTATTGTAATATCTCCTGCATTTGTCTCAATAACAAAATCTTTGGTATATGTTTTTGCTTCGGTAGGGTTAAAACCAAATGTAAAATTGTACGATTGATACTCTCCAAGATTAAGTGAAGCTGTAGCTGCTGAGGTAAGTGTTGTAGAAAATGCTGTTCCTGAAAGATCTGTAACCTCGCTTATAACAAGACTCCCAACACCCTTATTGGTAATTCTAAACTGATCAGATACCATTGACAAGCCTATCTGTGCTTCCATTATACACTCAGTATTGCTTACTGAAGGTACTGGTGTTGTAGCAGGAACACCAACAGAGAAGTGATCAAAATCTAACCAGGCTTTGTTTCTTGAATCAACATATATAGCAAAGCAGATCTCGTCGCCTGCTGATATCTGAGGGTTATCAATAAGTTTATATTCATATTTTTTATAACCCTGAAACTCTGTAACTTTACTTATGTCGTCTATCTCTACTATCAGATCATCTATTATTCGTTGATTCTTTGAGACAAGAACCTTAAAGGCTCCAGGATTTTCTGTACTTCTTGATTTTGCGTAGAAGCTCAATATATCGTTATCAGAAACTGTAAACTTCGGAGAGATTATATAATCGTCGTATGTCTCGTTCCATTTACACTTTAATCTTATACCGTAGTTTCCAACTTTTTTTGCATATCCGCTAACCTGCCATATACCGGAGTCGTTATTGTTATTTATAACTTTCCATGTAGAGGGAATCTTTCCGCTCTCGAAACTCTCTGTGAATGGCTGAGCACTCATTGCAAATGGAAACAGTACCATTAGTACGAGTAGTTTTAATGTCTTAATCATAATGTAATGTGTTTAATTATTGATACAAATAAAGGATGTAAATATTATAATTGGCTATAGTATAGTGAGTTGTTAGTTCTGATATATGAATCGGAACCTTATAAAAATAACTACATATTGTATATAATATTCTGATTATTAGTAATAAATCAGTTGAGGTTATATACTTTTGATTGTGTTTTTTAAGATGTTTACAATGGTTATTAATATCCAACACATGATGTTATGCTGAGTAGGTTAATAGGTATTCATGTTTAAAATTGTGACAGTCTTTTAACCTTGGTTATTATTATAACATTTGTGATCAGGCATGGTATATTTCAAGCTGCTATTATGTTTTCTGACTAATAGTTTTTGATAAACCTTATTAATAAGATTGATTATTATCGGATATATCTATTTTGTTATGATTTGTGTACATTATGTTGTTTGTGTAATCTGTTTATTATAAAAGTGTAACAGAGGTTAGATAATGGTGATTGTCATTCTGAGTATACTATTTTAACAGCTGTAATATCTTATACTGATTAATTGATTGCTGGAGAATTTAATTAGCTTGCTTTCTTTAATAGTAATGCGAAGTGAAAATTTTTCTCATAAGAATATGTACTTAACCATTTGTAGAGAATTAGAGAATGATGATATTGCCTGACGGTGATTTTTTAAACAAAAAAATGGAGCCTTAAAAAGACTCCATTTATGAAAATATTGTGTTGTGAAATTAATCAAGCGATAGTGTATTTTTTAGTTTATACATCTCTCCGGTTTTTGGTTTTCTTAAAATTGTAAAGTTAATGGTGTTACTGCTTACTGTATAACCACTATTGTCTTTAACTCTGATTACAACCTGTTTTGTATTATTTGCCGGAACAGCATCGTCAAAAACAAATGTTGTTACAACAAACATATTACCAACTTGCGGACCATCTACTGCAACGCCATCAACTAACAGAGTATATTCAAATGGTGCAGTTCCTCCTGCCGGAGTAGCTGTAAATGTTACCGGATCTTGTTCACAAGCTCTGTCTCCTGCTTTATCAGAAACAATACTTACAGAAAGAGCTGGTAACACAGTAATATCAAACGAACATGTAGCTGTATTGTCAAAATTATCAACAGCTGTCCATATAACAGTAGTAACTCCAATAGGGAACTCTTGTCCGTTAAGGGTTGTTCCTCCACCATTATAGTTGTGAGTAAGGCTCTTAATACCACGAGCATCAGTAGCAGTTGCATTCAGGGAGTTATCAGAAACCAGATATGTATGAGCTGGTTGATTCTCAGTGAAGACTTTATTTGTAACACAGTTTATAACCGGATCAATATTATCCTGAATTACCTCTACCGTGAATGAGCTCTCAACCGGAGTTGTTCCGTTACCATCATCAAAACGATAGGTAACAGTAGTTGTTCCAACATTAAAGAACGATCCTGATGATTTACCAGCGATAAGAGTACCATTTAATCCTGTTCCGCTACAGTTATCAGAGAATGTTGGAGCAACGTATGTTACTGTAACACCTGTTTCTGTAGCTTTGCAATAACGTATAATATTAGTTGTGGTTGTCTCAACTGTAGGCGATATGTTATCGGCAACTGTAACCGTTGCATTACATTGAGCCTGAAGGCCGTCATTATCTATTACAGTAAGCTGTACTACATGATCTCCAATATCAGAACAGTCATAAGCAATAGATGCTTTACCATCTATAAGCATACTTGCTATAGTTCCATCAGGGTCAGATGATCCGTTGTTTATATTAGCAGGTGTAACAGTTACATTTCCTGAAGCATCAAGGTTTGCTGTAAAAGTACGACAGTTTGCTATAGGATTCAACTTGTTTCTCAGAATCTCTATCTCAACATCTGTCCAGGCAGACTCTCTTACTGGTTGAGATTCTATACTTCTGTCTTTAACCTTATATCTGAATCGCTCAAATCCTGTTTCTCCCGCACCCGGAGTATATGTAAATTCTCCGGTAGTAGTATTATAGGTTATAGTACCTTTCGACATTGCGCGGTCAAGAATAACAGATCCTACATCAATAGTAGCATCACCATCCTGATCTGTATCATTATCGGTCAGTTTAAAGCTGATTGCCGTTGCTTCTGGTGTTGTATAACTGTCAGCTACTCCCTGTGGATTATAGTTGTTGTAATAGGCTATATTTATTATTGCTGTAGCTACAGTAGATATCTCACCATCATCATCCCTTAATCTGTATGTAAACTGATCTACACCAAAGTTTTGTCCGGTAGGAGCATAGGAGAAAGTGTTATCAGGTAATATTGTTACAACACCTTTTGACCCGTTTGCAACTATCTCTGCTTTTGCATTATCTCCTAATCCGGTATCATTGGCTTTTACATCTCCTGTAAGAATAGTATATGCAGGGTTTGTTCTCTCTAATACATTATATGTATCATCATGTGCAACCGGAGTATCATTTATTGATGTAACAGTAATTTTTACAACACCAACCGATTTATCACCATCAGCATCAGTTATTTCATATGAGAATGTGTCCTCTCCATGATAGTTAGGTGATGGTGTATATGAGAAGTTTCCATCGGTAAATGTAAATACTCCGTTTATTGATGAGCCGGGAAGCAGAACAACAGTTATTGGTGTATCTCCAAGCCCTGTATCATTTGCAAGAACATTTCCAGTAAGAGCAGTTGTTTCGTCCTCATTAACTATATAGTTGTCATTTACCGCTACAGGAGTCTCATCATCATCAATAATTGTACCCACAGCATTGTCATCAACAAAATTTGCATTGATAAGATTTGTAAGAGTTACACGTAATTGCTCATCACCCTCTTCGTCTGTATCTTGCGTTGTTTGTACTGATATTGTTGTAGTTGTTGTATTTCTGGTTATTGCTCCACTCAACGGAGCAGGCATTGTATAATCAGCTGCATTGGTTGATATATTGCTTATATTAAAATCAAATGTAATATCGTTTGTTGGATTGATAACAGTTGTATTTACATCGAATGTTAATATGCCACCCTCTGTAACATTTGCATCGGTAATAAATACCATTGCTGTACCGGTATTGTCTGTTATTGTACCGGTATAGTTTAGTGGTGTAGATGCAATTGTAGCATTTACAGGCGAATTAAAACGCAAAGTAAATGTTTCCGGTATCTCCGGAGCACCATCGTTTATTGCAGGTATAGAGATTGTTTTTGAGGTCTGACCCGGAGTAAATGTTAATGTCTTAACTCCAGCAGTATGAGTAAAGTCAGTACCTCTGGTAGCAGTAACCTCTAATGTTTCGTAGTTTACTGTTACGTTTTCGCTACATGTACCGGACAGATTAACCACAAAGTCCAGATTTGTACCTTCGTTACCAATAAGATTTGCACTTGTAATTTCAGGTATAGTTTCGTTTTCGGTAATCCTGATCTCCCCATTACTGTTATCTAATGTAGCATTAGTCTGATTCTGTATTTTGGTAATAATGGTTTCGTATCCTGCTGGTGTAGGCTCAAAAACATTATCATCTACAATATCAAGCTCAATTGTTTTTGTTGTTTCTCCGGCAGCAAAAGTTAATGTTGCTGAAGCTGTAGTTACATTATAGTCTGCTGGTTTTGTTGCTGTACCATTAGATATAATATACTGTACATTAATATCGTATCCTGACTCTTTATCAAGAGATATTTCGAAATTGTACTTTCCACCCGCAACATTCTCTGCAACATTATCTGTAGCCAGAATAGATACCTTTGATTGTGCATCGCCATTATCTTTAATTGTAACAGTTGCGTTAGAGTCATTAATATTAGCTATTGTAGGATTAGATATATCAATATCAAATGTTTCATCTGGTTCATTTATATTATCATCGGTAACAGGAACCATAATTGTTGTGGTTAATGATCCCGGAGGTATTGTCGCTCTTCCACGTGCCTCAGTGTAGTCTTTTCCGTTTATTGCGGTACCATCAGTTGTTGCATAATCAAACGATATTGGTACAGCCATAGTATGTGTCATCTCAACTACAACTGCTGCGTTAGGCTGTCCTTCAGTAACAGTTACATCTTTTACTTCAATACACGGAACCGCATCAATATGGTTTGATGGGAATGTCTCTGTTGAGTGTCCTGCACATGTTGTAATAGCTGTAACCTTATATCTACCCGGTTGTGAAACAGTGTATTTATCTCCGGTAGCACCTGTAATAGCAACGTTATCTCTGTACCATTGGTAAACAGTATATGGGTTTCCTATTACAGAAAGTTCCATATCACCAGCACATAGTGCATACCCTGATATTGATGGTGCAGCATTAATTGTAGGTACATCACCAAATCCTGAGAAGTATCCGTAACGTGTACCTCCTGAAGAGTTACCATTTATTATACCAACGTGAAACAGACCTGATGTATTTGAAAGAACAGTTGTTGTTCCTACAGGAATTTGTGAAGTTGTAAATGATATTCTTGCTGCTTTCCAGTATGTAGAACCTGTATTCTGAAATGCACTGGCTGGTATTTTCCAGTGTGGTGAACCATTCAGTCTGAAATCACCTTCAGATCCTGCAAGTACCATGATATTCAGAATAAATGTGTTGTTAGTTGAACGTGTAAAACTTACAGTTTCTGATCCTGTACATTTATCAATAGCGGGTAAAATAGCCGATCCCATCTCGTTACCAAATCCTGTAACCTGCCATACGTAAACATTTTTACTTGCAACAATTCTGGTGTAGTTATTTTCTAACTCCTGAACATGTGTCTCTCCTCTGTTAATTGTTGCAACATTTGTTCCATCAACCTGAATTGTTGTATTATCCTCTGTAGCAAGTATAAATACAGTCTCCTGATTTATTGTTCCTGTATTATAGTTTCCTGCCTGAATATAAAAGCTTCCGTTAAGTGTATGCCACCCTTCGGGAAGATAAGATGATGTTGCCCAGGAATATACAGTCCATGGTCTTGCATATATACGCTGATTTGTAAAATTATCATCCCAACTGTCAAAATGTTGAGTACTGTTTCTACTCTCAAGTTCACCTTTAATGGCAATATACTCCTTACCAATAATATCCAGAGGTACAATCTGGTCACCACCAACATCATACCCACCCCAGAACGACTGCATAGAGTCATCACTCTGAGTGATTGCGATATTCTTAAGAATAGTACCGGATATATCGTGTGCCCTTATATGTAATCCGGACAGGTGATCCCGATTCGATCTACCGAACTCATCATCAGATTGTTTGTTTGAGTTACTTGTTGTTACTCCCGGAAAAGGTCTTACATGGTTGTTTACCCATGCTGGTGCAGCATAGAATGTTTCACCTCTGTTAAATGGTCCAAGACGGACGGTTCCGGTAAGGTTTGTTGCACCATATCTTATAGCTTTTCCGGCAGGAATATCAAGTGTAATATATGAGTCGTCTTCTGAGAAAACAATGTTTGCAGAAGAGTGAGGATTAAATGTGTACCATCCGTTTGTTCTGTTGTAGTATCTGTTCTGAAATGGTACAAAGAACTCAGAACCTAATGCATTTTTACCTTTCAGTGCAAAAAGATCGGTATTATTACTTCTTGCTGTTTCGTAATACGCAGTTATATCTTCTGTTGAGGTAATGTGTATACCCTTGTTATTTTTACCGGGTGTTGCCAGATCGTAATCCTCAACATAGTGGTTCTCTATCTGATCAATCCATCCTGTAAGATCAACACGTCTTGTTGTATTTGCTGCGAGGTTGTAAACCTGTGTTGTAAATGACGGGTTAGCAGGCATAGATACTGTAATAGTTGCAGCATTTGCCTGAGTTGTCAGGTGTAGATAAATAGGTCTGTCTCCATGATTCTGTGAAACTTCCGGAGCTACAAACCAAAACTCTTTATCTGTTTGAGCATATATAGCGTTAATAAAAAACAGCGCACATAGTGCAATGAATAGCTTTCTTAACATGGCTAGTTTGCGTGTTATAGGTTTAACTACAAATGTAATGTTTTTATTTATTAAATGTATTAAGCAGATATTAAAATAAATAGCAATTGTTTGGGGTAGTAAATCTTAATATTTTACGTATACTATTGTGTGACTGACATACAGTTTGTTAGTGGTTTTGTTGTTAACCTTTTGCTAACACATATTTCTGATGTTTTTATGTGCTTTTGTATGTTGTTAGGGATAGTCTTAAAAATAGAAGTAGGGATGTGATATTTATATTAAAATTCTACAAAAAACGCCTGACTATTATCAGGCGTTTTTAAAATATTTATGTAAGATTTCTTTTTAAGCGTTTGTATCTTTTAGAATAACATCATGTGCTCCACCTTCTATTATACTTGTTGATGATACAAGTGTAATTTTAGCTTTGTCTTTTAGTTCTGGTATTGTAATAGCACCACAACTGCACATGGTTGATTTTATCTTACCTATAGTAATGTCAAGGTTATCTTTAAGTTTTCCTGCGTACGGAACATAGCTGTCAACACCTTCTTCAAATTTAAGGTTCTCGCTTCCTCCCATATCGTAGCGTTGCCAGTTTCTTGCGCGGTTTGAACCTTCGCCCCAATACTCTTTAACATAACTGTTACCCATCTTCAGTTTCTTGGTTGGGCTTTCGTCAAAACGGGCAAAATACCTACCCATCATCATAAAGTCAGCACCCATTGCAAGAGCAAGTACCATATGGTAATCCTGTACAAGACCTCCGTCAGTACAAATAGGAATATATACACCAGTCTTCTCAAAGTACTCATCTCTGGCTTCTGCAACCTCAATAACAGAAGAAGCCTGACCTCTACCAATTCCTTTCTGTTCTCTGGTTATGCAGATTGAACCTCCTCCAATACCAACTTTTATAAAGTCAGCACCAGCCTCGGCAAGATAAAGGAAACCCTCTTTGTCAACAATGTTTCCGGCACCTATCTTAACCTTATCGCCATATTTGTCTTTGATAAATTTTATGGCATCGTATTGCCACTCAGAATATCCGTCAGATGAGTCAAGACATAGTACATCTACACCAGCTTCAACAAGCGCAGGTACTCGTTCCTCATGATCTCTGGTATTTATACCAGCACCAACCATAAGTTTCTTGTTTTCGTCAAGCAATTCGTAAGGATTCTCTTTGTGATCTTCGTAATCTTTTCTGAATACAAAATAACAAAGATTCTGATTTTCGTCAATAATAGGAAGAGTATTCAGTTTATTCTCCCAAATAATGTCGTTTGCTTCAGAGAGTGTAATACCAAGTTTTCCATGAACAAGTTTTGAGAATGGAGTCATAAACTCCTCTACTTTCTTGTTCATAGAGTCTTTGTTTTTTCTGTAATCTCTGCTTGTTACAAAACCAAGAAGTTTACCATTTGCGCTACCATTATGTGTAACTGCAATTGTAGAGTGTCCTGTCTTCTTTTTTAATTCAATTACATCTTTAAGCGTGCTGTCAGGAGTAATGTTTGCGTCACTGACAACAAATCCTGCTTTAAATTTCTTTACTCTTTTAACCATCTCAACCTGATTCTCTATTGATTGAGATCCGTAGATAAATGATAGTCCACCATTTCTTGCCAATGCTATACCTAATCCGTCGTCAGAAACAGATTGCATAATTGCCGAAACAAATGGGATGTTTAATTCTATTTCAGGTTTGTCACCTTTTTTAAACTTTACCACTGGTGTTTTGAGAGATACTGATTGTGGTAAACAATTTTTGGTTGTTAAACCCGGTACTAATAAGTATTCGCTAAAAGTCCTAGATACATCGGTGAAATAATGAGCCATGTTTTTCCTCCTTTGATTCTTTTGAGATAAAAATTTTGCAAATATAATCATTATTACTCTTTAAAAGCTCTGATTAAAGTAGTTATTTTTCTAATATTTTCAGTATCGGATGCAACGTTTAGCTTTTTATTAAGTCTAAAGGCTGTAATTCAGATTTTGGAACCTGTGTTTTTGATGAATTTACTGATAATGAGAAGATAATTTATATACCATAAATTTTATACTAATCAATTAAACAATAAACTTAAATGAAAAAGAGCTACATTATTTTTGTACTGCTTGTTAGTTTTTTTGCAAATAGTTTGCTTAATGCACAATCAAGCAGCAATGTTGCCAACTACAGATTGGCAGAGCGATTCTCGCCTACAAAGATCAGGCGTATGGTTTTCTCTACTTCGGTAAGACCAAACTGGCTTTCAACCGGAGATAAGTTCTGGTATTCTTACAAAACCTCAGAGGGAACTTTTTATTATATAGTTGATCTGAATTCAAAGAGTAAAAGACAACTTTTTGACAACCACAAGATGGCAGCTATGTTAACAAAGATCACAAAAGATCCTTATGATTATCAGCATTTACCAAAGATGAAGCTGAAGTTTGTAAAAGATGATACTGCTTTCCAATTTGACGTTACAAGTACGCAGGATGAGGTGAAGAAGAAAGAGGAAGAGAAGGTTGATGAGTCAGATAAGGAGAATACAAAGGAGAAGAAAGAGGATAAAAAGAAAAAGGGTAAGAAGAAGAAGGGTAACGGAAAACCAAAAAAGAAGGTTTTTCATTTGGAGTATAATTTAAGAACAGGTGTTCTTTCAGAGGTAGTTGACTGGAAAGAGAAGAAGGATGACCCGAGATGGGCAAATATCTCGCCAGATGGAGAGACTGTAATTTTTGCAAGAGATTATAATCTGTACTGGATGGATAAAGAGAATTATCAGAAGGCTTTAAAGGATGATAAAGACTCCACAATTATTGAACATCAGCTTACTACCGATGGTTTACAGCACTACTCTTACGGAGGAGGCTATACTAAGATGGTTAATGATAGCGAGAAGAAGGTAAAAGAGGAATCAGAAAAGAGGAGAGGAGCATGGATTCAGTGGTCGCCTGATTCAAAGAAGTTTGCAATGGTTAGAAGCGACAGGCGTAAGGTTAAAGAGTTGTGGGTTATAGATGTACTTAAGAATCCTAGACCGGTACTTGAACCTTACAGATATCAGATGCCTGGTGAGAAAGAGGCACCTCAGTATGAGATGTGGGTGTTTGATATGGATAAGAAAGAGGGTAAAAAGATTGATGTAAGCAGATTCGCTGATCAGAGTGTTTGGGTTCACAGAGCAGATGTGTCTAATAAAGAGTCAATAAAGGATTATGTACCATCAAAATGGTTGTCAAAATCAGCTGATAAGATATATTTTACAAGAGTAAGCAGAGATCTGCATAAGATAGATCTTTGTGTAGCAGATGTGAATAGTGGAGAGATTAAGGTCTTAATAGAAGAGAGACTTAATACTTATGTTGAGGTAAGAAGTCCGTTTTTTGTAAATAACGAGCGTGAGATTATTCACTGGTCTGAACGTGATGGTTGGGCTCACCTGTATCTGTATGATACAAATGGTAATATTAAGAGACAACTTACATCAGGTGCATGGCATGTACAGAATATTGTTGATGTAGATGAACGCAACAGAGTTGTATATTTTACTGCTAACGGACGCGAAAAGAATGAAAACCCTTATTATGAGCATCTGTATCGTGTAAATATGGATGGTTCAGGACTTATGCTTTTAAATAAGGGTAACTTTGATAACAGAGTTGAAATGAGTGACTCTAAGCGTTATTTTATAAATAATTATTCAAGAGTGAATACAGTACCAGCAAGTGATATCAGAGATACAAAAGGTAATGTTGTATTAAAGCTAGAGAAAGCAGATTTGTCGAATCTGTTTGCTGCGGGTTATAAATTCCCTGAGCCATTTAAAGCAAAGGCTGCTGATGGTATTACAGATATCTATGGTGTTATTTATAAGCCTTTTAATTTTGATTCAACAAAAACTTATCCTCTTATAGAGTATGTTTACCCGGGACCACAAACAGAGGCTGTTAATACACGTTTTTCTGCAAGAATGGATAATACTGATCGTTTAGCTCAGTTAGGCTTTGTTGTTATTACATTAGGAAACCGTGGTGGTCATCCTTCAAGATCTAAATGGTACCACAACTATGGTTACGGTAATCTTAGGGATTATGGTTTGGCAGATAAAAAGTATGTGGCAGAGCAGCTTGCTGACAGATTCAATTTTATTGATATAGACAGGGTTGGTATTACAGGGCACTCTGGTGGAGGATTTATGTCGACAGCTGCACTGTGTCAGTATCCTGATTTCTTTAAGGTAGCTGTATCATCTGCCGGTAATCATGAGAATAATATCTATAACCGATGGTGGAGTGAGAAACATCATGGTGTTAAGGAGAAAAAGATGGATGATGGAAGTTCAAAGTTTATCTACGATATAGAGAAGAATTCTCAGTTGGCAAAGAATTTAAAAGGTAAACTGTTGCTTGTAACCGGAGATATTGATAATAATGTTCATCCGGGGAATACCATACGTATGGCTAATGCTCTTATTAAGGCAAATAAACGTTTCGACTTTTTTATAATGCCTGGTCAACGTCATGGTTTTGGTAGCCAGCGTGAGTACTTTTTCTGGTTAAAAGCAGACTATTTCTGCAAACACCTGATTGGAGACGGATCTATAAGTACAGATATATTTGAGATGAGAAGAGAACGTAAAATCACTTCGAGTAAGAAGGAGAGATAGTTAAAGATAATGAGGAGCGTTTTATCGCTCCTCATATGTTTTATTTAGTGTGTTTTACGTAGGTTAATCTTCCAGACATCAATAATATCGTCTGGTATTTTAGGCAGAGCCATATTCTCTTTGTGTACAGAGTTGTACACTGTAAGAAGTTCATCCGGGTTTTCCAGTACATTTTTTAATCCTGTTTCACCCATCTCATTATTTATAGTGTTGTATATGTAATATCCCAGATAGTTGTCTGCAACAGGTCTGTTTCTAATAGCTTCCACATCAATTACATCTCCTTTGTAATATCGTTTTAGTCTGTTGAATGACAGATCAGTGTATGTTCTCTCTCTTATCTCTATATAAGTGGTATCAGGATTATTACTACTTAGTAAAGTTCTGTAATTTGTAACCCACTCATTATATAATTCATTAAGAAGCTCTCTGTTGTTATACATCTCTTGTACATATCTGTCTTTTGTGTTAACATCAATAAGGTGCGAAGATCCATTTACAATAATCTTTTTTTGCCATTTATATATAGTATTGTCTTCTGCATAGTTAAATTTAAACCATCTGTTGTATAGGTGTTGATGAACTCTAAAGGCGATAACATTCTCAAAATTATTAAATCTGTTATAGTCAATCAGGTCAATGAATATTTTGTTTTCTCTTGTAATATCAGAGCTACTGCCATCAATACACAGTACAACCTCAATATTCTGATTCTGATCTGTTGTTTCGGGTAATACATTATTTACTGTGTGTATAATATTACTCTCAACATTATCTATATTATTGCTTAACTTATTCAACATCTGTTCTGCAGATATATTGTAGCCATTATCCCAGTATTCAATCCACTGATCGGTAAGTACACCAGACATTGATATCTTTTTGTATGGCAGATTATAAAAGGCCTCACGATATGCATTTTTTCCTTTGAATGTTGCTGCATTATTAAATGCAGATGATGACTCTACAAAGATTGAGTATTCTGGGAGTTGTAATAATTTTTCTATTTTATCTTTCAGAATTGCATCATTTCTGTTTTCGATTATTTTTATTGTATCGTTGTCTTTTATGGTACTAACAGTATCTTTACTCTTAAGGTAATTTATTACTCCAAGAAACTTTAATGCTGGCTCGTTATTTATTTTGAGTGTACCAGTCTTCTTCTCTGCACATGCACTTATTAAAAGCGCTATTGTGAGTATTACAAAGTAGAGTTGTCTGTTCATAAATCTTTCTTTTATTTCTTATTTATTAGATAACTAAATGTGTAAAATAACTTATAGAATATAGACATAAACTTGCCACGATAAATTATTTTTTAATTATCTAAGTTATGCAAAAGTAGATATATGAGTCAATATAAAAACTACATTTTTTTTGTAAAAAGTTGTTGTCATTTAAAAAAGGTGATATAGCTCAATTTTTGCAAAAAAACTGTCAATTACCTATTGAGTTTGCTGAAAAATGGTCTTAACTTATGAATCAGAATTTTTTATGATGTTTAACTTAATTGTATATAATTTATTTATGACCCCTAAGTTTTATAAGCCCCAGTCAGTTCAATTAGAGATTTATAGAAAAGCTTTAGAGAGTGTAAAAAACCAAAAGGAGATATGTCAGATTATCTCTGATTACGGTTATACCCCGGAGAAGATTGATGAGGGAGTTGATTTATTGGTTAAGACCAAAAGTTTGTATGCTTTTAATGCAAAGGAAGAGTATCAGTGTAAAAGAGCAAAAAGCATGTTTAAGTCAACCTACGATGTACAGTTTACAATATTTAAATCGCATGTGAAGAAGGCGGTTATGATATACGGTAAGGAGAGTGCAACCTGCGAGATTCTTGGTATAAGCGGACCTATACCATTATCGTATAAAAAGTCGATGAATATTATGTATAGGTTTTATAATAATATTCTTGATAGTGGTGATGTTTTACGTGATTTTATAAGGAGTGGCATATCACATGATACCTTAAGTGTAGCAAGACAGAAATTGAGTGAAATAGAGGAGTTGAAGAGTATTTATAATGCCGTTAAACAGAATGTTGTTTCAACTGATGACAGGAAGAGTGAAGCTTTTGAGAGTGTTAAAGAGTGGATGCAGGATTTTGTTAGTACTTCAAGGGTAGCACTTAAAGACAGAAAAGAGCTGCTTGAGGTAATTGGATTTTAATGATATTTAAAGGGCGTTGTATATCTAATACAGATGCTTTTAGTTATGGGTGAAGGGAGTAGCTAGTGATTGCTGGCTCTCCTTTTTTTTATGAGTTCTATACTTCTGTTTATCTCCTCAATAATGTATTTGCTGTTGGTGCATAACAGTTGCTCCTCAAGAAAGCTCAGGCTATTACAAAAGGCCGACAATGCTCTTATTGCCTTCCATCTTAAAAGATTGTTATCCGGGTTATTCTCAATAATATCTATAAGTTTTGAGTAGTTGTAGTTATTGCTGTTGTAAAAGCAAATATGACCAACTACGTCAATTGCCTCAGGTGTTGCTATTTTATTATATATTGTAATGTGTCTATCTACAAAATAAAGTGCTTCTGTATTAAATCTGATAATTGTTCTTGCAACAATATCTCTGGGTAACGGATAACTACTCTTTTTGAATGGTTTTTTATCTACCTCTTTATGCTGATTATTACCAATTTTACCAAGAAGATTGGTGAGCAGAGGTAGCGAGATAGTACCAATATGAGTAAGAGAGTTACATATCTCAATTTTAGTATATAGCTTTTTCTCCTTTTCTAATGCATTACAGAGTGTTGTGACTGTTTCTATATCCTTATATCTTTTTATTAATCTGGCAGCCGTGGTTCTTTCTGTACTTATTTTGCTGAATAGCAGTTGTGTAATGGCTACTCTATTCAGATTGCTGAATTTTTTCTCTTCACCATTATCTACAAAACCTCTGCTTTGCATCTGTTTGTCGGAACTTAATAGTTTATTCATTTTTGTATATAAAACCTTCTGTATGACACTCTTTGTAAAACTGTTCAAGATATGTTAACATGAATTTGTGTCGTTCTTCGGCCATAATTCTACCTCTGTCTGTTTTTATAAGCTCTTTCAGACTTAGTAATTTCTCATAGAAATGGTTTATTGTAGGCGATTCGTGTTTCTTATATTGCTCTTTTGTCATTCCATATTCCGGTTCAATTTCCGGATTATATATCTCTCTGTTTTTGTATCCTCCATAATTGAATGTTCTGGCAATACCAATTGCCCCAATAGCATCTAACATATCGGCATCGCTTACAATATTAAACTCTATAGATTTTATAATATGATGTTTGTCGCTATTACTGAAACCAATATTCTGAACTATATTTATTACATCTCTAATTATATCATTGTTTACAGCAATATCAGAGAGAAAGCGTTCTGCTTTTTGTAATCTATGTTCTGTATTATTGCCAAATATTTTGTGATCAGCAATATCGTGTAGCAGAGCGGCAAGTTCAACAATTAAAATGTTGGCTTCTGTATCCTGAGCAATTTCTACACTATTTTTCCATACCCTCTCTATATGCCACCATCCGTGTCCTGATTCTGCATTATTAAGTTCAGTTTTTACAAACTCAACTGCTTTATCAATTATGATTCTACTCACCTGTCTTATCTTAAATAGTCTTTATATTGTTTAATCTGTTTGTCAGTATCTTTGAGTATTCTGTTAATCTCTCTCTGCATCTTTCTACTGGTTTTGTAAATGTCTTGCGAATATACAGATATGTCGTATAGATTTTCTGATGCAATTATAAAATGCTCTCTTGCTAATTCAAGTTTATTTATAATAAGTCTCAGATCTTCGTTATCTGGTCTGCCATTCTTGGACTTAAGTATTTTAACAACACTATTATTAATGTTTACACCTTTGTTAAAATTACCAACGGCAATATTATACTCCTCTGTGGCAATGTTATAGGCGGTGTACTCTATATGTCTTTTAATAATGCTATTTGTAATACCATTATCATATACTCTTTTATATTTCGATTTTAATTTATTCAGATTACTACCTCTTAGATACTCTTCAATTAAAGTTTTATAATTGAATTTGGTTTTGGGTTTAATCTGATTATGATTATTATCAAATGTTTTAGCTGTTATTGGAGACTCAGAGAACTGCCATATTGGATCAAATGGCATGTGTGTATCAATAAATACATCTGGTTTGTCAAGAAAATACTTCTCTCTGTATGTTTGGTAATACTTATTACCTCTGTAATACCCAGCTGCCCATGTTGCATCTATGCAAAGCCATTTGTTATTAATATAAACGGCATTCCACGCATGTCCGAGTTTAGATATTTTGCCATTCTGCTTTGTATAACCTTCAATAACAACCGATTTTATACCTGATTCTTTGCATAGGATATTAAAAAGTTCAGCATAGTGTTGGCACACACCAACTCTGGTTTTCATAACTTCAGTAATAATCTGATTTTTATTATTGTATTCTCTTTCAACCGATCTTATTTTTGTATTGTATCTGATATTGTGAGTAATCCAGAAGAATATTGCCCTTACCTTATCTTCTTCGGCTTCAGATTTTTTGGTAATTATCTTTGCAAGATTTTTTACAGAGGTTCTGTTTGATACTTTAATTGTGCCTACATACTCATCAACATTGTTGTATTTGTTATTATTATCCTGTGCACCTATGTTTTGTATAAATGCTAATAGAATTATATATGTAATTACTGCTCTCATGATTGTGAATATATAAAAAGAGGGACAAAATGTCCCTCACTTAAAGAATAAATTTTGCGTGTCAAAATTAAAATTCTCTGAAATATTTCATAAACTGAACTCTTTCAAATGCTGCCGGATTAGAGCTGTTGTCCTGACTCATTTTACCTTTGAAATCGTTTATCGATTTATAATCATTATCATCCATCCAGTTTGTAATATCCTTTAACATTTTATTTACGTGTGATACTCCATTTCTGTATAGTGTAGAAGCTACCTGTACTGCTCCGGCTCCTGCCAGTAGTTGTTTAACAACAGCTTCTCCATTATGTATGCCTGTAGATGCAGCCAGTTCGCATTTTACTCTTCCGCTCATTATACCAACCCAACGCAGAGGCATTGTAATTTCATCCGGATTACTAAGAACATTAGACGACGTAATCTCCATTTTGTCGATATCAATATCCGGACTATAGAACCTGTTAAACAGTGTGATACCAGCAATCTTTGTTTTTGATATTCTCTCTATAAGCTGTGCAAGATTGGCTGAGAAGTATCCCATTTTAATATTTACCGGAATAGTTACCTCCTTTAATACAGCCTCTATAATATTAAAATATAGATCTTCAGTCTCCTGACTACTACGATTTATATCTGTAGGAAGAGCAAATATGTTTAACTCAATTGCATCGGCACCAGCCTCCTGAATCTGTTTTGCAAAGTATGTCCACTGGTCTGCTGTAACACAATTTATACTTGCAATTACAGGAATCTTAACAGATTTCTTTACATCTCTTATAAACTGAAGATAGTTTCCCAACGGGTCATCCATATCGTCGTACTCAAAGTAACTCATTGTTTCGGGGTAAACAAATCCTGAAGCAACCATCTTGTTCATATTCTTCTCTGTCTCTACTCTTATCTCCTCCTCAAATAACGATTTAAGTACAACAGCTGAAGCTCCTGCTTTTTCAATATCCTGAATGTCAGAAATACTGTTGGTTAGCCCCGAGCTTCCTGCAACAATTGGGTTCTTAAGTTTTAATCCGAAGAATGAAGTTTTTAGGTTATGCATAATTATATTTTTTAAGTTTCTATTTTTCCTAACAGTTTAGTGTAGTCTTTGTTTAATCATGATACAGATATTTATTACGTTTAATATAAATACAGATTTACTCTTTTATACATCTTACTGAGTATGCGTCATTTTTGTTTGCTGTTCCACTAACAATATTATCATTGGTGTGTTTGAACTCCTTATATTTACCATTACCAGACTCTTCTGTGTTTAACCATACTCTTGTCTGTTTTCCGTCAGCTCCTTCAAAGGTACCGTTGGCATTTCTTATTCCTGACGGAATAACTCTGAGCTGAGCAATATCCAGACCGTTTGTTGTAATCCACATTTCGTTGGCTTTTAGAGCTTTTCCGGCAGGATTTCCATTAGGTTGCCCTTCAATAAAAGCGATAAGTTGATTCCAATCGGTTTCTGTTGGTACTCTCCATCCTTTAGGACATACATTTTTACTGTCAGTTATTACATTCCATGTATATAGCAGACCTAATGCCTCTTCGTTGTTAGCATTATTATACTCAAACCAATAGGTTTGCGGAGTTTCTCCTGAAAGATCGTTATCCGGAGGGGTGTCAGGTCCTTTCGGAATAGATGTGTTAGAGTCATCGCTGAATATCTTAACATCAATGTTCTTTTTAGTCCATATCTGATCACCTATTCCTATCCATTCAAAGCTGTTGTTTTCCTGGTTTTTAGATGACCCTACACTTTTATCAATAGTAAGTCCCATGTTTTTTATCTCCTGAATGGTTTTACCCTGATTTACCATAGCCTCAACTCCTGTACCAGCAAAAAAATTATCTACCCTTTTCTTAAGTGCATTGTATCTGGCTTCTAGTGCATCTATATATAGTTTTGTAGCAATGTCGCTATTGTTTGACGGATCATTCAGGTTTACTATTCTATTTCCGGACGCACTGGCTCCTTTGTTTAGTACCTGTTTAATATTTTGGAGTTCATTAGTTGTACTACCATCACCCTCAATACGAATGAATATAAGATCATCAGTTAATTGGCTTAACTTAGTTAATTCTGAGGGAGCACCGTTCAGGTTCTCATATTTAAGGTTGGTTAAAAGATTGCTGTTATCAGTTAAATCCTTTATGTCATAAGGGATAGTAGGCTTACCTGTAAGATGTGTGTAGTCCTTACTTATAAATGGTTTCTCAATAAGGTTGTTGTAATCACCATCAAATATCAGATTATTATTATCGGTAAAGTCTTTAATATCTGCGGGCAAATTCAGATCTGTAAGGTTGTAAAAATTACCATCAAATATATCTACTGTTGGATTTATGTCTGCAAACTTTACATTTTTTAGCTTCTCATTTACATCCGTGAATTCTGATATTTGAGTTGGGATTAATGGCTTATTTGTTAGATCTATGTACTTACCAGAGAATATATATGGTTTATTTATCAAATCTTCATATTTACCACTAAATACTTTATTATCGGCATCTGTGAACTGACTGATTTTGGTCTTAATGTCGGGTTTGTTTATTAGTGCTAAATAGCTGTTTGACGGAAACGTTGGCCTGTTATTCAATGAGTAGAAATCTATCTTTTCCAATACCCCTGTTTCATCTGTCAGATTGCTGAAACTTGTTATTATTTCAGGTGTATTAAACAGATCATTATAGCTTCCGGAGAATGCTGGAATATTTCTTAATTGTGTATAGTCTCCTGAGAATATTTTGTTTGTAAAATCGGTTAACTGACTCATATCAGAAGGAATATCTGGTTTGTTAGTTACATTTTCATAATCAATATCGTCAACCTCTTCGGCTAATTCAGCATGCATTGCAAATGGTACAGCCATAATTTGAGTGATACCAATTGAGGTGCCGTTTATAATAACCTCAATAAAATGATTACTTCCAATCCAGTCAATAGTCATTAAATTTCCGCTAACACCTACTCCTTCGCCAATATTCAGGTATATTATTCCACTTAAGTTTGATGTAATATCATGGCTTTCTGAGTATACAATACTACCGTCCATGTAATCGGTTCTTATCTTAATCTTTAGTGATACTTGCTGATTTATCATAGGCTGTCCATTAACATCTCTTGCAATAGCCTGAAATTTTATCTTGGCAGGTATCTGCGCCGAAATATTAAGTGTAATAAATATTAGTATTATTATATATGTTGTTTTCTTCATGTTTTGTTATTCGTTATTAGCGCTCCTTTATGCATCTTACATATGCAGCAGTACTTTTCGGACTGTTTTCAAAAAGTATTGCAAAACTGGCATACCAAAGTTTCATTATATTAATGTTGTTACTATCGTATGGGGTAGAGGTCCAGAACGCTGCATATTTTGAGAACTCTACATATTTGTCGTTACTAAAGTAACCAAACGGCTCGGCGTTAAAACCTGATATATTTGTACCACTGTTGTTAAGCCATAATTTGCTTTCTGATTTAATTGCTTGCCCTATTGTTGATTCATCAACACCCATCTCAGTTCTCAGATACTCCTTCATCTTTATAAAATCGTTATTTGACGGAACTTTCCAGCCTGTAGGACATACATTCTTACCAGATATAATATCGGTACCAACATACATTCTTCCGCAGTATGTAAGCAGATAACTATTATTACTGTATACATGTGTTGTGGCTATGTTATCTCCATTATTAAAATTTGTGGATTTTAAGTTGTCAATAAACCAAATATCATTACCAATACCCTGCCATCTGTAGCTATTACCTTCTGAGTCGTTAACTGTACCACTAAGATTATTCAGCGAGGTGTTAAGTGATAATATCTGCTCTAATGTAAAACCTATTTTGTAGAGAGTATTTACATCTACTCCTGCATTAAATAGTTCATTTATAGAGACACCAACAGTCTTTAATAATTCCGGATTAATACCTTCTGCAATAATATCTGTTGCAGTAAAGCCTGCATTATAGAGATTACCAGGAGCTGCTCCTCCCACAAGTAAATCATAAAGAGCAACACCTCCTGCCTTACATTCTGTAATAGTAATACTGTTATTCAGCAACTCCTCTACAGTATACCCTTCGTCTAACATCTCCTGTATTGTGGCTCCGTTTGTTTTCATATCATTTACAGGAGTTCTTGGTGCTATATCATTAAGCGAGGTCTCCATCTGTGTTATCTCATTCAGCAGTGTTGCTGCATACTCCTTTGTGGCAGCATCTGCATTGGTTAGCGGATTACCAATGTTTGTTATTGACTGATATCCTGCCGATGCACCTTTAGACATTACACTACTAAGGTTTTGTAACTCGTTATTTGTGTCTTCGTCTTCTTCTGTTATCAGGTAATTGATATCCTTTTCCAGATCACTTAATTTTGAAGGGATTAATGGTAGGTTTATAAGGTCTGTATACGGAACTTTTATTCCATCATCTAACTCAGTAAAATGGTTAAAGTCCGATTTAATAGTTGGCTTATTATGTAAATCCTCATATTTACCACTGAATAGCCCTGTTGGAGCATTTGCGGTAAGACTACTGAATTTTCTGTCAAACAGTTTATTCTCATTATCTGTCAGATCGCTTATATCTTTTGGAATAAGATTGTCAGGAACATTGGTTAATGACAAAAAAGATCCGTCGAACAGATCTGGTTTATTTTGAATTTTTTCGAAATTAATCTTTTTCCATATCTCATTTGCATCTGGTATTGTAGAGAGATCAGTGTATATTGTAGGTGTACCAATTAGCTGGTTATAGTCGCCATTAAAATCCTGATTTATATTTGGTTTATCAATGAGGTCATCATAGTCGCCAGAGAATAATTTATTGTTTATGTCAGTAAGTTGATTTATATCTGTTGGTATATCAGGTTTGTTTGTAAGGCTCTCGTAATTTCCATCAAATAGAGCAGGTTGGTTTTTTATTTTCGTGTAATCTACATTTGCTAACAGAAAAGTATTGTCTGTAAGGTGACCTAAATCTGTAGGTATAAGAGGTTTGTTACTCAGGTTAGTATAATCTCCGTCAAATGTTGATGGACGATTAGTAAGCTTTTGATAATCACCATCAAATAATAGATTGTTCTGATCAGTTAAATCCTCTACATCTGTAGGTATTCGTGGTCGGTTTTTTATATCAAGATAGTTTGCAGAGCCTACAGTGGTTGCTTTCTTTACAGCAATTGCATACGGAACAGCTACCATCTGTACAGATGATGTGAAATTATTATTTATCCATATCTCAACAAAATTGGCTTTATTAAACCAGTCAATATCCTTAAGACTGCCTTTTTCTACAATACCACCTCCAATAATAATGTTTGCAAGTCCTGTGTTGGTTGTAGTAATGATGTGCTTCTCAATGTATGGTGCGTATCCGTTATGTTCTGTCTCAACAATATTTACCTTTATCTCTATCTTCTTTTCGGAGTAAATATTACCATTTGCATCTCTGGCTATTAGCTGAAAATGAAACTTCTCGGGTATTTGGCAATAAACTGTGCCTGTGAACAGAATAAATATATATAGTAAAGCGAATTGCCTGCGCATAGTCATAAATGTTGGATACAAACCTTTTTAACAATCTTTTATACGTTATCTTTTGTCATTAGTTTCGGTTAATACGTTAATAAGATTATTTGAGATTGCTCATTTCAATTATTTTGATGTACTTTAGCTTAGAAGCTGTTTAAATTTGTTTTTTGAATTCTTTATGAATGAAACGAAGCATAATTAGGCAAATTTTATGTGAATGGAGGTTCCATTTAAATGAAATTTAAGGAAATTAAGCTTCATATTTCCATATAAAAAAACTGAAGGATAAATTCTAAAACAGCTTCTTAACACTTATGAATAGATGAAGAGAGTACTGATATACATTTTTATGTTAACTATATGTGCATGTGGTAATACAAGCAACAGGTCTGTCTGTAATTTGTTTGTTGCTTCAGGGGCATATGAAGTTGTTAAACAGCTTACATCTTCTGTTTCTGATAACATATCTGTAAATTCAGCATCATCGGGTGTTCTGGCAAGGCAGATATCTGCCGGAGCCGGAGCTGATATATACATATCGGCTAACCGAGAGTGGGTAGATTATCTTATTAAATCGGGATACACTAAACATAGCAACACAGAGGTATTATTTAACGATAAACTTGCAATAGTTACACATGCAGATAACGATTTTAAGATACACGATTTTTACAATTGGTCAGATGATAAAAGAGAGGGATATATTGTTGTAGGAAACCCTGAGTATGTTCCTGCTGGGAGATATGCCTTTCAGTATCTTAAGAGTACAAATATTTTGACTAACACTAAAGAGAAAGTGTTGTTTGCAAAAAACGTATCGGATGTACTTAAATATGTAGAGATTAAAGAGTGCGATTATGGAATAGCTTATTTGTCTATGGCAAAACAGAGTAAAAATATCAGAGTTTTAGAGGTAATACCGGAAGATAAACACTCTAAAATAGAGTTTATTATATGTAAACTAAATAATAAACAAGAGACTAATAGAATATACAATTTGTTATTGTCAGATTCAAGCAGAAACAAGATAAAAGAGTATAATTTAATAAGCGCAAAAGGTAACTAAACATTTATACAGATGTGGTTCACAGACCAAGAGATAAGAACTATACTATTGACTTTAAAGGTTGCACTGATATCAACAGCAGTAACTCTGCCTCTGTCTGTAATTATAAGTTGGTTTCTTGCACGTAAAAAGTTTAAAGCCAAGATATTTATAGAATCACTTATTACAATACCACTTGTTGCTCCACCTGTGGTTACAGGGTACTTGTTGTTGCTTTTACTCGGAAGCAATAGCCTTATAGGTGGATGGTTAAACAGTACTTTGGGTATAAAGATAGCCTTTGATTTTCCTGCACTTGTAATAGCTTCAGTAGTTGTTTCGTTACCGCTATCAATACGTACAATGAAAACAGCATTTGAACTTGTTAACCCGGAGTTTGAGCAGGCATCAAGAGTATTAGGAGTATCAGAGATAGCCACGTTCTTTAGAATAACTCTGCCAATGGCACTACCGGGTATAATAAGCGGAACAGTATTAGCATTTGCCCGCTGCTTAGGTGAGTTTGGTGCTACAATTGTATTTGCAGGTAATGTATATGGTAAAACAGAGACAATTGCTCTGAGAGTATATAATGATATGCAGATACCCGGGCGTGAAGATGGTGTATTAAGGCTTATAATTGTATCTATAACAATATCGGTACTGGCAATTGCATTATCAGAATATTATAACAGGAAAAACAGATACTATAAAAGGCGTTAATTGAATATTACAGTTTACAGATGGCAGTAGCAACAGTTGATATAAAACATACAATAGATGGTAAGGAATTTAAGTATCATGTTAGCCTTAACAATGGTATTACAGGTATATACGGGCCATCCGGTGCTGGTAAATCAACACTGCTGAATATTATATCGGGTCTTATAAAACCAGATACAGGGACTATTACTGTTAATGGAAGATGTATGTTTAGTAGCGATAATGGTAATTGGATTAAACCATCAAAGCGTAATATAGGTTATGTGTTTCAGGATGGAAGACTATTTCCGCATATGACCGTAAAGCGTAACCTTACATATGGATGCAAGAAGTCATACCATCAGGAATTATTTGCTGATATTGTCAGGATATTGGGTATTCATGAGCTATTAGACAGGTATCCTCGCGATCTGTCGGGAGGAGAGAGGCAGCGTGTTGCTATTGGGCGTACACTTATGTCTGAGCCTGATATACTATTGCTTGATGAACCATTCTCAAATCTTGACAGAACCATTCGCAGGCAGATAATATCATATCTGTTAGATATAAACCGACAATACAACATACCAATGGTAATTGTAAGTCATATAATGGGCGATATTCTGCGCCTTACAGATCAGGTTATATTTATAAAAGAGCGTAGAGTGAGTATGTCAGGCAACGTTAAAACAATGTTGATTGATAACAGTAGTGATATGAAGCCATCTTCAATGATAAATATTATTGATGTGAAATTTTGCGATAAACAGTCAAACAAAGACATTCTAAGCTTCTGCTCAGAGGTGAATAGTAGTTTTGAGATAAAGATAGGCGATACAGGTAAATACAGACTAAACCGGGGCGATTCTGTAAGATTGGCTATAAGACCCGATGATATTGCCCTAAGCACAAGTTCTGTTGAACATATATCTATTCAGAACCAGATAAGAGGCAAAGTAGTTAAAATTATAAAAACCGGACAATCCTGTTTCTGTATAGTAGACTGTGGTGTTAATCTTATTGCAGAGGTTACAGACAAAGCTATTACTGATATGGAAATATCTACAGGCAAGATAGTATATTGTCTTGTTAAGGCAAAGGCTGTTGAGGTAATATATCCTTGCAATTCATTGTAGATACCTGTTTGGGAACTGTAATGACTAATTACAATGCTTTTTCTTATAAATTCAGATTAGGACAAACATATTATTAGGCTATCTTTGAACAAAATTGAAAGATTCTATGATCATATATTCTGTTACTAATAACGACTTTATTAATCTGTTTGAGAGTTTTAAATCACTTAAGGAGAACGATAGGAAATTAATAGCATTTGCAGCGCTTGCCGGCGAAGGTTTTGAAAAGAATGAGTTTATATCTACCATTAATTATTTTAATGTATTAAGATATAAGAATAAGAGCGATATATCTTTAGCTTTTGGTAGGTTACGTAAAAAGGAATTACTTATATATGATAATAGCTGGACATGTAACGATTTAATTGTCTCAAGAGTAATAGAGTATGCGGAAGAGAATGGTTATTATGGTGATAATTTAGCAACAATTATTATTGACCACTTTAATACAGGACTATCCTTTGCTTTAAGTAATAGTACAATTAAGATGATACTTTTGCGATACTCATTGCTAAAGAGAGATAAAAGACTTCTGTTTGAGAGTAAAAAAGCATACGAATCCGGATTTGGTTTTATTGATGATCCGTTTGAGGTAGCAATAGTAATAGCTGTAACACCAATGCTTGCTTATAGTTTCGATTCCGATCTGTTTGAGTTTATACCAGAAATATATCGTCCGGGCATATTCAGAAGGTTATTTTATCGTTATATCTCAAATAAGCCTGTTATGCTCAAACTATATAACTATATATATAATACAGAACAGAATAAAATATATAATGGAGAGCTTAATGACTGTTGGTTTCTTTTTCTGTTTGGAGGATTAGATTATAGTGAACTTAAACAGATAAAAAGTAAGTATATTGATATGGCAGGATTTGTAGAACATCTTATTGAGGGAGATGTTTCTGAGGCTGTTAATCTTGCGCGTGAGTTTGCTCCACAATATCATAAAGCAGCTGGCTCAAGAAAAAAGGTGGTACATGGTTTCTTAGGTGTATTCTACTGTCTTGCACTGTTACTTGATAATGATAAAAAATCAGATAGTACTGTAGGTTCATATATTAAAGGAGGTATCAAATACAGCGACGGCTTTGTTGGTAGCTTCTATACTGTATTGGATGGATATCACAAATATCTGCAAAACGACAGATTTAATGCAGAGAGATTGATTAAAGAGGCCGTGTTTAATGATAGCTATCCATATCTTTCTGTATTTGCACAGTCGGTAAGTGTTTGGACAGACATAAAGATATTTCCTGACTCAGGAGAGAAATTCAACGCCGAGAATATTAATTTTTATTCAGAGTGGGAGCTTAATGAGCTAAAAACAATATGTAAAGATATTAATTTTAGCAATCATACTTTTGAGAATAGCTATAAGAGTTCTTTGGCAGATCTTGTTAAACCAAAGGAGGAGTGGGAGAGTGTTGTTAATGCCATTAAAAATCTTAAGCTTAAAGGAGATAAAAAGAAGAATAGTGCAGATATAACCTCAAGATTAATCTGGGAGGTAGATTTCACTCATGGTATAATATTACCATATGAGCAGAAGAAAAATGCTAAAGGATGGACAGCAGGACGGAAGGTTTCACTTAACAGAATAATGAAAAAGCAACTTGACTGTATGACCGATAAGGATATTGGTATAGCAGACAATGCTATTAAGGCATACGGAGGATACTATGGTGGGGAGATGATAGATATAGATTTTGCCAGTGCTTTGCCTTTTCTTGTTGGGCATCCGAATCTGTATATGCTAAAGAATCGTGATCTTAATCTGGAACTTGTTAAGAGCAAACCGGAGATTGATATAACACAAGAGGGCGACTCTGTTATTATAAACTTCTCACCTGATCTGTTCACAAGCAGTACCAATATTATTGCAGAATCAATAACCAGATATAGGTGGATAGAGATTACTTATAATCAGGTAATGATTGGTAAAGCACTTGGCAGAAAGAGTCCGGTAAAGATACCTCTGTCGCAGATAGAGGCTATTCATGATATAATAGATGTTGTAAACCCTTACACCGAAATAAACAGCACAATAACACATAAAGATACAGAGAGAGTAGACGGTAATTCTGATATAATTATACAGATAGTACCGTATGGCGAAGGATTAAAAGCTAAGCTGTTAGTTCGTCCTCTCACTAACGAAGGATCATACTTTGCACCGGGTGATGGTAAAGGGTCGTACATTACCAGATACAGCGATAATCAGGTTCAGGTAGTAAGAGATCTTGATAAAGAGAATGAGGGAGTAAACCAGATAATTGCCCTGATACCTGCATTTCAGGAGATGATATATACTACCGACACAGTAACTATTAGCGATGTTGAGGACAGTTTGCAGATGTTGTTGGATATAAGAGAGAAGGCACCTGATATTAATATAGAGTGGCCGGAAGGACAACGCTTTAACCTGACCAAAATATTGTCGTCAGATAGTGTACACCTTAGCATTAGTAAGGTTAGTAACTGGTTCGATCTGTCCGGTGAGGTTAAGATATCAGAGGATGAGGTTATAAGTATGCAGAAGTTTCTGAAGATGACAGGAGAGAGTAAAGGGCGTTTTATGGCTTTAACAGATGACAGGTTTATTGCTCTTACAGACGAGTTCAGAAAACGAATTAACGAACTATATGCCTTTGCAGAGATAAAGAACGATGAGATAAAGGTACACCACTCTGTTGGTGAGTTACTGACTCCTTTGGCTGATAGTGCAGGATCTGTTAACGCAGATAAAGAGTGGAAAGATCATATAAAACGTGTAGAGCAGATTGACGCTATGGTTCCTGTTATACCATCTACCCTGCAAGCTGAGTTAAGACCATATCAGGTTGAAGGATACAACTGGATGAGTAAACTTGATTCTCTGGGACTGGGATGTTGCCTTGCCGATGATATGGGGCTTGGTAAAACGGTTCAGGCATTGGCTATGATACTGTCTAAGGCGCAGGACGGACCAACACTCGTTGTATCACCAGCATCTGTTTGTGCCAACTGGCGGTCAGAGATTGTGAGATTTACACCATCGCTTAATATTGTTGATTTAAAGAGCGGTAAACGTAAATCTAAACTTGACAATTTAAAAGCCTTTGATATTGTTGTTATCAGTTACGGATTTATGCAGAGTAATACAGAGGTGTTTACTGATAAAAAGTGGACAACAGTTGTACTTGATGAGGCGCACGCAATAAAAAACAGACAGACAAAGAGAGCTAAAGCTGCTATGCAGCTGAATGCCGATTTTAAACTGATAACCACCGGAACACCAATACAGAATCATTTGGGTGAACTGTGGAGCCTGTTTAACTTTATTAATCCCGGACTATTGGGTAGTGAGCAATCGTTTACAAAAAGATTTGTTGCAGCTGACTCTGACGAGGAACGCAGACAGAAACAGTTATATCTGAAAAAGCTTATAAATCCGTTTATACTCAGACGTAATAAAAACATGGTGCTTGATGATCTGCCTCAGAAGACAGAGATCACAATAAACGTAGAGATGTCTGATAAGGAGATGGCATTCTACGAGACTCTGAGAAGAGAGTCTGTTGATTTGTTGGACAGAGAATCTGATAGTGGAGCAGAACATATGAGGGTGCTTGCAGAGATTACAAAACTGCGTATGGCAAGTTGTAATCCGCAGCTAATAATGCCCGATTCAGATATACCAAGTGCTAAACTAGAGCAGTTTGAGCGTATTATTACAGATCTTATAGAGAACAAACACAAAGCTTTAGTATTTAGTCAGTTTGTAAGCCATCTGAATATAATCGAGAAGATGCTTAAACAGAGGGGTATAAACTACCAGTATCTTGATGGAAAAACAACACTTAAAGAGCGAGAGAAGAGAATAAACAATTTTCAGGCAGGTGAGGGCGACCTGTTTCTTATAAGCCTTAAAGCAGGAGGGGTAGGCCTAAATCTCACTGCTGCCGATTATGTAATACATATGGATCCGTGGTGGAATCCTGCTATAGAAGATCAGGCATCAGATCGTGCACACCGCATAGGACAGGAGCGTCCGGTTACTGTATATCGCCTTGTATCTAAAGGTACAATAGAGGAGCGTATAATTAACCTGCACACAGATAAACGCGATCTGGCAGATTCATTGCTTGAAGGTACAGATGTAAGTGCTAAGATAACTGCAAAAGATCTTATAGAGCTTATGAAGAGTCCGATAGATAAACAAGAAAATGAATAATAAACAATATATACAATGAAGAACGCTGCATATTTTTTTATTACAGCTGCTGCAATAATACTTATACTGATTTATGGCAAGGGAATACTTATGCCTGTTATTGTGGCATTTCTGCTTTGGATACTTATGAGAGGTATCCGTTTTTCGCTTGACAGAGTTGGGGTTATAAAACGTTTTATTCCTGGTTGGATTAAAAACATTATGGTACTCTGTATAATACTATTTGGCTTTGAGATACTATACACTATTCTATCGTCAGGTGTTAAAGAGATAAGCGGATCGTACATGAACTATCAACCTAATATTCAACATCTGTCTGATAAGATAGGTAACTTGTTTAATGTTAATCTTGTTGATACTGTAAAATCGTCGATGGATAACTTTGATTTTGCAAATATACTTAACCAGATACTCAATGCATTTTCAGGTATACTTAGTAACGCCTTTATGATAATTATATATCTGATATTTATATTTACAGAGGTTGGTAGCTTTAAAACCAAGCTGCATAAAATATTTGATGGTAAAGGCAAATATGATAAAGTAAAGAGTATTCTTAACAAGATTGAGAGTTCTATTACAAATTATCTGGGATTGAAAACTATTGTTAGTCTTGTTACAGGAGTATTAAGTTATATTGTGCTACTTATTGTGGGGGTTGATTCTGCCGTTGTATGGGCGTTTCTGATATTCCTGCTTAACTATATACCAACAATTGGATCACTTATAGCAACAGCATTTCCGGCCTTATTCAGCCTTATACAGTTCGGGCAATTTACGCCATTTATTATAGTACTGGTAACCATAGGTGGTGTACAGGTTCTTGTTGGTAATTTCCTTGAACCACGTATTATGGGTAAGAGTCTTAATTTGAGTCCGCTTGTTACACTTATAGCACTTGCTTTATGGGGACAAATATGGGGTATTACAGGTATGGTACTCAGTGTGCCTATAACAGTAATAATGTTACTTGTATTCTCCCAGTTTGAGAAAACACGTGCAGTAGCAATTCTATTATCGCAAAACGGAAAGATAGATTAAACAGAGATAAAAGAGTAAAATATTTAGGAGGAGATTGTCTGACATTTGGTAAGACAATCTCCTTTTTTATGTACCACAACATCACCTTCTGTTTTCTATTTACATACACAGGTTTAACAAAGTGTATAGTTCTTTGATTTTAGAGTAATATGTTCTAAATTCGTGCATTATTATTTATTTGCAAAAGAGTTACAATAGTCTGTAAATATATTGTTTATAGACCTGTTGTGCCGGAACTAAACCTGTTTTAATGAGAAACATCTTTACCCTTATGCTGTTTGCAGTGTGTGGCATTGTATCAGCACAACAAGCTGCATCAGACAGTAGCAGTATTACTCTGCTGTTTATGGGCGATATTATGGGACACCAGTCTCAGATAGAATCAGCCTATGATAAAACAACTACCAGTTATAATTACAACAGTGTTTTTGCCGGAGTATCATCAATAATATCAAATGCAGATTATGCTATAGCAAACCTTGAGGTCACATTGGCAGGTAAACCATATACAGGTTATCCAAGATTCTCATCGCCGGACGAACTGGCTGTTGGATGTAAAAATGCAGGAATAGATGTACTACTTACTGCAAATAACCACTCGTGCGATAGAGCAGAGAAGGGGGTTGTAAGAACAGTAAAGGTTCTAGATTCGCTTAAAATATTACGTACCGGATCATTTATTGATTCAGCTGACAGAGTTGCCAATAATCTGCTTATTCTTGAGAAGAGAGGTATAAGGGTAGGAGTGTTGAACTATACATTTAGTATTAACGGGTTGTCTGCTCCTAAAAAAGCTATTGTAAACAGAATTGATACAGCTGTTATATTCAGAGATATTGATAGCTGTGCAAATAAAAACCTTGATAAATTAGTTGTTGCACTTCACTGGGGCGATGAGTATGTATCGCATCCGGGAAAATATCAGAAAAAGATTGCCAACTACCTGTTTAATAAAGGTGTTGATATAATAATAGGTTCGCATCCACATGTTGTTCAGACCCTTAGATACCAACCTGCAAAAGATACCATCAAAGAACGATTTATAGCATACTCTTTAGGGAATTTTGTATCTAACCAACGTACTCGCAAAAGAGATGGAGGATTAATGGTGCAACTAAAACTTACCAAAGAGGGTAGTAATGTATCTATATCTGATTATGGTTATCATCTTACATGGGTAGATAAGACAATTACAGGTAGTATAAATTACAATATATTGTCGTGTTCTAAACATGAGGCAAATAACTATATAGGGCTAAGCCCTGAATCAAAAACAAAACTAAAACAGTTTGTTAAAGATACAAGAGAGCTATTTGCGTCTGACAATATATTGCATAAAGAGGTTAAATATCTTAAAAAGGAGAAGATAGATAGCGCACAATTTGTTTCCAGAATGAGTAAATGTTGTATTATTTCTAATGGTGTTGCAGGCTTGTAGCAGATATTATTAAATTTGCCGCTTAAAAGTATATACTTATTATATGGACAGAATTATAGCTGAGGTTAAGAATTTAATTTTTTTTCTAAGATACCCTACTGAATATAGTACAGGCACAGATACAATTACAGATAAGTTTATCAGGTTATTCATACTACTTGTACTTGAATTAGTAATAATATTTACACTTTCTCCTTTTCTGAGTATAATTCTTGAACTGTTTAATTTTGATGAAGGAGATCATGCTGTATCACGTATGGTAGAAGAGGAGAGTATACTATATATATTTATTAGTGCAGTTGTGTTGGCACCACTTATTGAGGAGATAATGTTTCGTCTGTTTCTCAGATACAGAAGAAACTACCCAATGCTAATACTGTTATATCTGATTAAGAAAAGCGGGGCATATGGTAAAGGGAATATCCATATTCTTATATACCGTTGGTGGCGTAAGCGTTTTAAATATATATTCTATGCATCGGCACTGCTTTTTGGGGCAATACATATGAGTAATTACGATAACGGAGATACACTGTTTTTGCTATTTCCGTTGTTTACGTTTCCGCAGATTGTAATGGGGCTGTTCTTAGGATATATACGACTTAAACAGGGGTTTATATGGTCTATATTACTACATGCATTACACAATATGACGTTAATGACTTTTGCAATACTAATTAAGTAACTAAACATCTCTGATTATAAGAGATAGTGAACATAAAATTAATTTATGAATAAAATATAGATTATGGGAAAGAATGAATTGTGCAAGACTTGTAACAATAAAACAGTAGATATGAAGACAGGTCTTATATGTAAATTAACAAACAGTGTTCCTGATTATGAAGGAAAATGTGTTGACTATAGTGTAAACCAGACTCTAAAGGAGAAATATGATAAAGAAGTAGAGTATTCAAACTGTTTGAAAGGTAGGAAAATTACTGTAGCACTGTTTGTTTGTGTCCTGTTTTTTGATCTGCTTTGTAAGTTTGTGATGTTTGATATACATAATGATATGGGGAAGTTTGTTACACAGTCTATTGTTAGTTTACTTATTCATGGAGGATTATTTTATGCAATATTTAAAGGTCTTAAATGGGCTAAATCAATAGTTATATTTTTATATGTTATTGGAGCTATTATTGGTCTATTCTTAGGCTTAGGACTTTTTTCAGGATTGCTCTCATTTGCAATACTGTTTACATATGTTGGTTTGAATGGTTATGTGGTATATTTTTTGGTTGGTAATGAACACTTTCTTAGATTCTTTGATTATCAGAATAAGAATAGATAATTTTAAAATATGAGAAAACTTGAACTTATACTGGTATTATCCTCACTGCTGGTAATAGCATTAAAACAGATTATTGATAAGTTTCCGGCAAATATAGTAGTTGTAACAGTATCGTTGTTGGCAGTACTATATATGTTTGCTGCAAATGAACTGTTTAGGAACAAGGAATTTAAAACGATATTTAGTAACAACCGTTACGGATCAGATTCGGTTGGTAAAATAAGATTTATTAAAGGAGCTGGTTTTTCAATTGGTTTTGCATTAGCAGGAGTACAGTTTTATATAATGAACTGGGGAATATTTAATATGCTTGTTGCCGGATTTGTTATTCTTGGGATTTTCGGAGTTATATCAGCAATTTGGTATAAAAAGAGTAATGATGTTGTTTATATAAATATAGTAAATAGAGTGATACCTGTTACTATTGCTGTATCGGTATGTATTATATTAACATTGGTATCTGGAGCAGATAATAGATGCAATATTACAGATGAGGCAGAAGCTAATAAAGAGTCAAGAACTATTTTTAAAGCAGTGAATGAACTTGATAGTTTAGGTAATATAAAGGGCAACTACCTTATTACCGGTTGGTATAAAATATCTGATTCAGAGACCCGGTTTAAACGATACATTACAAATGATAGTGCAAAGGCATTCTATATTGATCCTAAACCAATACTAACAATATACAATATCAAGGGTGTTTCATACACTGGTAAACGTAATTGTGTTGATATATTACTTGACAAGCGTGGGAGTGAGTTGTTTAATACTGGTACAGAAGAGAATCTGGATAAGAGGATATGTTTTGTATGGAATGATAATCTGCTTTATGCTCCGGTTGTTAATGCTGTAATTGAAACTGAACTTCTGAATTTTTATGTTAATACAAACTGTATTTATCCGGTTGACTCAATTGTTAATACAATTAAAAAGGATATAAAAGATATAAGAGGATAGTGTAATTGTATATTATTTAACTAATAATTTGTTATTTAAATAGTTACATATGGTTTAGTCTTTTAAGAAGAGTGGAGTTTCTACAGAAACAGGGCATTTATAAACATAAAATGATATAGTTTCTGCAGCTGGAGTGCATTTCACATTTTAAAAATGACGTTCAGCTGCAGAATTACTCTATTTCTATCTTTTAAAATTATATTTAGCTACTCCTGAACAATACTCTCTACATGCTAAACATAAAGAAACCGAGCGTAAAACCTAGTATTACTGAACCAACAATAACAATAGTATTGTTTTTTCTATCTTTCTTTACTCGTTGATCTACTTCATGCTGTTCGTATTTCTGATCTGTTTCGGTGTTTTGTATATCTTCTGTTCTGTATAATACAGCCTTACATCTGTAACATGAACTAATAAGGTCAGGTCTCTTCTCATCTGTAATAATAACCAGATTGGCGCCAACAGAACAAGCCTCTTTTCTTAGTAACTCAATTGCATCATTCTCATTGCATACAACAGAAAAGCCAGTATCACCTAATTTTACTTCTCCAACCTTTACTGCGTTATCATTATCCGGATAATCAGCTTTTTTAACAGTTACATTGCAATTGTAATAAGTCTGTTTGTTATTCCCATAACCAGTTCTAACAACCCTGTGACTGCAACTTGTGATAAGTAGCATGGTTATTAATATTGGGAGAATATATCTTTTCATATTCATAATCATTATGGTTTAGTCTTGGGTTAAAAAGCTAATAATAGAATACCTAATGCGGTTCCAATCACTGCTCCAAAAATGGCAGCCGTATAATTCGATTGTTTTGCCTGTTTTATCTTATGAACCTCCATATATTTATAGTCTACAGTTTCTGTACTGTCTTTGTAGTATTCAAGAGGATATACGGTTCTGTATAGTTCTGCTTTACATCTGTAGCATGATGAACCAAAGCTGCTTGGTTGTTTCTCTTCTGTAATAATAACTAGGTTAGCATCAATTGAACAAGCCTCTTTTCTAAGTAGCTCCTGTGCCTTCTTTTCACTACATGCATTTGTAAATCCGGTATCGCCTAGTTTTATATCACCAACTTTCTGAGCACCTTTAAGATTAAAGGTTACACCTTTTTTAATAAGTACATCGCAATTGTAGTATGCATGTTTATTCTTCTCATATCCGTTGCGCACTACTCTATAACTACAACCAGTAAACGATAATATAGCAATAGCCAATATTATTATCTGTTTTTTTGTTCCCATATTATGTTCTGTTATTTTGCGCGAATATAGCAAAATAATTGAAGATGCTGTTTAGCGGAAATAGCTTTTGTTATATCTCAGACTCTTGCATAGACTTTAATAATTGAACTACATCAATGTCTTCTAATTCAGATATATTACGTCTGCTAATAATGATATATTCCAGTTTTTTATTACTCTCTGTAATATCTAATTTTATATACTTTATAGTGCCTATGTTAAAAGAGTTTATTGCACTTATCTTATTAAAAGAGTGTTGTTCAACGGGTTTGAATTGTCTTTTTAATACAATTTTGTTATCGGTAATTTTAGCAACTGATATATGTATAAACTGTCGTGCAATAAATATGAGTACAGATAATGTAATGATTGCTCCTGCAATTACGTTAATTTCTGTCTCAACTGTTTTTAAGATTATTACCCAGCTATTTAATGCGATACCTATTGATAACAAAATATTCCCAATTTTCTGAAATGTCCGTATCCAATTTGGCGATAGAGTTATCTCTCTCTGTTTTGTCATATCCTCTGCTTTATAACTATGTAAAGAACAAAGAGCCATATGGACTATGACTCTTTGGGTAATTATTATGCTATTCGCTTAACATACAGATTGCTGCTTTTTTTAGCTTTTTGGTTTTCCTTTTTTTAACTTCATAATCCCTGCTTTTACTATCTATTGTATTAATCTTAACGTAAGTAAAGCCGGATTCAGACATTTTTTCTAGTTCCTCTTTTGGTAATGCGTACTTTACTGTGTAATTAGTAATAACCTGACCATTGTATATAAATGCGCTAGGAGATGTCTTTTCGATTGATGTTAATTCGATTATAGTACCGTTTTCTAATTTAAAAAATCCTTTAGATCCTTTAGGTATTATGTATTCTGATTTTCCTACAAAACCATAATTTGCCATAAATGTATACTCAGAATTCTTTTGGCAAAACCAAAGAATTAAATTATTATTCACTTGTACTCGCATTTCTCTTATTTTTTCACCAGTGATTTGATCTGTTTTATTTTCAGAAAACCTACACTTTTGTGCATTAGACGGCAATGCAATTGTCAACAGTACAGCAGAGATAGCTGCGATCATAAATTTTTTCATGTGTTTATTTTGTTTAAAAGACCTTAAGAAATTGGCATTATTTCTTTGTTTATCAGAAATACAGCTCATTTTCTTGTGATATGTTTATTTATTATTGTTTTACTGTTCGTTATAGGTATTGTTTAACCTACTCCTCATCCGATTTTCCACTTAACAGACATACTACAGCTTCTTTTATGAATTTAGCCTTGTCTTTGTATTCACTAATCAGAAAATAGTCGTTATTGTACTCTGTAAGTTTAATATCTGTTATACCTTCTTTGGCAATCATAACCAATTGCTCTTTTGTTATGTTGTATTTTATATTAAAGTGAGTATATACATATCCTTGGCTAAAGGAGTGGCTTGGATGTGATTCTCCAACTATTGATAATCTGAATATATTACCATTCTCTTGTTTTATAAATAGTTCTGAGTCTTCAGGAATACTGAATCTTTCCTGACCTCCTAGCGAGAATACTACAGACATCATGTAACTGTTACCTCTTTTATAGAATCTTAGTGTCTCCGTTTTACCAAATGGTGATCTCGTATTTAATATAGTATCACCTGTAAAAGGATCAATCTTATTCTCGTAAAATTTACACTCTTGTGCATTAGACGGCAACGCAATAGCCAATAGTACAGCAGAGATAGCTGCAATCATAACTCTTCTCATATTGTATAGTTTAGTAATTATGATGTAATAATAATAAAAGTATAACATCGTACAATGTTATATTGTAATTTTACTCATGATATTTTAGTATACCTGAAGAAGAGAAGTGCAAAGCAACATGTACTTCTCTTCTATCAATATCCTACTTCTTAAAAGTTATCTCTCCTACAGAGTATGTTTTTTTACCTTTTTCTGTAATCTGTATTGTTAGCACCTCTTTAGTCTGATTTTTACGTCCAAAATTAGTGTATATAAATGCTTTAACGGTAACCGGACCGGTTACAGACTGCTTACTGCTTCCGTAGAAATCTACCTCAATATAGTAGTCACCTTTTATAGCGTGTTTAAGCATAAATTCTTCCGGACCGTATCCGGTGGTTATATCGTTTGATATCTTTGCACCTATTTTGGTTTCCTTGTTTTTGTATGAACACCTTTCGAACAGAGGATCTGTAACCCACAGGTCTATATCGGTATCGTTTGCATCCCAGTCAATAACAATCCTGATATCTACCGGCATATTTTTAATAAATCTTTTATCAATAAATTCTGTATCTAATCTCTTATTTGTCTGTGATATTATGTTATTTATCTCATGCAGTATAATAATCTCAATATCGCGGAATCTTACTGGTTTCGCTATCCCAGTCTTTATCTATTATCTTATATAGTGTCTCAATAGCTTTTTGAGGTTCATTATTATCGGCATAAGCAATACCAAGATCTCTGTAAGATTGTGGCTCAAATGATCTGATCTTAAGTACATCGTTGTAAACCTCTATGGCTCTTTTATGCTCTCCAAACTCAGACAGTTTACGTCCCAGAGATCTCATTATCTCGTGGTTCTCTATATTAAGTTCTGTAATGTTTGATAGTATTTTTACAGCAATGTTCTTTTTACCTTTTTTGAACATATAACCGGCAACATCAAAATAGAACGATGGTGTATTGGTGTACTGCTCTTTTAGTTTAAGGTAACAGTTATACATCTCTGAATCTGAGCATCTATCTAATTCAGAGATGTACTTAGCATCAACTTGCCATGCATTTATTTTTATTGAAGATTTTCTTGCTACTCTTTTATCATTTTCTGACTGATCTGTAAACTCTTCCTCTATTTCTATATCATTGTCAGCTATTTGCAGATTGGTATTAACTATTGGTGGTTGGGTTGAGTTAGATTGAGACTTTGCTACTTGTACACCAGCAACTGTTTTTGAAAGAACCTCTTCTGCACTTACATTAGAAGTTGCCCCTGTTGTTGTAATACTACTTGTGCCATATCCTACAACAACTACTTCATCAAGATCAATATTCTCAGGATCTAAAATAACTCTTACTGTTTCTGTATCTCTGATATTTATATATTTTTTAGCAAACCCCATTGTACTAAATTCTAATACGTACCTGTTCTCCGGTACAGCAATGGCAAACTCACCATCTATATTAGTTGCAACACCTCTTCTGGTTCCTTCAATAATAACATTAGCACCCGGTATTCCAAGTCCATCTTCACGAGACAGAACAGTACCTCTTACTAATCTATGATTTCTGGGTACTCTAATATTGTTTATATTTTGGTTATCATTAGGGTTGGTTTTTGAATGTTTTACTCCCCGGTTATCTATGGCATTATCCCACCATCTTATATCTTTCTTGAATCTATTGGAGATATAATCTAATCTGCGATCTGTACTTCTCTGTTTATCTGCTCTTTTTCTTTTGAGCATTATGTTGTACTTCTGTTTCATAGATTCAGGAGGAGTAATCTCATAGCGAATGTAGTCCTGAATATTGTCTAATACAATCAGAGATGTGTTTTTAGTTACTACACTAAACCTCTTTCCAATTTTTGTAATCTCATCGTTATTATCCTGCTCAAATATGTTTAGTTCTGCTATCTTTTTCTGAACCCACATACGCTCAGCCAGATCTTTATGCAGAGGCTCTTTATTGTCTATTATGTATGTAACTGTCTCAGTAACCTTGCCTCCGTATCCAAAGTTAAGTTTTATAATCCCGCGCTTACCTCTTATCTTACCTGCAACTGAGAAGTTATTAGATACCTGCGACGATCTGTTTGGATATATATCGTACAAGTTATTATCAGGAGATTCGGCACTAATAAACTGTTTACTCTGTGTTGTTATCTCTGTAAGAGCATCGATATTTGTAGTTTCATTAAGGTTTATAAAGCGTCCGTTTGTAGTTTCTGATATATATTTAAGGTAACTTATATTGGCTACACTACTACTGTTTACTGTAATTACCGGAGATGCATTGTCTATATCAGCTTTGTGCTTGCCGAAGTTTGATATTGCATCTGTAAATAAAAGAATCTCATCAGCCTTTATCTCAGACATGTTTAATGTACCTAACTGAGTACCTCCATCGTATCTGGTATCAGCCAAGTATTGTATAATCTCTTTGCTCTTCCCGTTACTTATTCTGAATCTCTTTTCAGAGTCTATAACATTTGAGAATCTTATAACAGTAATATTACAATTTTTAACCCAATTCAGGTATGACCCAATAAAGCTTAACTCCTTGTCTATATCCCTCTTTGATGCAGATGATGACGCATCCCATATAATAGTAATATCATCAGGTTTAATCTTTGGTCTTGACTCTTTTTCAGGCGTTGTGTTTATATAGAAGTAATCAGCGTTCTCTACAGAACCTCTGCATGTGAATATGGTTCCTGATTGTTTTGGTTTCTCAACTACAAATGATAGCAACTTCTGTAGTTTAACATTAGTATCAGAATATTTGCTTATGTATGACTCTCTTTTGTTTTTGAAGTTTAGGTTTATAAGATTACTTCTGTTATTTGGTAATCTTACTATATTGTTAACCACCTCTACATCAATAGTAAATTCTGATAGTACATTTTTGTAATCAAGCGGAAGATTGTATATAAAGTTATCACCTTCTGTTTTTAATTCATGCTCAAAAGCAATAATAGCTTTTTTGTATCCTTTGGCTGGTATTGGGTATACCCTTGCTCTAAAGTTATTACCAACTGTCTTCTCAATTATACCCGGATCTATCTGCTTGCGTGTAACAGCTTCAAATACCTGTGTTGCTTTCTCTTTCTCTACAACAACACCTTCGCGCATCTCGCCGTTTACATCAAGTGCAAATCTTGATACAGTTGCTCCTTCGTTAAGCGGGAAGTTTAACTGACCTTCAAGAACACGTGATGTGCTGTTGTAGAAACTCATCTCAATGGTTGTTGTTGCAATATTATCTATTACAAATACATAGATTTTTAACTTGTCGAGTCTTACGGCCGATTTATCTACTCCTTTAACTATTAATTGTGGTGCACGTTGCGCAGATATACTATAACATATTACAGATAATAGTATAACAAGAATACTTTTGTGTATTAGTCTTGGCATAAATGTATGTTTTGGTTAAGTATGTTCAACGAAAAGGGGTTTGTTAGCCTTACCGTAGTGTAAAGCTAGTATAAAAATTGTCATCTGAAAATTATTGCAGAAAATTCTATGTATATGATGTTATATAGTACTGTTATCTGCAAAAAAAGGAGCTCCTGAAAAGAAGCTCCCAAATTATTGAGTTTTTTAATGCTATTTTAACCAGCCTACAGGCATAATATAGAGAATCTCTTCTTCTACCGGGATATTCATTATCTCAGAAACAGTGTCATCGGCAAATGCACCAATTGCACATGTTCCCATTCCTAAAGCTGTAGCTTGCAGATATACATTCTGCCCTGAATGTCCAAGATCCATGCATACATAACGCTCGCGACCTCTCTCACCATATTTCTTTGTGGTACGTTCAAATATTGCAGTCCATACTATATTAACTGGAGCATGTTCAATCATATCCTGTCCCCACGCCGCATCTGTAAGGTCAATAGATATGTTTCCTTTAATCTCCATTGTTATAGAGTGATTTGCCGGCTTATAACGATAAACACCAGTCTCAAGACCTTTTACATTATTTACAACAAGATAAACCTCAAACGGATATAGTGCCCCTGCAGAAGGTGCTGTTTTAAGTTTGTAGCCTTTGTACTTTGTTGAGTCTGATACACCATATGCTGCCCACAGAATCTGCGATACATCTTTTTTTGTAAATGCTTTGTCAGCATAACTACGTACAGATCTGCGTGTAGACATTGCCTTCTCAACAGTCATAGTTCCTCTGGTATCCGGATTAGGTAGTCTGATCTCTTTCCTTTCATTTAAAGGAACTGCATTATATACATGTTTAGGTTTTGGTTCACCTACAACAAGATAAGAGGTTTTACCATCTTTAGCATCGCTATCATCGGTTGTAAATGTATAGTAACTTCCGAAAGCACCCCACGACTCAGCTTTATTATCACTTTTTACCTTTTCGAAACTACTGTTCTTTACCTCAAGTTGCTTCCACTCTGCATCGCCTTTACGTACGTATATTTTAACATCATCAATCCACGTTTTTCCGATACCGAATAGCATACCACCAAAAACAACCTGTTGTGCATTCTCGCCAACCTTACCCTGTATTGTATATTGTTTCCAGCTATTCACTTTAATAGGACGCTGATACATGTTATCAAAGAACAGAGGTTTTGAACTGTTTACAGAGTCAACCCTTACCCAGAACTGAAATTGGTTATTGTCTGTAACTTCAGCTTTAGCCCATGCTTCAAACTTAATCTCGTCAAACTCTATGTTACTTACGTTTATTACCTGGCTAAGTATTCCTTGCCTGTTGGGAACCTGCGCTTCCGGCGACTCTTTTGTCTCCTCTTTCTTTGTCTCTGTTTTTTCTTCTTTCTTAAATTCAGGGTTTTGATGACAAGAGGTAAATATAAGCATTGATGCAATTGCCACTATACCAAAGTTTTTCATCTGTTTAAAGTTTTGTAGTGTACTCATAAAACGTTTTTAAATTTTGGAACGATTATGTAATTGGTTCATTATTGTGTTTTGGTAAGTTGCCAAAACAACTTGTTTGGTTCAATTCATACGTTATGGACTATAAATATAATGTAACGTTTAATTATTTAATATCGAAAGATGTTTTTTTATCGCCTGATATTACAAAAATACTCTGGAACTGACCAATATGTTCAACTCCGGCAAGTTTATCTTCAAGGAATATTTTGAACTCATTCATATCTTTTACCATAACCTTAAGCAGTGAGTCGTAGTTACCGGATATATAATAAAACTCCATGACCTCGGGCATTGATAATACTGTTCTCTGAAACTTCTCAACAACAACTTTAGAGTGGTTTTTTAATGATACCATCAGAAAAATAACCATCCCTCTCTCTATCTTGTCCGGATCAAGTACAGCTGAGTATTGCGATATTATTCCGGACTTCTCAAGCTTCTTTACCCTTTCGTATACCGGAGTGTTTGTAAGATGTAACTTCTGTGCAAGTTCTTTTGTTGTTATCCTCCCGTTCTCCTGTAGCTCGTTAAGAATCTTTCTGTCAGTATCATCGAACTTCATATATCTGTAAATTTTTAATTGTTAATCAGTTTATTTTACTGTTATTCTTGCATATTTTAACATATAAAAGAATAATAATCTAAAATTATAAAAATATACAGAATAATATACTGTTTTTTTAAAGAGATGTGGTAAAAAAAGAATATAATAACGATTATTGTAGATAATATTTCTTTTGTTCAAATGTGATTTAGCAGAGGATCTATACAAATATATAAAATAAAGATTCAATCAATATAAAACTGAAAGATATGAAGGAGATTCGTTGGCATGGAAGAGGTGGTCAGGGAGGTTTTACAGCATCCAGACTACTTGGTATTGCTGCCGGAATGTTTGGCGGAAAGCATGCTTTGGCGTTCCCATCGTTTGGTCCTGAGCGAAGAGGAGCACCTGTATTAGCATTTACAAAGATTGACGATACAAAGATTCACGACAGAAGCGAGGTTCAGGAGAGCGACTATGTTGTGATAATGGATGAAACACTAATAAATCCGGGTATTGCAAAAGGAATCAGAGAAGGAGCAACAGTGCTTGTAAATACATCTGATGTTTCAAGATATAAAGAGCTTGAGCAGTTTAATACAGTGCAAATAGATGCTACATCTATTGCGCTTGAGGTACTTGGTCATCCTATTACAAATACAGCTATGTATGGCGCTCTTGTTGCAGCATCAGGTTTGGTAAGCAAAGAGGCTGCTATAGAGAGTATCAGATATGAGATGAAACCAAGTCTTGTTGAGAAGAATATTGAGATTATTAATCGTGCATTTGAACAGATTAAAGGAAATTAATTATGGACAACAGTATTAAACCGCAAAAGAGAGACTTTGTAAGGCCACAGCATATTAACGATTATCCTGTAGGACCTCAGTTTGAAGCAGGTTTTCTGGCAGAGACAAATGCCGGCTGGAGAACATTCAGACCTGTTGTTGATCATGATAAATGTGTTTATTGTCTGCGTTGTTACATTGTGTGCCCTGATGGTACAATATTTAAAGACAACGATAAGATAAATGTAGATCTTGATTACTGTAAAGGATGTGGTGTTTGTGCACATGAGTGCCCAAAAGACGCTATATCAATGGTAAAAGAGGAGTTGTAATAACACAGTTATTATCATTAAAATTTGAAACAGATGAAAAGTAAAAATATATTTTTATCAGGAGACGAGGCTGTTGCTCACGGAGTACGTTTGTCTCGTCCGCATGTAATTGCTGCTTATCCTATTACTCCTCAGACAATCACTGTTGAGCGTCTGTCTGAGATGGTAGAGGCAGGAGAGCTTAAAGCAGAGTATATGCATGTTGAATCTGAGCACTCGGCAATATCTGCAACAATGGGTGCCAGTGCTGTTGGTGCACGTACATTTACGGCATCTTCGTCGCAGGGATTATTATATATGACAGAGGGACTTCACTATGCTAGTGGTGGACGTTACCCGATTGTAATGATGAACGCTAACAGATCTGTAGCATTGCCATGGAGTATCTATGGCGATCAGCGCGATTCTCTGTCGCTGCTTGACAGTGGTTGGATTCAGGTTTATGTTGAGGATGCACAAGAGGCTCTTGATATGACTATTCAGGCATTTAAGATTGCTGAGCATGCAGATGTTCTAACACCAATGATGGTAAACCTTGATGGATTTATCCTTACCCATACATATGAGATTGTTTCGGTTCCTGCACAGGAGGATGTAGATGCATTCTTACCGCCGTTTGAGACACCAAACAAGATGTGTTTTGAGAACCCTAAGAATATGGCATTCAGTTCGCAGCCGGATGACAATACTGAGTTTAAATATCAGCAGAATGTTGGAGTACTGAACTCAATTGAGGTACTTAAGCAGGTGAACGATGAGTATGCTGAGAAATTCGGAAGAGACTACTTTGGTATGGTAGAGGAGTACAGATGCGAGGATGCAGAGGCTGTACTTGTTACCCTGGGTAGTGTTACCGGAACAACACGTGTTGTTGTAGATAAGATGCGCGCAGAGGGTAAAAAAGTAGGACTACTTAAGATACGTTATATGCGTCCGTTTCCTGAGAAGGAGATAATGGATCTTGTATCGCGTGTTAAGAATATAGGTGTTATTGATAAGGATATCTCATTTGGATATGAGGGAACAGTATACACCAACGTAAACTCAGCAATTGCTAAAACAGGTCTTTCTATATTTACCAAGAACTACGTAGGTGGTCTTGGTGGACGCGATATTACAAAAGCTGAGATTGAGGAGATGTTTAATGAGTTGCTTACCGGAAAATTGAAAAAAGAGGGCGAGCACGTTGAGTTCTTTAACCTAAAAGTTAGTATAGATGAGTAATACAGAACCATTAGCAATAAAGAGAGTTACGCCTAAAAATATTACAGATAAAGAGCTGTTTTACGGGCATAAAGCGTGTGCAGGATGTGGAGGTAGTCTTGCTGTACGTTTGGCACTTAAGGTTTTAGGAGAGAGAACATTCTCTGCTTTTCCTGCGGGATGTATGGCTGCTGTAGGATTTATATATCCTCAGATGGCATTTAAGAATAACTCAATTATTACAACATTTCCGGGAGTAGCAAGTATGGCTTCTGGTATTGCAGCTGGTGCAAAGGCTCTTGGATTAGAAGATTATAAAACTGTTGCCTTTGCCGGTGATGGTGGTACTGCTGATATTGGATTTCAGGCTCTGTCTGGTATGATTGACAGAAACGATGACGTAATGTATATATGTTATGATAACGAGGCATATATGAATACAGGAATTCAGAAGAGTGGTCTTACACCATACGGAACAAAGACAACTACAACACCTGCAGGAACAAATCTGCCTGGTTCTATTACACATAAAAAGAATCTGTTTGAGATTATTGCTGCACACGATATAGCTTATGCTGCAACTGCAAGTATTGGTTATCCTCAGGATTTTATCAATAAGGTTAATAAAGCAAAGCATATTAAAGGAACTACATTTATTCATGTTTACGCTTCGTGTCCAACGGGGTGGGGGACACCAACGCATACAGCTGTAGAGATAGCTAAAGAGGCTGTTGATTGCGGACTATTTTATCTTGCAGAGTATGAGGATGGTGAATTTAAACTGAACAAGAACCCTAAAGAGTTTGCCTCAGCAGAGGAGTATCTTACAAAGCAGGGACGTTTCAGACACCTTACCAATGAGGATATAAAACTTGTTACCGATCAGCGTGATAAGAAGTGGGAGAGAATGCGTAAGCAGTGGCTATAGATTAATTGGTAATATTATATAGTTAATTTGATTGTGTTGAGCCCGGCTAATTGTTAGCCGGGTTTTTTTATCTCTGGTGTTACGGGTTTATTGTTTTGTTACACCTGCACTATTCCAGATAGTTTCAAATACAATTTTAGATACCTTTGTTACTTTTCCGTAGTCAATCTTGCTTTTTGTATCTGATGGTTTATGATAGTCTTTGTGCAAACCAGTAAAGAAGAATATTGTAGTTAAACCTTTGTTTGAAAATGATTTGCTGTCAGATCCTCTTAAGTTTGATGAGTAATCGGCTGTTAAACCATACTTGTTACATGTTTTTGTACATTGCTGTTTTAAATCATCTGGTAGGTGAGAACTGTTTAAATATATATAGTTACAGTTGTTTGCGTGTTTATTATCACATCGCCCAATCATATCCAGATTTAGCATTAGTCTGACTTTGTTTATATCTTTAAAATTATCTACGAAATATTTAGAACCACACAGACCTCCCTCTTCTGCAGAGAATGCAATAAATATTATACTCTTAGTGGGTTTGTATCCGCTTCTGTATGCTCTGTCAAACGCTTTGGCAATCTCAATCAGTGCGGCCGTTCCTGATGCATTATCATCGGCACCATAGTATATTTTATTATCTATAGTACCCAGATGATCATAATGAGCTCCTACAACAATATATTCATCAGAATCTGTTCCTGGTATATATGCAACAATATTGTTTGCAGTTACAGTATCTCGTTCTCTTCTATTTACAGATATCTTAACAGAACCTATAGACTCTTTGTTGTATTTAGCATAATTATTTTTCTTAGCCTCTTTTTTCCAGTAATTTATGCTCTCAGAAGTAACTCTTTTTACAACATCTGAACTAACATTAATATATCTGTAATCGAATTTGAAATTCTTCAGAAAAACAGGTGTTTCCTCTTTTCCCATTAGTCTGTATGACGGACTTGTTGAGTAACTTTTAATTTGTCGGGAAAATGATTGAAATTGGTTGATTACTTTTGGATTTGCAATAATACAGAACTCAGCTCCATATTTTTCAGCTCTGTTAGCACTGCTTAATGATGCTCTAAGGTTATTATTAAGAATGAAAACAGCTTTACCCTTTACGTTCATGTTTTTGAAGTCCTCTTCGGTTCCATATCCTGTAAATATCAGGGGTAAATCTTTATTAAAGTTATCGTATTTTCCGTAGTATATATAGTCATTATATCTATATAGCTTATGTCCTTCAGACTCTATATTAATCTGTCTTGATCCATACTTTATTAGTTCAAAAGGTTGTATAAAACTATCTGATTTATATGGTTTTAGTTCAGAACCGGAATGCAGGTGTTTTACTATATAGTTTCTGGCAATAGTTATCCCTTCTGTATCTATACCGCGTCCGGCACATGAATCGGAAGCAAGTACATATATATGTTTTTTTAATGTTTTCTGTTTTATGCCATTTGTAAATTGTTTGACATTAGTCTGTGCATTAAGAATATGTACAGAAAGTATGGCAAATAGAACCAGTGATAATTTAGATTTTGTCATAGTGCGTATATTAGTAATTTGTTGGTCTGGTATATGTTTGCTGAATTATATCAACTTTAACGTAACTAATATAAGCGTTTTATCTATAAAAGTGAATTAGTGTTCGGTTTAAATGTAAGTATAAGCTTGTGTATTTTACCTATTATTATAATTGAGTTAATAAACAGTGTTATATGTTTAATCTTTTATACACCTTATACTTAAAGCATATGACTTAGGAATCTCTAATCTTCTTAGATACATTGGTTTGGCCATAGCATCAATGCTCCAAACATAGTTTTGACCTCTCTTACTAAACTCATCGTATGAGCCAGGTGTGGTTGTCCACCAGTAGCACTCTGTTCCTTTTGATATATAAAAGTCTTTTGATAGACCTTTTCCTGATGGTAGTGCTGCAAAGCCAAATTTGTCGATACCATTTTTGTCAAATGACCAACCCCGGCTAGATTGTAAATATCGTTCTGCACCAATATATCTGTTACTGTATTTAATTACTGTTGTGTTACTGTTATCTCTGATAAAATCAGCAAGCTGTTTCCACTCATTATCAGAAGGCAGGTGCCATCCGGCCGGACATGCATTTTTAGCCGCATCATATGTATATAATCTGCCAAACACTCTATTCTCTTCGCTATTATTGTAGTAGTAACTGTTTTTACAGTTATAATCAAGATTCTCGGCCATCCATGTTTTGTCTGCTATTTTAATTGTTTTATAAATTTTACCATCTCTGTTGTCAGTAAAACTTCCATAATCCGGAGTTACTTCAGTTTTGTTATTTATTAAAGTGTTTTGGTTATAAGTTGTTGAGTCCGATTTCTCAGAGGTCAATATAAAACTTTTTATATAGGCTAAATGGGAAGTTTCTATTTGTAATTTATATTTACTGTATGTAAACTCTTTGAAATCTATAGGTTTAGTTGCTATTAATTCATTGTTTATAGAAACAGAGATGATTCCTTTTGTTGGAGAGGTGTGAAATAGATTTATATCAATAATATACTCATTGTCCGGGTATGGATAACCTCCAATATGTCTGTTAAAGCATGATATGATATTATTGTAATCTCTTTTTCTTGAGAATGATATGAGTTCAAGATTATGCATAATTGTTTCTGCTTTTAACTTAAATCCAAAATCTTTAGTATTATCCTTCAAAAGTTTAATAGAGCTTTTTATATTCAGGTTATTATTATCAGATAGTTTTGATAGATCTATAATGTATTCAAATCCTAAATCAACTACTCTTTTATCTTTTAAACTATTTATATGCAGTGTTGTACTATCTGTTTCTGTATATGATAAGCTATTATTTATCTTTGAGGTGGTAGTTTTGCTATTTATATAGTTTGGTAGTATAGTAGAATACAATAGATAAGCTAATGCAATAAGTACAATTATAATTGCTGCTACTCTGTTTTTTGTTTTCATCTGTTTATATTTGTTTTTCATTTGTCAGATGGAACTCCGCATTATAATCATCCTCGTGTGTGTGAATGACCATTCTCATGCTTCGTTTCATATGTTTATAATTGTTTTTTCAGTTGTCAGATGGAACTCCGCATTATGATAATCCTGTGTGTGCAAACTATTTCTCATGCTTCGTTTTATCTGTTTGTTGTTGTTATGGTACAGTATATAAGGGTTTTATAGTGTAAATATGAGAAACAATTCTTTACTAAATATACGCTTTTAATGAAGAGTACTTATAATGACATGAAAGGATAGTCTGATTTTGTAAGTGGTAATTTAGAAAAGGATGTGTTTTGATTATACTAGGGGTAACAAGAGCTGTACTGATAAACACACTCATGTTTCGTTTCTTATGAATTGGGTATATAAAAAAACAGATCAATAATCACTTAAGACTATTGATCTGAGTATTGTTGGTGCTATATAATCTGTCTATTCAAGACCCAGTGACTTTATATATGCTTTGTTGTTTGAAGGACGACCAAGGAACTCTTCTACCTTAAGTATAGCATCTTCCTGACTTCCGTTAGCTAGTATCAGATCGCGGAAACGTACTCCTGTAGCATTATCTGTAAGACCATTTTTCTCAAATATGGTAAACATATCCTGTGCATAAACCTCACTCCACAGATATCCGTAGTAATATACCGGGTGTGTATTAATATGAATCCATGCAGCCTGAGGGTGAGTACCTTCAACATATGTACTCTCAACACCAAACTCGGCATCAATATCTTTCCAAAGCTGATCTGTGTTTAACTCCTTTTCAGGATTGTATTTGTCATACAGATTAAGGTCATAAACACATCTGCGTAACGATCCTAATGTATGTATACCTGACGATACATTCTTAGCCTTCTGCATATTATCAAACAGCTCTTTTGGTAATACCTCACCTGTTTTATAGTGTTTAGCAAAAGTTGTAAGAGTCTCATAATCCATTGTCCAGTTCTCAAATATCTGCGACATAGACTCAATAAAGTCTGATTTAGCCGATGACTGCATTGAGAACTCTCCTTTGTATGACATAGCATCTAATATATGTCCGAACTCATGGAATAGTGTATTAAGCTCTTTGTGGCTAAGTAATGATGGCAATTCATCAGTAGGGCGGGTGAAATTACCTAGTAACATTGATGATGGTATCTCGTAACCATCTTTCTTAGCTTTACCGGTAGTTATACCAACACCATAGAACCAAGATTCTTTGTTAGGACGTGGGAACAGATCAAGATAGAATCTTCCTACAAGTTTAGAGTCCTGATAAACCTCATACATCTCAACCTCAGGATGCCAAACCTTAGGATTTTCAATCTTCTTAAATTCATATCCTAACAACTGCTGATACAGGTCAAGTACACCTTTCAAACACTGTTTCATTGGCAGATATTCTCTTATCTTTTCATGATCTACATTGTACTTGTTTTTAAGAATCATGTTTTCGTAATATGATATATCCCAAGGATTAAGTTTCTTGTCAGTAGCATTTGCATCACTCTTTTTCATATCCTTAAGAATCAACATATCTGCCTTTGCTTTTCCTTTTGATTTATCTACTAAATCGTTTACAAAGTTCCATACATTTGTTGGGTTCTTAGCCATTTTAGAGTCAAGATAATAACCTGCATAAGAGTTAAATCCCATTAACTTAGCAAGCTGGTATCTTTTCTGAACAAGTTGTTTAAGGATATCGATGTTTTTATCAGCTGCAATGCTGTTAAACTTCATGTAGTATTTTTTACGTACATCTTCAGATGCTGCATTGTTAAGTACCGGACGTGCAGTAGCATTCATTACCGGAATCTTATACTTTCCATCTTCTGTTTTGTATGTATTCTTAAAGTTCTCTGGTAAACCTGCTGCTTCAGCCTCAGTAATGGTAATAGACATATTAGCACTGTTCATGTTGTTTGAGTACTGAGCGCTAAGTTCTGTAATCTCTTTGTTAAGTTGCTTATATGTTTTAAGATCGGCATCAGACAGACTAACACCTGAGTTTTTGAATGACTTTATAACATCATCAACAAGTTTTTTTCTTATTGGAGATAGGGTATTGTACTCATCTAATTTAGTATATGCAACAAGCTGATTGTATATTGCCTTATCAGAACTCATACTTGTAGAGAGGTTGTTTAACTTCTGGTACGACTCTATTCCGTATGCTCTGGTAAGTGAATCAGGAGATACCCAATAAAGCATAAACGATTGATTAGACGCAGTATTTAGTTCGTTTGAAATACCATCAAGTTTAACAAACAGATTCTCGAAGTTAAGATCTTTCTGGTTCTTAATCTCTTCAATCTGCTTTGATGCATTATCGAATATACTATTTGCATAGTTCTTTAGATCATCGGCAGTTGCGCTTGCATAATCAATTGGTGCATTAAGTTCCGACATAAACGGATTATCAGCACTCTTATCTTTGTTCTCTTTTTGGGCACTACCACACGAAAACATAAATAGCGAAGCCATAATTAGATAAATTGTGTTTCTGTAATTCATAACTATAGTGTTATTGTTTTATAAAATTTCACCATCAAATGTAATAATTTATAGAGATATTCAGTGCTGAGACTTCACTTTTAAAGTCGGGTTTAATTGAATAACAGCAAAGGATAGGGAATATCTTACTATAACTATTCATCCAGATAATAGTAGGGTATTCCGTACAATCCGTTTCTAAGATAAATGTTTACACTATTACCTTCTGTTGTATTATCATATGTTGATTTTGCTACTACAATGTCTTTATTATCTTCTTGAGAACCCCATCTTTCAAGTTCTAGATAGTAGTGCGTTGTTTTGCCTGTGCTTATGTGTTTACCAATAACCTTTGCTTTGTATGTAGTTTCTGCAGATTTATCTAATATTACGTTTGTTGATATAATTGTGCCATAGGTGTGTATAGCCAAAAATATTAGTGTTATAAAAATTGAGAGATAGGTTGAAGCAGTTTTAGTGTTAAAGTGTTTAATAGTACTTTTTACTATCAGAGTAGTGTATACAATCATTATTACAACAGCAGCCTGCCAGAAATTTGTATAATCTAACACATTAACATCAGTGAATATCCGTAAGCCTAATAATAGTGATGGAACAAAGATTGTAGCGTGTATATTCGGGCGTGGAGATTTTGGTTTCTCATCTAATCTTATTAATCCTTTTGATGTTAAGTACATTGTTAGTCCAATTATTGGTAATAGTATGCAGATAGTGATCTGTATATTGTAATAATACGGAAAGGCAAACATTGATATACCTGCTATCCATGAAGCAATGTTTAAAACTTTTGTATGCTTTTTTACTCTTTGCAATTTACTATTACGCTCTGTATCATCTGTACCATAATCTTCATTATTTAGTATTTCCTTAATTTCAACGTCAGCCTCATTATCAAGTTGATTAAAATTTTGTATTGTCCACTCCTTTAATTCCCAAAATCTTTCTATATGACCGGCACTGGTCTTAATTGGTTTAGTTTTTTTGTCAACAGGTACGTATATAAGCAGGTTGTTTTCAAACTTATAACCTTTAATTTCTTTAAATTCCAGTATTCTGTTTGTGAATACATTTATCTTTATAAATCGGTTGTTTTCAACAATTAATCTATTCTTTTTAGTATGAATTATTCCTATAACAGATCCAAAAATTAGTCCTACAAGAATCAGTGTTGCTATAAACGCATATAATAGATTAAAATTACTGCTTGTAAAATATAGTGAACCGAGAAATATAAATACACCTATCAATATTGAAAGAAAAACATAAACAAATATTCTGGATCCTTTAGGTTGTCTGTACTCTTTTTGCATATATGATATGGTTATAATAGTTCTGGTGTATTTTTTTATATCTCTTTGATTGAATCTTCCGATAAATCGTAACTTATTAATACGAGTTTAAACTTTTTACCAGTCTCAGATATTAAGGTTGATTTCAAGCTAAGTAACCACTCTATTACTTCATTATCAGACCAAAACTCTTTTTGTACATTTATTGTTAATGAGTAAATGTCAGATTCTTTATTAACTCTTACAGACGTAACTATATCATCTGTAAAATATTCATACTCTGTTAATACATTACCAATAATATTTAAGTTGTTATTGCTAATCTCTCCTTCGTCATAGAATATCTCATGTTTTACTGCTCCGTACTCAAATTTTTCTCCCGGGAATACTGGTTCAGAAAATGCTATCGTAAAAAGAATAGCTACATTAATAATTAAGCCGATAACTGTAATACCAAAAACACTCCAGTTGGATACTTTATTATTAGAATCGGTTATTTGTGTATTAATATTACGTGCAAAGTATTTATTGTATATTAAATAAACAACTCCAGTGTATAATACTGTAAATGCAATATTTGGAATACGATCAAGTATCTCTTCCGGAATCTTAACTATACCATATATTAATGCAATTGTAAATATAAATGTAAGAATTAAAGACCAAATTGCTTTTTTATCATCACCAAGTTGTTTGAAATTCTTGTATAGTAATATGCCAGAAGGTATTGGTCCGCCAAAGAATGTAGCAACATAAATCTGTTTTTCGCTAAAGAATTTTTTCATATGTCTAAATTTGTTTTTTCATTTTTTAGATGGAACTCGCGTTTACAATTATCTCTGTGTGTGAGAAAATAGTTGCTCATGTTAATTTCATCTTTATAAATCTTTTAAAGCTTCTTCCAACATAACAACTCATAGATAATGGCGTTCCTGTCTTTAGAAATAGACTTAATGGATGTGTACCATTAATAAATTAATTTTATGTGTATGTTCCGAAGTTGAAAGTAGGGGCAAATATACAAATATTAAGGATGAGTGCAACGGTATTGTAGTAGTGTGACATGTTATTATACTATTTATTTAGTAACATGTTGGGGTAACTATTTAGCTTCAAGAGACATTACATAATCATAACTTTCATTCAGGTATAGAGCAAGATTGTCAAGATCTTTAAGCATATTGTCAGGAACAAGAACATAACCACGCATTACGGAGTTGTAGGATTTAAAAATTGTGCTGTTCCACTCATCAATATATCTTTTCTGAACCTCTTTTGAGAATCTTATGCCTATCTCACCATCTTTATTTAATAGAGAGAACATATGTCCGTTTGCTGAGGTATTAGGAACGGTTTTACCTTTTCTTTTGAATCTCGGACATTTTGATACCAGTTCGTCGTATATTTTTAATCTCTCTTCCCACATGGCGTTATAGTTTTCAGATTTATATATTATATCAAATATACCAAATTTGTTTTATATGTTACTATTGGTTATACTAACTATAAACCAATAGTAACATACTACAGGTTTATAAGTTAACTATAACGATCTGGCAATACCTCGTATAAATTGTATGGCTCCGAATATAATAGCACCATAAGCAACAACATATCTGCCACCACCGCTACTTGCCGAAGAGTATGTTACTGTTGTTACAATAATACCACCAAATAACCATAGTGCTCCAAATAACATATCTTTACTACCACGTCCTTTTTTAGCTCTTCTGATTTGCTGTTCTAAATTATCAACAACTATAGTTGCACTTTCGTTGTCAAGGCCTTGTGTTATAAGAGCTTTTTTTGTCTCAACTGAGCTCATACCTTTTTTTACCATAAGATCTGCCGCAAACTCGTAAATCTGATTAACAGCCTCTTCTTGTTCTTTGTTTTGATCACTCATAACAGTTTAGTTTATTAGTTTAGATAAAACGTTTTATTCCGGTACCAGTTTGTCAAACTGTGTAAATCCGACTTAACCAAATAAAACCATCTATATATAAGTTATATAGATTAAACCAGGAATTTATAGCTTTTTTGTCAGGAGAAGTTTTAACAACAATTCTGAACTATTCATAGGTTTTAGGTTTTGTTAGTTAGGACATCAAAGATAAATAAATATACCCAACAATAGTTGATTTTAACTATTAGTTTTAGTTAATGTGGTAGATATGTGTTGTGTACAATAAATTTTATCATTCATACAGATTCTCTTTTGCTAAATCAATTAGATCAATACCATTTAAATCTGCCTTACAAGCTTTTTCAAAAGTAATGTTAAGGTTGTTCTCTTTAGCAAAGATTAACCCGTTGGTAACATTTATTATATTACCATTTGCCAGATAGTGTGCCTCCAGATCCTCTAATTCAATATCAATCCGGGCATTATATAATTGTATCTTACAATTAACAATGTCTTGTACAGGTACTTTCTTTAGTCTCATATTAGACAATCTGAGAAGAGGTATTTCAACTCCTGCAAGCTTGGCAGAGGAGTAACTTCCTATAGGAAAAAAATAGAATATTATTAGCAGGAGTATTATGCCCGCAGGTATTGTAAGTAATATACCAATAATGCTCATGAGTAATTATATTTGTTTCTTATTCTTTGCTAATTCAACTAAATCAATGTCATTTAAGTCTGCCTTACATGCTTTTTCAAATGTAAGGTTAAGACCATTCCTTTTAGCATAGATTATTCCATTTACCACATTATCAAGATTACGACCAGCATGGTAATGTTTCTCAAGGCTGTTTATGTTAGTATACATCCCTATTTTGTGGAGATGTATTTTACTGTTTACAACATCGGTAACAGGAGCTTTTCTCAGTTTTATAGCTATTAGCTCAAACAGATTAATATCAACACCAGCAAATTTGGCACTCAGGTATAACCTTACAGGAAGTGAATATAATATTATTGCGAATAGTATTGTTGATGCAATAACTACTATAGTAAGATATGTGGAGTTCATTATGAAATATATCTGATAATTTAAATGTCCAATAAGTAAATTGGGGTTAACAATTACGCACAAAAGTAATTAAACAATCAGATATTTCAATCTAAAAAAGGTAAACGGTGTATGCTTTCTTAGTACTCATATAGTATCTCTTTTCCTGAAATATTAAGGATCACCTTATTAGTATTGTCTATTTGCAGAGCTTCTATATTAAATGTAAGCTCTTTTGATGGTACAGCAGTGCACTCTTCTGTGTTTTTTAGCGATAGCCTGAGTGTTCTCTTGTTTGGATCAGACTCTGCAATTACTCCTGAATCTATCAGTTTTACTATCCATGTATTACCGTCGCAACCGCTTGCATTAAATTTAACCCTTAAGCAGTTGTCCTCTATTCTTATATAATCTATTGTAAGAGGGTCTTTTGGTGCGTTCTGATACTCTGTTTCGCTTATTATAACATCCATATCGCAACCTGATGGGTTTTTGAAAACCTGCTGATAGTCAATAAATATCTTCTCACATTCACCTTCAGATATTGTAAACATTCCGTTTATATCTTTAGTGAATTCAGCTCCCTCTTTTGGTCTTATCTCTATTTTATATACATGCATACCAGTTACCAGTTCTGTTGTAAGATTTGATTGTTCCCCACAATCGGATATTGAACTTGTTGGACTGTTTAACACACCAATACTTTTATTATCTATAAATATAGTTGCAGTTGATAAGCAGTTTATGATATCGTAGTTTGCTCCGAATGTTACATAACCTGTTTTTTTATCATCGTTATCGTTACAAGCGCTGAGTATAATAATAGCCAGCAGGAGCGATATAATGTTGTTTGTATATTTAAGTTTCATAACGTATTGTCTGTTTATTTATACAGAAATATACAAAATTTAAGATGTTAAAACAAATAGTAGAATAGGGTTAATTCTCTAACTCTTTTGTTATTACAGGGTCAGAACCACCAATTAAACTCAGACACATTCCCATTCCAACAACCAAATATTCATCATAATCCTCTAATTCAAATTCTCCAAAACCAAATCCATCTCTCTTTTTTTCCTGATCAAACCAACCTCCGCTTTTTACTCTTCTTAGCCATCCACCAGAGTTATTATACCAGAAATCTAACAGATGTCCTTCATCCAGTACACGGAATCCTCGTACATCTTCAAAAACCAGAGATACAGTGTTGTTTGGGTTCATAAATTCCAGTTGTACCTCCAACGTCAAGAGGTTATAATTAATACCAACCAATTGAGGAATCTCATTATATTTATCAGTTATTTTTAGTTCTTCTGTAACCGGATAGTTGTCAGTATTATTTTTTTCCATAAAATTGTATTTATCTGGAGTATATATTTATAATATGTTTTTTATATCATTAAATGTGAATGTGAACCTCTGTTTATCTTGGTAATATCTGCTGCTATCTCTGTAGGTTTTTTCAATCATATTGTGTAACCTATTGTACAACTCTTTTTTTTGATCAGTATTGTAATTACTCCTTTTTATTCGGTTTCTGTATATAATTCTAAGCAAACAACTCTTATATTGGTTAAATGTTGGGGTGTGATTGTAGTTTATACTAAGAAAATGGTAAGAATGATATCTTTTTACCTCAATAGTATCAGTTATAGTGTACTCATCATTAGCTGTAGATATGGTTATAAAATGTTTACCCTTAGTCAGGTTTATCATTGGGTTTGTAAAGTCTGCCTCTGTAATACTATCTGTTTGATATACAGTTTTGTTGTTAATTGATATTTTTACAGATGGATTCTCACGATCTTCTGAGTCATCAAAAAGATTAATATAAGTGTTTTCGTGAGGTTTCATAAACGGAAAGGTTGATGAGTAGGCAAAAAATAAAATAACAGTTACACCGGTCATGAGTAGAAGGAATATAAAATTGTTACTGTTTTTACGGTGTTTTGGTTTGAATAATCGTTTCATACTTGTAGTATATTTTATTTATTTATCAATAAATATGCCACTAAAACCTTCTGCAATCATATGAAGGGTAGGGGTGTGTTAAGGGATTGATAATCTATTTGTTTAATGTGTTTTAATGCTTTGGTGTTTTGATTGAAATCAATGTGTTTTTTCTTCTGATATATTGTTCTATCTGTATGCAATCAATCTGAGTTTGTTATCGTCAGAATCAATCATAAACTCGCCTAAATCATTGATTATTCTTTTGATAGTGTCAATATCTTGTGTGTGGATTTTATCGAATTTACGAGTTACTCTTTTATTATAGGTTAGCTTGTAGTTTTTCGGAAATTCAATCCACTCAATCTCTTTGTACAGAATTGGCTCGATAAAGAATGGCTTAAAGTCAGCAGAATCAAAAGTTGTGTATCTTATGCAATCGCTATTAATTAGCTTGTAGTTTACATAAATAACGTTTAGTTCGTCAGTTAATACTTCAATAAGTTTGTGCCATTTAGTGTTATTCATAAATGAGGAGAATATTTCTTGCATAAATATATATCTGTGTTAATTAAAAAAAACTCCCAATATATTTGAGAGGTTGGTAGTTATTAAACTAAAATGATGTTTATTATTTTATATCTGTAGTACTATTTATTCTTTAATGATTCTACCATATTATCAATCTCCTTTTCTGTGAAATCTCCACTTATACTTACTTTTCCGCCAGAGATTGGAGTGTTAACTTTTGGGATAGTTACTATTTTGTTAGCTATTACTATAGCAATAGGTTTGCCAATGTTTTTTTTAGTTAGTAGGTGAAATTTTTTAGCGCCTTCTTGAGTAAGAACAAGATTAATTTCATAGCTATCGTTATATTCGCTAATCTTCTTCTCTACCTCCGAAATATCTTCAGGTCTAATAGATGGTTTCTCCTCAAGTTTTATATCCTTATCAGAAGTATTATTGTTATAATCAACTGTTGCATAGAATCCATTCTCTCTTTCAACCGGAATAGGTTTAAATTTTACAATGTTTTCGGTAGTTTCATCAATAACATCCTTAGTTATTATTTCCGGGTCTATTCTTCCTATTTTGTCCATATTTCTGTTTCCACAGCTAATAACAGTTACAGATATTAACATTAAAGCGGTCATGTACAGAAGTTTGATTTTCTGGTTTGTTGGGCTTTTCATTTTGTATAGTTTTATTATGTCTATTTAAATTATCCGATGATTTGTGTACTTTGTTACAGTTTACCAAACCCGATATATTTTAGATTTACGCTAAAACGGTTTAAAATTATCTTCACCATTAAAGTAAGACAAATTTAAACCGTTTTTCTAAAAAAGTACCCTACAGATTGCAATAAATTGTACACTATTTAAGCTGTTGAGATATGTATATAATTATTTTTGGTTTGGTCTGTTATATAGATTGAAAAGTGCCAGTACAGATATAAATACCATTGTGAACAAAGCTATTAATGTACTGCTAAAATAGATGTCGGTAGTTAAAAACTCCTGCCCGGTATTTGATGTAACAACTCTTGCTTTGGCAAATAGTGCACCCCCAAGATATTCAGCTGCTATTGATAGATACATTAATATTGGTAGAACCCAATATTGTTTATTGTTCCAGTATAGTTGTTTTGTAGTTGTTGTTTTACTACTCAGTTTTTTTGCAAATATTATATAGAATGTAAATACACACAGATACCATCCCAGAAAATTTACAAACGGAATACCAAAATATTCACCACCATTTGTCCATATCCACATTTTTGTAATAGTTGCATTTACCGGGTCCATAGGCAAATCCCAGAAGACCATGATAAACGATGCTATAATTGGTAGTGTAAGTATTTCGCGTTTAGATATACTTGCATTGTCTTTATTAAACAGCGATGTTGTAATAACCCACGACAGATAACCTGTTGAAAAATATGCTGGCATAATAACAATTGGTACCAGCCATAATTTAGGCCCTAATACATCTGTATAGTGATAGTTTCCGAAAGGGAATCCGGTTAATACACTAATTGTTTCGTATGACCAGCTTACAATAGTAATCATACAAAAAAAGTAGAGCATATTCTTCAGACCATATCTGTGTACCCCGTGTGTAAATGAGAACAGCGTTATTAGTACAACGCTTGCAGGGCCAAGCCAGGCTATTCCAGTAGCACCTTTTATAAAGTAAATTATTGCGTTTAAAACAACTAAAATGGTTCCTGTGGTAACCAGCTTCTTATTAACATCTTTTTCTTGTATCATAATGTTTGGTTTTTATTATGTTACAAAATTAGATGTGACTGTGTTTCAAAAAAATGAATTAATTCAAGAAAACATCTTTCGTTTTAACTTACTGTACCATTCAGGAGTAACACCAATATAATCAGCTACCTCTTTAGATGGGAAATCTCTTATCAGCGAAGGATAGTTTTTCATAAGCCAGACAATTAAATCTTCTTTAGTGTATGATAGTTGTCTGGTTCTTATCATCTCACTAAAAAACAGATACTGCTCTATGTAACTATTGTAAAATTTGAAGAACGAGGGGTAACTCTTTAGTGATTTTTTAATGAAAGGGTATTGTATTTTCAGAACAGTAGCTTTAGTTGATGCCTGAAGCATATATTCTGATTTATCCTGATTAAAGAAGGAGTCTAAGCAGGTGATAAATGGTAAAAAATTATCGGATTGTAAGGCAATTGCTTTTTCTGATCCGTTAAGGGTGATTACTTTTCTTGCAATGCTACCATTGATAATATAATATACCTGATTATTTGTATCTCCTAATCGGGTTAATATATCACCCTTTTTCAGATCAATTATTTCACAATTTTGTTCCAGTTCATTGTAAAATAATGTACCAATATCATCCGGAAGGTGCGCTTTTAATATGTCATTAACTTTCATTAGGTCTTTAGTTTATCTTTAATATAAAGATAGTGCTAAAATGAGTTTAAAGCCAGATGTTTTGTATATACCAATAAAATATTATTTAATACTTTATTGGTATATACTGTATATTAGTTATTCATATAGCGTTTTAAATTAATTCCAATAATAGTTAAGGTTTACTAACTAGTCTATATGATTATTTGATATTCCCAGATTCGTTTTTAATTCTCTATTAGGATTAATTTTACTCTTTTATACTATTGGTTTCCAGATATCTTTAGACGGTTTCTTTCCGGTAAGTCTTTCAAGGATATATATTATAAACTCATTCTCTGTTTTGCCACTATTTTTAATTATCTGTTTAAAACTCATACTTCCAACTGAAAATAGGTGGGTGATATCTAATTTCCACATTTTATCTTCTTTATAAAAATGGTAATAGAACGATGTCTTCTGCCCATTAATAATAAGTTCAGCTTTTGAGAAATCTCCGTTTGTAACTACATCTCCTAACTCTGCACTTGCAACACCTTCTTTTCCTACCATTCCGTTATTAATTGCATATATAAGCAGATCTTTACCTTTAAAGCCAAGTAACTCCTTTTTAGAAGCTCTGTGTCTCATTGTCAGTACTGTTAGCTTATCAATTATTCCTAGGGAATTTACCTGTAAAGAGTCTGCTGTTTTTGTTTTTTCTAAAATGCCTGAATAGTAATTTATTGTTCTGCTGTCAACTAAACCTGATGCAACATCTCCTTTATCAGTAAGAACCGCATTTTTATAACTGTTAAAAGTCTCTAATACCTGTTCTTTGTCAGATTGAGAGTAGATACTGGTTGATAAAATAAGTAGCAGCGATAATATAGTTATTCTTCTCATAATTCTATGTTTTCTATTGAGTTGTAATAATCTGTATGTTTTAAATTTTTGTAAGGATTCTTGGTTGTATTTATTCCGTTTTAATGAAATTTTTGTTTCTGAAACTAGTAAAACAGTAATCAATAAATACTAACAAGAATATATAATTCGCAATTATGGCATATTCACTACTAACTATATGAGAAAGGATTAAAGATGGTAATGTACAACATGTTATAACCCATATTAGTTTCAGGTAATCTAACCTTTCTCTTATCCGTTTTTTTGCAAAGCTTATACTGTATGAGGTTATTACCCCTGCAAAACCAGCATAAATAATATATTTTGCAAAAATAGTCCAGTGTAGTATAACAAGTATATATCCAAACAAAATTATACCAATACACCACTTTACTATATTAAAGTATTTTGTTTTTATGAATGTTCCGTTAAAGATAATTAAGAACAGACCGAGAATACTACCTATTTGTAATCCGTATCTATACATATATTGCCCTATCTCTATCAGAGCAGGTTTATCTGAGAAATAAAAGATTAAAACTCCAACTATTGCAGTTATAATTGATATACCAATTATAGGTAAGAGTGTTCTGTTTTTCATTAATTTTTGGAGTTTAAAGCTATATAGGGTATACTCATTTTATTATCGAATACCCTATAGTATAGTACATCTCAGAGATTTTACTTATAGCAATTTCTTATACTGTCTTTTCTAATAAAGCGTCAATATTCTCAGCTTGTTTAGCTTCCATTTCTGTTATCTTTTTATACTGATCATTGCTTATCATGATAACAGGGCTAAAGTCCTCATCTTTCTCTTCTATCTCTCCTTTGTCATTTTTTTCAAGTCTTATCATATCTATATCAACTGTCGAAAGATTATTACACTTACTGCAATGGTGCACATTTACCCTGATATGTGGACTCTCATTCTCCTCTGCAACGGTAAATTCTGTAAGGGTATCAATATTGCCCGTATATGAATCATTATTTTTATACTCATCAGGAATTGACAATCTTAGATCAAGTTTAATGTCTTCTACCCAGCGGTTACAATCTTCGCAAAAAACCTCTTCGTGCATTACGGTTAAACCTCCAATTATTCCTGCTACAAGAATACCAACTAGCTCTATAATCCATATAAACCATAGTAAACCGCCACTAACCTGAAAGCCAAATATCTCATACCATCCTGTCTCGGATATAATATTAGCAAAATCAAATACAGCCGATGGGTTTAACAAAATATCGGGTAGTGCAATACCTTCGCCTTGTCTCTGAAGGAAAACATATAAAAATGTACACCAATTTGCATATACAGCCAGAAAACCAACAATAGTGCCGTACAGATATGCGCTTTTTGTGCTTCTGCATTTAGCAACCCGTATAACAAGTTTCTGAATAAGAACAATACTAAACAGATACCCTAAATACACTAACAGGGTGAAATATATAAACGGATTGTATACATCGATATATGCATATATAATTGAAACCAATATAGCTAATAGCGGGCCAAGTAAAATACCAACTAGCCATATCCCTCCTGGTTTGCCGGATAGTTTATACTCTTTATTCATAGACGTTAATGTTTAGTTCTCCTACTCGTATGGTTTTTCGGTAACACCCCGTTTATTTGTGTGGGTTCTGGGCTCCACATCATGGTTTAACAGACAATATCCATGATTGAAGCATTGTAATTTAAGATACATTTTATCTGCAAAAATGAATATTGACAGACAAAAGTATTAAAATTTTTGACAGACTCCTTTTGAAATATATTAAAATTTAGTGTAAACTACTGAATATGTATATCTGTTTTATTTGTATTGTTTTATCAATTTTGTTACATCCTTACTTGATTTTCCATAACTGATAATTTTAACATCTAACGGTGTGTTTCTGAATTTTAAAATTGCAGATAGAATTGATTCAGTAATCCAGTTAGTCTTATTTCCGAAAGCCCCACCACCAACAAGTGTAAGAAACACTTTGTTACAACCTGTTTTATCATAATTAATTAATGCTGTATACAGCGTTGCCTCATAGGTAGCTTCAAGAATCAGACGTGCAAAAGTTTCCCAATATGTTGGTTTTATATCTGAATAGGCAACAGGAAGGGCAGAGCAGTATATTTGAGAAACTACCTGTTCTGGATTACTTATAATTACTTCTGTGTTCCACTGTATTCCAAATTTGAGTTTCTCTTTAAGTTCTTCTCTTTTATTTTCCTTGAGACTTTTTATTAGAGAGTTTATATAGAATAAACCTTCCTGATTTACCAAGGCATACCCATTGTTCATCTGCCATAACTTCAACTCTTTATTATTTAGTTCATCTCCAATTAATTTCAGACAATCAATCTGTTGGTTCGCAGACTGACCTATATTGTCGTTTATTGGTACAAAATAGTCTCTGTATATGGTTCCGGCTCCACATGCAATTGCACATGCAGGACCTTGTGTGTAATCCCTTTCGTATATTCCAACACCTCTTTCAGGAGTAATATGCGGTGCAACCATCTCTAACAGATTAAACTGTGATGCAGCCTGAAAAAGAGCATTCTTATTTAGTGGATCACGGTGTATATCCTGTACGTTGCCTATAACCTCCTGAATCTTTAATTTTTCTTTATAAATCTCTCTTGGAGGAGATTGATTTTTTAGCTCTTTTAATGTTGGTATTTCAAGTTTACCAAATCTAAAAGATTTCCCGTTTACTTTGGATATTATATGATCTTCGATAACAGTTATGTTGTCTCTTACATTTTCAGGCGAAATCTCATCAAACCCAACCAAATCTTTAAACCACATATTTGTTACAGTTAATTAGTTCAAGTGTTACTGTTTTTTATAATAAACAGACAAAAGTACTATTTTTTGATAGCTTTTTTTAGAATATATTGAATATCATAATAGATTGTTGTGTATAAGTGGTTTCAGTGGATGCTAATGAAAAGATACCTTATAACAGATAGTCTTCATCATCAATAGTTGGGAAATATATATCTTCATAATTTACCGGAGGGGGTGGAGCTTTTTTATTGATAGGATTGCTAAAATAGATATTTACATAGGTTGATACTATATTATCTATCAATTTCTTCTGTTCTTTTTGTAGTTTAATGTAGGGGGAATGAAAAATAGCAAATGATTTTTTGTCCTTTACATCTTTATTTGCTTGTAATACCTCTTTTGTTGTTGAAATGAGTGTTTTCCATGATGTTTTAATTTTCCTTGTATCAGGAAGTATCTGTGCATAGATAAATGTTGCGAGTTTTGTTGCAAAAAAAGTAGTATCTCTATAAGGTATCTCATATACTTCTGGTAAGTAAATATTTGACTCATAATTATTATATAAATCAAAAAGAGCTTTCTTATAATCAATTAGATCTGAATGCAGATATTTAACCTTAACAGTATCATATTTATCTATACTTACTACTAATATATTTCTTGATCTGTAATCAATATCATGACCACATTCATCTTCCAGTGTGAAATTTTCATGAAACAAAGAGTCATTATATGAATTGTAATGCTCATAGTATGTCATAATTATACAAGACTCATGGGGTTTGTACTTGTCTATTGAATCTATACAGTTCTGAAGAAGAATAGTATCATTAACTTTTAAAGCAAAATTGAAAAATGAGTTGAAATCGGCTGAATTCTTAACTTGCTCCCACTCAGTATGATCTTGTTTATTTGAAGAGCATCCCGTAGAAATTAAAATTAAAGAGAAAAATATTACTCGTATAGTTTTCATATTCGACAGACAAAAAGATTTATTCTATAAAGATACTAAGTGTAAGTTACAAATAGATTAAACTCTATAATTTTTTAGTTATTTCAGGAATTGAATAAAATAGAAATGTCATATCACCTGTTTCACTTATCGATATAGGTATAAAGGTGTTACTTACTCCAAGTCTTCTTACAGGAGGATTTATATCTACCCAACCTTTTCCTTTTAAATATATCTGACACCATGCATGACCGCCCCTTTTATATACCACACCCATAACCTGTCTTGCAGGAATACCGGATGCTCTGCAAAGTGTTATGAACAGATCGCTGTAATCGGTACATCTGCCGTATCCCAACTCCAGAAATTTAAGTGTGCCATAACGAGTTCCTGGTTCTTCACCTCGTCTGACATTTTTTGACATCCAGTCGAGAATACCAAAAACCTTCTCTTTCTCGCTGTTTTTGCCTTTACAGATACTCTCTTTTATCTTAATAATTTTAGGGTGTTTAACAGGCCAGTGTTTTGTTTCGCTAGTCAGAAATGCTCTGTTTATCTTCTCTTTTGCTCCTGAAAAAACATGTGCTTTAACTGGAATTGTTGAGTTAATACAGACTACAGGAAAACCATCTTTATACTTTATATTGTTAATTGAGTAACCTACCTGACCTCTACCTCTCTCTTTAACTGTATATTGTCCGAATATTATATGATCAGATTTACCCCATGTCTCATTTACATTAACCAGGTTAATATAGTTACCGTACTTAAAAAACTTTGCCAGAGAGTCTTTAATTGCTCTATTTCTTTTGGTAGGATTCTTCTTATATCTTAAAAGAGAACCCATGAATCTCTCTGCTTTGCCAAAGTCTCCTTCTTTTACCGGAATATAACAAGCATTTACTTTATAGTTAGCTTTTGTGTTCTTAGGGGCTGGTTTATAACTAAAAAGCAGTATAGTTATTAAGATTATTAATAGATTAACTTTATGGTTCATGTATCTGAGTTTGTTGATTATAAATTAAGTGTATTCTGATTAATGTTGTAATTCAGGTAGTTTTATGTTTGGATCAGGTGTAAAGAATATTCCTGCAAATGTGTATCCATTGTTATTTATATGGAATCTGTAATCTAATAACCCTTTTCCTTCATAGGCATAAACAAATACCACCATCATTTTATCCTCCTTATCATTGTCTATCCAGCAACTATTATAACGATTAGAAACACCACTGCATGTGCTATTAATTTTGTGAATCATAGGTTTTATTTGTTCAAGAGGATACTTCTTGCCAAGCAGATTGTATATTTTTTCAGAGTCATTATCTTTTACCAGCTCTTTAATTGGATTAACCAGATTTCTTATAAAATCAGATTCTTTCTTCCATTCTGATACATAGGTATCTATCTTTACAAGATGACCTCTTAAAAATGTGGCAGATATATCGTATGTTTCATTATTCTCATTGGTAACAATGTAGTTATATATTCGGGTTACTGACGTTTTAAACTTACCTGTTGACTCGCTCTGAAGTTTAATCTTTTCTGGTTTTCCGTGTAGTTTCTCTTGAGTTTTACAAATATTTGTAAACACCTTCTTAGTAACGCTAAGTTTCATCTCTACAGAGGAGTTATCGTATATAACCTCATAATTGCTGTTAAGATAGTTTGATACAAGTTGTTCTGATGCCCTATATGGATCCTGACTTGTCTCAAAAACGCAAGAGGATAGGAGAATAAAACCAATAATGCAAATTGCTGCTTTGTTCATCTGTTTATAATTGTTTTTCATTTACAAGTGGAACTCGCATTTATAATCATTTCCGTTTGTGAATGACTATTCTTATGCTTCGTTTTATCTGTTTATATATTTTTTATATAAATTCTATATAGTTACCGATATACAACCGTAATGATATAAAAATAAACTATACGTTTTCTTGCAATCGAGTGAATGGCTACTATGGCTTTGTGAGCAACGGTAATTTTAGATGAGTGGTAAATATTTGGGATGTACAAATTTATATAAGAATATAATATGTTTATACTAAATAGATAATACACCTACCATTGTTTTAATTTATCGAAATCTGTGAGATAGTATCTAGTTCCTTTATAATCAACAATGTATTCGCAGGAATCTTTTTTTATTGTGTATGTCTTTATTCTGTTAGTTACTTCATCTATATGATAGTGAGAATCAGTACTTATTGTTTTGGTTATAAGTTTTTTACCTGTTATTTTGAATGTTCCGTTTTCTGTTAATGAATATATTGCATAGCAGCATATAAATGTTGTTCTACAAAACTCGCCATTATCTTTTAGCCCTATTGTTATGGCATTTTTGTTTGTATATATTTTACTAAAACCTGTTTTAAATATTCTATAATTATGTATAGGGTTGTACTGTACAATAATATCTTTGTAACTTGTTTTTGCCATATTGATAGTTGATGATCCTGTTAAACTATCATTGTTAGCTAATATATGGTATTGATTTTTTGGAATAACAACTTTGTAATATCCATTTTTATCTGCGATTATTGTTGTATCGTATGACAGATTATGTGATAAGAAATTTATCTCTGTGTTTCCAACTTTCTCATTTGTTTTGTTAAATATTACATATCCTGATAGTTCTATTAACTCCTGTGAGTAGGAGTTATTCCAGATTATAATTACCATTGTTATTAGCAGATATCTTCTCATTAAAATTCTTATTGTATTATGATAGTTCGTTTTTTATAAAAAGGACTAAACTGTTTGTTAGCTTTTTGGGGCTATGTTGAATGTACATAAAACTTCTAAATTTAGTGTAGCCACAATTTTTTGAAACCTAGTTCAATTATATAGTAGGAGCATTAAATGCAATTAATAAATCTTTTTAAATTCCGAGAATGCAATAATCCAATCTCTTTTAATATCCTCAATATTATCCGATTTTTCAAGAACATACTTCTTATCATCAAATAGTCTGCACATAACTTCCCATCTGTTTTTATTTAGTTTCCAGTAATTACAATCACTTTTTAATACATTCAAAAGTAAGTCGCCTTCATAAAAATCACCTTCTGATAAAATATTATCAGATAATTTTTCTATTGCTAATGGAATTAGGTAATCGAGACCTATATTTTGACCAATCATAATTCTAAGATCTTCTATTGTAAAATCCTGTATAGATATTTTCCTTAATCTATGACATGTCTTGACTAAGTAACTTGTATAGTTAGACTCTCCCCAGTAGTCATTTTCCAGTTCTTCAAGGGTCTTTAATATAATGTTGTCCTTTTGTTTCATATCGTTACTGGCAGTATAGGCAGTTTTAAGCTTCTATATTGTTTATTTGTAATGAAAAAAGTCTGATATTTTTAACTCTACCTGTGTATTATCAATAAGTTTTTATTATCTGTTCTGTCAACTGTTAACAGAATATGCTTTAGGATATCACTCCCAATTTCGATACCAACAGGTAAGTTACTATTAATGTTTCTATTAGTATTCTTTACTCTGGGATAATGGATAATAAAACTTTTTCCTCCAATCTCTATATTTACAGATCCCTTAAAAAAAGATCCACTTTTATCAGATATAATTTTATCTCGTGGCACCATACTTCTGTTAATTGCAGAATGACTCTTTCCTGTGTCTAGATATATAATGGCATCCTGATTATTTATCTTTCCTTTAAAATGTATACCATATGGATGCATTTTAAAATGCTCTAACTGAATAAGCTCATATTTATCTTTTGTTAACTTTGATAATATTGACTTATTACTAACAGCTAAAGTTTTAGTTGTGTAACTAAGTGTAAAACATTTGTTGTAAATGTATTTTAAACCAATAAGACCATTAAATGGTTTAGTTGAGTAGATTGACCAATCTGATAATATTCCGGTTTCGTTTGAAAAGGATTGTTTGAGTGTTTTGAACTCAGGAATAACTATTCTATAAACCTGTCCGCGTATTTTTCCGTTTGGAGTGTAGGTATTAATTGTATCAGTATTGTAATATTTTATAGAATCTGCAATAGCAGTAGTTATATTGATATTGCCACTGTTTCCAAAATCAAAATGTAAGGGGTACTCATTGCCATTGAAGTTTACCATTACCTCTGGTATCGAAAATACATTACTAAATATGAGTTGATGTTTCTCTTCTGGACTATAATTTTTTAATATTTCATGATCATCTACAGTATGAAAATCATTTAACCCTGTATATCTTGTTGAATCTCTGAGGTATTGGGAAAACAGAACGTTGTGTAGTAATATAAAACTTATAAAAAGAATGATTCTAAAAAAAATAAGTCTGTTCATCTTAGGTTTTAGTTTATTAGAGCGTAAATACTATAAAAATCTTTGTTTTATATAATTCCAAATTTATAATTGTATAGTTCATTCCGAAATTATTCTAAGGATATCAGCTAAAGTACGGAATTTTCTGTAAAGACTGTTAAAGAGATATAAGGTGTTAATGTAATAAACATACTGTTATGTCTGGTTTGTACCATATAAATACTTCGCCTCCTTTACTTTTTGGCTATATATTAAAATGGCTTCTGCAAGTAATGTTATACAAATAATAACAGCAGAGTAACGTCTTAACCTGACATCAGCACAGTCAAAGCTACCATCACTAAATCCGTTTGTTGAATAGTAGATCAATGTCAATCCAGCAACTGCTGTTATCAATTTGCATATTATAAACAGACTGGAGGATCTGCTATCTGTACAGAAAATTGCAGTAAGTATCATTAATGAGTTTGGAACAATAAACATACCCAATAGAGCAGCCCCATCTCCCCGGGTATTGGCAGAGATACTTAAACAAACTAAGCCCAATAACAGATATATAGAGAATATGATAATCATTGTATTAGGAATAATTGTGTATTTGTTGATTCTGTTTTTTGGTATAAACAGTACTATTATGCCTATGGGAATAACTGAGTTTAGAGGAAAGGATACTATCTGGAACGGATAAAACTCAAGAGAGATAAGACTTATTAGTGCAACTAAAGATAGTGATACATAATGGGTATACTTCTCTGTTCTTGGTTTAAAAACCAAGAGAAACAGACTTAATATACAAGTTATTAAAGCCCCGTAATTATAAATAATGTCTAGATATATTGACCGCATAATAATGACCTTGTCTGTTTAGAAAGATATATGTACCCAAAGTTATCTTATTTATCGGGAAAATCGGATTAAAAAATGCCGTTAGCGCGAGCTTTTGTATCAATAACTATTGTAGTTTCGAGGTTAAAATAGCTCGTGCCTATCTCTAATTGATTATACAAAACATAATAAAGATATTTAGCCACGTATAGCTATACGTGGCTGACAACGAGTTAACATTAACGTGACTATAAATTAGTGCTATGTCTGTGCCTGTAGCCTCCGGATACAACAATCGGAAGCTTTTTTTATATCTGTCCTTGATGCAAAATATCCAGGTATTGCAACGGGCAGGGTTCGAGCTGAAAAAAGCTCGAACCAGCATTAGATACATGTAGCCTTTGGCTACCATACCCGGAATCTTCTTTATATCTACCTTTATTGTAAAGTTTCCGGGTATGGTAGCGTGTACAGTGGATGATAACGAAAACCAATTAATTTGTAATTTTCTATATTGTCAATCATTTTGTGACTGTTTTCTGTATCGCACCACTCTCCGTTATTAAAATCAATAATAATATTTCCTTCAGTCTTTATTGCTTTGCGTTCCCAATAGTCAATAATCTCGAATTTAATATTCAGTTTAGCCAGAGTTTTTTCTACATCTTTCAGATACTTTACTCTGTCTGCTCTCATTAATCCGGAGTCAATTACAATATTCTCACCATCAAATTCCATTAGTTCCGGGTATTTTGTATCAAAACTATCGTTCTGAATTGATTGTAGTTTATTGTCTGTAAACATAAACTCATACATACCGTAATGGATCATTTTGCGTGAATTTCTTGATTTAATGGAATCTCCACCATCCGGTTTGCCAAGTTTCTTTATCACAATTTCAATAGAGTCGTTAATTCTTACATCTCCAAATACACCTGTTTGCAGAAACTCTGTTATTTCTATTATCTGTTTCACTTTTTTATCTGTGTTGGGATTATTCGGTTACCTTATGAATTTTCGTGTTATAAAGTTTAGTTCAATGCCAAATCCTGTAGTTTCAACTATTGCAATCTTCTTTTTGTATTCAAGGTTTTTAAAATCTGTTTGCCATATCAAGTTCGATTTGTAATTCCACAAATCCATGTAGCACATCTTCACATCTTGTAAGGTAGATAAATACAGTTGCCAGTTTATTGTGTCCTGATCTGTTAGGTTTTTCTTATCTGTGTCAATTACTACGCAAATCTTAGAAACTATAATTGTTCCGAATAGTTTACTCGTAAAATCTCTGCTTTGTGGATAATCTTCTTCATACCTGTGATTTGTGTGATACCCTTTAAGCATTTCATAAAGATTCTCTTTTGATATATGTTTACTGTTATAATTTGCAGTGCTGTCAGTAACTGTAATAATAAGAGCATTTCTTTTACCAATATCATAGTCGTAATTATTTATATCAGAGAAAAATGCAACAAATTTATTCCTGATTGAATCAACACCATGCCAGCATGATATACTTATTCCCGAATTATCTCTGACAATAGAGTCTATCTTATTTATGCAGGAATCAATATGTTGAGATTTTGGAAATTCGAAAGCAAAAGAGATGTAATCTTCTAATAATAAACTCTTATTAGCTCTGTTCCATTCTTCTGATTCAATGTTATTGATTTCTGATTTACAGCTTATAAGTATTAATATTGAGATAATGTAGTATAATATTTTATTCATAATTCAAATATTGTTTCAGTATGTGAGTATTTTAGAGATTTTACTTACATTGTTTGTGTTGTTTTAAATGTTTAGTTTAAACCACTTTTTTAAAGGGTTTTTCAAACATCTGTTTTTTACCTCAATACCGCGTTTAGTAAAATGATCTTCAATATCATTTAATTCAAGAATAATTTCTAGCTTAATGCCATTTGTTTCCTGCCACAACCTAATATCTCTACAGATTTTATAGTATTGAGGCTAAAAAATTGATCGTAGCCATTATACTTCTCTATTATTATTTCCTTGTCGTCAATAGTTAATAGCCCTATTCTTGAAAAAATAAACATGTTAACAAAAACGAGAATAAATCCTGAATAGATAAGGCATTTAGATATGATCTCTATAATGTATTCATAATCCTCTATTTTATCTAATCCATCAATAGTACTATATATTAGCAGAGAACCATAAGTTATTGCAGGAATCTTCCATAGGTTAAATAGTTTATGATTAAATATGTATTTAGTGTCAATAATCTGTATCTTCATATTATTAAGTGATTTATCTGTTATAATGTTTTATTTAGGAATTACATCTATGTTTTTTATGTTAGTATGAATAGGATTGGCAATGATGTAATCGTAGCTGTGTGTTGAATTATTTCTTTGTAACTAGTTCATAGGCCTCTTTTATTGATTCAGCTTTTGCTTTATCTGTATCTCTCTTTACTATTTCATATGATCTGCAGTACTCTTTAAATTGATTTATTATTGGGGTATCAGATTTCATTTTTTTTGTTTATAGATAAAATTGAGTTTGATAATAGAGAATCAAACACTATTCATAAAGTTTAGACAAACAAAAGTATTATTATTTCTGATAACTTCATGTTGTATATGTAATAGATTTTGTAGTATGAACTTGTACTATTGGAGATTTAAATTGATAGTATATCTATCAGTTTCCGGCTACAACAACCAGAGCTTTTTTTATATCTGTCTTTGATGCAAAATACCAGGGTATTGCAATGGACAGGGTCCGAGCTGAAAAAAGCTCGAACCAGCATTACAGGTAGTTTTACTTATACCGTTGGCGCGAGCTTTTGTATCAAAAAAAAATTGCACCAATCTGTAGGTGTAATGTATAGATTGGTGCAGTGAACAAGAAAAAATCTAAAACGCCGAAAACCATTCGGAGAATTCCAAATGGTTCAGGTGCAGTTTTTAGTTGAAATTTTTAGCCTAAAGTAAATTTAACAGGTATAATTGCTTTAAATCTTACCTCTTTACCTTTCTCTTTGGCAGGTTTCCATTTTGGCGATTTGGCGATAACCCTTTTAACCTCATTGTCACACTCTTTACTAACTCCTCTTTTTATTTCAACATTAGATAGTGTTCCATCTTTTTCAATAACAAACATCACATATACAGTTCCTTGTGTTCCCTTCTTTATTGCCTTTTCAGGGTAAATCAGGTTTTTTGATACCCAATTTCTGAAATTAAGAATATCTCCGTTTTGGAATTTTGGCATCTGTTCAGTATAAACATAAATCTCGTCTTCAGTTTCATTTTTATTTACATCACTCTTTGTTGCTTTTACTACCTCTACCTTTTTAGGAGCACTCTTTGCTGAACTCTGAGCGTGAATAGTTACAGAAACTAGCATACATGCAACAATAAATGTTGGAACCATAAATAGAGCTTTAAGACTGGATTTTGTTGTAGATTTTTTCTTGTTCATCATAATAATACGTTTTTTAAGTTTTAATGAATTAAAATTTTGAGTAATAGCAAGCATTTTACCAATTGGTGTCTGCTCAATTATCGAAATATGATATCTCTCTGATGTTACACCGGCATTTAAAACGCCTTCATCAGCCAGATACTCATGTACTGTTTTTAATGATTTTTTTAGCATCCATATAAACGGGTTGTACCAGAATAGTATGCTAATAAGTTCAAGTAGAATAATATCGTAACTGTGTTTCTGCTTTATATGTGTTTTTTCATGTAGTATAATCTCGTTTATTGAAGAGCTATTTTTTATTATAGATTCTGGAAGTACAATGTTATTAAAGAAAGAGAATGCGTATTTAACTCTACTACTAACAATAACGTTACAATTAGCATTGATATCTTTACGTTTACCCGATTTTACAATTCTGATAACTGATAGTAATTTGTATAAAAACAGTAGAGATGTTATAACTGCTCCAATCTTATATAGTGTATTAACTATGTTTACAGAAGGTTGCAGATGTCGTGGAGTTACAATTATTGGATCTATAATGTATATATAGAGAGCCGACTCTGTTATGTAGTCACTACTTACTCTTAACGGAATACCAATGAATGGTATAATAAAAGCTGCTATAACCCCGGTTATTATAAAAGCTCTGTTTAATTTATGAGTCTTCTCTTTGCTAAGAAATATATAATAACAGAGATATGTTAGTGTAATAACTATGTTTACCTCTAATACAGATAGTAATATGTTATTCATCTTTTTTGGTTTTAATTTTCTTCTCTATTAACAATTTAAGCTCCTCCATATCTTCAACGCTCATATTCTCCTCTTCAGAGAATGCAGATACTAGTTGATTGAAAGAACCACTGAAATAACGTGATAAGAAGCCCTTAAAGAACTGTTTCCGGTACTCCTCTTTAGTTATAAGCGGATAGTACTGATGTGATTTACCAAAAGAGTAGTGCCCTACAAACTCTTTTTTTTGTAGTATTCTTATAATTGTAGACACTGTATTATAGGCAGGTTTAGGACTTTTCATATTGTCAAGTATATCTTTAACAAATGCCTTCTCCAGTTTCCATAAAACCTGCATTACCTGCTCTTCTGCTTTTGTAAGTTCTTTACTCATGGGTTTATTGTTAAGTGTATTAGTATTATCAGTATTCATTTTATGGTATATAACCATATATAAATTATTTCTGAATCAAATATAGAACTAAACTTTTAGTTTGACAACTAATTTATTAGTTTTTTAACTAAAAGTTTAGTTTAAATATTCGGAAAAAAGATAAACCACATTTAATTGTATGGTTTATCTTGTTGATATATTTTTATTTAAGCCTCTTTTATAATTGGTCTGTTTATTACTGACAGGTTCCATCTGTATCGTACAAACATAATAACAAGGAAAAGAATACCACCAGTAAGTAATACCCAGTTATCTCTTATCATATCCACCTCTTTTTGTTCAAGCAGAGCGTATGTTTGTAGTGCAGATGCTTTATTCGTAAGAAATATCGATAGAAATATATTATTTGCAGCATGTGCACCCATAGCAATCTCAATACCGTCGTCCCATATTGTAGTAAGACCAGATATTAACCCGAACATTATATATTGAGGCATTGCAACCCAAAAACCAAATTCAGAAACCTCCGGATTCATTGAGTGTATAAGACCAAAGAGTATAGCAGGAATAACAACTGCCAGCCATCTGTTACGTGTCCATGCTCCGAATGCCTGAGTAAGGTAACCTCTGAAGAATAGCTCCTCATATGTTGTTTGCAAAGGGATAAGTGCAAGAGATATAATAACCAGTATTATCAGGTTGGTGTAGTTAAGATTTACTGTAAAGTTTTCCGGATTACTCAGGTAATCATATAGTGTAAATGAACCCCAAATAACAGTCCAGATAAGAGCGGCAAAAAAGAATCTACCCCAGCGTATTTTATTTGTTCCGTTTATAGTTTCGCTGGTAGTTCGTTTGTGGAACGTCTTAAGTAGTATAACTAGTGCTAATAGGGAGATAACAAAAGGAATAAGTGACAGAACTAATCCGAGATTAGCATCAATGCCTAATGCTGTAAAGCTTTTTGTTTCGACAAATTTGTCAAAACCTTCACTACCGTTCATTAAACTAAAGAATATAATAACAATGGCTATAGGAAGCAAAGCAACTCCTTGTGCTACAAAAAGTGTTAAGATAAACATGCCCAGATATTTCCACCATTGATTTTGACCGTCTAAAGCTCTTTCTAAATGTTTCATTGATTAGAGTGTGTTTTGTTTAATTTGTTTGTATAAGGTGTGTTAAAACTAACCTTTTAAATGGTTACTACATCTGACAAATATAATATTATAGGGTTTAAATATATATTGTAATGTTCTTTTTAAATACTTACTGATTTTGACAGTTATTTTAATATAAATTTAATAGGAACAGTGTGTCTGACTCTTACTTTTTTACCTCTTTGTTTCCCTGGCTTCCATCTTGGTGATTTTTTAATAACTCTCATTACCTCATTGTCACATTCCGGACTTATTCCTGAGTGTATCTCAACATCAGATACCTTTCCGTCCTTTCCTATAATAAACCTTGCTATTACCATGCCCTGTGTACCATCTTTAATAGCCTTTCTTGGGTATCTCAAGTTATTCATCACCCAATTTTGGAAATGGTAAAGGCCTTGATTTCTGAATCTTGGCATTTGTTCGGCAACAATGTAAATAGGATCCTCTTCAATCTTAGAAGAATCTGGTTTAAGAGTATCTTTTTTTTCTGTACTCTGGGCATTAACAGAAGGAGAACTTATCATACAGATAACTATAAGTACTGGTAACATAATTAAAGCCTTAATATTGGCTCTTCTTGTAAATGTTTTCTTATTCATTATAATAATAGTTTAATGCAATACTCAAATGTGAATGTTGAAATTTTAAAAATGTTTTATTCATTAGGAAAGCTATCTGGAGGAGCTTTAACCAGAACAAATGTAATACAAACATATAATGGTACAAACTTTAAATCTGATAACCATTGTTAGTTTAACCTAACTAAGGCTGTTCTATTTAATTAGTAATACAGTATTGTAGCTTTAATTACTTATTTGTGTAAGTATTTTACAAATGAGATTTTGTTCTGATTTATTAATTTAAGCATGCTCGTTGCTTGTAGCAATCTTTTTATAACTTTATATCCGGTTTTGAATTATATCGGGTTTTATATTAAAACTTTTTACCAGCAACTATACAAGGTTGTTTTTTAAGACATACCAAACCTTGTTACGGTAATTGAATATATATTAATAAATTAAACTATATAAAATGAGACGAATAAATTTGTTTGCCTGTGTTGTTATAGGTTCGCTTTTTGTGGCTTTTAGTTGCAAGAGTGGTGCAGATAGTGACTATAAGAATGCAGAGGCAACTATTACCTATCAGGATCATGAAAGGTATATTGCCGAGTTATCTGACGATAAGTATATGGGACGTAAGCCTTTTAGCGAAGGAGAGAAACTTACCGTTGATTATCTTGAGAAGGAGTTTAAACGCATTGGTTTGGAACCCGGTAATGGCGATAGTTATTTTCAGGATGTATCGCTTGTTGAGGTAACAGGTACTGTGTCTGATAAGATGCTTATAGAGACAGAGTCAGGTAATATAGAGCTTGATAAAGCAGAGGAGTTTACTGCATTCTCAAGACGTCTTAAAGGCGAATGTGGGGTAGAGAAGAGTGAGCTTATATTTGCCGGTTTTGGTGTAGTTGCACCGGAATATAACTGGAACGATTATGAGGGACTTGATGTAAAAGGCAAAACGGTTGTAGTTCTTGTAAACGATCCTGGTTACTATACTAAAAAAGAGGGATTTTTTAATGGTTCGGCAATGACATATTATGGTCGTTGGAAGTACAAATTAGAGGAGGCAGCAAGACAGGGTGCGGCTGGTTGTATTATAATTCATAATACCGGAGCGGCAGGATATCCATGGGGCGTTGTACGTAATGGTATCTTTGTGCCTAAAATGTACTTGCAGAGCGAGGATAACTATATGGGACGCTGTATGCTTGAGGGCTGGTGGACAGAGGATGCTGCTAACGAGGTTCTTGCAAAGATGGGTTATAACCTTCAGGAACTTATACAGAACAGTCTTAAGGACGATTTTAAACCATTTGATCTTAAGGCAACAGTATCTGTAAGTATAAAGAACTCTGTAAAGTATAATACATCGCAGAATGTAATGGCTCTGTTGCCGGGAACCGATCTTAAGGATGAGTGTATAATTTATACAGCTCACTGGGATCATCTTGGTGTTGGACCAAAGGTTAATGGCGATAGTATTTACAACGGTGCTTCTGATAATGCTGCTGCTGTAGCTTGGCTTATGGAGATTGCTGAGGCATTTAAATCGCTTAAGGAGCCTGTACGCCGAAGTGTACTGTTTATCTCTGTAACATCAGAAGAGGGCGGTCTTATGGGATCGGAGTACTATGCAACACATCCGGTATTCCCGATAGAGAAGACTGTAGCTGCATTTAATACAGACGTTATACTGTTCCTTGGAGAGTTTAACGATGTTACCGTAACAGGTTACGGACAGTCTGAACTTGACGACTGGTTGGCAGAATCTGCAAAAAGCCATGGACGTTATGTAATGCCGGATCAGGAACCGGAGAATGGTATGTACTACAGATCAGATCACTTTAGTTTTGCTAAGGTTGGTGTGCCTGCACTGTTTGCAAAGGGGTATAACGATGTAAAAGGTAAAACAAAGGAGTGGACAAAAGAGCAGATAGCAAAGTATTGGAAGAATACATATCATAAACCTGCTGATGAGTATGTTCCTGAGAGAGATAATCTTTCTGGTATTGTACAGGATTCTAAACTTCTGTTTGATCTGGGTTACAGATTAGCACAATCAGATAAATTTCCGAAGTGGAAAAAGGGGTCGGAGTTTAAGCAGATTAGAGAGAAGCAGAAAGGGCATAAGCCTGAATAGTTATAAAAATGCTGTGGGGATATTAAAAACGTATCCCCACAATTGTTATATCATCTATCTGATCGTTAAAGCCTTTCCATTTGTCAAAGTCATTCAGTAAAATACTTCGTTGCTCTTTAAGTGAGTAGTTATTGTATTCCAGTAGTTTTCTTTTAAAGTTTATCAGTTTCAGTTTCTTATTTGCCGGACCACCAAACTGATCGTAGTATCCATCGGTTGCCATATAAAGTGTATCACCCGGGAATATCTGTATCTCACGGTCTGTAAATATCTTGTTGTTGTCTGAGAACCCTATCGATCGTCGTACACCTTCAATCTGATATATATTGGTATCGCCTCTGTCGATATAAGATTCTGACAGTTGTTCAAGAGCACTGTTCCTGCATATAAGTATAGAACTTTTTGCTCCGGAGAAGGTCAGTTCATTAGTCCCTTTATCAAATACACATAGTGCTATATCCATTCCATCTCTGTCAATAGAGTGATCAGAGTATCTTAGTGTGCTCTTAAAATAGGTGTTTAATCTGCGTAACATATCTGCCGGCGAATCACTTTTTCGTTCCTTAAACACTTTGTTAAGCCCCTCAGTACCAATAATACTCATAAATGCACCCGGTATTCCATGTCCGGTACAATCTGCAAGGCTAAAATATACTTTATTATCTTTTTCTGCTATCCAGTAAAAATCGCCACTTATTATTGTTTTAGGCATGAATATCAGGAAATTATTATTAAAACATCGTTCAAATTCAGAGAATGGAGCGGTTAATGCCTGTTGAATTTTTTTTGCATATTTTAACGACGATTTTGTTATCTCTTTCTCCTCCTGAAGTACAATGTTTCTTATATTGAGTTCCTCTTTCTGTCTCATAATAAGGTTACTGTTCTCTTTAAATTGTCTCTGAGCTCTTTTACGCGATCTGATAAAGAATATAAGTAGCGTTGATAGTATTAGCACAAACAGAGCAGATAATATTATTACAGCATTTTTGTACGTACTAAGACTTATAAGCATCTCTTGCTCATCGTTAAGTTTTTTTGATAATAACGTGTTCTGTTTTTGGTACAGCTCCGATGCAATTACCATATTATAGTTAAGCTGAAAGAAAACCCTGCTGTTACTTGTTGTAATCTCTCGTTTATAGTGTTCGGCAAAACATTCGTTAGCCTCTTTATATTTACCAAGTGCAGTATATGATACCGATAAATCTTTGTATATACTCTTAAGATACATCTTAACACCAGAGTTAAGGCTTAAGTCAAGAGCCTCTCTCAGATATCTTAGTGCCATCTCGTGATTATCTAATCTCTGATATAGCCTTCCGTAAGTATCTGCACTTGTAATTTTAACATAAATGCTATTGTTTCTGTTTGCAATATCAATTGAGTTCTCAATAAAGAGTCGCGCTTTGTCAAGCTCACCCATTCTCATAAGAATCTCTCCTTTTGATAGTAACGATAGTGCCAGGAATTCTTTATTATGTTTGTCTTTTCGTGTCCTTTCAAGAGCAAGATCTATATATATAAGTGCGCTATCCAATTTCCCTTCAACAAGATATAACTCACTAATATTATTTTCAACAACTGGCAGATTTGTATCTGTGGGCAGACTATTAAACATCTCAAGTGCAATAAGCAGATTTTTACGTGCATAAGGATAGTTACCAATATGAGAATTTATAAGTCCCAACGCATTATACATTCTGGCTGTTTGGTACGGAGCAAGAGTGTTGTTTGGGTTAGATAGTACATTATTTATATGTTTAAATGCACTAACAAAATTACCACCTCTGTAGTAAACTCTTGCTGCTAACGATTGACTTTTGAAGTAGTATATTGGATTGTCAAAGCTATCATAATCAAATGCACCAATCTTCTCAATATGTCTGAATATTAATGAGTCTGTACTTGTTTTTCTCAGATTTTCTATAATATTCTTATATATTACATATCGCTGATCGTTGTTTTTTTGATCTTTTATGTTGTCAAGCGATTTTAACAGATGGCTATAACATATTGATGGTTCAAGTTTCTTGTAACATATTTTGTACTTCAAGAAATTGATATTTGCCTCAGAGAATCTGTTCTTTATTATAGCATCAGCTACAATTTTATCAATATCATATGTACTGTATAACCTGTCAAAGGCTGTATCAATTTTCAGTATAAATGACTTTGCATGTATGTTCGGGAAGTCTTTATCCTGTCCGTATATATTTAACGGAAGAGATAAGAGTAAAATAATCAGATTAAAATATAATACTTTGTACTGTATAGTGTGGTATCTATTCTCAGGCATACTTCTAAAATTATAATTTTAAGCTAAAATAAGCGGTATAATTTTTACCTTTGACAACGCTGTTTTAAGCGTGTTTATTACATCCTTTTTAGCTTTATTAGCTTATTATTAAAAACCTTTATTCAAATATAGTTAATAATAATCTAAGGTATATTGAATTGGATGTGTTAATTTAAGAATATTAAATATTGGATATATAATGAAGTTGATAAAGACTGATTGTCTGTTTGTTATGATTGCTTTTTCGATTCTTGCTCTAGCATCGTGTAGTAGTAACGATGTTGGGAATAAGAGAATAAAATCGGGCGATAAACTGGAGTTGTCATATGCAAAGGGTTTTGATATAAGATTGTTTGATAATTATAAAATTATTGATGTGTTTAATCCTTGGAACGGGGCACAGGACGTTGTTTATAGTTATATTTTGTCTGATAGTAAGGATATGGTTCCTGATAGTGTATTAAGTGTTGGCGATTTTATTCAAACACCTGTAAAAAGAGTTGTATGTATGGCAACCACACAGATTGGTTTTTTAAGTGTTGTAAGTGAGGAGCCAAGTGTTGTTGGGCTATCAGGTGGACAGTATGTTTACTCTGATCTTCTTGGTAAGAAGTTCCGTTCTGGTAAAATTGTGGATGTTGGTTATGAGAGCGAACTTAATTATGAAACTCATATGCAGTTGAATGCTGATTTAACTTTTATGTATGGTGTTGATGCAAGAGTTACATCTACAATTGATAAGTTTAAACGTTTGAAGCAGAAAGTTGTAATATCAGGTGAATATCTTGAAGAGACACCGTTGGCAAAGGCTGAGTGGTTACTGTTTTTTGCATCGTTCTATAATAAAGAGGAGCAGGCAAAACAGTATGTAGACTCTATTGCAGATATATATAACGATATAAAGAGAAGAGCTGCAAAAACAGACAATAAACCAAATATTATGGTTGGCATTCCGTGGAAGGGAATATGGTATCAGCCGGGTGGTAGATCATTAACATCAAAATATATAGCAGATGCAGGAGCTAACTATGTGTGGAGCGATAACGACAGAGTAGAGAGTTTTGCTGTATCAATAGAGGATGCAATTTTAAAGGCAAAAGATGCTGATTACTGGATAAACACCAGTTCTGCAACAACACTGAACAATATTGTTGAAACAGATAAAAGATTGTCTGACGTTGGTCTGTTTAAACAAGGAAACATATTTAACAACTGTAACAGGTTAAACAGCACAGGAGGAAACGACTATTTTGAGAGTGGTGTGATATCACCTCATCTTATACTGAGAGATTTGGTTAATATTTTTCATCCTGAGTTATTAAACGATACAACTTTAGTCTATTATAAAGAGTTAAAATAGATGAATCTAAGATATTTATATGTTATACCGGGTTTGCTTCTTATTACTGTAGTACTCTTTTTGGTAGATTTATATATTGGTAGTGCAGACATACCTTTTTTTAAGGCTGTGTTTTCAATATTTTCATCGGGTGATAATCAGGAGCCCTATGTATATATAATGAAAGAGATTCGCTTTCCGAGAGTTGTAACAGCTCTGTTTGCAGGTATGGCGCTTGCTGTTGCCGGATTGCAGATGCAGACAATATTCCGTAACCCGCTTGCCGGACCTTTTGTACTGGGTATAAGTTCAGGATCAAGTCTTGGTGTGGCACTTGTAATACTTGGTGCATCGGTATTCGGATATACATTTACCGGATTTCTGGCTAATGCAGGGGTTGTTATTGCAGCACTTACAGGAGCCGGATTTATATTGTTGCTAATTCTGTCGGTATCAGTAAGGGTTAAGGATGTAATGACAATTCTTATACTCGGAATATTGTTTGGAGGAGCAACATCGGCTATAGTTAGTGTTTTACAGTTTTTTAGTAGTGAGTATGCACTTAAATCGTATGTTGTATGGACACTTGGTAGTTTATCTGGTGTAACCTCTGATCAGTTATATGTTATTGTTCCGCTTGTTGTTACCGGACTTCTGATTGCATTCATATTGTCTAAAAAACTTGATACATATCTGTTAGGAGAGTACTATGCAAAGAGTTTGGGAAGTAATGTGTTTCTGTTAAGGTTATTATCGTTTGTTAGTACATGTCTGCTTGCCGGAACAGTTACAGCTTTCTGTGGGCCACTTGGTTTTATTGGTATTGCAGCACCTCATATATCGCGTATGTTATTAAAATCATCAAAACATATTACACTTATAATATCATCAATATTTACCGGAGCTGTAATGATGCTTACAGCCGATATACTATCGCAATTACCAGGATCAGATAAGGTGTTGCCAATAAACTCAGTTACAGCATTGTTAGGTATTCCGGTGGTAATATGGATTATTGCACGTAATTATAGATATTCTAAAATGATGTAATATGACATCTTAATATGAAGGTAATTTTAACAAGTTTCAGATAAACAACATTTGATTAACGTTGTTAACGTATTTATGATTTTGTGTAATCTGCAAAAATAGACTGATGAAACGAAGCATGAGAATAGTTATTCACACACACGGAAATGATTATAAATGCGAGTTCCATCTGACAAATAAGAAAACAATTATAAACAGATGAAATACTATAAAGAGATAATATCGGCGGCATTAATATTTTTTGGTTTTGGCTTTATTATGGGAGGTGGAAGCAGTGGTAATCAGGTTATGGAGTATTCGGGAGCCGCAATGCTTACCCTCGGAAGCATCTATCTTATTATAAAGATATTCAGAACAGGAGTTACAAAAAAGACAGACCAGTAGGAGCTGATCTGTCTGAGAGTTGTTTTTTTATGATTTTATCTACTCTGATGATATTATCTGCTATTTAAACAGCTTTCTGCGTTTGTGCATATCATCAAGTCTCTTTTTATTAGCCTTACGTGTATATATTGTTGCGGCTACGGCAACAATCAAAAGAATAGCAACAACTATAAAGTATTTTTCCATTTTTCACAGTTTTTGTTTTTTCAAAAGTATAAAAAATAATTGTTGAAACTCCGGTTTATGCAAAATATGCAGGGTTTAATGCATAATTATACATTCATAAATCAAGGTTATTGCGGTTTTAACACAAATATGCATTTAAAACATCAAATTATTTTTATGCTTAATAAAAAGGAAGTTGCGCGGGTTTGATAAAGATTTAACGAAACTCTTTTTTAAAAAAACAAATATTTTTTTTGAAAAATGTAAAACCTTTGCTATGATTGTGCAGCTGATGAATAAAGCTACAAAATACAATTAATAAATAACCACTTTTTATACACTATTGATATGGAAAAGATGACACAGCAAGAGTACATAGCTCGCGAAGACAAGTTTGGTGCACATAACTATCATCCACTTCCTGTTGTTTTAGAACGCGGAGAAGGAGTTTTTGTTTGGGATACAGATGGGAACAAGTACTATGACTTCTTATCGGCATATTCTGCAGTAAATCAAGGTCATTGTCACCCTAAAATTGTTGATGCAATGGTTGAGCAGGCTAAAAAGCTTACGCTTACATCCAGAGCATTCTATAATAACGTACTTGGAGAGTATGAGGAGTATGTAACTAAGTATTTCGGATATGATAAGGTTCTTCCTATGAACACAGGTGCTGAGGCAGATGAAACTGCTCTTAAGCTTTGCCGCAGATGGGGATATGCTAAAAAAGGTATTCCTGCAGATCAGGCTAAGATTATCTGTTGTGAGGAGAACTTCCACGGACGTACTATCTCAATAGTATCTATGTCAACTGATCCTGATTCATACGCTGGATTTGGTCCTTTTACTCCTGGATTTGTTAAGATTCCTTATAATAATCTTGAGGCGTTAGAGAGAGAACTACAGGATCCTAATGTTGCAGGATTTATTGTTGAGCCTATTCAGGGCGAGGCAGGTGTATTTGTACCGGATGCTGGTTACCTTAAGAAAGCACATGAGCTTTGTAAGAAGCACAATGTTCTGTTTATTGCAGATGAGGTACAAACAGGTATTGCACGTACAGGTAAACTTCTTGCAGTTGATCACGAAGAGGTTCGTCCTGATGTACTTATCTTAGGTAAAGCAATCTCTGGTGGAGTATTCCCTGTATCAGCAGTATTGGCAGATGATGATATAATGCTTGTAATTAAGCCGGGTGAGCACGGTTCTACATTTGGTGGTAACCCAATTGCTTGTAAGGTTGCTATTGCAGCTCTTGAGGTTGTAAAAGAGGAGAAACTTGCAGAGAAAGCTGAGAAGTTAGGACAGATTTTCCGCGATGAGTTCAGTTCAATTGACTCTGATATGATCTCTCTTGTAAGAGGAAAAGGTCTGCTTAACGCAGTTGTTATTAAGCCTAAGAATGGTAAAGAGGCTTGGGATGTTTGTGTTGCAATGAAAGAGGCAGGTGTTCTTGCTAAGCCAACACACGGTGATATTATCCGTTTTGCTCCTCCGTTAACAATTACAGAAGAGGAACTTCGTGAGGCAATTGCTAAAATTAAAGAGGTATTCAAAAGTTTTGAATAAACTTTAGTCTTTAACGATATTTAACAAAGGGGTGCTATTTTAATAGCGTCCCTTTTTGTTTTGTAATGCTTTCTTTTCTTATATTTGGTTATAATCTCTGACTATTTTAATGTAAAAGGTCGGGTTTTTAATTTAAACTTAATAGTTAATCAAATGATAAGAAAAGGGTTAGTTGTATTTGCACTATCTTTAATTGCACTATTTGCATCAGCACAAGGAGTAGATATCTCCTTGAAAATAAAAGGCCTTAAGGACACCTCAGTGATATTGGGTTACCATTACGGGAGCCAGAAATATGTTACAGATACCATTGCAATAAATGGAGCAGGAGAGGGGTTTGTTAAGGCAGATACTTTGTTACCAGGAGGTATATATCTGGTAATAGTTCCGGGAAATACATATTTTGAGATGCTGATTTCAAGTGATCAGAAATTCTCTGTTACTACAGATAAGAGTAATCTGTCAGAAAACCTTGTGTTTAAGGGCTCTGAAGAGAATAGTAAGTTTATAGAATATCAGAAGTATATGGTATCTAAACAGACAGAATCTAAAAAATACAGAGAAAGATTAAATGCATTAAAGGTGAGAGGGATAAAAGACTCTGTAGACTATTTTCTGAAGAAACTTGATGAGCTTGACACTGATATATCTCAGTATTGGGATAAACTCATTAAAGAAAATAAAGGAACATTTTTTGCCAACATAATTAAGGCAATGAAATTTCCTACAATACCAGAATTTGTTATACCAAACCATATTGTAAATAAAGACTCTATGCGTTGGGTAATGGGTTATAACTATAATAAGAACCACTATCTTGACGGTCTTGATTTTACTGATGAACGATTGTTACGTACACCAGTATTTCAGGGTAAAGTAGAGCACTACTTCTCTAGGCTGTTACTTCAGATACCAGATTCGCTTAAGAAAGAGGTAGATCATATTGTGGAGTTATCAGAAACAAACAGAAAGGTACAGCAATATGTGCTTGTGTTCCTGCTTGATTATTACAATAAAACTGAGCTTATGGGGCTTGATGAAATGTTTGTATACGTGGCAGAGAAATACTATTTGAGTGGAAAAGCATGGTGGATAACAGATGACTTTAAAAAGAAGCTTGATGAGCGTGTTATGAAGATTAAGCCTACACTTCTTGGACGGAAAGCTCCTGAAATTGAAGCCCCTATGGTGTCTGGTGAACCAACAAGTTTGTGGCATACCGATGCAAAATTCACTATTCTTACATTCTATGATCCTGATTGCGGACACTGTAAAACCGCAATACCGGCACTTGGTAAGGTATATCAGGAGAAGTATGCCGATAAAGATATTGCTGTATTTGCTATGAATACTCAGGTTGAGTTTGAGAAATGGAAAACATTTATAGATAAAAACAACCTTAACTGGATAAATGTATGGGATCCGCACAGACATAGTCATTTTCAAATAAACTACGATGTATCTTATACACCAATAATGTTCTTACTTGACAGAGATAAAAAGATTATTGCAAAGAAGATATCACTTGAGGATCTGGAGAAGATATTAGACAATGAATTAAAGTAAAATATGATAACGCAGAAAGAGATTATATTACCTCCGTATGCAAGAGGTATGCATCTTATTACAAAGATAATAGAGGATCAGCTTGATCCTCTTCCTTCTACAGCTTTGGTAAATCTGTTTATAAAACATACATCTGCCTCAATTACTATTAATGAGAATGCTGATCCTGATGTAATAACAGATTTTGTAAACTATATAAACAGATTAGTACCTGACGATACCCCATACTTCAGACACATTGATGAAGGAACTGATGATATGCCTTCGCATATTAAATCATCGTTGTTAGGATCGTCTATTACAATACCTGTTAAGTTCGGAAAATTGAATCTTGGAATGTGGCAGGGCATTTATTTGTGCGAGCACAGAAATAATGCGGGTAACAGGGTAATTGTTGCAACCATATATAGTTAGCGTAAAATACCAGTCTCTGTTTTTTATAGTGTATTGTGCCTGATTAATTATTATGTATTTGTAATATTAACTTAATCAGTATACTACGTTAATTCCTCCTGTCTTAAATAGTGAGATGTATATAATTTTGTTAAAACAGAATAGTACTTTTTTTGTTTAGAAAAATTATGCTACATTTGTCAGCATATGAAAAGAGAGAAAGCCATATACTATTATGTTGTAGCCTTCCTTGTGGGCTACCTGAAACTTTTTGGCGGACTATAAAATTCACTATCTACCTTTCTTTTAGCTATAAAGAATTGCCAGCTATAGAATATAGTATTGACATGGGATAATAGCATTTAATTGAAATCAACCAATATATAATAATAAAACATGGAAAAATTACTCTTATTAGGTGACGAAGCCATCGCTCAAGGAGCAATTGATGGTGGTATGTCGGGTATTTACGGATATCCAGGAACTCCATCAACTGAAATTGCTGAGTATATTCAGCACAATAAAGAGGCTATTGATAAAGACCTACACAGAGAGTGGTCTTCAAATGAGAAGACTGCAATGGAATCTGCTTTAGGTATGTCATATGCAGGAAAGCGCGCTATGGTTACAATGAAGCACGTAGGACTTAACGTTGCTGCTGATGCATTTGTAAACTCAGCTGTAACTGGTGCTAATGGTGGTCTTATTGTTGTAGTAGCAGATGATCCGTCAATGCACTCATCGCAGAATGAGCAGGATAGCCGTTTCTATGCTAAATTCTCTTTTGTTCCTGTTCTTGAGCCAACTAATCAGCAAGAGGCTTATGACATGGCATATTATGGGTTTGAACTTTCTGAGAAGTTTAAAGTTCCTGTAATGTTACGTCTTACAACTCGTCTGGCACACTCACGTGCAGGTGTAGTACGTAAATCTTCAAAAGTTGAGAATAGTGTTTCTCTTCCTGAAAACCCACGTCAGTTTGTTCTTCTTCCTGCAATTGCAAGAAAGAATTATGAGGTGTTACTTGGTATTCAGCCGGGTCTTGAGAAAGAGGCAGAGGAGTCAGAGTTTAACACATATATTGATGGTACTGATAAGAAGACTGGTGTTATTGCTTGTGGTATAGCACAAAACTATCTTCTTGAGAGTATCAACGGAAAAGATTTTAACCACCCGATACTTAAGATCTCTCAATACCCAATTCCACGTAAACAGGTAAATAAGTTACTTGAAGAGTGTGATGAGGTAATTGTAATGGAGGATGGATATCCTGTAGTAGAAGAGATGCTTAAAGGATATCAGGAAGCTGGTACAAAAATAAAGGGACGTTTGGACGGTACTCTTCCACGTACAGGTGAGCTTTCTCCTGCTGTTGTAGCAAGAGGATTAGGTTACGATGTAAACGAAGGACCAGCTGTTCCTGAGCTTGTTCAGAGCAGACCTCCTGCAATGTGTACTGGTTGTGGACATATTGATGTTTACACAGCTCTTAACAAATCGCTTGCTAAGTATGGCGAAGGAAGAGTATTCTCTGATATTGGATGTTACACACTAGGTGCTTTACCTCCGTATAATGCAATTAATACTTGTGTTGACATGGGTGCATCTATCACAATGGCAAAAGGTGCTGCTGATGCAGGTCTTGTTCCTTCTGTAGCTGTTATTGGTGATTCTACATTTACTCACTCAGGACTTACAGGTCTTATTGATGCAGTATCTGAGAACAGCCCTATTACAGTAATTATCTCTGATAACTTTACTACAGGTATGACTGGTGGTCAGGATTCTAAGGCTCTTGGTCGTATTGAGGATATAGTTAAAGGTATTGGTGTTGAGGAGGCTCATATCCGTGTACTTAAGCCATCAAAGGCTAACATGGATGAGGTTGTAAATATCCTTGAAGAGGAGCTTGCTTATAACGGAGTTTCTGTTATTATTCCTCGTCGTCAGTGTATTCAGACAATGAAGAATAAAACATTGGCTGCTAAGATAGCTGAACTAGGACTTAAATAATAACCACTGCAATCAGAGAATTGTTGTAGCATATTTTTAACTGATTGGTTGGCGCGTGCCAACTGAGAACAAAAAAATGAAAAAAATGAAAACAGATATAGTATTATCGGGAGTAGGAGGACAAGGTATACTCTCAATTGCAGCAACTATTGGTATGGCTGCCCTTGAAAATAATCTTTTTCTTAAGCAGTCAGAGATTCATGGTATGAGTCAGCGTGGTGGTGATGTTCAGTCGTCAATGCGTGTCTCTGATCAGGAGATTGCATCAGACCTTATTCCACTTGGTGGAGCTGATCTTATCCTTTCTGTTGAGCCAATGGAGTCGTTACGTCACCTTCCGTTCCTAAAAGAGGGTGGATGGCTTGTAACAAACTCAACACCATTTGTAAATATTCCTAACTACCCTGAGTTAGAAGATGTACATGCAGAGATTAAGAAGTTTCCTAACCATATCCTTATTGATGCAGATGCTATTGCTGCAGAGATAGGATCAAGAAAATCTTCAAACATCGTTATGCTTGGTGCTGCTTCTCCGTTTATTGATATGCCTTTTGAAACTCTTGAGGCTGGTATCAGAAAGATATTCGGACGTAAAGGTGAGGCTATTGTAGAGAAGAATATTGAGGCTCTACGTGCCGGAAGAGATTTTACACAGAAGAATAAGTAATTATCTCAATTATATAATGCAAAAGAAGGTGACCTTATGATCACCTTCTTTTTTTATATTAACTTATTTTATAAAAAAAAACAGGCTACTAACCTGTTTTCTTATAAATATCAAAAGTAAAATTAATCCTGATTTGGTTTTGCGCCGTTGAACTTTGATTTGTCAAAAAGCTCATCAAGCATATCTTTGTGAGTAAACGGATTACACATTGGCATTCCATCCTCTTCTGTTTTGTACTCAAGTAACTGCGACTTTGAATCTGAATTTAGCTTTGGCAGCATATCAATGCTTCTGTTTGTTGTCTCAACATACTCACCATCCTCGTTAAAGATATTAAGACAAGGGTAGAAACATCCTTTGCGACCAATAAACTTATCCATAATCTCTACAGCCTCGTTATACTCATCTCTTGTAGCTCTACCAAGTGCCTCGTAGTTCTGAATAAGTCTTCCGTCCCATGTATGAACATTTGCCGAACCATCGTAGATGTTATCTTCAATGTCAACCATAGTATTTGTTGTGTCGTGTCCTGTAGGCATAAGCAGAACTTTACCACCACCACCTTCAACGTTTGCAGCAAACATTGGTTTGTAAATACCAGAAAGCCATCCTTGCAGGTTCTTAATATATATCTTACCAATCTGAATTGGTGTAATAAAATGCATTAAACCTTTCTCTTTATGACACTGAAGTAAGTAATAAGGTGATACTCCGGCCCAGTGCATTCTTCTGAATGTTGTAGCAAGTGTTTTAAAGTATGCATTTACGTGCTTAAGAAGAACTGTCTGGTTACGTACAGCATATCCTCTTTTTCTGATTTTGCTGATACCCTTCTGGAACGCCTCTGTAATCTCATGATAGTGATTTACATGGGTCATAAAGTATACCAATTTATCAGGGCCATCGTTATATCTGTTTACAGAGTTATCTATTGTGTCAAGTAGTTCGTCTGTAATACCCATTGGCATAACAACCGGAACTCTTGAGGCAATTCTGATAGATCTTACGTGAGGTATTCTTCCAAGCTCCTCAAGAATGTAACCTAATCTCTTAGTACCAATTCTTAAAGCATCTCCTCCTGTAACAAGAACCTCATCAATATTCGGATTGTGTGATATGTAGAACAGACCTTTATTTATATCTTCTCTACTAATATATGCTTCGCTATCTAATGATTTTGTACGTTGACAGTGTGAACAGAACGCTGCACATCCTGTGTTCTCACCAACAAAGAATGCTACACGGTTAGGATATCGCTGGTATGCTGATCCGTATGTTCTTGATCCTTCGGCCATAGCGCCCTCTTTTCCTGTATCAGGGAAAAGTAAGTGAGCCGGAGTAGGTACGTTTTGCCAGAATATTGGGTCAAGACGTATGTGCTCTTTCTCCCCATCCATCATTTTTGGATTAAATACATCCTCTTGCATAAGAGTTGCATAGTAAGGAGTAATACGCATAGGCTCTTTACCCTCTGCACGCATAGTGTCTAAGGTACGCTTTATCTCAGACTTCTGATAATCATTAAGTTTTATTATTTTGGACAGGGTCTCTACATCTTTAATGGCGTTTCTGTCCTGCCATATTGGGTTATTCCACTCTTCTTCTGTAACATCTTTCCAGATCTCTATTGACTTATAGTCTCTAGGCTCAAAAAAATAGTTATTTTCCATCATATTCCGTACAAAATATTCTAACACTAGCGTTTATTAACTTCTGGAGATTTTTCAATGCATAAGATACAACATTGAAGTTGTGTGCGCTATATGTTAATTAGTTAAATCTTCTAAAAAGTGCACAAATATACGTATTTTTTTTGATTTTTCATTGCTCTACAGGTTGTAGCTTCTGATATCAGTTAAGTTTTCTGTTTAGTATAATATTTTACGTAATGTTAAGTTGAGCATTGCTATTTTACACTCTATATCTCTTTTAAATACTTCAGATTGTTGTTAAGTCTTAACTTCTTGCATATAGTTGGTATCTTGTCATACTAACCAATAATACACAGTATCTGAACAGTTGATACCGGGGCATATTCCCGGTATCATTATTATATATTAGTTTACTTTTCTGAAAAGTCCCCAGTTGTTAGAGGTTGAGTAGTTGAATGGTTTCAGAGCCTCCCAATATGTATATATATTGTCGCCATCCTTGGCTAAACTGAACAGATTGTCATAATATGATATCTTTTTATTCTCAAATAGAGTGTATGTTGTATCAGGATAGAACTCTATTTTCTTTTCTCTTATTAAGCCAACGCATTTTATAATAATACTTTTTTTTCTGTTCTTCAGAGTTACAATTGCGTTATGTTTATCTTCATGTTTTGTTACATCCAGATTCCACGTAATGTTTTTCTTCTTAGTTTTAGTTGAGTCCATGAACATATAGTTACCAGACCAATCAATTGTATCTAGAACAACAGGTTTTGCAGCTTCTTTATAAACAGACTTTAACTCCTTTTCTTCAGGGGTAATTAATACAGATATAAACATAGACAGATATATAAGGAAACCAAAAGATAATGTGCTAATACGCTGCTTGCTTTTTCTGTGATAACCTTCTTTTTTTAGTCCCCGGTCTCTGAGTATCTGTAGTGGCCATGATATAGCCATTAGAACTAAAATTATTGGGTGATAACCCTCGTTTGACGTCTTTCTTTTTCGTTCTTCATCTCTTTCATCGCATAAAATGAGAAATAACTTATCAATCTCCTCTTCTGTAACCTCTCTCTTTTTAAGAAGTTCTTTAGCCTCTTCTATATCCTCATCGTACCATTCACTGTGCTCAATGTATATTATTTTTACAAGTTCTTTGTTTGAATAATTCTCCATATAGATATTTAATTAAATGTTCTGTTTGTTTTGATTATCCGGTTTTAGAAGCTAATATTTAAACTCCTTTTTTAGCATACTGAATATCTTCAGATCTGTATATATACCTCCGGTCAGTATCTCACCGTCGCGTTCTGTACCTTCATATACAAAGCCAAGTCGGTTAGCAACATTTATGCTTGGTATATTCTCTTTGGCACACTTTATTACAACTCTGTTAATGTTAAGTGTATTAAAAGCAAAATTGCAAAGCTCTTTAACAGCGTTTGTAATAATTCCCTGTTTCTGATATGTTTCAGATAACCAGTAACCTATTTCTGTTTTGGCATTCGACCTGTCTGTGTCTTTAAATCCAATAAGTCCGATAAATTTGTTATCTCTTCTTATTGTAAACACATATTCGCGCTTTTCATCCGGAGCTTCAATAATTGATTTTATAAACTGTTCAGTATCTGTTATCTCTTTTGTTAGAGCTACAAATGGCAGCCATTTGCCAAGGTAATCTCTTTCACTGTTAATGAGATTAAATATATCCGTTGAATCAGATAACTTTAACTGTTTAAGAGTTGTGCTATTGTCAATGTTTAGTATCATTTCATTTAAAAAATTGGTTTGTAAAATTAGGTAAAAAGAGATAAGCATACTAGTGTAAATACTATTTTATAAAAAACTATATCTGCTGTAGTGTTGTGAAAAAATCTTAAAAATTATCCAGCTGTTTTTATTATTCTATTATATATCTTATATTTAACCATCCCCATTACAGTTATGCTTATACCACCGGAATGTTTTTAGATATTTAGAAAACATAACTTATGCAGTTATCATCATTTATACTGTCAACACTACACCGATGAACCTGCATAATTGATATAAACTGTAATTAAACATTGATGTTATGCAAAAACTTAACAAATCAATTCTTCTGCTTAATTCAAATCAACTAGAAAGTGTAAAAGGTGGAAATATTAAGTATGTCCCTATTTGTTATTGCGACGACATTGAGCCTGTGTGGAACTGTAGTACATGTTGGTATAAAAAAAGATGTACAAATCCGTACTACAGATAGTTGCTATAGTAATCTGTGATATTTAAAGGAATACCAAACAATTGAATATGAAACATGTAGTTGTCATCTATTTATATTGTCAGGAGTAGGTGTATCTGCATGGTGATTATACATAGTAATAAACATTTTAAAATTTAAATTATGAAAAAGATTAATGAGAAAACTGTGAGACTTAACCGTGAAGAGATGAAGAAAGTAAATGGTGGAAATAGCCGTTTTGTGCCTATGTGTATTGATGGTAGTGTGCCACCTGTATGGGACTGTGGAACATGCAGATATTCAAGAATGTGTAAGAATATGTATTAAGATCCAAACGTAATTTTATTAACCGGATTGGAATGTTTATTCCAATCCGGTAGTAACCAAAACTCATACAAGTATATTCTTATAAATCACATTTTTATATTTATTAGATTCTCAGAGACAAAATTGTTAAATGTTGGTACCTTATCAGGTCTGTTAAGTTTTGTTGCTGCCTTGTTGTATAAAAGTACAAACTCCAGAGGTTTTCCAATCTGTTTTACAAGTATATCTTTGCCAAAGGCTTCCTGAATATAGTATGCCATAAGATGGCCTGTTTCATGATATATATTACGGCTGTTTGGTGGACTTAATACGTTAATAATATCCTTGCCACTGCTTTTGCTGTTAAAATACGAGTTCAGAACCTTATTAAGATTATTAATATTCTTGCTGAAATCTCTGTATATCTGGTTTTTGTTCTTTTCGGAGTTTATGTATCCTATCAAATCTTCGTGTATATTACCTGCCATTTCGGCAAAACCTTCGGTTTCTAACCAGTAGAATGCCTGAAACAGTTCCGGATGGTTATTCATAAAAGGGGTATCTGTTTGGTTAAACTGAGCCCTGTAGAAGTGATGACTCTCGTGAGCAATCCATGGCAGAGTATATTTTTTCACCTTATACTCATTTGTTGTTCTGTAATTATCTATAAATACTCCATGTTTTGATCCGCACCCCTGATTTACTCCAATAACAAAATATACATTTACTGTATCGTTTTTAGTGGTTTCCGGTAGGTATCTGAAAGCCCTTTCAAGCACTTCTTTCCCGTTCAGGTGTGGTTTTATTGTCTCTATATAACTCTTTATCTTATCCGGATTATTCTTTAGTTTAGTTACATAGTTAAGTATCCATTTATGACTGCTGTTTTCTGGTTTAAGAGTATGTTTGTTTGGTATAAAACAGCTCTTAAAAATATTATCATAAAGAGTTTGATTGTAATCTTTACCCCAATTATTTACCAGATAACCAAACATGTTTTTGTAACATTCCTGAGCCAGCATATTCTCAATATCGCTCTCTGTAACCACCTCCTTTTTACAAAGATTATAAAACTGTTCAGCACCTGAGAAATCAAAATTCACGTTTGATTTTTGCTGAGAGTAGGTTGTAATTGTGTATAATAACAGAGTTAGAGTTAATAGTGTTTTCATCTGTTTATAATTGTTTTTTATTTGTCAGATGGAACTCGCATAATTTAGTCATTCCCGTGTGTGAGAAAAGCCCTTACTCATGGTTCGTTTCATCTGTTTGTAATTGTTTTTTCATTTGCCAGATGGAACTCCGCATAATAATCATTATCATGTGTGAAAATTTTTTCTCATGCTTCGTTTCATCGGTTTGTTTTTAGTTTTGTAGTTAACGACGATAAAAAAATATTTCTGCTGCACGGGTAAGTATAAAATCGTTACTTGAAGGTTGTTGTGTTTGAATTATGCGTTATTAATGTTTCTGTATACTCTTTTTATGGACGAATTATTTTGATAAAACATCTTTTTTGAATTATATTGCCACTGTATAGGTGTTAATACCTATTTAAACTAGATCTCTTGTTTTTTGAAATATATTTGCAGTTATCACTAAAACTACTGTCAGGTTATAGTATTTCTGCATAGTACATTTATTAATTATCTAAAAGAAATTAGACTATGAGAAATTTAAAAGAGAAGGCTATAAAACTTAATCGCGAAGAGTTAAAGAGTGTATCAGGTGGAAAAATAGAAATTCCAATAGATGATCCGTCGGATCGTATGAGATGTTACTGCTCTGGTTTCTCTCCGGTTATGAATTGTAGCGCTTGCAAATATTGTTATGTTTGCTCTAATAAGTTTAACCCATATACAATGTAATATACACCATTAATATTTGTGTATAAGCTTCGTAGTTGATTGTTTATATTGCCCGGTATCTGACTAATACCGGGTTTTTTTAGAATATATGCAGTTATCACTAAAAACTACTGTCAGGTTATAGTATCTCTGCATAGTGTATTATTTAATTTTTAAAATTCATACTATGAGAAACTTAAAAGAAAAGTCCATCAAACTTAATTGTGAAGAGATGGAGAATGTATCAGGTGGAAAAATTGATCTTCCTATCTACGGTCCGATTGAACACATGAGATGTTACAATACAGGTTTTAAACCGGTAATGAAATGTAGTGCTTGTAAATTTGTATTTGTTTGCGATAACCCAAATGCAATGTAATAACACAATAAATATTTGTGTTTAAACTTTGTAGTTGATTGTTTATATTACCCGGTATATGACTGATACCGGGTTTTTTCTATATATAAATTTAAAGAAAATACACACCTGCATACTCAAAATGAACTATTTTGTTTGAACTGTTCCAATCCGTATTCTCATTAATGTAATTGTTTCAGGATTACACTTGTCACTTTTCTCTGTTACAATACCAGGATCGAATTGTTTAACAGAGAAACAGAAACGTTTGTTAGGATTGTCAACTAACCCAACTGCTGTATGAATTATTGCTCTGTAATACCTTGATGCAGAGAGTTTTCGAATTAAATATTATTATCTATTCATTTTTAGTCTGGTATTAAGATATGTTCTGCTTCTGTTTTTTATTCTTTTACCGAACTTGTACATAAAGCCTATATAAATGGAACGTCTAAAGTTATTGGTATAACTTTTTGAAGTAAATTGATCACTCCAGCTTTTTACTACATATTTTTGATTAAACAGATCGTTTAATTTAATTGAAAAATATAGCCTGTCAGAAACTCTTTTTGTTGCTGTAAGGTAAAGCCTGAAGCCTCCATCAACTCTTGAAGAGTAATAGTTTATTGGTGCATAATATAGTAGTAATAAACTTAAACTCCAATCATGTGGTAGATATATTCGTGACGAGTATCTTATATTGTAATCAAAGTAATCTTTTTGAGGTTTATTGTCATGGTCAATAAAAACCTTCTCTACATTTCCTGACAGATACATCTTGCACCATTGTGTTGTCCGCCAATTCAGAGATATGCTTCCATAAAGAGAGTGAACATCTGCAATATTGTCCCAGTTTCTTATTGTAATATTATCGTTGGTTATATAATATACTTTGTCAATCATATCCTTTCCGTATGTATATGATAAGCTCGTGTTTATTGATACCTTTTTCCAGTTTTGTGATACGTTTAGTTCAAAAGAGTTGTTGTATGCTGGTTTAAGGTATTGGTTACCGGTAAGTTGTTCTGATGTAAAATCACCGTTATATATAAATGGATTCAAATGAAATGGTGTCGGTTTCTTTATTCGTCGGCTATAACTAAAGCCAATATCATTAATATCGTTAATAGCATAACTTATACTTATGCTAGGAAAAAGGTTGAAATAATTGTTGTTTACTTTGTTTGTTGAATTGTCAAGACCATTTTTAGTGTCAAAATATTCAGCTCTTAAACCTCCTTTAAATCTTAATTTTTTGTTTCGGTATGAGAATAGAATATATCCACCATACTTATTCTCTTCATAATTAAAAGTGTTTCGTATAGATGTACTATCTGCCCATATATTTTTATTATAGTTAAATGTTGCTCCTGAGTTTGAATCATCACGATTGACTATGCCTATATTTACACCACTTTCAAATTTTACCTTTTTTGAAACGGGGTATTCAAAATCAAGTTTTATAGTTGTTTTAGTGTACTCTTTATCAGGTGTCTGTTTGAATCTGTATTTGTCATTGCTGTTTTCTGTATTTACAGAAAACTCACTGTATGTTTTTGAATAATTATAGAAGCTTTGTAGCACGTCTAACTCTAGCTTAGTACCCTCTTTTTTGAATAAGTGTGTATAAAGAAAAGATAAATCGTTACGCTGCATATCTGATTCTCTTGATATATCATATTTCTGACTATTGGATATAGATGGGTAGCTTGTTTTTGAAAGTATATCTTTTTCGTTATTAGCTTTATCATTTGGTTGTCCCCAGAACAGTGTAATTAAATTAGTACTATCAATATCATAATCAAATCCTACTTTCATATTATATCTTATAAAGTTCTGATCACCAGTATAATCTTGTCTTAAATGATTTGACTTATAAACAGTTCTATCTATATAACCTTCTGATTTGCCACCAAAATAGTTCATATTGGCAGTGGCAAATGTATTGAATCTTTTAGTATTATAATTAATAGTAAAGGCACCGTTGTAACAGTTGTCTGTACCACCGCTGGCTTGTATAAGACCATTTAAGCCCAATCTTGATTTTACCAATATGACATTAACAATACCACCTAATCCTTCAGGAGAGTATTTAACTGATGGATTAGTTATTACCTCTATTTTTTTTATGTTACTGGCAGGTATGTCAAATAGTTGGTCGGAGGTCATGCCTGAAGGACGACCGTTAATGAGAACTCTGAAAGATTGTCCTTTAAGTGAAATTTTTCGACCCTCAACTCTAATCTCAGGCACAATCTCTAATGCATCAGCTGCTGAACCTCCTGATACAGCAATTGCTTTATCAATCCTTACAATTTTTTTGTCCGGACGTAATTCAACCATTTTATTGTCACCTATAACCACAACTTCATCAATAGCTTTTACGTCAATTTCAATTATCATCTTGCCAAGATCTTTTTTGCTATTGTTTAAAAGTGTTATGCCCGACATATTTAATGGTTTGTATCCCATAGCACTTATGCTTAGTGAATAATTACCTCGCTTTAATTTATCTACCACAAAATTTCCTTTATCATCAGATATCGATCCGGTTACTATTGCAGAATCGGGTAAGCTTTTAACAACTATTGTTGCATATTCAACAGGTTGATTGTTTGGAGTAACAAGTTTTCCTCTTAGTGCACAATTCTTTTTCCCTTGTGCTTGTATGTTGATATTAAATATTACTGATAGTAATATGAATAAACATAAATACTTAGGATTATTTACTATTTTAAATAGATACTGACTACTGGTGAAATTCATGTTAATTGTATACTAATGTTTTTTGTTGACTGTTTTCTGTTTGGGTATGCCATAAACTTGCATAATAACCTTCTTTGCTCAATAGTTCACTATGTGTTCCTGATTCAACAATAGATCCCTCGTTCATTACAATAATTTTATCAGCAAATGTTATGGATGATAGTCTGTGAGCTACAATAATTGTGGTTCTCGATTCAATAAAATTATGGAGCGAATTCATTAACTCTTTTTCGGATTTTGCATCAAGGTTTGATGTGGGCTCATCCATAATAAATATCTCCGGGTTTCTGATAATACATCTGGCTATTGCAACACGTTGTTTTTGTCCTACGGACATGTTTAATCCTCTCTCATCAATTAACGTCTCATATTTGTTTGGTAATTGATTAATAAAGTCATCAATATTAGCAAGTTTTGCAGCAGATGTAACTTCATCATCTGTGGCATTAAATTTCCCAAGTTTTATGTTGTTCTTAATTGTATCGCTGAACAGAACAGGTTCTTGCTGTACCAGTGCAATGTTTTGTTTTAGTACAGACAAGTCTTTATAATTTCTGTTGTATATTTTTATAGATCCAGACTCAAGTTCATTTAATGATAAAAGCAGATTTATTAATGATGATTTACCTGAACCACTACTACCTACAATTGCAATAGTCTCTTTAAAATTAATTGTTAAGTTAATATTATTAAGAATCTGTTTGTTGTTAAACCTTAGATTTGTATTTTCAAAGTTAATACACTCTTCATGTTTAATAGAATTATTTAGAACCAGATGATCTCTTTTATCGGGTACTTTTGTTAATATATCGTAAACCCGATCCCAGGCTGCCCAGGCTTGTTGCATACTCAGAAAAGCATTTATTACACGTCCGGTTGGGCCAAATATATATCCTAAGAAAGAGTTGAAAGCTATTAATTCACCTAGTTTTAGGTTATCATTAATTATCTCTATTCCTCCGTACCACAATACAAAAATTGGTCCTAAACCACCAATAATTGCAACAGATGATGAAGCAATAGTTTGTAGAATACCTTTTTTTATTGATGTTCTGATATGCTTTTTCTGTTTCTCTATAATCCTTATTGTAGCATGTTTTTCGGTATTAAAGGCTACAAATGTATCAAGTAAAGAGACTGATTCATGAAGTCTTTTTGTTGTTTGTGCATTCATCTCAAACAGTTTGGTTGAGATGCTTTTTATACGTGCACCAAAGAATTTTAAGCTATAGATAAATAATGGTAAAAGGCTTATTGATATTAGAGCAAGTTTCCAATGCATATTAAAAATTATAATAACACCAACAAGCAGTGTTATAAAATCCTTTATAATACTAACATATGTACTTGCAAAAAGGCTGTACAGTTTATTTGTATCGTCTTTTATTCTTGATATCAGATATCCTGTTTGTACTCTCTGTCTGTACTGAGATGTTGTTTTTTGTATCTTTTTTATAATATCCAGCTGAATATCAAATACTATCTTGTTATTAAACTTATTAAAGTAATATCCCTGAAGATTATTAGATATCTCTTTTAAGATAAGAGCTGTTACAAAAAACAGAGATATTGTTGTAAGTAATGATATATTCTTGTGTGGTAATACATCATCAATAATATACATGGTTAGCAGAGGCATTGGTGTAAGAAGAATTACACTTATTATCATAAACAAACCTCCTAAGATAGCCCATCTCTTATATCTTATAAGATAACTATATAGTGTCTTTTTTGAATCAGACAAGTTTATGTTTAACACGGCTTTACTCTTTTATTATCCACAATGTTTAATAGCTTTTCCCAATCAGATCTACTCTCTTTTATCTCAGCAATTTGTGCTATAACCTTTTCAATATGTTCTCGGTTTTTTATACACAAATTATCATTTGGCAACGCATTATACTTATCAGATTTGTTATCAAAAAACCATACTATAGCACACCCTCCACATAGCTTTTGAATCCAACAGTCTTTGCACGGTTCATTTGTTTTATTTAAGTTTTTTAGAAATGGGAATATGTTTTCATATTCAGATCGGTTATCAAATATATTATTGCCATATATTGAACCAAAAGAGAGATGTTCTTTTCCTGTGTTCATATGGCAAGGGTATATATCTCCGTTTATAGATACAGATGTAATATTACTGCCTACAGGACACATCTCGCGGTAATTATTGTGAATCATAGCTGCTAACATATCTACAATACCATTTGATATATAACCATTTTCAATATCAATAGACTTGTTTTTTACATTTGTGCTGCTGTCTTTCTGTATATTTATGTCAGTAGCTATAGTTCCGCCCAGATTAAACTCTTTTGTAAGGTATGCTGATATATCACTTTCGCTGATATTCATCTCTTTATGTTTATCAGTGTAAGTTGCTTCGTATTTTAGTTTAATATTTGTTTCAGAACGTATAGTTTGTATAAAATTGCTTATTTTATCATAACTTCCTTCTCCATTAGCAAATACTCTATTTGCATCGTTTATCCTTTTTTCACCATCAATACTTACAGTTATAAAATTTATATGCTTTTTGAGTATTTGTAATATTTTATTATTCAGAATGGTTCCATTAGTAATTACTCCATAATCTGGAATTTTGTGAATTTTTTTCTGTTCTGCAGCTTGCATAAATCTATCACAAACTACCTCTATAATATCAGGATTCATAAGAGGCTCACCGCCAAAGAATACAATAGTTTCAATTATATCGAATCTGGATGTAAGAAAATCAACAAAGTCAATTGCTGTTTCTTTTGACATTAAGCCTTCGTCTAGTTTATAACTACCGCCATCAGCGTAACAATATTTGCATTTCAGATTACATATATTTGATATATGAAGAGTAATTCTACCTGTTCTCTTTTTTCTATTAGTTATATTATTGTTGGCCTTTTGTTTTGGCACAGACTTGTAAAATGAAGCTAAAAATTCATCTATCTCACTTGCATTAATGCCTAAGTCCTCAGATATCTCAGACATAGCAATACCATTTTGTAATGAATTAATTATGTGATATACGGGTTGAGTTATGTTTATTATTGTATTTGTTGGGAAATGAAATGCTATATTTTTATCTGAATTTTTTATTAAATGGTACTGGTTGTGCATAATAAATGGTTAAAAGGTATTCAAAAGCAGTACAAATTTTTGTACTGCTTTAAAAATGATTATTATCTTGTCTTCTCTGGCTCTTCGTGTGTTGATCCACTACCACAGTTACCATCGTCGCCACCGCAACCACAACCGCTACCACAGTTACCATTATCTCCACCGCAACCACTTTCTACTGCTGCTAAACTTGTACTGTTTAATTCTGTTAAATCAACTACATCAAATGATAATAAATTATTCATAATATTAATTTTAAAGATTAAAAAATATATTTATCACGGTAAGTTTATTTATATTTATTTTTATGGTCAAGAGAATGTTGTTTTACTATATATCCGTAACAATTTTACAAACAACTGCACACACTCTCTACTTTAATTAGTGTCTCTTTCTTTTTTCTGTAGGCAATAGGTAGCGAAATATTATCTATAAGGAATTCTACTTTGTTACCGTCTTTTTTAATCTTAGACGCAAAATGAAGATTTACAATATAGCTGTTGTGGATTCTTGTAAAACATTCTGGCAATATCTTCTCTATACTGCCAATTGGTTTTGATACCAGAATAGTTTTGTGTGTTAAATATAGAGTGGTGTATTGTCCTTCGGCTTTACAGTATTTAAGCTCACTACATAATACTACCTCTTTATTGTTTTTGTTCTTAACCAGGAATTTATTGCTTGCAATCTCTTTGTTGTATTTTAAACAGAAAGGATATCCCGGGCAAATTTGTGATTGGTGTCTCTCCATGCTAATGTTGCGCATTAATAGTTCTGTGTTATTTAATAACGGCTACTGTTTTTATTGCAACTAAATTGTGAACTAACAATGAGGAGATCAAAAATATTGAAGGGTTATTTCTTGTTGCTATTTTTATTATCAGACATATTTGTCGCGATAAAATTATAGTGCTTCAAAGTTATAATATTATATATTATAACAATAAAATATATTGTGTATTTTGTAGGTATTTATGATTATTTAAGTTTTGTGGTATTATACCTAATATCTCAGATAGTTAAGATAACTATCTGAGTTTATTATAGGTGAAGCTGTAAAGTGTATATCTCACGCTCATTTATTTAATCTGTAATTTTATTTATTTCCCACTGTTACATCTGAAAAAACCTCCAGTGCCATGGTTCATTCATTACTCCATCCATATAGGTTTGTTTAAAGCCATATTTCCATGCATTATCCTTTAACCATCTGTATGATTCTGAATTACCAAAATTTGAATTACTGGGAACAAAGTCTAAAACTGTTCCTAACATATGCTCTGAGTAACCTGGAGGAGCAACACTTTTAAAAATTACATCTAATGAGACCCCTCTGTTTAAATATCGTTCAATTATCTTTTTCTGATACCGAATACTTCTAAAACCAGAATCAGCAATTAAATACACAGAGTCCTTTTTAGCATCATTAGCCATTTTAATAAAGGCCATGCTGGCTTCTTTTGTGATATAAATATTGTAGTTTTTATATGTCAACTCTTGTGGGAGAGGGACTAATCTGTTTGTATTAGCTTGTAGTTTATGATCAATTTTTCTTGACCTCCAGAAATCCGGAATCTTATATTTTTTTCCATGAATAGAGATTGAGTCTTTGAAAGCCGATGAATGTACTTCAGAGATGTCATTTGATTGTGATTTGCACGTTATTGATGAACATAGTAAGATTATTAAGAATGTATAATACAAATGTTTCTTTTCCATGTGTTTAGTTGTGTTTTTGTTATATTGGTGTTTTTTAATTGACACAATTAATCAGCAACTAAGAGTTAGAAACTGTTTATACAGTTTCTTGATATTATCTGATAATATCTACTCTGGGTTTACAGCTGAGTTATAATTACAATACCATCTTAGTGGCTGAAATTGTCTGCTTTAGTGTTTTTTTGTAAATAAATTTTTTAAGTATCACAAGTAATATCATCCCATTCTTGTTCACTATAGTAAATTAGCCAGTTAAGAGCATATTGTCTCTCATAAACAACCCCTGGATGAACCTTAGTAAGTTCTGTGCCATTAAGTCTGGAGTCAACACAAGCCCAATTTAGTCGGTAATAGAGATCATTGTTGTCTAGTATATCTTTTGGCGATCTTATTTTGTGACTCTTTGTTATGAATATATTTGGATCTATACCCGGAGTTATTGGGTATTTGTCCTTATTTATCTTATTAAGATCAGCAAAAGTATCTGCCGAACCTAAATCATCAATAATTCCGAGTGCCCAACACAGAGTCCAAATAGCTTCGCATCTCCATGACATTTCGTTTTTCAGATCGTCTGTAGGGGTTTTTAGAAATTCAGCTTCATTTGGAGTAACATATTTATTTAAAGAGTATTTTGATATTATTTCATTTGCTTGTTCACCAGTAATATTACTAAATGCAACAAGATTTGTAATAGCTAATATTACAACTCTGGACGCAATCTCTTCTGATGATCTGATTTTAACCTCTTGCTCTGACTCAACGCAAGGTAGGTGTTCAATGGTTCTGAGTCCCAGATCTGATATGAATTCAATATTCTTATTTTTACGTTTGTTCTGATCTGGATATACTATAATCTCATCTTGATTAGTATCAGCTTTGGATATGTTATCTGGGTAGGTATCTGAATTACCATAAATATCAAGCAGGAGATTAAGATCTTCATCTAAAAAATGAGGATAATCTCCTTTTCCAGCCAGTGAATCAGATTGACAAAAAATAACACATTCATACTCCTTAGATATTTTCTTTACAAACTCATATAGTTCTTTAGAATCATTATCGCTACAAAGAAATGCGGTTTCGCTAACAAAGCTATCAATTAATGTATTAATGCTTTTAATACTGGTTTGAGGAGCAGACTGAATTTGTGAAATAAAACCTTTTATCCCAATTAAATTCTGTGCCAGAGCAGATGTGTCCTTATCCAGCATAGCATCTTGTTCTCTATATCGGGTCGATACCTGAAAATCTGTATTTTTTCTGAACAGGCCATTCTTTTTCGAAAATCTTAATACTAGTCCATCTTTAACTTTTTCTTGCTTTATATCAAGTGTATTAAAAAACTCCAGAATCAATTCAACTAATCTATTGTCAACTCGTTTGTTCGAGTATATAGTGCAGAGGTTTTTCATATGTTTATAATTGTTTTAGCTTACTTGTAAAGTCTTTATTATGTTCATTTCTCATGTTTAGTTACTTCCAATATTTTATGATTTAATAATACTTATTCAATTATATAGTCTATATATGAATACTTTTTACTTAATACATCCATATATAATAATGCCTATCTAACCAAAAGGTCGAATAAAATTACTTGTCAACTGATAAGTAGTTTACTGATGATATATGCGTGGAATGTTTACTACACCACTATAACAGAACTCTATTTATGATGATTTAAATGATACTGGCATTATAGTTTAGTTAGAATACAAATATATAAAAACGCTAACGTTAAATCTAGTTCTGTATATTGTTATTTGACATTATTTATAAGTATTCTTTGTTTAAAGAACTCTTTAATTAATTTCAGATTTGCGTTGCAGATGATTAATGAATTTTCGTGAATAGACATGTTTTTAAGAGGGTTGAGTGGGGTAGGTGTAGTCTTTATTACCACTAATTTATGGTTATAAAACTTCTATTATTAGATTTTATTCATTATAAGATTTGGAGCTTTGTATGTTGTTGATATTTTGTTATTTAACCTTTCCTGTATTTCTGTCAATTATAAATGATTCCCATCCTCCTGGAGGATTATATTCTCCTTTACCTTTGATTTCTTCTTCGTTTATCTCTAAAATCTCAACACCGTCAATCCCTAAGTATTCAGCAGTCCAGATTAACTCTCCTGACAAACTGATTCTTATAAGATCACTATCTGAGGCTAGAAAAACTTCATGATTATATATTTTGAAAGAGCTAAAGTATCCGTTGAAACATGTTTCATACTTTTTACTTTTACTCTCTAAATCAAAAATAGCAAACCTATTTCCGTACCCAATAATTATCAAATTATTAACTGAATCAGTTTGACTAAATGTAACAGAATAATCTGACTCAACTTTTAGATTTAAGATAGGTTCTTCTGTATTTTTGTCATAGATTATTACAAATTCGCAGTTAGATTCAGAATATCTATTTAACTCAAAAAGATCAATCTCTTCTATACCAGATATTGGATGTTGCTTTATTTCAGTTCTGTATTTCATCATTTAGTTGTATCTCCATTAAGAACAGATCTAGTCCGGAACCCCAATAATCTTTTTCTGTTCTAATAAGGTTGAATCCGAATTTTTCGAAAAAACGGAATGCTAGTTGTGATGTTGTAACTACTAACTTAACAATTTCAGAATTTGACTTTAATAGAGTAATACAATGCTCTACCGCTTGTTTTCCAAGCCCATGATCTGTATACTCAGGATGGAGAAAAATCCATGTAATTTGTCCTGATTTGTCACTGTCATTAAAGATGTAACCAACTCCTCCAACTATTTTATTATCTTTTTCAATTGTCAAATAAGTGTCTCCATGATCATCTAAATATTCTAAAAAATCATCTACCTCTTTAGGATCAAAATATTTTGGGATATTTAGTTTGAAAACATCTAATAACTCCTCTCTATCTGATACTCTATACTCTCTTATCATATCTGAATATAACTCCCTGATTTCTTAGAACACTATTTGGCTGCTCTTTTCTCATCTTAAATATTTTAAACATTAGTTCCTCTTCTTAAACAATATATTTTTAACAGTACCCTCTGCTGCAACTTTAAAAGAGGTTACTTCTCCTTTTCTGTTTTTAATAAAAGAGTATTTAGTTCTTCTATTTGCACCAAATACATTCTCTTCCCCTTGGCGCAGAACTATATTCTTATTATTAGGATAGTTTAGTATCAGTTTATTATCAGACAGGGTTATGTTGTATGTAACATCAAGCTCTTTAGAATAGTAGGCTCCTGTATATTGTTGTAGGTTAGCATCAGATTTTTTAGCGAGCTTTATGCGTTCAAAATAGAATATTGCTCCGCCAAAATCAACCTGCAAATCTGTTTCTGAAGATTTAGGTAACATAAAAGAGTATGTTACAAATGGATTGTTCTGGCGACAAAACTTATTGTCTCCTTTGCAGGTAAGCGGAACAGGATCATTACCAAAACTGCTTATGGCTTTTAAGGTATCTCTTTCAATAAAAATAGTCATCCTCAAGTCACTATTTAGTTCCTGATAAGTCCCTATATATCTTTTTAGTTTCTTCTTTCTGTAATTTTTACTCAAAGTGGTTTCTTTCTCTACCACTTCTGTTTTGTCTATAAACAGATCTAGAATCTCATATGAGGTATTTACTGCATTTATATGTTCTGAATTGGTATATACAATAACTCCAATGTTTAAATCAGGAACACATATAAATTGCGATCGCATACCTAAGCCCCGCCCACTGTGGTTATAAGTAGTATAACCCTTATATGGCGAAACAAACATACCTCTTGCATGACTCATTAGCTCTCCGCTGATAAGTGTATCCTGATGTGTGATAAAATCTTTTAGATATGAAAACTTATGATTAGGATTTAAGAATATCTGAGACCAAAGCGATAGGTCATAAACAGTACTCTCCATTTCGCCTGCACCAACGCATAGAGTAAGTGTTTTGGGTTGTTTATATCTGCCTTTCTCTTTGTAATACGGATAAGCTCTGTTTTTTATTACCGCTCTTATATCGCTCATGTAAAATGTTTGCTTCATATTTAATGGAGCAAACAGCTCATTTCTGGAGAACTCATGAATCTTCTTACCGGATACTCTCTCAACAAGTAATGCCAGCAGTACATAGTTTGTGTTTGAGTATAAGACCTTGGCACCGGGTAAATTATTTACCCCTCTCTGTCGGAACATAAGTTCCTGAATCATTTTATTGGTATAGCCTCTATGCTCATAATCAAACCCTTTTAAATCTAATAAAACATTATGATTTCTAATTCCGCTTGTATGATTTAACAGATGTTTGATTCTTATGGTATCGTTGTGATATGCCAGTTCGGGGATATATGCTCTTATATCGTCATTTACAGATAGCTTTCTTTGTGCCTCAAGCACTCCAATACACGCAGTTGTAAACTGTTTGGTAACAGAGGCTAACCCAAATACAGTTGAGTCATTATATGGTACATTATACTCAAGATTCATGCATCCGGCACTGTTCTGATATATTAGTTTATCGCCTTTTACTATACCAATAGTTATTCCGGGAGCTAATTCGGATTCTATTTTTGTTTTAAGCAGCGAGTCAACTTTATTGGTAATTTCTGTTTGTCCAAAAGAGGAGATAGTTACAAATAGTAATAATATACTCAGGAATTTGTCCATTTAGGTCTCTTTTAAGTTAGTGTCAACAGTAATTATAAACGCCGTTTTAGCACTATTTATTTAATATTACAGCTAATTTTTAGTTATAAATTCATCCGGATCAAAATCATGAACTCTATACTGGTATTTGGTGTTTTTGTATTCATTTTACTATAATATTCTATTAGTAACTAATAGTTTTGAATTTCCCATTCATCAATAATTTTGCAGTTGGGTAGCCTGTTTCTAATTTTCTCTATTTCAGTTTCACTCATTCTGCAATTATAGTTTCCGAATACATTAATTACTTTCAGATTCTTTAGATTAAAGAACTCTTCGGGTAGTGATGATATTGCATTTAGCCCAACAATTAAGTGTTCAAGAGATGTTAAAAGACCTATCTCTTTTGGTATAGATGTTAATTCATTTTCGCTTATATTTAGATGTTTTAAAGTCTTAAGTTTAGACAGGTTTATTAAAAGATTAGAGAAATCTATTTCAGGATTGCTTGCCAGATTAAGTTTTTCCAGTGCTTTGAAATTTCCTATCTCAGAAGGAATTGTATCTAACCGGCAATTGAATAAATCAATATCTTTTAATTCAGGAGATTTTGATAGGTTAATTATTGACAATACTCCATCTAAACGCGGATTATTACTCAGATCTATTCTCTCAAGATTTTTCAGATTCAGAATCTCTTTTTCAATGATCTCCAGGGAGTGATTATTCCTCTCAATTATAATAGTCTTAAGTTCCTTTAAACTGTATATCTCATCTGGTAACGATTTAAAGTAGTTATCACTTAAGTCAATAGTGGTCAATTTATCTAAACTGGTTATTGATTTTGGTAATGTACGTAACCCATTATTTCCTATAGAGATTGATTTAATAGGCAGAGCAGATAACCTATTGAATGATTTTTTAAACTTAAATTCTTTATGAAGGTAGTTAAGGTGTATTGATGTTAGTTTTTTCAGTCTGATTATATCTTTTGGGATTACTCTGTAGTTATCTATACCGCTGATATTGATATTCTCAAGGTTTGGTAACTCCTCTAACAACTTTATTGTGTGATTAATATTCAATAAATCATTATAACTAATGTTTAACTCTTTTAAAGATTTAAATCTTGTGATACAAGATGGTAATTGTTTAATGTTAGCCTTCCATATCCCCATATATTCCAGGCTATCCAGACCAATTAGTTTATGTAATTCGGCTTCGTAGTTAAGGTTTCTAAGGTTATTTAATCCAATAATTTTAAGACGATGAAGATTATTTATAGATGCAGGTAGTGTTGTTAAATTACTCTCTATTACGTAAAGCTCCTCCAGATTTATTAGTTTATCTATGCTATCGGGTAGGTTATCGCAATTGTCGGTTATCCTGTACCTGTTACCATCAATGCAGGTTATGCTTAAAGACCTTACACTATCAATGTTTGCAAAAGCAGAATCAAAATGTGTGTAATGACCATTTTTCTGACCAAAACATACTGTGGTTAACATTAATGATAATATGGTTATTATCTCTTTCATCTGTCTATAATTGTTTTCTTATTTGTCAGATGGAACTTCGCATTTATAATCATTTCCGTGTGTGTGAATGACTATTCTCATGCTTCGTTTCATCTGTCTATAATTGTTTTTTCATTGTCCAACTGAATAAATACCTCTGCCTTATCAAGTCCACCAATTTCTGTTTTATACCAAGCTAAAATATCAGTAATGGTTCGTCCTATAATCTCTTTAGTATTCATTTTTTAGTTACTGTTAACATTCTGGCTATAAATCTGGTTTGTGTGGGGTAAACTATGCTTGATTAATCTTTGTTACTTGTAGGTATTTATTTTTTTCCATTAATAACTGTTGTTCCTGCCATTTCCGGAAGGTTTCTGATTTCTTTCCAATACTCTTCCTGAACATCTTTGTCGATATATATTGGTAATCTTTCTCCATATAACCTATCTGCTCCATCTTTTCTGCATCCTGAAATCCAATAATGCTCACCTGTATCAACATCAAAAAAATTGGCTTTATAACCGGTTCCTTTTAGAGTTTCAAAGGTTTTTCCGTTGTAGTGAACCGATTTCATTGATTTAGAGAATTTAACCCGACCAATTCGTGCGTCTCCAGTCAACTCCTCTCCCTTATACTCAATGTACATTATTCGTGTTTTCATCTGTTTATAATTATTTTTTATTACCAGATAGAACTCGCATTAAGATTGTCTTTGTATACTATCAAGGTCTTTCTTATGCTCGTTTCTCGTGTGTGTGAATGACTATTCTCATGCTTTGTTTCATATCCTTTAACTATTAAATCTTATATATCTGGTTTTATCAATCTCTGTTCACGCCTAATTTCTCTGCCATTCTAATATCTTTTTCAGCACCTTTATTATCATTAAGTTGTTCTCTCTTTAAATACCCTCTGTTTATATAAGCAAATCCATTTTCTGGATCTAACTCTATTGATTTGTTAAAATCGTTTAGGGACTCCTCTGCTTTATTTAATGACTTGTAAATTAATGCTCTTGATAAATAATACTCACTATTATCATTTAACTCAATTGCTCTATTTATATCTGTTATTGCTTCATGAAAAAGATCTAAATCATTATATACCTTAGCTCTATTATAGTAAGCAAAATCATAGTCCGGATTTATCTTTAATGCTTTATTAAAATCCTGAATAGCACCTCTGGTATCGTACATTATCTCATTATAGGTATCTGAGGAGTACACAATTTTAAAATACCTGAAAAAACCTTTATATAAAGTACTGTCTTTTATTACAACTCTTATTGAGTCAGAATGTTTATCATAAACATTCTGACGTAATTTTGCAATTCCACGGGATATATAAGCTTCATAATTAATGCTATCTGATTCAATTATATTGGTTAAATCGGCAATAGCTTTGTCTATATTATTAGAATTATAATATAAATATGCTCTTTCTCTTAATGCAACATTTATATAGGTTGAATCACCAAGCCTGATAATATGAGTGTAGTCCTTCAGTGCATTATCGTAATTATATATATGACTATATATCATACCGCGTATTAAATATGCTCTAATGTTTCCATAGCTAAGTTCAATAGCCTTGTTTGCGTCTTCAAGTGCTTTATTAGGTTTATCTATCCTAAGAAAGTTAAATGCCCTTTCAACATATGCACTATCAAAGTTGGGCTTTATATCAATTATATCATCTAAAACATCAATGGCTTCAGAATAATTTTCATTAATAGTCTCCTTTTTTGCGGATTTAAACAAGCTTTTGCAATCAGATGATTGATTACATGAAATAATTGTTAGAATACAAAGGATAAATATTGTGCTGAATTTTATAACGTTTTTCATAATAAGTTCATGTATGTTTAGTTAATATGTAGATACACTGTTTGAAACTGATATTTTCAGTTTATAGTTAATTAGCTATAATTGTAATCTACCCTTAAAAATATTGTTTAATTAGAATATCTGGTTATTTACAAAATGTAAATATATGAATTTACGTTAGTATGTTCTGTTAGGTAGGGAGTAAATTATAATTGAATAAAAAAAGCAGCCTTCTGACTGCTTTTAAATTTACTGTTGAACAAATAAATCCTGATATAGGATTAACTTTTTACCTTTATTCCTAGCTCCTCAAGAAGCTGAGGTGTATCTTTTAGTGCAAATACTGCATATGATTTAAGTTCCCACCACAAATCAGTTAATTCAGCAAATTTGCTGTCGCGCTCTCTGCGCACATCTTCTGCTTGACCTTTTTCTGTATCAACACGACTGCGCAGATCAATTAACGTTTTAATTTTAGCTCTGTTGGTTCTAATGATATCATCCGGAAATTTGCGTTCTTTTAGAAAGTTCATGATAAATGGTTCCTTCTCTAAAGATTCGTAAAACAGATCAATTTGGTATGGCCATTCATCTACAGGGTTTTCAGGTATAGCTGTTGTTCTTATACGTAAGCTCAGATTGCTATTAAATCTGGTTGCTATACGTACAAAGTGCAGTATGGTGTCATAATCATTCTGACACTCATCGCGTTTCTCTTTGTATAGTGTAAACGCCTGACTCTTTTCCTGCAACTCATTCTTGTGTTTCATATCCAGATCTACAATATCGGAATGCAGATTTATACCCTTATCAACAAGTATATCACCAACACCAATAATCTCCAACTTGCTCTTAATTTCTGGATTTTTACAATTATTAAACGCGGTGTTTAACCTGGCTAGATCTCTTAAAGACCATTTTGTTGTTTTCATAAAAGTGGATATTTAAAATTAGTAATAAACATATCACTAATTAAATTACAAATAACTGGTAACTATGTCAATATGGATGGAATTTTTGTGATTTTTAGACTATTTACACCTGAGAGCCACTGTTCATGGTAACTCTGATTCCGTTTTAACCTTTATGCGTATTGCTATAACAAAAATATTTATCAAATAAGTTGCTGACTGTTAAATTAGTGTTGTAATAACACTGTGAATTAATATTATTGATATATTTTTATTCTTTAATCAGATGTTGTGAAAATTGTATAATATCAAGAACAGGAAATTATGTTCTTGATATTATTATCATATATAGTAAAAATTAGATTAGCAATATTAATACTAGAGATCATGTATATTCTTTGCTTTTTTCCAATTCTTCTTAAGGATTGGTTTGTTCATCGATGTTTCGCCATCTGATTCTTCTCCGGTAAAGTGACAATATCTTTCCGGATAATCCGGGTTACCAAATTTATTCCACCTGTCATAAGCGTCAGAACTCATTGGTTTATCAATATTAAAAGGAATGTCTATACCAGTTCTTATACAATATCCTGATTTATTGGGTTTGTGTACAGAAGCGGTGTTTTTTTTCTCTTTACCATTAACTGGTTTGTTTTCAAAGAAATCTGTGAGTTTATCTATATCTGTTTTGGAATACATGTGTTTTTTAGACAAGCCAAATAATTTACTATCAAATTCAGGTGTTCTTTTAAAAAGCAGATCTGATTGTTTAACTACTCTGTTAAAGTAATCCTCGGCAGCTTTATCGAAGCTATCTTCGCCAGTAATATTTGTTTTGAGATTATCTGTGATGTTACTCAGGATTGATGTTTTGGACATAACACCTGCTTCTATGTTGTTGTCTTGTGAGAAACTGTACAGATTCATTGATGTTAATATTGAAGTCTCTTCATTAGCGTAGTATTTTGCGTGTAATCTTTTCTCATACCTGATCTCTATATTCGGAAACTCTTTAAAAAAGTTAAAATCATCTAATTTCATACTCTTAGAGATATCTTCTTCATTCTTTCCGAAAACAAGAGTGATTCTTGTCTTTGGACTATCCTTTTTTGTTTTTAACGCAGAAGCATATCTATCATGGAGTTTTATATATGGTGATATAAGTATAATCTCTTCTCGTGCATTTTCAATTAGTTTGCTAAGCTCTGCATTTAATTCATTTCCTTGTAAGAATTTTGCCATAGTTTATAGGAATTATAATTTGTTATTATAAGTTTTATATGCCAAATATATACAAACCTGCTTTATTAAACTAACAGTTAGTAGTTGTGTTTATGTGATGTTTATTGAACAGGTGTTATCTGTCTGATATATAGTGGTAATTATTAATGGGTATTTTAGTATTTTCTATATACTATCATAAATAATTTGTTTTGTGTATTGCTATAGTTAGGGTATTGTTGTTTTATGTTTTAATTTTTATTCCTAATTCAAAGAGGTTAAATGGTTCTTCTATTAAGATTAGTAACAGTGTTATTGTGCTCTATGATTTGAACAAAAATATTGGATTTGATATCACTGGTTTATAGATTTGCTGTTTCGGATCAATGGTATTGAGTTTTGGATACATGGTTTTTATTTTCAGATTGATAGTTTAATAGAAAATATCGGGAGTTAATATTTCTGGTGTGAAAGTTTGTTATACCAGATACATAGTTTTTATTTTAAGGTTGATAGTTCAGGAAAAAATATTGAGAATCGATATCTCAGGTTAGTAGGTTTACCGTTTCATATCAAAGGTTTTGCGTTCAGGATGTATAGTTTTTGTTTTCAGATATTTGGTTTGATGAAAAATAGCCGAAAGCAATATAGTGGGATGTATCCGCATAAATAACGGGCAGATTCCCGTGATTTCTGGTTTCATATCCATTGTTTTTGGGTTGATACCCATAATTACCGGATATATGGTTAGCAGAGTAACATGTATGGTTTATAGTTCAGAACAGAAGGTTATATGTATCATAGGTTTGAGTTCTGGTTGTGTTGTCTTTCTATATAAAATTGACCAGTAGTTTCAGGGTCTAATTTTACCCATTTAATTTTGGTAAGATCTATATTATGAGACGGTATGCTATCAATAACTATTTCATCATTAGTACTGAATTTATAGTAATCCCAATTTAGGTTGTGGTTTATCTTTTTTGTATACCCATTAGGTATTTTGTTTTTGTTCAGGGTATTCAAATCAAAAATCCAAATCTGATCAGCAAGCATACTTAGTTGTGCAACCCTTGTTTTGTCTGCCGAGTATATAAAACCACAGGATGATAGTGTAAAGAAAATTTCTTTTAACGCTGAATTATATACACGTAAATTTGCGCAATTTGTTCCGCATCCCCATGAGTGAAGAATCTGATTTCTAATATTCCATTCAAAATGACCACCAAAACCAGGTATTACTTCTGATACTTTTTTAAGCGATTCAAGTTTATATGTAACCAACCTATATGCTTTCCCTTCCCTTTTGTATCTGTAAAAGAAATATGTACTGTCCGGACTTACTATTAAATCCCGGACTTCTACCCAAGGTTCAAATTGAGTTATATTTATCGTGTCATTATTGTTAGAATACGCAAATAGATCATAGTATGCTCCATTGTGCATTCTTATTTCCAACTTCTTAACCTGAGATAATACAGAAATAGACAATACTAATAATATACTAATTGTAAGAATTACTCTTTTCATAATATGTGTTAATGGTAAACTGTTATAGTTATTTACAAAACGGAAATATACAAATTTGTTGCCACGAATGGCCATACGTGGCAACATCTTATATGAAAACCTGAACCAATTGCGGTGTATTTGTAATAGTTATCCCAATCTGTTTATCATTGGATATTAGAATATCAGTCTAATGTATAAATAGCCTGTATGATAAGAGTCGTATTAATATATACGTTCACGTACGGTTCTGTGAGAGGTTTAGGGGTGAGATTCCCCTTTACCTACTCGACTAGCTGCCGTATTTTTTATTTCCATTTCCATTCAAGGTCAATATTTCTTTTTATTCCATATTTTTCAACTACAGAACTTAACCAAGTCTCAAATTTATGCAAATCATTAATTTTAGATTTTGGTAGTACTAACCCCAAGCCTGGATTGAGTTTTATAAAGAAATATTTTCCAATTTCGTCAATCTCTTTAACAGTTTCAACTTTTATTGATGAGTTTCCTTTCTCTTCAGTTGTGTTAATCACCGTCTCTGTCAATTCAATAACAACTTTAGGGTCAAGATCTGATTTAAAATTCTCCTCGACGTAAGAACGATAATGCTTTTCATATTTTTTAAGTTCATATTTTGGATAGAATAAATACCATAAAATACCGACAAGTACAAAGGTTATGCTAAGTCCAAGTTGTCCGACAAAGAATATTATTGCAGCAAGTACTAAGTATACTATTGGAACTCTATATTTTACAGTTTTTCTTTTCTTTTTAATTCGTTCTGATTTAGAAGCTATATAAAGTTGAAAAGTAACGTGATCTTCTCTTTCCAGTTGAAATTCAAGTTTCATCATTTATTGGTTTAATTTTTTGTAACAGTTTTCTAATATGGCAGCTAACGTCTTGATAAACCAACCAGTTCAGTTTATCAAACCAATACGTATAGCTAGTTTATTTTTCTGACAAATGTAATTAATATTTCTTGTAACCCTTTGTTTAAGGCGTTTTGTTAATAGTATGTTTTTGGATAAACCAACTTGTTGAAGAAATATTACAGGTGTTTATATCCAACTATTATTCTATAAATACAATGCTGGTTTAACCTAACCTATAGATGAAAGTGTAAAGCTGCTTAAGTAGGGTGGAGTTTTTGCATAATTCAGTTGAGCTGTAAGTGGTGCATTTTGAACTCTACTGTTTGTGTTGGTCTACTGGGTTGAAAAACGTTTTTCTACAATCATTTCATTGTTATGATCATCAACTACTTCCCAGTTAAACTTATGTGCAATCTCTTTTGCAATGGTGATATAAGTATCATAAGACTCTTCATCTTCCGCAAAAATAAATTCAATTAAATTTATTTCCTCAAAATACTCTCCTTCATCGATGCTATAGTTTCCGCGTTCATTGCATTTAACCAATGATAATACTAACCAAGGTAAATTATCATCATTCTCAAATTTACATTTATCTTTATGAGCTAGCCCATTGATTTTATTTATAACTGGAATAACATCTTTTGTGTTTAAATTTCTCGAATAATTTGAATCAAATCGAATGTTTAAGTATCTGTATGTCATTGTTTGTAGATCTGTATGAATCTATTTTTTTATATTTCTCCAAACACTTCCTAAGTCCTCTGTTTAACTCAGAATATATTTCTCTAATCCTCCTGTTCTTATTAAATCAATTCAGTACTGACGATGTATTGTATTTCCAAGTGCTTTATGGCATTGTTAGCTGTTGGTATTTTACCAATCTTTCTCTCCCTCAATCCAAAACTCCAACAAACTATCTTTATCAATATGCGGGCAATATTTTTCGCATAGCTTTTCTAAATTGGTACTAGTTTCTAGTGTAATCCATCCGTAGTTATTCATTAAATGACAAAATCGCTGTATTTGATAATCTTTATTGTTCTTAACAACTCTTAATTTTACATTAAAGGATTGAATTTTTCTAAAAATTTCCAGATCAGATCCAAAGTCATCCTTTTTGAGGTGAGCTATATAAATCAGCATCGCATCCTTTTCTAAATCTATAATATAATCCTCCGGATCATTTTGTTTATTTAATACTTTACTAACAATATTTTTTTCTTCCTCATTGAATATCGAACTTTGCTTTTTCCGTAATGAGACCTTTCCATCCTCAGGGTATTCATAAAATTCAAACCCTTCAGGAAACTCTGTCAACAATTCATTTTGGTTAACATTTTTTTTGTTCTTAACAATATAATATCGTGTTGATCCTTTCGAAGTTAATACTGCTTTTAGGTAATGAATTTCACCTTTTCTATTTGTATATTTTACTAGCATTTTCTAATCCTTTTCTTTTTTTGCTTGCAGATAATGTTGTGTATATTTAAAGTAGGCGGTTGTGGGCTTCAAACTTATCAAACTGTTACAATTTCGAAGCGGGCTACAGTAGCTGAATTTACTACTATTTCGCCTGTTCTGTATATATTGTTATGCGCTGGTTTTATTTAACTTTTAACTCTCCCATAAGTTTCATTGCATACCTAGCGGATGGATATGTTATTGAACCTCCTCCAATAACTCCAATTTTAATAGCCTCAACTATTTCTTTTCTATTTGCTCCAAACTTTAAACAACCTTGCAAATGATACAATATGCATTCTTCGCAACGGGTTAAAACAGAAATTGATAGTCCTGTTAACTCTTTATATTTCTTTGGGATTGCACCATCGGAATAAACGTCATCATCTAACTGTCCGAATTGTTCAAAAAATTTATCACTTTCATTTAGTTTTTGATTCAAATCCTGTCTTTGCTTATTTTTTTCTCGAATATTCATTTTTTTATTTCCGTTATACTAATCAGAGTTTATACAAAATCTCATATTTATTTTTACATGTTTCTTATAATTTAAAGAACTGCCCGTATGCCAGATCTGTAGGTACTGCTGTACTTAGACATAACTCAGTATAACTGTGAGAGAAGCAACGTTGGCTATAAAACTCACGTCCTTCTACTCGATTACCTGTCGTGTTTTCAATTGTTATTGTTAAACATAAAACTCAATCAAAACCTTGCATTTCGTTCTTCTCTTATTGTGTTTTCATGCATTTCTTCAGATTCAGTCAAAAACTTCTCAATATCATTTATTGTTTCAACAAATAACTCCCATTTCAAATTGGATATTATAGATTTCTGACTATGTGCTAATTCATTTCTTATTTTCTCACTATTGCTTATTAATGTTTCTATATTGTTTTTTGAAAAATTAAACTTTTCTAGAAACTTAACGGTTCCTTTTAGAATTACTTTTTTATCAGATATTTGTAAACATTCAAGTAAAGATAATTCATCATTATTTCCCTTTCGATTTGAGAACACATTTTCAGCACCTTCGACTCTATTTATTTTTAACAACTCTTTCCAATCATTTTCTTCTCCATAATGATAGTTTATCCAATAGTTTAAATGCATCTCAAAAAGAGATAAGATCCCAAAAAGATAAATTCTCATTATCGGCTTATTAATATCAGCCCTTGTAACAATGCCTTCTGTTTTTTTTCCATCAATCACAAAAATAAATTCATTATCCAGGAGTATATTTAGTAATTCAGAAATTGGTGTAAAGTCAGAAATTAACTTTTCTGAACTTATTTTATTAATATAATTCTGAATATAACCACCATCTAATTCTTCTCTTATTATGTACCCAATTAAATTATCATTGTCATCAATTACTCCAGCTGTATCAAAATCTATAGATTCTAACTCATATTTTACTTGATCAGCTTCATAATAAGGTCTACATGATTGTAATGGTTCATAAATGTGTCTTGTTGTTATGTTTTCAGTAAATATCCCCTGTATTTCCTTGAAAGAAGTACCTTTTCTTCTCTTTCCTGTATCAGAGGCTATCCATAATTCATTCTTCATATTTTTTTATTAATATCATTTTAAACATTATTGTCCTGCCAATTTGCAAAATCAGATACATGACAGGTAATGTTTGGGCTATGAAGCGTTGGCTTGTGTTGCTCCTGCGACAAGCCTATGCTTTATGACAGCATGTGTGTGCCCTGTATGTGTAGCAGTGCACACTTGTAAAGTTATTTACAAAACGGAAATAAACAAATTTGTTGCCACGTATGGCCATACGTGGCAACATCTTATATGAAAATCAGAACCAATTGCGGCGTATTTGTAATAGTTATCCCAGTCTGTTTATCATTGGATATTAGAATATCAGTCTAATGTATAAATAGCCTGTATGATAAGAGTCGTATTAATATATAGGTTCACATATGGTTTTACTTCGGCGTGCTTAGCAGAGATATGATAGGTTTTTCTTATTTGTTGATTAACATCAGGTTGTTAGTTGTTTAAAAGAGTGGTTAATCTGCGCAAATCTTTATTAGAAACACCAAATTTATTTTGTATTATAAGTAGTATTTCTGACCCTATTTTGTAAGTTCTGAGGCAAGTATTTGTATTAGTCATGTTTGGTTGGTTCAACTTGCCGTTGTACTTGCAAATAGGGCAGGGTATTAATTCAATGTTGCATTCTCAATATATTCCTTTGGACTTACCCCAACTTTTTTCTTAAATAATCGGGAGAAATACTGAGGATATTCAAAGCCTAATTTATATGCAGTTTCTGATATTGAGGCATTTGGAGCTAACAGTAAATTTTTAGCTTCTTCAACCAGATACATGTTAATTTGGTCCAGTGCAGTTTTACCAGTTTCTGTTTTAATGGTATCGTTCATATACCTGTAGCTAACGCCTAACTTTTCTGCCAGCCAATGAACAGTTGGAATTCCTTTTTCTTCGAGTTGGTTTGTAACAAAATACTCATCTAAAATATTCTTGAAACGGGTAAATAGCTGCTTATTTATCTCTTCGCGATTCAGGAACTGACGTTTATAAAAACGGTCGGCATATCTAAGCAAAGATTCTAAATGGTTTAATATAATACCCTTACTGAATTCATCCTGATTGTTATTGTACTCATGTTCAATGTTTTTGAAGATATTTTTTAATATCTCTTCTTCTCTGGGAGATAAGTGTAAAGCCTCGTTTACATGATAATTAAAGAAGTTATACTTCTTAATTTTATTAAAAAGTTCGCTTCCGTTCAGGTAATCTTTATGAAAAGAAATATGAAAAGCTTCGGAGCTAAATACCATTCCTTTAAATACCATTGTCTGGTTTGGTGCAGCAAAAAGTAATACGCCATTAGTACAGTCGTACTTGGTTCTGCCATACATAATTTCACCTGAAATTATGTTCTTAAAGCTGATAGAATAAAAACCATTGGTTAAACTAACTGGTTCTGTATCCTCTTTATCTTCACAACCGGCTATTTCTCCATCTTTTAGTACCGTATGTATAATGCTAAACATTGGGTTCTCCGGTGGCGGATAATCTCCCTGTTCGTGCATTTCTGTTATTGTATTGTTAACTATTTTCTTCATCTCTTCTACAAATTTATAGATTATTAGATAATTTTGGTATCAGCTCTAATGTTGAAGCCTCATGCTTTTTTCTGTTGTAGGTTAATCTCATCAACGGATATAGGATATTCATTTTCTGGAAATAAGCTTTGTTAATCTTTTTATTGATTTCGCACAAGTCTGAAGGAACTATACCTTTAACAGGAATTACTGTATCAGATAACTTCATCTCGCCCTCTGGATTATTAAGAAATGCGTTATACCAACTTCGCTCGTTAAATTTATATTGACGAACAAAAAAACGGCCATCTGTTTGTACAATGGTGATATCAATGAAGTTATGACTGCCACAACGAATTTGGCTTACCCATGCTCTATTAACGTGTTTTATCATCTCATGATGTGTCATGGCTCTAATTTATTAAGATTAGCATTTTTTGTAAAACTGTTATAGATAATCAGCAACTTTTATATTCAACATTTGCTGTGTTTTATCCCATAGTTTGTCAATATCCTCGTCTTTATAGTGTCTGTGATCAATCTCAATAGGAATAGGAGCTCCTGTAGATTCTCTTTTTTTGGGTGAATAAACCATTCTGGTTTGTGCATTGTCTGCAATAAGCGCTTCAATAGCAGGTAAAGCACCATCATATAAATTCTGACTGATGCCCAACATTCCGGATACTCCGTTCATTATAGTACCCAATAGCTTCATTGAGAATGTATCTGCCTGACCAAAAAGATTTGTTCTGGACCACCCCGGATGACATGATAAGGACATTGAATTTGAGCCAATTCTTTCGAATTCATTTTGAAGTTTCACGGCAAAAAGTATTGAGCAAAGTTTTGCTTTGCAGTATTCCTGCATTTGGTTAAAATCAGACGGATTATCACACATAAGATTGTCTACGTCCAGATTGTTTTTTAGGAATCGCTTGTACCCGATACTAGAGAAAGTTACAATTCTACTTCCATTTTTTAGTACAGGTAATAATTGAGTAGTTATGGCAAAATGCCCTAAATAGTTTACGGTAAGTTGCTGCTCAAATTTATCTGCTGTCAGGGTGTATTTATTGCTACCTCCTCCTGCATTATTGGCAAGGAAATCGATTCTTGAATAGTTGTTTTTTATTCTTTTGCAAAAATTCCTGATGCTCTCTAAGCTTGTGATGTCAACAATCTCAATTTCGAGAATGGCATTTGGAAGTTTTTTTAAAAGTTTTTCTTTGGCATCCTTCAGTTTAATTTTATTACGTGAAGCCATAATTACTTTACAATTATATTTTGCCAAATGGTAGGTTATACCATATCCGGTTCCGCTGTTTGCTCCTGTAACAATAGCAACTTTGCCACTTAGGTCTGGAATATTCTTATAATTATTCATCTGTTTATCTTTTTTTTATTTGTCATATGGAACTCGCATAATTTAGTCATTCATGTGTGTATGAAAAGCCTTTACTCATGCATCGTTTCATATGTCTGTGTTTTTAAATTGTTAACTAATACGAAGTTACGTTAAGAGTAATGCTTATGACATAGATTTTTTAGTATACGATGTATACATTTTTGTTGTTGGGTTTTTTAAAAGAATTTATTTATGAGCCTTTATACATCTTAAAAACAGTCTTAATTAAATAACTGGTAGTTTATAATCAAATTAACTCCTTTATATTCTCTAAGAAGTTTATTAATCGGTTTCGTAAACATAAATCAGCAAGAATTGCAAAAAATGAAAATATCATAAAACCCAAAGCTACTCCACGTATGTACTCTTTACGAATAAAGATGAGAGCTATTAATCCAATAAGCATAACTGAAGGATATATAAATTTTAAAACTAAAGAGTATTCAGAGATTTCTTTATTTGCACGTTGCGTCTCTTTATCAATGGCTGCAACTTTATCTTTTTCATACAACTCAGTAATATCACTTAAACGTTGTTGATGCTTATAAACTTTTGCCCCTCCAAAGCTTACATATATTACTGCAATAAGCAAAACAGGTATTACAGTTCCTTTTAAAATCCTGTTGCTTTTTCGCAGTACTACAATAATCCATGCAAGAAGAACCAGACTTGTTATTATAAGTAACTTACCCTGAAACAGGTCTCCGCTGTATAATTGTTTTGCATAGTCTATGAAAAGCATATTATTCCGTTTTATATCCTACTAATTGAATTAAATATGAATGATGGTTTGAATCTAATGCTAACATTTTATCAATTTTTTCTCTATGAAACCCGCCAATAACAACAGTATTCATGTTGTTGGAGCAAGCATACAGGTAAATGTTTTGTGTTGAGTATGCTACCTGATTACCATAATAAAAATCCATTCCATGTTCATTCTCCATAGCCTTTTTCATAAATAGAGAAAATGAACTATCATCAATAGTCATAATAAAAACAACCGGAGCTTTTTTAACCTGATTCTGAGACGATATTTTAGCCCGTATATCATCAGATAATTTTAGTTTCAGACTATGTTCCTTTTCGTTATATAAATAAACGCCTGATTCCATTGCTACATATATGGCAATATTGCCAAGTAAAGGTACGGTTCTTCCGCCATTGGTACGGTTAATTCCTGCTGCTACCCATAGTAAATTACTAAGGTCTTGCTTATTGATAGGTGTATCTGCAAAACTTCGGGTTGATTTTCTGTTTTGGAAGGCTTCCATCAACGTTGTCTTGTTCTCAAAATCAGGTTTATTTAGTTTAATAATATCGTTCATTTTAGAATCCTCAGAGTTGTCGGTGATTTTTATGCTGTCTTCTTGTGCATTTGTACAAGCATTCAACATTATCATTGCTAAAAGTATTACTATTATCTGTTTCATATTCTCAATTCGTTTTTAAAAGTCATAGGTAAATCGCATAATTTAGTGTGAGAAAAGCCTTTACGTCATGCTGTGTTTCATCAGTTTATAGTGTTATGGATACATAATGATTTACTCATGTTTAATTAATTTGCTGCCACCTGGTTTGTATAACAAAAAGGTAGAGCCTGAAAACGAACTCTACCTTTATACATTATTTATTAAAAAATTCAGCTACAGCATCTGTTGATACTTTTACAGCTTCTGGTTTGTAGTAGAAATCAACATGACCAAATTCTTCTAAAGCTAAAACTTCATGTTTGTTTGTTAGTTTTTCAATAAATGCAGTTGAGCATATAGATGTAAAGGCCGTCTTACTATATATAATCAAAGAAGGTTGTACAATCTTGTCAGCATAATGTTCTGCTATAGAGATAAGAGATTGCATTCCTTGATCGGCAATATGAAAGTTTGTAAAGTTTTCTACAGCTTTTGGTCCTCTGAACCCATCTCTTCCGTAGTAGTCGTAACTTTCACCGCCCATTTCACCACCTATTTTAACATATTCTTCTCTTGATTGATCATCTGTAAGTCCAAAAGGAGCAACATAATCAGCTTCTCCGGTTTCATAGATCTTTTGCATCGAAGCATTTGCAGCAGCAATCTGTTGATTTACGGCTTCTTTATTAGTCCATTGAAAAGCGTCTGCTGCCATCATTCCTGAAACCATAGCAATTTTCTTAATCCTGTGATCTGTTACTGCTGCCGATGCTATAATAGAACCACCCTGACATATGCCAAGTCCGTGAATCTCTTCAACAAAAGGAAGTGTTCCTAAATATGAAACAGCATCCCATGTATTCTCTATAAGTCTAAACATATATCTTGACTGTTTAAACTCTCCCGGTAGTGCTGGTGAATCTCCCATACCCAAATAGTCAAAACCTAAGAATACAAACCCTCTTGCTGCCATTTCCGGTCCATAAGTTGCCATTACCTGTTCCTTAACTTGCGGGAACGGACTTGCACTCACTATTGCTTTATACTTTTTGTTTGCATCAAAACCTTCCGGAAGGTATAAATTACCAACTAATTCTACTCCAAATGATTTAAATGTCACGGTGTTTTTACCTGCTTTTAAATGTTTCATGATATTGTCTTTTAAGTTATTACTTTTTTGTGCTGATATATTTATTGAGGCTGCTACCAGCAACAGACCGAATACTGTTTTTGCTATTATTCTCATATCAATTATTTTTTTGAATTATTCACTGATACAAAGTTCGGTCATAAAGTATGTTTAGTACATAAACAATATTGTATTTGACTTATACAATAATGCTTAAGTTAACAAGGGTGTTATCTGTTCTGGAAGGTGAAAGTCATTTATGGTTGGGATTAGTACCCTAACCATCAGTAAGCTATAAGCTGGTTCTTTGTTGCCACGTATAGTTATATGTGGCAGCATTTTAGATGAAAACCAGAATCAATTGTGCATATTTGTAATAGTTATCCCAATATGTTTTATCATTGGACATTAGGGTATCAGTTAACCTAATGTAGAAATTGGCTACATGATAAGAGCCGTATGAATTGAGAGGTTCATGTACTGTTCAGGAAGAGATTAAGGGGTGAGATTCCCTTTACCATACTTGACTAGCAGTAGTTTTTTATTATATCAATTAAATCATTTGGTTTTTCTATTGCATAATCAGGTTTAAAATTCCACGAATCTATATCTGCTCCACTATACTTAACTCCAACTGATAAAATCGTTGTTTTTTCTAATTCTTTTTCAATATTCCTAGCAAATTCAACATCTCCCTCGTGGTCTCCAACATAAATAATTGTTTTATTATCGATTATTTCAAAAAGCTGATTTATACATTTTAGTCCTCCAAAAGCTGAAGGTTTTTGCTTGTCGTTTGGAATATCATCATATCCAATTATACTATCAAATTTATCAGACAAATCGTTGAGTTGTAAAACATCTAGAATATTTTTCGATGAATTTTGGGAACAAATTCCTTGTGGTAAACCAATCTCTTTAACTGTCTCAATAATCTGCAAAAAAGGATTGACAGAAGTATTATTTTTCAATTGGTATTCTGTCCATAATTTTCCTGCTGAAATCATTTCGTCATTCGTCATTTTGTAGTAGTTAAGGTATAAATCTTGCCAATTATTAGCTTTATGATTTGCAAAATGATAATCTTTCTCGTTAGTTAAATAGATTGGTAAATTCTTTCCTGATAATCTTGGACATACTTCCAAAATTATCTGTTTAGTTATATCAATGTTTTTTAAAGCAGAATTAACTAAAGTTCCGTCATAATCCCACAATATTCCATCTATATTTCGTTTTTTCATCTTGAATTACTGATAACGTTATGATAGACCAACCAGTTCAGTTTATCAAACAAATACGTATAGTTGTTTATTGTTCTAATAAATGTAATTAATATTTCTTATAGCCATTTGTATAAACCAACTTATTGATGAAATATTGTAGGTGTGTGTATCCAACTATTATTATATATGTACTATGCAGGTTTAACCTAATAGTGTTTGATTTATCAATCATTAGCTTTATTACCATATATAAACGTGATATTAATGCTAGTAGCATCATTTAAACTTGTTTAATACAAACTGGTTTTATGAATCAAACGATTTAAAAGCTACCTTATTTTTGTTTCCTAATACTAACAATATTGCTATTAAAAGAGTTGCTATTTCTGATATAATTAGAGCCGTAATAATCCCGTCTCCGCCAACAAGACCTGTAATTATTGGTATCAGAATAATTGGTAGTACCAGCGTTCTTGATAGTGAGATTATTAATGATGGTTTAGGCATATGAATAGCCGTAAAGTATGCTGACAATATTATATTTGTTCCCAGAATTAATAGTACAGGTGAGATTGATAGTATGAAATCATTTGCCAAGGTACTAACTGAAGTATCGGCATTATCTTTAAGAAATAGTTGTACAAACAGGGTTGAGTTTATCTGTGTTAAGATTACTAATACAAAACCAAAAGATACTACAGTAATTATTGCTACTCGCAAAAACTGAGAGATACGCTTGCGTTGTTTTGCTCCAAAGTTTATACTGATAATAGATTTTATTGCATCTGAAACACCATAACATGCCATTGCGGTGAAATATAGCAGATAACCAACTACAGCATAAGCTGCAACACCTCTGTTTCCGTAATATTTCATCATGGTAATATTTATAACAAACAGTAAGATACCTCCCGATATTTCGCTAAAAAACTCGGAAGATCCATTATATGCTACTTCTCCCAATATCTTGAGTGATTTTGTTGGCTTTACAAATTTTAAGTTTCCTTGTTGTAATAGAAAGTGGGGTAGTAGCAGAATGGGCATTGCTGAGTATGACAGAACAGTTCCCCAGGCAGCTCCTTTTATACCCCAATTAAGCTCAACAATAAATATGTAATCTAAAACTATATTAAGAATGGCAGTAGCTAACAACGATGCGGCACTGAGGTTTGGTTTACCATCTACGCGCACAAAATAGGATAAAGAGAAAGTAGCAATAAGCGGAGCACTAATTATAATTATTTGTAAATATTCAGAAGCCATCTGATGTACCTCTTTATCGGCTCCAAGAATATTAACTAAAGAGTCCAGAAAAACCAGACCAATAACCATTAGTAGTGTGCTTATTGTAAGAATAACAATTATAACTTTTGTAAATACCTCTGATGCTCTTTTATGATTACCTTCGCCAATGAATTTACCACTGAATACCTCGCCACCAGTTGAAAACAGAATGGCAATACCCATTAAGAAAGGAAATATTGGTACACATAACGTTACTGCAGCAAGTGCTGTTTCTCCAATATAATTACCAATAAACATTCCGTCAATAATACCTGCCGATGAAGATGCAACTAACCCTAGTACTACAGGGATTGCAAAGGAGAAAAATACTGGGTTTACTTTTCCTGTTAAGATTTTATTATCCTTCATATTTGTTTTTTCCTTAAATCATCCCCATAATCAAGATGGGATTCTGTTATGCTGGCAAATGTAGTTAAAATCATAATGAGCCCATTACTTAAGCAGTTATACTTTCTGGTATTTATTTGATTAATAATACCAAAAATAGATTTAAGCAATTTCTAAAAAGTTGGATTATCATTCCCGATAGCTCCTCCTGTTATTAACATCAAAAATCTTGAGAAGAGGTCAATTGGTTGTATAGCATCCCAGTGTTCTGCTAATTTACCTTTATTTAATTTAAATGTATCAGTTATGATAAAACCCTTCTTCTCATTACCTCTGTGTTTGGCTCTCATTGTGGTGTGACTGTGTAGGATAACATAATCACCATCAGCAAAAATTTTCTTTACATCAAATGAATATTCCGGAAAACGCTTAACCATAGTTTTTACATATCCAATAAGACCTTCAATCTCATTAGGAATGGCTCTGTTGTGTTGAATGTATGAACCACCACTATAAGTTTTTTGGGTGTATTCAAAATTGTGTTCATTCATTAGGTGTTGAAAAAAGTCCACTACCACTTTCACGTTCTCTGTCTCCTGTTTAGTCCAATTCTCATTAATGTAATTGTTGACATCAATCTTTGGATTTTTTGCTTTACTCATCGTTATTGGTTTTTAGAATTGATTGTTTATGTTTAATATAATTCTCGGTAATATTTTCGTACGCCTCTTCTTTATTCGCTTCTGCCCACTCTAATTTTTCATCTAAGTTTAAATCAGGGTTGAACTCAATGACATGCTTTTTGCTCCAAAACGTGAGCTCCATCAGTACAGGCACAAGCGATAATCCCTTGCGAGTTAATGTGTAAATATTGGTTTTTCTATTCGAAGGCAGTTTTTGTTTGTCAATTATTCCAAAGTCCTCTAACATTTTTAATCTTGTAGATAATATGTTTGTGGCAATAGACTCTGTGCTTTCTGCAAAATCTTTGAATGTACTCTTCCCTTCAAAAAGTATTTGTTTAATCAGTACTAAAGACCATTTGTCTCCAACTATGTCTAAAGCTGATGTGATTGGACATTTGCAGCGAAAAATATTTTTCATCTGTTTATAATTATTACTTGCAAAACAAAAGTAATGTATTTGTTTTTTACTTGCAAATTAAAAGTTATAAATGTTTTGCAGATGGAGAGAAAAGGTTTATTGACTGTAATATTTGGTTAAGTTGAACTACACTGTGTAGTTACCTTATTAGAGTAGGAGTGTTGTAAAAGATTATATAATAGGTTTGTAGAACGATTATAGAGTGAATGACTACATTGAAAGTTTGTTGAACAAAATGATAATGGTTATCAGCTAACCCGATGAGGCAATTGATAACATGATAATTGTTTTATGAATTCAGAGGTAAAGGGAGGCTCCCCTTTACCTGATCTATTATTTATGGTTATTACCAGATGTAGATTTTTTGAGATTTAAAATTAATTGACATCTTCCGTGAGGAAAGAAACGGATATCCAACCAACCCGTCTAAACTTAGTCCATACCCTTTATTCAAATGCGAAATATCAGAGGTAACAAACTTCATAAGATTAAAATTTTCGTTAGAGATAGTACATCTCTTAATCTCCATGACTTTAACTTCCGTTTTTCCTTTATTAGCGCCTAAAAGTTTTGTTGTTTCCAGCTCTTTGTATGAAGATTTTGATAATCCCTCGAATGATTTTAATGAGAATAAGTTGCTGCCTGCTCCTGTGTCGAGCCCTAAAAGAAAGTCCTCTTTATTTATTTTGACTTTAAATGTAGGGATATGTGCCTGGTAAACAAAGTCTAATTGCGTTTTTGGATCTATTTTGGTATGCCATTTTGTTTTACTCTCAGAGAACAGTGTCAGCTCTGATTTTTCATAGTCAATTAAAAGTTCATACTCTTGTAGCAAACTGAAGCCAATCAGACCCTTAAATTTTCTGCCACACTCTTTTTCCAAATGACTTAAATCCATACCTGGCATGGTTGTGTTATCCATAACAATACCATTCCAATTGAACGATATATTGTCAATCATATTAATGGTAGCACTTCCGGATACTCCTTGTGCCTCCTGTGCTGCTGCTGAAGTTTTGAAATGTGCAGAGTTTAGTATAACAGTAGGAGCACCGCTATCGAGTATAAAATATTCTTCAACTCCATTTAGCTTAACCTTTACAAAAATTAGATTCTCTGTCAGTTCAAAAGAGGTGGTGAAAGAGTTAATTAACTCTGTGTTTTTGTTTTTTTCCATTGCCTGAGAAGGCTTCAGGATATTATCAAATTCTTCTACTTTAATGAACTTACCTTCTTCATTAAAATGAATGCTCGAATTAGTCTCTCCAATAGCGTTAAAATTGTATTTGATTTTAGCAATTTGATTTTCAATTGCCACTATCTCTAGTGAAATTAGCTTAGGGTATTGAGTGAGTATTTGTGGGATTACCTGATTGGCTTGCGAGCGGGAATATCCTCCTGTTTCAAAATTATCTGCCAGCGTCTCTTTAAACAAATTAAAATCACCCTTCTTTAAACCTTGTTCCAGTAAATTGATGTTCTCTTTAAATTTTTGGTTTGATGAGTTCTGGCAGAGTGCTGAAAAACTAATAAAAGTGGCTATAACCACTATGGCTATTTTCTGAATCATAATCATAATGTTTTTGTATTAATAATGATTACAAAGTACGCTGATTCAGATGGTAAATAGGTGCGAATAACTTTTTTAGGACTCATAAATAAGACCTGAAAAACTATTCGGTCTTATTTTTTCGATATTCTGACGGAGAATAACCTGTAAAGTCTTTGAATACTTTGTTGAAAGTTGATTTTGAATTAAAGCCATTGTTATAAGCAATAATAATAATCTGCTCTTTTGAAGATTTTAACTCTTTTTTTACCTGTTCTACTCTATACTGATTTACGTATGTGTAGAAATTAACTTTTGCCCGAACTTTAATTGTATTAGAAAGTGTTGTTGATTTAACACCTATCTGTTCCGCAAGAATTGATAAAGACAAATTCTCGTCCAGATATGGTTTTTCCTCTATCATATGTTTTTCTAATGCCACGAAGATTTCATTTAATTCCGCTTCATCGTATTTTTTAGCGGAGTTGGTTGGTCTACCCTTTACTTCAGAAGAATTTAAATTGGCATATAATTGATTATTGGAGTGAAAACTATAATAAATTGCAAGAGCTACCATTGATGTAATCAGAATACTCTCCAGAATAGATAGATCTATAACAGGTTGTATGTAGTTTAAGAAATATGCGATAACAGGAAGAACTAACAGCAAGAACCAAAGAGATAAAAATCGTCGGAACCAATTGAGTCTTATCTTATCAACTGTGGAGTAGTTTAAATGAATACTAAAATCATACAACCTGAGATTTTTATTGGCTAATATCAGGTAAATAATATTGTGTACCACAATTGCACATATGAAAATCATCTCTTCCCATGATAAAGTGTATACCTTTGAACTAACCTGAGAACTTACATGCCCGTACAATTGATTCAACTCTGATCTATCCATAAGAAAGAATAGTGATATAGTGGGGGCTAAGGAGACAATGAAAGAAATTAAATGTAAGCTCTCTCTGCCTATTGCAAATTGTTGTTTTGTGAGGCTTTTTGAGAACCAGAATAGCAATACTCCATCCAGAAAAAACAAACTTTGATCTATAAAGTAGAGCCATGGGATACAACTTAGATTTACCTCATGTTTAAGGTAAAACAGAAGAAACCTAACAAACCAAAGGCACAGTATTAATGTTGTAAATTTATTGGCACTGTTTGCTCCTCTTTTCTGAAGCAGAAGCAGAACTGTGAACCCTGTAATACTGAAACCAATACTTAATAATATCTCCATGTTTTTTTAATTACACACAACGCCGTAAGCTATGCCTTGTATCTGATTCCGGAAGACGAGTTTTCAGGAATAACACAAAACTAAGCTAAGAGACGTTATCACTGTTTTTATCTGTAAACAAAGATAACAAACAGTGCGTAATTGAAAAATGATGTTTAGTTACGCACCGTAATCCGCATTGGGTATAGATAACATATGCACTACAAAAGGTGAAAGTCCTTTATGGATGGGATTAGCGCCCTAACCATTAGCAAGCCATAAGCTGGTTGTTTGTTGCCACGTATGGCAATATGTGGCAGTATCTTAGCTGACAACTAAAACCAGTTGCAACGTACCTATAAATGTTATCCTAACCTGTTCTGGTATTGGATATTAGGTTGTCAGTTAAATCCAGTCAACCTTAATTGTTTTAGTCTTTTCTCTCTTTTTATTTGATAATTAGTGATCTCTGAATAGAGATTATTTGTTTTTGAAAAAATCAAATGAGTCAATGCACAAGCCATTTTATATCCATCAATTAATTCAACCGCACACATTATTCCAGAAATATCCCCACTATTTTGTACACTTGTAATTGTCAATTCCGTTTTTAATGTGATCGGATGTCCATTTTTGCGAAAAATCTGAACTAACTCTCGTGTTGGAAATGCTTTTAAAGGTAAATTATCATCAATCTTAGCTGTTAAATAATCGTATAGTTCTGAAATATCCATATCTTATAAGTTTACCGAGAATCAAATTTACGGTTTTTAATTGGTATCTTTTTCTCTTCGTAGATGTTTGTCAGGATTATAACAAGTTCGTGTGTGTGAATGACCATTCTCATGCTTCGTTTCATAAAATTTATTTTTCTCATAGGAATAACTAATTATTGCTTTATCATAGTGATAAAGATTTATCCATTTTGAATAAGCAACCATTCTGTATTCACTATCCATATGTCCCTCTTTAATTTTAAGTGGAATATTGTTAATCAATTCTCCAGTTGAGTTATAAACGTTTAAGTTGTTATTCATAACTACTATGTATCTGTCTTTTAAGTTTACAGGACTTGGATTGTTTAAATCAGAACCTAATTTTAGATTACTAATTTCAAGTTGAAGTGAATCGCAGTGATAGTTGATATTTAAATCACCTAATTCAAGTACCTTTACCTTTCTATTTTTGAAAAAGGTCATATCTACAGTTGGTACATTTTTATTTAATATTTTATTGAAGATTTCTAAAGCTCTTTCATTTTTTACCATCAACTCATCAGTATCTTTTGCTTGAATAACAAAAGATTCCCAAGTAGGTAGTGAAAAATAGTCTATTATTTGTACTAAGTACTGCAAACTTGGTAAATCATGGATGAATACATAATAATTGTATTTGCTTATGGTCAATTCAATAGAAGGGTGTCCTGAAAAATATTTACAGCCTATCTCTATATTAAATACCTTATTTTCTAATTCACAATCCTCTATTTTTTTGATGATATACTCATTCAGAATCGAGCTTACTCCTTTATAATGTAATATTAGTTTTTCGTTATAATTACTATAGTTATAACACAGGCTTAAATTTAGGTTTGAGTGATGGAAATCTTTATAATGTCTTTCACTTCCAAAAGAACTGAAAGACATTAATAAGAAAAGTGTTAAGGCTATAATGTTTCTCATAATTGTTGTTAACACATGTTTGTGCATTGTATAAATAGTAGTTTACACCAGTTAAAGTTATATACAAAACGGGAATATACAACTTTGTTGCCACGTATGGCCATACGGGCAACCATTTTCAATGATCATGATCTTAGCTGAAAACTAAAACCAGTTGCAATGTACCTGTAAATGTTATCCTAATCTGTTTTGGTATTGGATATTAGGTTGTAGGTTAACCTAATGTGTAAATTGGCTACATGATAAGTGCCGTATGAGTTGAGAAGTCACTACGGTGGTACTTATACATAACTCAGTAGAACTGTGAGAGGTCTAATGTAGGCTCTATAGCTCACGTCCGTCTAATCGATTGGGAGCTGGTATTCTATTCCTTACTTCTTATTCTGTAATGATTTTATAGCCTTATCAAAATCTGATTCTATTTTTTGAATCTTATTAAATTTATCATATTCAGCGAAAGCTTTTTATTTTGCTTGTTCTGCTGAAATCGTTCCTTTTCCTTCCAAAACCTTATATTCATTAAAATCTAGGAATCTGTTCACACTATTAGCAAATTCTTCCATAGTAAAAGTATTACGAGTTTCAATTATCCTTTCAATGTAATCAAAGTAACTACTAATAGTTCGTTCTAGACTTTTTATTTCTGTCTCCGACAAATAGTTCTTGGCGATATTTGAATCAGATCTTAGAACACGTCCATTTGGTGCATTTTTCCATGTCTTAAGTCCCATGAACTCAATTTCAGAGTCAGCTTTATTATAAATTATTTCAGCAGCGGTATGACCATGAATTGCAAAATGAAATTTGTTTTGAACTGAAGCGTAAAATTCCATTGTCACATGAGATTTGGGATCATAATCTATACTACATTCTGCAAAGATATCAGTTATTTGTTGATATATTCTTCGCTCACTAGATCGAATTGAACGAACCCTCTCTAATAATTCCTTAAAATAGTCTTTTCCAAAAAATCGTCCATTTTTCAAACGATTATCGTCCATAACAAATCCTTTAACAATATATTCTTTTAAGGTTTGTGTGGCCCAAATTCTAAATCTTGTAGCTTGACGAGAATTAACACGATATCCTATAGAGATTATAGCATCTAAATTAAAGTATTTAACTTTATATTTTTTATTATCAGATGCAGTTGTTTCCAAAATGGAAATAACTGCATCTTCAATTAATTCTTCCGAATCAAAGATATTTTTTAAGTGCTTACTTATTGCCGGTACTTGAACTCCAAATAGTTGTGCTATTGACTTCTGAGACAGCCATACTGTTTCATCATTTAAAATCACTTCTATTTTTACATCCCCGTCTGGAGTAGAGTAAAACAAAAATTCTGTTAATTCATCTTTTATCGTGAGTGACTTTATTTTTTTCATATACAATCCATATGTTAGATCTTACACAAAGATACTATCCTACATCAAATCTTCTATTGTGAAAACACAATATTATTCCATCAGTCACTGAGTTTGTATTTAATCTCGGACATTCCTTTGTTTGCCCCTAATTGTGAAGAGTATGTTGTGTGATTAATGACATTATTTTACAGCGTATAGATGATTTATATATTGTGTGTTCCCTGCATATGCAGCAGTTTACACTTGTTAAAGTTCTTTCCAAAACGGGAATATACAAATTTGTTTCCACGTATGCCTATACGTAGCAACAAATTTCAACGAGTACGATCTTAGCTGAAAACTAGAATCAGTTTCGGTGTACCTATAAGTGTTATCCTAATCTGTTTTATCACTGGACATTAAGATTTCTGTTATACTAATGTATGATATAAGCCTTATGAATTGAAAGGTTCACGTACGGTTCTGTGAGAGGTTTAGGGGTGAGATTCCTTTTTACCTACTCGACTACAGAGCGTTTTATTTATTGAATAAATTTGCAGCGTCAATTCTCCTTTTTAATCCACTCAAATTGTTGTTTTCTTGTTTAATCAATTCTACTTTTTCTTTAAACTCGGTAAAATCCTGCTTAAAAATAGATAGCTCTTTTAATGAACTTAAAATTTTAACCGCTTCATCATAAGCTCTTGTTTGTTTCTGATTTATCAAAGAATACACCTCTTCCCAAAGTACATCTTTTTTGTCTTCTATATTCTTCAGTTTAGTGCGATGTATTTCTTCGCGCTCCTTTCTTTTTCTAGTATTGCGCTCTTCTTTTATTGATAATGAATCTTTAATGATATCTGAAACAGTTCTCTTTGATTTCTTTTTAGTTTGTCTATTATGATCTTTCAAACGACGTTTTATCTTTTCCGATAATAAAGGTTCATTCTTAATCAATCTTATTAACCAGTCCTCCTTTTCGTTATCGGTCATATTTGCTAAAGAACTTGAATAATCATCACCATCATTTATTCTCGAATCTTCGCTTATTGCAGCAGCAGCAGATATAGTATCTCTATTGATGTCAAAAATATCAACAAACTCCATTAGAGAACCATTTAAGCTTTTTAACCCATTAGGAATATTTGGTTCTTCACTTTCGGCATCAACATTACCATAATCATTTGTTACATCCTCAGTACTTACTTTTAACCAAATGAGATATAAACTACGATAATCTCCTGATATGATATCATTTCTCAAAGTTATCAATGATGATAATACTCCTTCGCCTTCTATCCAATCTCTTTCACCCTCTTCATCTTCTAACCAAATGTCAATCAATATAAAATTTTCGTAGTCGTAAATTTCAAGACCTTCGACACAATACTGTTTTAGCTTCTTTTTATCAATGAATTCATTGGGAATTTTAAATATCAGTCTTCTTGTGCCCCAATTAGCAATATAGAACATTGCATCAAAATATTTCTCAACTACTTCCAGTTCATCTTTTGAGAAATCTGAATAATTATAGCTAAAAATAGCTCCACTATTAGTTGCTTCCGATCTACTTGACCAGCTGGAAATAATTTCTTTTTCTTTTTGAGTAAGAGTTTTATCTATTGATTTAAATTCATAGAATTGGTATTCACTCATCTTTAAATTTTTGATTGTTTTTACTCACAAAAATAAACAAATCTGTCTAATTGTCTAATCTGCACAATGCTCTGTAAAGAGTAGCTGTATGAAGCGTGGGCTTGTGTTGCACCTGCGCAGAGTAGTCAGCAGATGCCTTAGTACCTTATATTTTGATGTAAGAGAAGAGCTGAACTTTAAATTGTTACAAACTTTGATTTGATGTTTAAATGTTTACTCATATACCAGCCATTAAGGAGCGTACCATGGAAACGGAAAATAGAAATGGAGTTAATAATGAAAATTTGTGCCTTCTTATACGCACAAAAAATTATCTACCTCAGCCAATACTAGAGAAGTTTATACCAAAAGACAATAGTAAAACGCGATTATTAGGAATATCAACGACTGTAGACAGAATACTACAGCAAGCAATATTTATTCCCCCTCTCTTATTTCTTTTCTTTTTATCCTTTCCCTTGCTTCGACCAATACATTATGAAGCTTTGTTTCTAATATCTTTTTCGGAGGTAAATCTGTCCAATACTCAACAACCATAATACCGTCTTTGTGCATCTCCAAAAGCTCAATCTGCTCTTTGCTTGTTTCGGCGCAAAGTATCAGCCCGATTGGTGGGTTTTCACCTTCTTGTCTTTCATATCTGTCAAGCCATCTTAAGTACAACTCCATTTGTCCCTTGTACTTTGCCTCAAACTTATCAATTTTAAGTTCTACAGCGACTAATCTTTTTAACTTGCGATGGAAAAATAACAAATCCAAATAATAATCATCTCCATCGATTATCATTCTTTTTTGTCTCGTCACAAACGTAAAACCGACTCCAAGTTCTAAGATAAAAGTTTCAAGTTCCCTTAAAATAGCTGATTCCAAATCATTTTCAAGATAACCTTCCTTTAATGACAAGAAATCTAAGAAATAAGGATCTTTGAATATGTGTTTTTCAATTTTGCTTGATTCAAATAATTGAGTATTCGCAATTTCAGTTCTCTCAAATACTTTTTGTTTGATTTGTTTTCTTAACTCCCTAACTCCTGCTATTTTATCACAAACATAATTTGCGTAGAATTGTCGAGCCTCTTGTTTTTTGATTGGAATAAGTACAAGAAAATGAGACCATGATAAATGTCGTGACAGTGTAACGACATTTTCAAAATCAGGAAACTTTTCAGAAAATTGAATCATTCGTCTTAAATTCTTTTCTTCATAATTCTTGCCATACTTCACGACCAATTGTCGTGACAGTGTAACGACAATCTGTTTTCCATAGTCGGCACGTTTATTTTGAAGTATATGACGAGAGATTATACTTCCTATATTCCAAAAAAGTAAGTTTAGAGAACTATTAACTCTAATGGATACTGATTTTTTAGTTTTTTCAATCAAGAGTGATATCTCACTAAACAAATCTTCGTTATCATTTACCTTTAATGCATCCATTTACAAATCTTAATCTTTATTACGAAAATAATATTTTAGTTTATCAATTCAAAGCGGGTAATTTATCCTGATAAGCTTTATATGGTATGAACTACAGTGATTTAATTGTGAAGAGTAGGCGTGTGACGAAAAACAATCGTACTTATTTTCCAATAGCCAAATAAAAAGAACAAAAGTGAATAAACAGCATACTCATGGAGCAGAACCCGCATGGGAGGTTGGCAATAGTTCAGAGTCCTATATCAGGAACTACAATAATCTTGTAACGTCTGAAGAAACGTGGATATATTCCTTTAACAGAGATGTATGAAATACATTTCTTTGGAGGGAAGGGACAAAGTCATCGTACGTACGATGGTACCTATACATAACTAATCAGAACTGTGAGAGGTGCAATGTGTGCTTTACAGCTCACGTTCGTCTACTAGATTAGCAGCTTCTTTAGTTATATTAATTTTCTAAAACCACTTCCAATTTTTGTTGTTAAATCTTCAAGCGAGGTGAAAATCCAAATTCCTGCTTGCCCTGTCCCTTTAGGAGAGATTGTTTTTTCACTTATCAAAAACCCACTTTCAACTTGGATCAAACATTTATCCCATTCTCGACCTTTATCTGAATATAGACTATCATATTGAAAAATGGCTGTAATTTCTTTGTCTTTAATATTATTGGTATTTCTGGTAATCAGATTATCAGAGTCTGACTGGAAAAATAACCTATGAAGTATAGACTTATTTCCATTTTCTTCAAAGATTGTTTTTTGATTCTTCGATAGGGCTTCTTCTAATAAGAAGCAATTTGAATTTAGATAAGGAATTTCGATTATCTCATTTGAATCCAAAATAATATGGCTTACAGATTCATCCAATGGAATGCTTCCATCATATGGAAAATCTTTTACTTCTATTCTTATATCACTAATCTTTTTCCCTATTAGGTTTCGAAGTTCCATTTGTTTAGTTGTAGCTAACTGTAAATTGTTAAAGTTATTTACAAAACGGAGATATACAAATTTGTGACCACGTATAGCCATACATGACATCCATTTTTAATGATCATGATCTTAGCTGAATACCAGAAACAGTTGTAATGTACCGAAAAAGTGTCAAAACCAACAAACAGAGACTCTCTATTTAACTAAACACATTGTGTTTGATTATCTATTTACCTGTTTCTTATAATTTAAAGAACCGCCTTATATGTTCCTGAGAAAAGAGATGTATGAAATACATTTCTTCGAAAGGAAGGGGCAAAGCCAGCGTACGTACGGTGGTACTTCGATATAACTCAGTAGAGCTGTGAGAGGCGCAACGTGGGCTATATAGCTCACGTCCGACTACTAGATTGGGTATAGTATTTATTCTTTTGCATTTTTTTTGACTTTTGAAAATGATTCTTTTATGTATTTAGGTTTCGAAACTATTACTTTTTTTTGATCTATTTTTTTTGGAGATTTGTCTTTTTCAGCCATTTTGAAATATATTTGTTTATTTACAATTGAATCTATTGAATTCACTATATTTTTATAATTTGTAATTTCTATTTTTTTTGATTGATCAGTTTTAAAAACTATAAATCCTGTGCACATAAAATAGAAAGCTATAGCTAATAAAGCATTATTAAAAGCTTTATTATAATAACTTCCTTTTTCTTCGAATTTTCTTGAATTATATTGAACAGCCTCTTCTATTTCGCCTAAGTATGATGCTTTAATGTAATCATTTATTATTTCATTATCCTCAGTTTTTAAAGATTTTTCGTATTCCTCCTTTAGGGATTTGTAGAATTTTTTAGGTTCGTTAAGAAATGCTATTTCAATTGGTTTTAATAATTGATAAGTATTTTTTACAGAAAAAGATAAAAATATAATATAACATAAAACTAAAATAATATATATTATCAAAATGATAATGGACTTATTATCCCAATTAATTATAGGATATTTAATTACTTGAAATGTATAAACTGCCAATATTGAATAAATAATTACTAGTGTGGAAACCTTACTTTGAGTACGTTGGTAATTATTGTAATAAAAGTCAAGTAATTTTGTGTTTTGATTGATTTGTTCATCAATGTCAAGAAAGTTTATTTTAGACATGTGTTTAAGTACTATTAATGACCAACTTTTACTTTTCCATTATAGGTCTTCAGTAATTCTTTTATTGTTTCAGCTGAAAAGTACCAATAACATTTCTCACCTTTATACAAACCGTTATTTCTGTAGATTTTTTTTTCCGGTATCATTACAGGAGCAATTATATTTCGTTTATTCTCATCTAGAAAAGAATGTGACTCAATTGCAGGCTCATTAACTAAGGCTATTACATCTATTTTTCCTCCCAAAACTTCATATAATGGAAGCTCATCAAAAGAACCTCTTTTTTCTAGTTTATAATTGGTTAATTCTATTGAAAAACCAACACTCGTTTTTATGTATGTCATCTTTTTTGTATTGTATCCAGCAAGACAGCTATTCGGAGGCGGCTTAAAAACCCTACCCTTCTACACTGCTACGTCGTTTTTAAAATCTTTTTTTCAATGTGAACAAGAATCCCACTTACGTATAGCTTGTGTGTGTTCTGCATGTGTATCGTGCGCACTTGATAAAGTTATATACAAAACGGGAATATACAAATTTACGTGAGGAAAAATAATAAACAAGGGCGTTGTTTGTTCCCCCCTTTATTAAGAACTACAATAACCTTGCAACGTCTGAAGAAACGAGGATATATTTCTTTAACAGAGATGTATGAAATACATTTCTTCTAAAGGAAGGGCAAAGCCATCGCACGTACAGTGGTACCTATACATAACTCAGCAGAACTGTGAGAGGCGCAACGTGGGCTCTATAGCTCACGTCCGTCTACTCGATTGGCGGTATGTTGTTTTTATTCTATTTAATTTTCAGTTGTCCATAATGTGTCAAACCATTCTCCCAAAATATGAAGCCCATGTTTATTTGTAAATTTTGTCAGTTCAGGTTTCATAATATTTTGGAAAAACAAACAGAGGTCAAATCCAGATGAGAAAAGAGAGTTATTGAAGTTTATAACAAGTCGAATCTTTTCCTTAAGGGCTAATCTTATAACTGATTCTAATTGTTCAAAACTTTCAACGTTAAAATCCTTATATTGAAAATGGTCATTTAAATTTTGTAGAAAATGCTTTTCCCATTCCGTCAATTTATTTAATTCTCGTTTTGAAATCGCTTGGTCTTTCCTTGCTTTAAGCTTTAGTTTATTGATAGAACAATCACAAGTCATTAAATCAGTTAGAAAATCAACAAGTCTTTTTTCTTCTGATTTGTACTCATTTCTTATTTTTTGGTCAACTCCATTTTTTATCGTTTCTGTATATGATAGAAAAGACACTTTATCTGCTTCAGATTCACTTAATGCATGATCAAATCTATCTACATGATATATTTTAAAATCAAAATCTTGCATTATTACAAATTGGATTTTCCTTTTATTCAATTACCGCGTGTTGTAGTCAGTTGTTTTTCAGTTTCAATATCTTGCAACTCATCTCTATTCAAAATCCCATAATCAATCAATGTGTGTTTAAATACACAATTTGACAATGCACCATCAATTTTCTTTATCAATGAGTTTTCTTGCATTTGTTTTACAGATTCTTGCCAGTTAAAATATAAACTGGAATTACTCCAACCTTCATAAGATTGCTCTTTTAACTTTTTTATTTGTCCTTCTATTTCAATCTCTCCCTCATAACATTTAACTCCAGCAGAGGATTCTTCAACAAAAACAGGTTTATTTATTAATTTAACAGTCAAATATTTCCCTAATTCTTTTTCAAGAAACTTTCCACTCCCAGTCTCAACGCTAAATTGGACACACCAATCCTTTATTTCATTTGAATCTAAATCATCATACTTTTTCTTTATCTCCTCTATTCCAGCAACAAGTAAATCATCAAAGGTTTTGTTTAAACTTCTAATTTCCATACTGTTGTAATGGTCAAGCTCATAAATCATCCTGTTGTTTTCATCTTCAAATTTTAGGAGCCAGTAATCTTCTCCACCATTGTCGCCAAATCTAAAATAATCCTCTGATTCTAAAAATTCTCTTAAGTCTTGGAATCTATTCACACCTTCATTAATCCCCCATATCAAATCTTGTTTTAATCCAATCTTCAGAAGAAACTCCTTAAAATATTCAGGTAGTTTCTTATTAAATTTTGACTGAATCAAATCTACTTCTCCAACAGATAAAGGACTAATTAAAATCTTATCCTTGAAAGGTTCTAAATCCTTCAGTATTTTATCAATTAAGTTCATATGCTGTTTTTATCTTTAATTGGCTACAACGTCACGATAAACCAACCAGTTCAGTTTATCAAACCAATAGATATAGTTGGTTTATTGCTCTAACAAATGTAATTAAAATTACTTATAACCCTTTATTTACTACGTTTTATTATATCCTATTTTTTGATAAACCAACTTGTTGGAGAGATATTTCAAGTGAGTATATCCAAAACTTTTTATTGTTCTATTGTTATTCCTAAGTTTAAGTTGTTGTTATTTACGGTAAGATATCTATTTTTGTAGGATATGTGTGATATTATTATACGCGAGGCAAAATTTGAGGATATAATAAACATTGTTGTTGTAAAGCAGCAGGTGTGGATTGATACCTATGCAACTGATGGTGTAAGGAGTGAATTTTCTGAATATGTTATTAATGAGTTTACTGTAGGTAATGAGGAAGCTCTGTTTAACAATCCGGATATATTTACACTTGTGGCCGAGTATAATAATCATATTGTTGGTCTGTTACAGCTTAATTATAGTGCCGAAGCTCCTGTTAGCGGAGTTACCTATCCTGAAATAACTGTGCTTTATGTGTTACGCCGATTTTGCCGACAGGGTATTGGTGTCTGTTTACTGAATGAGGCAGAGAGGATACTTAAAGAGTCGGGTAGGGGAGGTTACTGGCTGAGTGTATATTCGGTTAATGAGTCGGCTATACGTTTCTATCTGCGCGAGGGGCATAGCGATGCCGGACATATCTATTTTACAATGGATGGTAACGATTATGAGAACCGGATTATGGTTAAGCAGTTCTGACAATTTTAATTTACGACCATGCTACTGTTATAATATATTAACAGAACCAAGAGAGCGGGCATATCCAGAAACCCGCTCTCTTACTATCTATATCTGATGGAAAAACTAAACCTTAAACCTCAGCACCTTTTTTGCTGTTTAACTCTTTTAAGTATACACTTGGAGTTACACCTGTATACTCTCTGAAAGCTCTGTAGAATGCCGACATAGATTTGAATCCGGACGATGTTGCCACATACTCTATTGTGTAGTTTGATGTATTGTTGTTATGAAAATATTTAAGGCTCTCTTTTATACGGTACTCATTTATAAGTTTATTAAAGTTCTTATTGTAGTATGAGTTAATACTCTCTGATAGGTATGATGTATTTGTTTTAAGCTTACGTGCAATTATCTGTAGTGTAATATCCTGACTCTTATATAGCTCTTTATTCAGTATTATATCTTCCCATTCAGATATAAGCATATCCCTCTTTTTGTCATCAATACGTACATCGCGGTTTGTATTCTCCTGCTTCTCGTATATCTTTTTGTTGGTCTGTATAAGTCTGTTTAAATGGAATTTCAGCCTCCTGTTCTTTATGCGTATCACAATAAGTGTTACAGCGGTTGCAATAAGAAGTGTTGTTATAAGTATAATTATATAGAACTGATTCTGTGTAAGTTTTTTCTGATAGAGGTTAGATATCTTAAGCTCTGTATATTTGTCGTCGAGTTCGCGCATGGCTTTTCGTACCTCCAGATTAACAATATTTCCGGTATACGACTCCATTCTTATTGTATCTGTATATGCCATAAACAGCTCAACATACTTTCTTACGCTATCGGTATTATGTTTGTATATGTAAAACATATTCTCATACAGATCTTTGTTAAAATAGGGGTTGTTATACTGATTAAATATAGCCTTTGCCTTAAGCATATTGGCTGTAACAGTTTTGTAGTCGTCCTGTTTTCCGGCAATGTTTGCGTGTGTAATGTATGCCTTTGCTCTGTAGTACATATCCTGTTCGGGTATTGTATCAAGGGCGTTTATTGCTTTAAGCGATGCCTCGTAATCGCCTGTTTCATACAGACAATCTGCCATAAGAGCCCAGTACATCTCTTCAAGTTCGTTATAACCTATTACTTTGTGGTCAGAAGGTTTACCCATCTCTCTGAGTATTTCAAGGGCATTGTTGTAGTTGTTATTAATATTCTCAATAGATGCAAGATTTATCTTTATAGTAAGCATTGTGCCAATTGCGTTATCGTCAATAGCTACATCTAGTGCTTTTTCAAGATATTTTATGGTTAGCTCATTCTCCTCAATCTCGCTATATATGGCTGCAATATTGTTGTAGATATCTATAAGCCACTCTCTGTTTTTGGTCAGAAAGTGTTTCTCAAGTTTATACATAAGCTCAATACTCTCCTTAAACTTATACTCTGTCATAAGCAGATCCGATTCGGAGAGAGTGCTACAGAAATATATATACATAGCATCGCTGCTGTTGCTGTGCTTGGGGTATATAAGATCTTTTGATTTACGGAACTGTATATAGGCAGCACTATTGTTCTCTTTTCCGCGCTCAACAATACCTCTGAACAGGTGCATAACGGCGTTGTTGTACGGGTAGTTGTCTGCATTCAGCATACTGTCCATCTCTGTAAGTTTGTTCTGAGCCTTCTCTATATCAGTATAAGATAGTTCGGTAAATACATATATGCTATCAAGATATTTTGCCGATGGTTGCTGTTTAATATCTCTGCCTTGCGCTGTATTTACTATTAAAGCGGATATTATGATTATTATTATGGTTCTCATAATTAGCATCTGTTTTGGTCTCTAAATATATAGTATTAATATAACGAGAAAACCACCCCTAAGGGTGGTTTTTGGTTAACAAACAAATTGATTACCTCTTTATAAAGGTTTTGGAAAACTGAATGCCGTTAGCGTTGCACTTAATTATGTATGTACCCGGCTTAAGACCGGAAACATTAATAGGAGCACTTCCGGTTCTCATAATCTCGTTACCATTTATGTTGAAAATAGTGTACGGGCCATTATCAATGCCTTTTACTGCTATACTGTTTTGTGCAGGGTTTGGGTATACAAAGTACTGTTCTGTTTCGGTCTGTATTACATCTGTTTCGCCACTTACTTTTGTAGCATATACTGTAAACGATTGCTCTATTGTGTTTTCGCCATCGCTACCAGATATCTTGATAGTGAATGATGTTCCCTCTGCAGGCTTCTCTTTAATAATAAGCTGATTATCCTCTATCTTTATATACTGATTGTCGCATGTAAATGTTCCTGCTTCGCCTTCAGGATCACTCATATAAATATATGCCAGAACATCTTCCGCATTCATAGCCGATGTAATAACCATATTTGTTATTCCCATTCCTCGTGGCGACTTGTTCTCTGTTACAGTTGCCTTTACAGATATTACAAAGTTCTTCTCAAATGTTGCTCCGGCAGGATCGGTAACCTTTATCTTAATGTTTTTGTTTCCAATATCGCTATCGTTAAAGTTTTTAGATGATATAAGTCTGTTCTTGTATATCTTAAAGAATTTGTTGTGTTCGCCACCGGCAGATAGTTCAAATGTAAAGTCTTCATCTGCCACATCCTGATCCTCTGCAATTATTACAGCAATTATTGAGTTAAGCGGTTCATCAACCTTCATCTGATCATCGGTAAGGATTATTCCGTGTGGTGCATCGTTTACATTCTGTACCTTTATATCAAAGTCCTTCTCAATAGTTATCTGACTGTCGGAGCTTGTAAGCTTAACCCTTACTGTATAGTTTGTTCTCTGCTCAAAATCAAATGCACTCTTTGGCGACAGTGAGTTACCTGATAACTCAAACTTAGCATTATCAAGAGCCTCTGGCAACGATAGTGTGTAGTTACCATCGTTTACTCCTTCAAGGTCTATTGTACCTATTGGCTTAACAACATTCTCATCAATACTATTTGCCGACATGGTAATCTTTGTTGGGTAAGGTATTGTTGATGTTACCTCTCCTTTGTTTATTGTAAACTCTTTTGTGAATTTACCACCAAAGCAGTCGTAAGCCTCAACAACAATAGTGTAACTCTCTATATAGTGTCTTGAGAACAGATCCTCCGCAGTTATAAGTGTTTTACCATTTACTATTCTGAACGATGCATTATCGGCAACCTTGTCGTCCAGTCTGAAGTATAACTCATCCTCGTCGGCATCGGTTCCGGTAATCTCGGCAACGTTTGTATATAGTGGCATTTTATTGTTAGCATTTGTGTTGTTTAACGATATATCTGTAGGGGCATTGTTACCCTCTTTGTTGTACCATACAGCCATATCGTATGAGTATAGAGTAAGTTCAGGGGCATCAGGGTTTGTTACCTTACATGTGTAAACACCTGCCTGCGATGCATCAAAGTTTGTAACTGTAAGGTTTTTACCGCTTACATTTACCGGTTTTCCGTTCAGCAGCCATGTGTATTGATTTTTTGCATGCTCAAGGGCAAAGGTTAAAGGTATTGTCTCTCCCTCGTTCTTAACAACCTCTGTGTTATCTCCACCAATGGCTTTTTGCGGGGCGTATACAAACTCGTATGCACATCCCGGTGAAGTTCCTCCTGTAGGGATATATGATTTATTACCTATCATGAAATTCTTTAGTGCAATAATATCGGCAAATGGCAGACGGTTATTATCTATTCTGATAAGTTTTGTACTCCATCCTATTATACATGATGAGCCGTCCATAGCCGGTTGTCCGAGTTTTTTTACATCAAGATCTTTTATCTCGTTATTGTTTATTACAAACTCCTCGCCACTGCTGTGTCCGTAGAAACCGCTACTACTTATAGGAGGTTTGTAAGGATCAACCATATCAAATTTCTCCAGTTTATTATGATCAAGCCACAGACCTTTGTAGTAACCTGTTCTGTGTGCAAAACCAATATATTTAGACGCATCGGTAATGTTGTTATGGCTGAATTTTGCAACGCCATAGTTTGTCATTGTGTGTTTCCAGTTACCAATATCGTCACTAACATAGTTAAATGCCTCAGGAATAATACCAGACATATTGTTGTTAGACAGATCAAGTATATCAATACGTTTATGACCGGTACCATTGTAGTTCAGAACACCATCGTATAGTCTGATATATGGCGATTTATCTCTTGCCATAAGATCCTCAATTGTTTTGAATCTCCAGTTATCTCCATCCAGATTGTTTTTTAATGCCTCAAATGCATTTAACTGCCTTGCAACAATTGGTTCACCTGCTTTTCTCTGAGCATATAGTCCTATTGTTGAGCACACAACCAGTAAAGTAAAAATTTTCCTCATAAATTAATTATTAAATTAGTTACCCGTATAGTAATCTCTCTTTTTAAGTATTATTAAACAGACAGAGTGTGGTAGTGTGATCAGCTCTTATTTCTAGTTTTTTTAAGTTGTTCAAAGTAAAATGATAATAACGTTGTTATGAAATTAAGTATGAGCTAATTTATAAAACAGAAGATGTAATTGGTTTTGTATGTAGTTGAATGTAGTGTAGTTGTGCTGTTGTCTGTTTCTGATTGTCATGCCGGTTTTTTCAGTGTAATAGCTGTGTAAATATGGTTTGTTGTAGTGCTGTTGTATAGTGAATTACTATTATATATCTTCTAAAAGTTCTTTTTTGTTATAATATATTCTATATTGGATTAGCATTTAAATTATATAGTATATGAAGCGTTTTAAACGAATACTCTTTTTGGTAATTGTAGTGGCATTGGTATATGGTGTTTATACTGCCAATAAGATGTTGCCAATTGCTACCTCTTATGTTGCAAAAGAGGTAAGTTCAGGAATATTTATATCTGACAGACCGGTTGACTCACTGCTTGAGAACGATGTAAATTTTAATGTAATGAAGTATGTTGGGGTAGAGGTTGATGAGGATGAAAAATCTGTTACGGCAAATATTTTTGGTATGTTCAAACGCAAAGCTATCTACAGAGGTGCACTGGGTTGCTGTTTGACTGACGGATATAGTGTTGATGAGCTAAAAAAACAGTCGTTTTCCAAGCCTCAGTTTAATACTATTCCGCTTAATACAGATATAGATACTATAAAAGATGAGATAGATTTTGATATTCTGAAAAGTGCTATTGATTCTGTTTTTATTAATGAGGAGCGTACCAGAGCTGTTGTTGTTCTGTACAAAAACAGGCTTATAGCAGAGCGTTATGCCGATGGATTCAGTAAAGAGACGGCATTGTTGGGCTGGTCTATGAATAAGAGTATTGTAAACACAATGGTTGGTGTACTTGTAAAGAAGCAGATGGTTGATATAAAAGAGAATAATCTGTTTGATGAGTGGAGTGGCGATAAGCGTAAATCTATAACACTGAATGATCTTATGCATATGAGCAGTGGTCTTGAGTGGAACGAGGGGTACGGTGGTGTATCTGATGTTACCAGAATGTTATACACTACAGGTGATGCATCGGGATATGCTATTAATAAACCATTGCAGTATGAGCCTGATACAAAGTGGTACTACTCATCTGGTACAACAAATATTATAAGCAGGTTTGTACGTAATCGTATTGCCGACGATAAGATGTATCATAACCTTCCGTATAATGAGATATTTAAGAAGATAGGAGCAAACTCATTCTATTATGAGGCAGATGCTTCTGGTACATTTGTGGCATCATCGTTTGGGTATGCTACAGCGCGCGACTGGGCTAAGTTTGGTATGTTATACTATAATGATGGTGTTGCCAATGGCGAGAGAATATTACCGGAAGGTTGGGTTGATTATACAACAACGGCTGCAAATGCATCTGAAGGAAAGTATGGAGCACAGTTCTGGCTTAATAAGAATAAGGCTATGTGGGATGCTCCTGATGATACATACTGTTGTTTAGGACATAACGGACAGATTGTGGCTGTTGTTCCGTCAAAAGATTTGGTGATTGTGCGTTTAGGTCTGTCGCTAAAAAAGGATTTTGACAAAGGTGAGTTTATATCTGATGTTGTAAAGGCTGTAAAGTAAGATTATATATAAAGAGAGGGTACCATTTGCTGATACCCTCTCTCTGTAAATTTAAATATATCTAATCTAGGTCAAGTGTTCCGTCTGCTTCGTCCCAATCCCATGTAATATCAAATATATTACCTGTCTCAACTGATACTGCAGATTCTTTTATAACTATTCTTATCCACTTATCTACGCCGTTGTCTACCTTAAACAGGCTCGAAACCTTAGGATTGTATTTTCCTGATCCAAGAATACTAACAGCAGTCTCATTTACAATTGTGTACGACTTTAAGATCTCACCAGAAGTTTTTCCAGCTTGTCCGCCTTTATATATATCAATTTTTAGTTCAATTGCAGCGTCCTCGTTAATCTTATCGTTTGTTGCATAAAACCATGTGAATGGTACTGTGCTCAGGTTATTATCGTATCCTAACAGAATGTCTGAAACTACTGCCGGAGCAACTCCTGCATGCTCGTTTGCATTCTTAATAGTCATTTTACACTTTGCTGTATATTTTGACAGAAGATCTGAATTCTCTTCGAACTCAACTGTTGCAATAAAACGTCCGTGCTTAGCCTTCATTAATACATCAACAGGCTTTGTATCGTTTGCTTTAACTACTCTTTCAGCTGTTCCTTCAAATTCTGCATAAGGAGGAAGCATTCTAAGTGCTTTAGCAGCTTGCTCAGTTGTCTGAATAAGACCATACTTATTTTTATACTCATTAAATACAGGCTTTGAATAATCGAATCTGTTCCATGCACTAAAACCATCACTCTCAGTTCCTCTAGGATCGTTTTCAGCAGTCTCCATTTTTGAAGTAGTATAAAGTCTGAAGGTATTTTGTCCTACCAATGTTTTGATGCTTACATCTGTATGAGTATTTGAATCATAAGCCTCACCTCTTACGTAGAACTCAGATTTAAATACCTCACCCATTGCGTTAGCTTCTATGAAAAACTTATCAATTGCTGCCAGTACATTTCCTTCGGCACCAATTTGCGATCCACTAATAGTTCCATTACTTCTTCCTACATCCTTTGAATCAGGACTCTCAATTACAGGTGCAAATTTAACTGTTGTTGTTTCTCCGGTAGGTGTAACATTCTCTGATTTTTCACAAGCGTATAGTCCAAGAATTGATATCGCCAAAATTAGAAATCTCTTTTTCATATAAATTGTTTTAAGTTATTATTTTCTCTTTGTTATTTAATATTCTTACTTAGTTATAAGTAATTATCTAAAATTCTGTCTAAAAGACATTATGGCAAAATATACGCTTGTGGTTTTTATATAGTTTCACTTTTGGCTATTCGGCTTTACCAACTGTTTAAAGTTCTTGATGAACTTAATTGTTATCCTGACTAAATTTAGGAGCAAAAAAATGGTGATATATATCAATTTTTGCAAAATGATTGTTTATGTCTAAATATATGTAACTACAAGATAGATAATAAAAAAGAGCTGCTGAAAAGCAACTCTTCTAATCTATTCTTATGTAGGTTTATTCTTTTATAATTGGCCAGTAATATGAGCTGAAACATATTGCCACCAGAGCTGTTCCGTATCTTTTTTCAGGGGTAAAGCTCTCTGTTATGGTGTGCTTATCTTTTATATGGTATTTCTCAGAGAATCCATTAAAGTACAGCTCATCAAGACTTGCATTTAGCAGATTGTTTAGTTCTTTCTCGTCGTAGTTACCATTATGTTCGCAAACTAACCCTCCAAATTTCTCATTTGTCTCTTTGTCATACAACCAACCATATATAATGCCTGCTGTAGCTATCTCTCCTTTGTTAGCATGCGCTACCGACATTATGGTCTCCATTACCGCACCATGTGTTTGTGTGTCCGGCTGTTCTGTTTTGGTTGCAATTTTGGGTAATATAGAGGAGTATGTCATTATATTATAACTCTCAATATTGGCCTCTTTTAAAGCTAAATGATATGAACCTGCATGCACTGTAATATCACTCTCACCGGTTCCTTTTGTCTCAAAATAATCTTTTGGTATTCTTGTTCCCACAGTTATACCATCTGACAAAATCAAGTTCTCACTCATCTTCTGTTATGTAATGTATTTTTGTTATTTATATCAGTTATCGTCGGAGTTTATCTCTTTATACCAACGTTTTAAGTTCAATACCTCGGCAATTATATCAAGAACTTTCTCCTCTTCAAATGGCTTTTTAATATACTCTGTAGCACCACTTGACAAGAGCTTCTTGAAAAACTTGTCGTTGTTACTATTTGTGAAAACCACAATTGGTGAATCTTTTGATATCTTATGAATCTTTTTTATCTGCTCAATCTCAGACTCTTCAGATCCATCAATATTTATTGCAAAGAGATCGTATTCAGTAGTTTTCTCTACATTTTCCGCCGAAAAAACAGAGCTTACCTTGTAAGTTCCTTTTTTCAGTATATCTTCAATCCCGTTATCTTTATTTACTTCTTCTTGTATTAATAATATACTACCGCCAGGGTCGTCCATAAAATAAGATTTAAGTTAATATATACCATTACCGATTAATCTCTCTGAGAGTTAACAGCAGGTTGTATTTATAAAGAAATGTTTTTCAAATTCGGCAGTTGATAATTTCAGAAAGAAAAATCTTATAAAAGAATGCAAATGCATATCTGCTCTGCTCTCTTTTAACAAGGATATCTATATGTCTTCTCTTTCTCATTATCTGTTTTTGTGATAGTGCAGCTGACTGTATATTCTATATGCACGTAATATTTTGCAATTATATAAAAAAAAATAATTCGTGCTTATTACCCAAATAAAAAAAATGTAAAAAATGTGTTATTTGTTTATGTTCGATTTATACATAAGGTTACTGATACTATAGAGTATTCTTGCACCCACGTTTGCATCCCACTCATCTTCTCCGGGTGCTACCTCACAAAGGTCGCAGCCAATAATAGTTTTACCCTTTTCAACAACCTTTTTTATTAGGTAGATAGATTGATTGAATGAGAGACCGCCCGGTACAGGTGTTCCTGTATTCGGACATAATGAGGGATCAAGTCCGTCAATATCAAAGCTGATATATACCTTATCAGGCAGAGTGCTGACAATTTCATTGCATATTGTATCCCAACTTTTACCATTGAATATCATTTCTGATATATGTGTATCATAAAAACACGTTATATTCTGATTTTTCTCTATTGTATCTGCTTCACTTTTGCATAGATCTCTTATACCAACCTGTGTAAGTTGTTTAATGCTATCTGTTTTAATTGCGTTATGCATAATTGAGGCATGTGAGTATTCAAACCCCTCGTAGGCAACCCTCAGGTCAGCATGTGCATCAATATGTAAAATACCAAAAGAGTTGTGTTTTTCAGAGAGTGCATCTATAAATCCTAATGGAACACTGTGGTCTCCACCATTTATAATACACAGTTTTCCTCTGTTAATATAGTCTGTAGTAGTTTCAAAAACATACCTGTTCAGATTCTTGCATTCGTTATTTATTAAGTTCAGATCTTCAGTAATTTCTATATCAGATGTTGATCCTCCATTTTCCAGATGATCAATTATCTTCTCGGCATTAATTCTTAGTTCAGAACTTTTTTCTTGTATATAATCCGGTGTTTTGTGTGTATAGTGTCCTATACTCCATGCATTCTCTAAGTTATGGTCAAAGAAATCTAACTGCACAGATGCCTTAATAATAGATTCAGGTCCTTTTGATGTCCCTTTTTGGTATGATGTTGTTACATCCCATGGTATTGGTATAATTACAATGTTAGAGTTATCTATACTGAAATCGAAACCAAAATAGTTGCCGTTTTCTATACCAACTCCATCAGGATCTGTTTTTTTTGTCATTATTAAATATTCAATTGTTTAAACTGTATATCTGTTAAATCATCAATTATAGCAATGCATAAGTGCTAAATATTTTGCAAATTTATTCTTTTATTTAATATTTGGTCAATATTTATTTTGCAGCGCATTAATCGTTTTAATGTATAAGTTGTCATAATGTACAGTGGATTTTAATATTTAAACAAATAATTTATTACTTATGAAGAGAGTTTTGCTGTCTCTTTGTTTGTCTGTTACACTAATTGGTGTTTTTGCACAATCAAAGAAGGTTTTATCTCCCGATCAATGGGATGAGTGGAAGTCTGTTAATTCTGCTCGAATTTCGAATGATGCTAAATGGATCGTTTATGGTGAGAAGCCATACAGAGGCGATTCCAGATTGTTTATCTACAACACTAAGGATGGAAAGAACACTATAATTAACCGTGGATATTCTCATAAGATTGGCTATAATAACAACTTTGTTGTATTTAAGATTAAGCCTCAATATGATACCTTAAGAACAAAGAGACTTGCTAAGGTTAGTAAAAAGAAGTTGCCTAAAGACTCTATTGGTATTGTTGTTTTGTCAACAGGTGAGATGACAAAGTTTCCGAAGGTTAAATCTTACTCGATAGGAAGAAAAGGCGGCGACTGGATATCGTATCAGCTTTTAGAGAAAATTGAGAAGAAGGAGGAAGAGAAGAAAGAGGTTAAGGATTCTGTAAAGAAGAAAGCAAAGAAACCTAAGAAGAAGATTAAGGATAAGGATGCTCCAAAATCGTATCCTCTGTTTGTGTTTAAACCTGTAGGTGGAGATACAAAAGAGTTTGATAATGTAACTGAGTATAAGTGGTCTGATAATGGATCGAAACTTGCTTTTGTACAGCAACAGAATGATACAGTACTTGTTTCTACTCTAAAGGTATTTGATGCTAATAGTGGCGAAACAAAAGAGATATTTAAGCGTAATGGTCTTGTAAAGAAGATTACAGTTGATAAATCGGGCGATCAGATAGCATTTATGTTCTCTGGTGATACTGTAAAAGAGAGAATATACTCACTTTGGATAAGCGGAAAGAAGGGCGTAAAGATGGTTTCTGATGTAAATAACGATCTTTTCCCTAAAAACTGGTCTGTAAGCCTTAAAGGGAAATTACATTTTTCTGAAAATGGTAAAAGACTGTTCTTTGGTATTGCAAAGAGCCCGGTAAAAGCACCAAAAGATACTTTGTTATCAAATGAGAAGGTTAAGCTTGATTTATGGTCGTGGACAGATGACAGACTACAGCCACAGCAGTTGGTAAATCTTTCGCGCGATAAAAATAAGACATACAGAACAGTGTATAATATTGCTAAGGGTAAAATTACACGTCTGGAGACAAAGAAGGTTCCTAATGTTTATGTAACACAAAAAGGTAATGCTGTTTATGCTCTTGGTAGCGATAATAGTAAATACAGAAGACAACTTTCGTGGGATATTGAAGGATTAAGTGATATATACCTGTTTAATATTGAGAAGGGAACAAGAAAACTGTATAAGAGTGCAAGTAAGGATTATGTACGTGTATCTCCTGCAGGAAAATATCTGTATTGGTATTCTGATGCAGACAGCTCATGGTATATTGAGAGTATTAAGAAAGGTAAGGCAATTAACGTTACAAAGAGTCTTAACGTTAAGTTTTATGATGTTGAGCATGATTATCCATCGTCACCAGGTTCATACGGGTTCTGCGGATGGACAAAGGATGATAAAGCATTTCTTGTTAATGACAGATATGATATCTGGAGAATTGATCCTAATGGAAAAGCAAAAGCTGTAAATATTACTAAAGCTGAAGGAAGAAAGAATAGTATTACATTCAGACATGAGCGTTTGGATTATGAACAAGAGTATATTGATCCAACAGATAAATTTTACCTGTCGGCATTTAATAATGATAATAAAGAGAGCGGATTCTATTTTGGTGATATTACAGGGGTAAAAGCACCGGAAAAAGTTGTTATGGGTAAATACTCTTTCTACTCTGTTGATAAGGCAAAGAATAGTGATAACCTTATGTGGCGCAGAATGAGTTTTACACAGTATCCTGATATCTATTTTGGAGATATGAAGTTTAACGGGAAAAAGATATCTGACATTAACCCACAACAGAAGGATTATAACTGGGGTACATCAGAACTTTATAAGTGGAAGACTTTTGATGGAGTAGAAGCAGAGGGACTTCTTATTAAGCCAGAGAACTTTGACCCTAATAAGAAATATCCGGTTGTAGTATATTTTTACAGATTAAGCTCTAACGGACTTTATAGCTACTCATCTCCACGTCCTAGCCGATCAGTAATTAACAAGAGTTATTACGCAAGTAATGGTTACATTGTTTTTGTTCCTAATATCAGATTTAAGATAGGATATCCTGGTGAGAGTGCATATAACTACATTGTAAGTGGTGCAATGTCGTTAAAGAATCTTCCTTATGTTGATTTCGACCATATGGGAATTCAAGGACAGAGTTGGGGAGGATATCAGGTAACTTATCTGGTAACAAGAACAAATCTGTTTAAAGCAGCAGAGGCCGGAGCACCAGTAACAAATATGACCAGTGCTTATGGTGGTATCCGTTGGGGATCAGGAATGAGCCGTATGTTCCAGTATGAGCAGACTCAGAGTAGAATTGGTGGTACATTATGGGATAGACCATTTAACTACATTAATAATAGTGCTTTGTTTAAAGCTCCACAGATTAATACTCCGCTTATGATTATGCATAATGATAATGATGGTGCTGTACCATGGTATCAGGGTATTGAGCTGTTTGTTGCATTAAGAAGATTAAACAAGCCTGTATGGATGCTTAACTACAACGGAGAGCCTCATAACCTGCGTGCAAATAGTCCTAATAGCAGAGACTTAAGTATAAGAATGATGCAGTTTTTTGATCACTATCTGAAGGAGAAACCTGCACCAAGATGGATGGTTAATGGTATACCTGCTGTTGATAAAGGTAAAGATTTTGGATATGATTTAGTTGAGGATAAGGTTGACTAAATATTTATAATTAGTTTTAAAGAGACAGAGCAGAACATTGCAGATTTAATAGAAATTTGTTTTGTTTGCTCTGTCTTTTTTTGGAAATATATTAAGGTTAAAGAATAATGGTTGAGTCGTATATAAATGATGCTAAATGGTGCCAGATTTTAAATAGTGAGTTTGAATCGGACTATTTTAAGCAGCTTAATAATTTTGTTGAATCTGAGCGTGCGAATGGGGTTATTTATCCTCCAAAAGACTTGGTGTATAATGCATTTAACAAGACTGCTTTTGATAATATAAAGATTGTTATACTTGGTCAGGATCCTTATCATGGCGAAGGGCAGGCACATGGATTAAGTTTCTCTGTTCCGGAAGGTGTTAAAATACCACCATCGCTACGCAACATCTATAAGGAGTTAAACAGTGATGTAGGGATAGATATACCACAGCATGGTAATCTTAAACGTTGGGCTGAACAAGGCGTTTTGTTACTGAATGCTACATTAACAGTAAGAGCCAATAGTGCAGGATCGCACCAGAAAAAGGGGTGGGAGACTTTTACAGATAATACTATTAAGGCTATATCTGATAATAGTGATTATGTAGTGTTTATGTTGTGGGGAAATTATGCACAGAAAAAAGAGGCTCTTATTGATGATCAGAAACATTTGATTCTTAAATCTGTACATCCTTCACCATTGTCTGCCAGAAGAGGGTTTATGGGCTGTAAACACTTTTCTCAGGCAAACAAGTATCTTTCAGATAAAGGTAAAGAGGTTATTAATTGGAGCTTATAGCGTTTGGCTGTATTCGAAGTATTCAACAAAACCTTCGTTTTCATCAATCTCTATAGTTCCACAGCTTTTCATTCCTGCTTTTATAGCAACACGTGTTGATGCTAAATTATCAGGATGAGAGTATGCCACAACTGTATATTGGTTAAGTTTGGTTGTGGCATAACTTAACAGCCTTTTTACAGCCTCAGTAGCAAAACCATTATTCCAATATTCTGGAAGTACCGACCAAAATATCTGTTTGTTACTTGTGTTAAAGTCAGATGCAAGCCCTACCATTCCAACATATTCGTCTTGTTTATCAGAAATAGCCAGAAGAAATATCTGTTCAGGAGTATCATATGAGTTAATAATCTTTGCAAAATACTTCTTCAGATGCTCAGTTTCACCGTGTTCTTCCTGATGAAACAGTAAGTGACGTGTTGCTTTTTCGTTTTGCCAGAATGAACAAAAGCCTTCAAAATCGTTCTCTTTTAGTGGTCTAAGGTTAATATTTCGTCCTTTTATAGAGTATGGTATTTTCATTTGAATAGGTATTATGTTATGATATACCTGTTACGTTTAACAACTTCAAATAGTTACCAATTTCTATCTTTTAATAGTTTGTTGAATGTTTAATTAGTTATTTAATAAAGCTTTACGAGAATGTTGTGAACAGATGTTTTCTTATAACCTTATAAAGATTCTTAGGATTAAATGGTTTAAGTACATAGTCGTTCATTCCTATCTCAACAATTTTATTCTTTACATCTAACAGAGCAGCAGCAGTGAGTGCAATAATCGGGACACTCTTTTTAAGAGGGTCGTTCATATCCCTGATTATCTTGGTAGCATCATAACCGCTCATCTCAGGCATTTCCAAATCCATCAGGATCATATTGTAGTTATTCTCTGATACCTTATCAACGGCCTCTTTTCCGTTGGTTGCATAATCAAACTTAATATTCCAGTTCCTTAAAAATTTAGATACAATAACTCTGTTTATCTCGTTATCTTCAACAACAAGAATTTTTTTATCCGCTACCTCGTCCTGAGTAAATGTCTGTTTATCTTTATTGTTGTTGCTCTTCTTGTCTTCCTCTTTTATATACTTAAGGTTCAAAGTGAAGAAAAATACAGAGCCTTTTCCCGGAGTACTGTTGATGAATATTTCGCTGTTATGCATCTCAACCAGTTTTTTTGATATAGCAAGCCCAAGCCCGGTGCCGCCATATTTTCTGGTTGTATCACTTGTTTCCTGTGTAAAGTGTTTGAATATATGGTTTATTTTATCTTTTCTGATACCAATTCCAGTATCTTCAACCCTGAACTCAATATCAATAGTATTGTCGTGTTCTCTTACATATCTTAGTATAAGCCCAATGTGCCCGTGAGGAGTGAACTTTATTGCGTTACCTATTAGGTTGGTTAGTACCTGAATTATCCTTGGTTTATCCCCGATTAATGTGTCGGTAATTCTGTTATCTACATTTATCCTGAACTCAAGCTCTTTCTCCTCTGTAGCGTATCTGAACGATTTTCTTAGTTCGTCTACGAGTTCTCTGATACTGAACTTAGATTGAACCAAGGTTATATTCCCCGTCTCAATCTTATTAAAGTCAAGAATATCGTTAACAAGAATAAGAAGATTTTTAGCTGATGATTGAAGTGTTTTTAGATTTTCAATCTGTTCCGGCTTAGGATTATCTTCTAAAAGAATATGACTCATTCCAATTACAGCATTCATAGGAGTTCTTATCTCATGACTCATTGTAGACAAGAATTGTTGCTTAATTAGTGAGGCTGCTTCAGCCTTCTCTTTTGCATGAATAAGTTCTTGCTCATTCTTCTTCTGTTCAGAGATATTAGTCATAACCAATCTTATACCAATAATCTTATCTGAAGAGTATATAAGGTTGGAGTACATTATTGTTGGGAATGTTGTGCTGTCTTTTCTAACAGCAATATATTCTTTAGGAGGTAACTGTTTTCCAGAGATAAGTTCCATGAATCTGTCTTTAGCAACCTCCTTATCGGTAATCAGATCAAAAAGGGTAAATGAGTCATCTTTTGTATAACCAAAGTTGTCGTAAGTGTAATTGTTTGCAAACGTTATATTTCCTTCTGTATCTGTTTCGCATACCATTTCAGGCAGTAGTTCAGCAAATTCTCTGAATCTATGTTCACTCTTCTTGATTTTCTTGTCTGCCTCGTTTCTCTGATAAGAATATGTTATAAGGTTTCCGAATGTTTTTATGTAGTCAACATGTTCAGAAAGTTCCTTGTCAAAATCATCGTTTTTATTAATCTCAATTATTGCAATTAATTTATTATCTGCAAATATTGGATGCAATATTGTACCACACGATTTATCGGCATATTTCTGTGGATCTCTCTTTTTGCAGCATTCATTATCAAAGTATATCGGGTCATTGTTTTCAAAAAGATTATCCCATTTTTTTGTATTATGATTTATCTCATCAAGTTTATTGCACCTCTCCTTTATCTCTATTTTTTTTGTCCAGCAGAAGGCTGTATTTATATCTCCATTATCGTCTTTTTCAATAATCTTTATAGAGTTGAGGTCAAGTGTGGTAGCCGCTGCGTTTAGCGAATAGTTTATTTTATCGGCAAACTCATCCAAACTATTTAACTTAGAAGAGATATCTGTTAATGATTGCTGAAATCCGAGACTCTTTTTAAGTTTTAGTTCGTAGTTTATTGTATTCGTAATATCACTTGATATACCTGCAGTTCCGAGTAGTTTATTATCATGATCAAATATTGGTGTTTTATACGTCTCTACCCACTGTTTTTTGTCTTTCTTGTATCCGAGTAATCTTTGTCTCTCCTGACTGTCCATTACCCTTTTGTCTTCTTTATTATATTTTTCGGCTTCGTTAATAGGATAAAGATCTGAATCTTTTTTGCCAATTATACTTGGTATGGTCTTGTTTACTGAATCTGCAAATGTTCTGTTTACAGCAAGATAATTGCCATTTCTGTCTTTTAGCCACGCTTCATGCGGCATATTGTCAAGAATAGCATTCTGTCTGGCTTTGCTGTTTTTAATCTCTTTTTCAGCTTTCTTTATTTCAGATATATCAACTATAGCAATAAGTGTATGTGCTGAATCTTCTATTAACAGGCGTTCAGAATAGAATATCACATTAAGCTGATCGCCTGATTTGTTATTTATTATCAGATCTGTTTTTGAGGAGTTATTTTCACCATTAATTAGTTTAAATATCCTTTTTTCATCCTCTTTGTTAATTATGTTTAACTCATTTGCTGTTTTACCAATAACCTCAGCTTTTGTGTATCCTGTTATTTTTTCAAAAGCTTTGTTAATATCCTTAAAAATACCATTAACCTGATCGTTAATAGTCATTGGATTAGGGTTTGAGTTAAATGCTTTTATAAACTTTAATCTTGATGCATTTAGTTGTTTCTCAGATTGCTTCTTGTCTGTTAAGTTTATACAGCGTATAAAGAACACTGGTTTATTTCCCCAGTATCCATCAGACAGGTGTATCTCAACAGGTATTTCTTTTCCTCGTTTAGTAATTATCTCTGATTCAATTATCTCATCAAGCGATTGTGGGAAGTTATTTACGTATTTTTTAAACTGCTCTTTATAGTTGTCAGATAAAATATCTTCTAAGCTTTTGTCTGAAAGATCAAAGTCTTCATATCCAAGGTCGTTATATACACTGAAATTTGCTTGGATTATCTTTAATTTTCCGTTTAATATAAATATGTAATCGTCAAGAGCATTGAATATTTGTCTGTAATTCTTCTCATCTTCCAACAGTATACCTTCAATCTCTTTTTGTCTGGAGGCATCTGTTATAATATCTATTATTGCCGGAGATTCATTCCATGTAATATATGATAGGTTAGATTTAAACCATTTGTGATGATTGTCTGATGTATTAACTCTGTATGTAAGAGTAGAAGAGGAGGTGTTGTTGTCGTTATTGTTCTCTATTTCGCTTAAGGCAAAAGCCATTTGCCTTTTATCATTTGGATGTATAAAATCAAGAATGTTTTTATTATCAGCATCCTTTGAGCTTATTCCTAATAAATTGTAGAATGTTTTATTGGCATATTTTATAATACCATGCTGGTAAACAACAATTGCAAGAGCTGCCTGATTTATTATCTGGGAGCATGGATCATTTTTTTTGAATCTAAACATATAAGCAAATCATAGTATAGATTGCAATATAGCAAAAAGAGAAGATAGAGAAGAAAACTAACACAGCTTTCTTCTCTTTTCTTGTTAACGAATTTTATTTAGGCTTTTTGTTTCTCCAAAAAGCTCTTTAGATTTCTCATTGTAAGCAATAGCTGCTTCTTTAGCAGTATCAAAAGAACCTATAAATACAGGCTTTCTTTCAACATAAATAATCGCCTGATACTTGTTGCTGTGTTTAACAACCCCTCTGTATCCGGTACTGTTTTTAATTTTAGTTGTATTCCTTACAACTCTGGACAATGTAGACCATTCAAGATTCTTCAATCTACAATCAAGAGGTGTAGAGTTCTTAAATCTTACCATTAACCTCTTGTCACTTTCAGGTTTCTCAATGAATTTTTCGGCCAACAACTTATGAAGGTATATAGTTTCGTTTTTATACATACCATTCTTAAGAGGCCAGTTTTTTTGGAAAAATGCATACCCGTGTGAATGAATTCTGAGGTTTGAGAGAAAATCTATCTGTTTAAGATAGGTATTCTTTGTAAGATAAAGATAACTCTCCTCGTCTATAAGAACTGTCTTCTTTGAGTTCTTTAAAGCTAATTTGTAAAGCATAGTTTTAGTGTGTTTATGTATTACTTTTATATCGTTTTCTTCATGCAAATGGCAATCTTACCTATATAATATATATTGTTGCCGAATTAAAAAATCTGGTCTAAACAGATAGCACAATTTATAACAAAAAATTTTTTTAATCAATTTTTTTTGAAAAAAGTATACTAAAATGTTGATGAATGGCGTGTTTTTGTAATGTAATAAACTGTGAATTAGTTTGTTGTATATTTAACCGTAAAGTATGCATTTTGTTATTGTAATGCGCATTCGGGGTATTCTGTCGTGTATTTGTAACCTTCAACATTATAATAATATCTATTACCCTATATAAGTTGACTTTATGTTTTGGTTTAAAATTCCAAAGAAATGCATGTTTTTTTCAAAAAAAAATGTTCTAATCCTTGCTATAGTGCATAAAACCTTTATATTTGCGTATAGATAATAGAGAATTACTAACCCTAAAAATTATTTTTATTATGAACAAGGCTCAATTAATTGATGCTATGGCTTCAGAAGCTAAAATCTCTAAAGCAGATGCAAAAAAAGCTTTAGATGCTTTTATTAAAACAACAAGTGATGTATTGAAAAATGGTGATCGTCTAGCATTAGTTGGATTTGGATCATTTTCAGTATCAGAAAGAAGTGCCAGAACAGGGCGTAACCCTCAAACTGGTAAGCCAATAGATATTGAAGCTAAAAAAGTTGTTAAGTTTAAGCCTGGTAGCGAGCTTGGTGATGCAGTAAATTAATTACCACCTGAGAAGTTATTACAGGAGATCTGAATTAGGTCTCCTTTTTTTTTGAGTTAAATATGGATATAAGGAAAATAAATGAGCATCTGAAAGGATTAATGACAGAAAACAGATATAATCTATTTCAGAAAAATATTAAAGACAGAACTAATTATATTACAGTTGTCCTTGAAGATATTTTTCAAGGACACAATGCAAGTGCTGTATTAAGATCTTGTGATTGTTTTGGAGTACAAAACGTACATACAATAGAAAATAGAAATGAGTTTATGGTTAACTCAGAGATTGATATGGGTGCATCAAAGTGGTTAACTGTAAACAGATATAATGATGAAAAATGTACAAATACTCTAGACGCAATAAATCGATTAAAAGCTGATGGATACAGGATTGTGGCTACGTCTCCCAAACCAGGAAATGTAAAATTGGATGAATTTGATATTACAAAAGGGAAAGCTGCTATAGTATTTGGAACAGAACTTACTGGAATATCATCAGTTGTAGAGGAGAATGCTGATGAATTTATTACAATTCCTATGTATGGGTTTACTGAAAGTTTTAATATATCAGTGTCTGTAGCAATAATATTACATCATCTTACTATGGTAATGAGAAGCTCAAAAGTTGATTGGCCATTAACGGAGCAAGAAAAAGATAATGTTCTGTTTCAATGGTATAGCCGATCAATAAAGGGTTCTGAAAAAATTATTGAAAAATTTACTAATGATAAGTAATAACTTTTGGAGATATTTGTCATAATTTTGTAACTTATTGCAAAATTAGAGCATAAAGCCTTCTATTATGAATTGTATAATAATTGATGACGATCAATTATCAAGAAAGATAATTGAATCTTTTGTAGAGAGAACAGATTTTTTGAAGTTAACACACTCATTTTCGAATGCTATTGAGGCATTGAATAGTGTTACAAATGAAGAGAAGATAGATCTGATATTTCTGGATATTGAGATGCCGGAGATGACAGGTATTGATTTCTTGAACTCATTTAAAAGCACACCTCAGGTTATAATAGTTTCTGCGCAGGAGAAATATGCATTAGATGCTTTTGAGTATGATGTTACAGACTATCTGTTGAAACCAGTTACCTATGGTAGATTTTTTAAAGCTGCAGAAAAGGCTTTTAAAAGATTAGGTAAGGTTGAGTCAGATAATAAGAAAGAGATATTTATTAAGAAGAACTCAGCTCTTGTAAGATTGTCTTATGAAGAGATCCTTTGGGTTGAGGCTCTTGAAAACTATGTTGTAATTAATACTTTTGATGAAAAGTATACTATCCATTTTACAATGAAGTCTATTGAGAAGCAGCTTCCGTTGAATATGTTTAAGCGTATTCACAGGTCTTTTATAGTTAATATCTCAAAGATTAATAGTATTGAAGATAATTCTGTTGTGATAAACCATAAAACAGGAAGAAAAGTACTTCCAATTGGTAAGTCATATAGAGATAATCTGTTAGGAGACCTAAATTTAATGAATAGATAATTATCTTTGCAGATAAAAATTTATTCATTATGAGGAGAGTTTTACTATTATTATCTGTTATAGTATTTTACGTTAATACTGTTGAGGGGAGGACTACAGATGCTGATTCTGTGAACAGGTTAACGCATAGTTTGTATGCGAATATTGCAGATAGTGTGAAATTTGACATTAATGGGCAACTGTATTCTTTGTTAGAGAGTGATCTGAAAAGTAATACTCCGGTTTATACTACGGGTAAATTTAACAGAATAGCTAAAGTTGAATCTGAGGATGGCAAAGTAGTGATACTTACATGGAATACTATGTTGAGTAATAAACGGAGTGTTGTCTCGGGAGTATACAGATATATTAAAGAAGATGGAGACACTATTGTAAACAGATTGATACAAGGCTCTTATTTTGGTAGAAGACTAATAAGACAGACACTAAGAGCAGATAATTGGTTCGGAGCTTTGTATTACTCAATAATAGGAAAGAAGATTGGTAAGCGAACCTACTATACTTTGTTGGGTGTTAATCCAAGAGGCATAAGTACCAATCTTAAAGTGATTGACGTTGCATTTTTTGATAACCGAAGGGGACTTGTTTTTGGAGCTCCGGTATTTGTCAATAAAAAGAAGAAGGCGTATCGTGTTCTGTTCGAATATTCCGAAAAGGTCTCTTTCATGCTTAAGTATGAAAAAAGAGAAGATCGTATAATATTTGATCATCTTGCATCTGAGAGTGAGTATAAGAATGGTGCGGCAGAGTTTATGATTCCTGATATGACATATGATGCATTTAGATTCAAACGCAGTGGTTGGAATTTTAAGAGTAATGTCGATTTGAGAAACAGTAAAGCCCACAAAAGACAGAGCAGAAAAAGAACAAGGAGTAGAAAAGGTTAATTGATATATAGAACAAATACAAAGCGCATTTACATTAGTGATTGCGCTTTTTTAATTTTATAAATATTTATTATGAATAATCTAATTCTGGATAAATTTTACGATGTAAAGATATTATCATATGAATGTGAGTTGTTTAATGAACTCACAAAAGAGAAGAAAATTCTAATATACTGTCTTAGTCAGGCTGCACTATGTGGTAGAGATATACTGTGGGATCAGAATTTTAAATATAATATTGAGATAAGAAGACTTCTGGAGAAGATATATTTAAATCTAAATGATGTTAATAGTAAAGTTGATAAACCATTTGTAGATTATTTTAAAAGAGTTCTTTTTTCAAATGGAATACATCACCACTACTCAACAGAGAAATTTATCCCCGAGTTTAACAGAGATTATCTGCTATCTAAAATTGATGATCTGTCAGACGATGATATACTAAAAATTACAGATAAGGGAATAACCTTTATTAAAGAAGAGTTGGTAGATATACTATTTAACCAGACAATTTATAGTAAAAGAGTATCTCAAAATACTGAAGGCGATCTTGTAGCCGATTCATCTAACAATTTTTATAGTGGTGTATCAATGCAAGAGGCTGAGTTATTCTATAGAAAACTTAGAGAGGAATCTGATACAAAGAAATCTGTAGGACTGAATTCTCAATTAAAAAGTGAGAATGGTATTGTATGTGAAGAGGTATGGAGCTTAAACGGAATGTATGGTAAGGCAATTGAACAGATTGTGTTTTGGTTAAATAAAGCTCTTAGTTATACAGAAAATTCAGAGCAGGCAGAATGGTTGAAATTACTGGTTGATTATTATACTGATGGTGACCTTGATACATTTGACAATTATAGTATTGCATGGTTAAATGATAAAAAATCAGTGGTAGATTCAGTTAATGGATTTATTGAGATATATGGTGATCCACTTGGGATAAAGGCTAGTTGGGAGGCCATAGTAAATATTAAAAACACTGAAGCAACAAGACGTACAGAGATTATATCAGAGAATGCACAATGGTTTGAAGATAACTCGCCTGTTAATAAGAATTTTAAAAAAGATAAAGTTAAAGGTGTATCGGCAAAAGTAATTGATGTTGTTACATTGGGCGGCGATTGTTATCCAGCAACTCCAATAGGTATAAATCTTCCTAATGCAGAATGGATAAGAGAGGAGTATGGAAGCAAATCGGTAACAATTGAGAATATTACAAAAGCATATCATAAAGAGTCTCTTAATAACGGATTTTTGAAAGAGTTTGCTTTCTCGGAATATGAAATTGAACTTAATGAAAAGTATGGATTTATAGCGGGTAATATGCATACCGATTTGCATGAATGTTTAGGACACGGGTCTGGTAAAATTAATGATGGTATTACAACAGAGATGTTGAAGAACTATTATTCGCCAATAGAGGAGGCAAGAGCTGATCTTTTTGCTTTGTATTATATCTATGATCAGAAAATGATAGATTTAGGATTATTTAATTCAATAGATGCTGCAAAGTGTGAATACTCTAATTATATAAGAAATGGATTAGTGACACAACTCGGACGTATTGAGTTAGGAAAAGATATTGAACAAGCTCATATGAGAAACCGACAATTAATATCTAAATGGTGTTATGAGAAGGGGTTAAGTGATAATATTATTGAGAGAAAAGTACGTGATAATAAAACCTTTTTTGTAATTAATGATTATGAGAAATTAAGAGATCTGTTTGCAGAATTACTTAAAGAGGTACAGCGAATTAAATCAGAAGGTGATTATGATGCAGCAAAACTTCTGGTTGAGAACTATGGAATAAAAATTGATTATGATTTGCACAGAGAGGTGCTGGAGAGATTTAAAGCCCTGAACATAGCACCATACAGTGGTTTTGTAAATCCTAAACTGATACCTGTTATAGAAAACAATACTGTTGTTGATATTATGATAGAGCCATGTACTTCATATATTGACCAAATGCTTGAATATTCAGAAAATTATAGTTTTTTATAATTATAAATACCTATAAAAAAGAGGTGTTAAGGCATTGATTTCTAACACCTCTTTTTTTATCTTTATTTCATGAGACTTAGAAAGAAGATACCTGTCTTTTTTGTAGAAAGCGACGATACTTTTGTTAAGGGTATTCAGGAGTCGTTTGTTGATGACGAGAGTTTTGATATATTCTTTTTTAACTCTGGCGAAAGATTTGTTGCATATATTACCTCTGAGATTTATAATAAAAGAGATTATGCTATACTTTTTCTGGGCTTTACCTTTAATGAAGATGAAGGTAATGCTGTTATGAATGGTCTTGAGGTAATGGAGCTGGTTGACAGATACGCTCCAAGAGTAGATGTTGTAATGTTGTACGATGATCAGAGTGAAGAAGAGCTGGCATTGGCAAAGAGGCTTGGAGCAAAGCATACAATAAAAAAAGGTAATCGTATTATCCTTCAGATTAAAACCACTGTGGATAATCTTTTCTGTAAATATCAGTATAGTCGTCGTAGAAAAAGTGCAATGATGTCATTCTGGGCACTTATATATTATGTTTCTGCTGCCATTTTGGCTATTATCATTTTACTTTTCATAGAACCACATATATTTGTTTTCTATTAGATTATTACCACCATGTTTTAATTTAAATATGTCTTTTTGGCAGTACATATATACTGGCACGTGGTTTGGTAATAATAGCTCACAGGTAACGATAATTATTAACAAAAAATATAATCTATCATGAAGAATGGAAAGATAGGTGTAACTACAGAGAACATATTTCCTATTATTAAAAAGTTCCTATACTCAGATCACGAAATATTTTTGCGTGAGTTGATCTCAAATGCTATTGATGCTACTCAAAAACTTAAAGCTTTATCATCTGTTGGCGAGTTTAAAGGTGAATTAGGTGAGCTTAAGGTAAAGGTTAGTATAGATAAAGAGAACGGAACGCTTACAGTATCAGACAGCGGTATTGGTATGACAGCTGATGAAATTGAGAAATATATTAATCAGATTGCCTTCTCTGGCGCTGAAGAATTTCTTGAAAAATATAAGGATAAAACATCTATAATCGGACATTTTGGATTAGGTTTCTACTCATCTTTTATGGTTTCTGAAAAGGTTGAAATCAGAACACGTTCGCATAAAGAGGGATCGCAGGCTGTAAAGTGGAGTTGTGATGGTACGCCAGAATACTCAATAGATGACATTGATAAGACAGAAAGAGGGACGGATATTGTATTATATATTGACGAAGAGTCGAAGGAATTTTTAGAAGAGAGTAAGATAAACGAACTTCTGAATAAATATTGTAAGTTTCTGCCTGTTGAGGTTGCTTTTGGAAAAGAGAAAGAGTGGAAAGATGGTAAAGAGGTAGAGCTTGATAAGGATAATATTATTAATGATACAAATCCTATTTGGGTAAGAAAACCATCTGATCTTACAGATGAGGATTATAAAACATTCTACAGAACATTATATCCAATGTCTGATGAGCCGTTATTCTGGATTCATCTGAATGTAGATTATCCATTTAATCTAACAGGTGTTCTTTATTTCCCAAAGATAAACAATAATATAGAGGTACAGAAGAACAAAATTCAACTGTTCTGTAATCAGGTATTTGTAACAGATTCAGTAGAGGGAATTGTACCGGAATTTCTTACACTGCTTCATGGTGTAATTGATTCTCCGGATATTCCACTTAACGTATCAAGAAGTTATCTGCAAAGCGACTCAAATGTTAAGAAGATATCTAATCATATAACAAAGAAAGTTGCAGACAGATTATTTGATATTTTCAAAGAAGACAGAAAACAGTTTGAAGAGAAGTGGGATGATCTGAGCTTGTTTATTAAATATGGAATGCTGTCTGAGAAGAAGTTTAATGAGCGTGCAACAAAGTTCTCTTTACTTAAGAATACAGACTCTAAATATTTTACTTTTGATGAGTACCAGACTCTTATAAAGGAGAATCAGACAGATAAGAATAATACGTTGATTTATTTGTATGCAACAGATAGAGAGGAGCAATTTACATATATTGAAGCAGCAAAGAACAAAGGGTATGACGTATTGACACTTGACGGTCATCTGGATTCACATTTTGTAAATCATCTTGAGCAAGAGTTTAAAGAGAGTCGTTTTGTAAGAGTTGACTCTGATATAGTTGATAAACTTATAGAGAAAGATGTTGTTACAGAGTCTTTATTGTCTGATGATCAGAAAAGATATCTGAAGCCTGTATTTGAGGCAATACTACCTGAAAATGCAAACTACTCTGTTGCATTTGAGAATCTTTCAGAAACAGACGCACCTGTTCTTATAACTCAGGCTGAGTTTATGAGACGTATGAAAGAGATGGCTGCTATGGGCGGCGGCGGTGGAATGAATTTCTACGGAGAGATGCCTGACAGCTATAACATTGTTGTTAATACAAACCATCCATTGGTATCAAGAATAGCAACTGATCTGGATAAATCTGCCGGAGATGAGGCTAAGAAATACGACGAGAAGATTAAACCAATTGAGGCGACTAAGACAGATATTGAGTCTATAAATAAAGACAAAAAAGAAGACGAGATACCTCAGGTTGATAAGGACAGGCTTAGTGAACTTAGCGGAAAGATAGATGAGTTGAAGCAAAAGCAAGAAGTTATTCTTAAGGATTTCTCAAGAGATAACAAACTTGTAAAACAGGTTATAGATCTTGCATTACTATCAAATAATATGCTTAAAGGTGAAGAACTTAATAAGTTTATTAAACGTAGTATTGATTTGATATAATTTTAGTTAACAGTAATATTTAGCAAAGAGGGCTCTTTATCAGATTAGATAATGAGCCCTCTTTTACTACTTGCGTAATCTGTTACACCCTTTAATAACAGATTTAATATTATTAGCTTGTACTCCTTTTTCCCATATATCTCTGAAATCAGTATTATATATATTACCAACTATATCCTTTACTTTAGGGCAGCCGGTAACGTGTCCGTCTGCATTTAAGGTTATAGAACTACCTTTTGTGGGACAATGAAAATACGTATCTCTTTCCGGACTATATCCGTTCATATTATTTCCATTACAACTATATTTTACGCTAATCTTCTGACTACTATTCCAAATCTTTATCTTTTCATGAATTGTATAGTAATCCTCTTTTGATATCAGTAACTCTGATATTGGTGTATATGTGTTGTGTACATTTGGATTAATAACCTGTAATAGCCACTTCTTAACCTTAAGCTGAATAAGCATATCCTTTAGCAAGTCAAGGTCATCAAGGTTTTTCTTATGCACAGTTGTTATAATTTTTAAATCTATCTCCGAGTGGAATCTTACTACCTGCTTTATTGCGTATAATGAATTCTCAAAAGAATTAGGATGACCTCTGAACCAATTATGATTCTTCTCCATACCATCCAGAGATAATATAATTTCAGAAAGACCTCTGTTTGCCAGTTGTTTCTGCATATCCAGATTCAGAAGAAATCCATTAGTCTCTAATACCCATCTGAAGCCGCGTTTAACAATAGCCTCTCCAATATCCAGTATATCATCTCTCATTAGAGGTTCGCCTCCTGTAATTACAACAGTTATGTCTTCAGGATTTGCAAACACTATTACCTCATCTAATATTTTTTCAAAATCTGAAAGGGGCATGTCTGGTATACGTGGCGATTGTGCGGAAGGGCAGGTACAGTGTTTGCACCGCAGATTACATCGTTGGGTAGACACCCAGAAGATGGTATGCTTATCGGTACAACCAATAATACCTTGCTTTACTCTGTTAAGCAATTTAAGTAATGAATACGATATTTTATTCATGTTTTATTAAATCTGTTCCGCACGTCATTATACCATAATTTATACGCATAAGTTTCGTTATTTTTATCTATTAATGCATAAATTATTTCAATAGATTGTTATTATTTATAATCCAACTATATGTTAATGATTAATGGTTACCAGTAGGAGAGCAATAAATGTTTTTATATTTTTGTCGAAATAATAATTTTTACTGTGATATATCCTGAAAATTTCGAGAGTAAACTAGGATTTACTAAAATTAGAGAATCATTAAAAGATCTGTGTCTGTGTAATCTTGGACGAGAGTTGGTTGACGAGATGAATTTTACACAAGATAAGGAGCATCTTGACCTTTTGCTTGACCAGACAAATGATTTCAGACAGATATGTATTGAGGAGGATAACTTTCCTCTGAACAACTATATTGATGCCCGAAAAGAGCTTGAAAAGGCTCGTATTATTGGTAGTTTTCTTACGCTGAAAGAACTCTTTGATCTCAAGCGTGCATTAGAGACCATAAAAGCTGTTGTAAACTTCTTTAAGAATTGCGATCCTGAAAAGTATCAGACAATAAGAAGGAGTGCAATGGAGGTTAAAATATTCTCTATGGTGTTTGATATGATAAGCAGAGTGATGACACCATACGGAAAGATGAAAGATAATGCATCGCCTGAGTTACAGGAAATACGTAGTAGTATAAGACGCAAACAGGCATCTGTAACCAGAAAAATGGAATCAATACTTCGCGGAGCTATTGACTCCGGACTTGTTGAAAGAGAAACTACAGTATCTATAAGAGATGGTAGGGCTGTGATACCAATATCAGCATCTAATAAACGTAAGCTGAATGGTATAATACATGACCAGAGTGCAACAGGAAAGACTGCTTATGTTGAGCCGGCTGAGATTGTTGAGATAAATAACGATATTAAAGATCTTTTATATGCTGAGCAAAGAGAGATTGTAAAAATATTGCAACAGATAACTGAGAATCTAAGACCATATATAGATGACCTGTTGTTGCAATTTGATTTTCTTGCTCTGATTGATTTTGTAAGAGCTAAAGCGAAGTATGCAATACAGACTGATGCTATAAGAATACCTGTATCTGATGAGCAGATAATTGATTTAAAACAGGCAAGACATCCTCTCCTTGATCTATTATTGAGACGACAGAAACAGAAAATTGTGCCGTTAAATATAAAATTATCAAGAAAAAACAGGGTACTACTTATATCAGGGCCAAACGCAGGAGGAAAATCAGTGTGTCTTCAAACAGTTGGTCTTATTCAGTATATGTTGCAATGTGGTATGCTTGTATCAGTTGATGAAGGATCAAAAGCAGGAATGTTCTCAGGAATATTTGTAGATATGGGCGATGAGCAGTCAATTGAGAATGATCTTAGTACTTATAGCTCGCACCTTATGAACATGAAGCACTTTTTGCGACACTGTTCTGATAGTACACTTATACTTATAGATGAGTTTGGTACGGGAACGGAACCTCAGATTGGTGGTGCTATTGCACAGAGTATATTAGAAGAGCTCAGAACCAAGGAGACATTTGGTGTTATTACAACACACTATACAAATCTTAAGCACTATGCATCATCGTCAGAAGGTGTTGTAAACGGTGCCATGCTGTTTGATACAGGAAAGATTGAGCCATTGTTTAAGTTACAGATTGGTCAGCCTGGTAGTTCATTTGCATTTGATATAGCACGTAAAATAGGATTACCGGAAACTATACTTAAGTCTGCATCAGAACAGGTTGGAGAAGATCATGTTGATTTTGACAAAAATTTGCGTCAGATTGTACGTGACAAGTACTACTGGCAACAAAAACGTGAGAAGATTAGAGTATCTGAGAAAAAACTTGGTGGTATTGTTGATGATTATACCTCTGAGCTTAAGGATATAAAAAAATTGCGTAGAGAAATTCTTGATGAGGCAAAAGCTCAGGCTGAATCAATTTTGGCAGATGCCAATAAGAGAATAGAGAAGACAATACGCGATATTAAAGTAAGTCAGGCTGAGAAGGAGAGAACAAAAAAAGCCAGAAAAGATCTGGATGAGTTTAAAGATTCTGTTACTGATAACTCTGCCGAAGAGAATGAAAAGATAGAGAGAAAGTTGCAGAAACTTAAGCGCAGAGATGAACGCCTTAAGACTAAAAAGGAGAATGCCGGGAAAGATGATAATAATGCGAAACCAGGCAAAGAGAGCAAAAAAACAACGCTTGAAAAAGGTGCTAAGGTTAGAATAAAAGGACAGACTGCTGTTGGTGAGGTTATGGACATAACAAGCAAGAGCGTTATGGTTGCCTTTGGCGGACTTATAACTTCTGTTACAGAGAAAAGGCTAGAGGTTATATCTAATAATGAATATAAAAGAGAGGTAAGATCGCAGCGTACCGGATCAACAATTAATTATAGTGAGAGTATAAGCAAAAGAAAGCTTAACTTTAAGCAAGAGATTGATGTTAGAGGGGTAAGAGCTGAGGAGGCTCTGTATAAGGTACAGGAACATGTAGATAATGCAATTATGGTTGATGCTCCTGAGATACGTATTCTGCACGGAAAAGGAAATGGTATATTACGCCAGCTTATTCGTGAGTACCTGAGCGGGGTAGATCTTGTAGAATCGTACAAAGACGAACGTGTTGACTTTGGAGGTGCAGGTATAACAATTGTAAAATTTAGCAGATAATGAAGATATCAGATATAAAACAGAATCTGTACAAACTATACAGAGATAAGTATGGTTCCGATCCTGAGAACTTTATGCAGTTACCACAATCGGGTTCATCAAGAACATATTTCAGATTATCTGGTAATATGCAAACAGTTATTGGTGTTTATGCATTAAATGTAGCAGAGAACAGAACATTCTTTGATTTTACAAACGGATTCAGATCAAACGGGATTGATGTTCCTTCAATAATAAATGTTGATGATTCTGAGAAGTTTTATCTTATTGATGATCTGGGAAAGAAGAGTCTGTTTGATGTTTTTACAGGTAATGATGACATTGATTATGAAACATACATATATCCGGTTATTGATAATCTGGTAAAGATTCAACATAATGGAGTAGAGATACTAAATAGTTCAGAGAATGCTAAAAACAGGGTGTTTTCACGTTCTATGATGTATTCAGATTTGAACTACTTTAAGTTTTATTTCTTAAAAATATCAGGGGTTGAGTATAACGATATAGAGTTGGATAAATCATTCGCTAATCTGCTTGACTCACTTGAGGATATACCATCAAACTACTTCATGTATCGCGATTTTCAGTCAAGAAATATACTTTGGTATGAGGATAAACCCTGGTTTATTGACTATCAAGGAGCTATGCTCGGACCACTGCAATATGATCTTGCATCGCTTTTGTTTCAGGCAAAAGCACGTATACCTCAGCATGTGAAAGAGAGAGCACTTGAATATTATATTAACAAAGTATCTGAATATGTTAGTATAGATAAAGATAAGTTCAGAGCCAGCTTCTATAAATTTGTACTTCTTAGAGTGTTGCAAACATTGGGAGCATATGGTTTTAGAGGCGTTGTTGAACGTAAAGGACACTTCTTGCAGAGTATACCGTTTGCACTAGAGAATCTTAAGTGGCTTCTGGAGAATAATTACGTTACTTATGACGATACATACTTGAGAACACTCTTACTGGATGTTGCAGAGTCAAAAATGTATAATCATACCCCAATTACAGAGGGTAAACTTACTGTATATGTAAATAGCTTTAGCTATCGCAAAAGCTTTCCTATTGATTGGTCCGGAAATGGAGGAGGATTTATGTTTGATTGTCGTTCACTTCATAATCCGGGACGGTATATTGAATACAAACATCTTACGGGAATGGACAGACCTGTTCAGGAATTTCTTGGGAAAAGTAATGATGTTGCTCTTTTTATTGATAATGCGTGGGATCTGGTAAACAGGAGTGTTAATCACTATATAGACAGAGGGTTTAATTCATTACAAGTAAACTTTGGATGTACAGGAGGGCAACACCGCAGTGTATATTGTGCTGAAAAAATTGCAGAAAAACTTAAACAAAACAACCAAATAATCGTTATTCTGAGGCATAAAGAGCAAGAGTAATATTATATGGGAAAGAAATTATGTAAAAAAGATCTGTCAAAAGGAGTTATATCAGAGTCTGATAAAGTAAAATATATATGTAAGAAATGCCACCGTAAGGCTTGCAAACAAAAGCAGGTGTGCAAACCTAAAAAGAGTTAATCTGTAGTTCAGGGTGGTTATACAAATCATCCTGAACTATTATATGCTGAATTCAATACTGCTAATAGCAATTTTCCAGTATTCTGAGTAATCTATATTCTCACCATTACCGTTTACAATCTCAAATTACCGTTCGCAACAATTTACTTCTATTATGGGGTTGCTATATCTAGATTTGTATCAAACAAAAAAATAGAAATTATGAGATCAAAGTTGTTGATAACAAAGATGTTTGTAGTGATATTATTATCAGTTTATACAGTTGAAAATTTGAGTGCAAAGGATTATGGTTTCCGAATTAAAGTAACCGGAAAAGGAACCGATATGATACTTATACCTGGTTTAGCTTGTTCAGGTGATGTGTGGGAGAATACAGTAGATCATTATAGTGCAAATTACCGTTGTCATATATTAACACTTCCAGGGTTTGACAAAGTGAAAGAGGTAGATTTTGGTTTAAATTACAGCGACTATATTACCAGACAGGTATTATCATATATAAATGATAATAATATCAATAAGCCAATTATTGTAGGACATAGTTTAGGAGGATTTATCTCTTTAAAAATAGCCATTGCAGATAATGACATTGCATCTAAATATATTATAGTTGATGCATTACCATTTTTACCAGCAATAATGAACCCAATGGCTACTATTGAAAGTAGCAGAAAAATAGCTGAAGGTATGCGTGCACAGATGAAAAACCGAAAGAGGGGAGAGGGTGCTGATTTCTTACGTCCAATGATGCGTACTATGGTAACCGATACTTTATATGCTGAGAAAGTTGTTGAGTGGGGAGTAAACAGCCATGCACCAACTGTGGCTCAGGCAAATTATGAACTTTATACAACAGATCTTAGAGAGCAATTAAAGGTGATAAAAAGTCCTATACTGGTAATGGGATCGTGGATTGCGTATAAGAATTATGGGGTTACTCATGATATTACAATGCATAACTATAAAGGGCAGTATGCAAAAGCCGAAAACTGTACTGTTGTTTTGTCAGACGATGCACGTCATTTTATAATGATTGATAATCCGGAATTTTTCTTTACACAAATTGATAGATTTATTAATTGATATGGTAAATTTGAGAGACAAAATAGAGGGAGAAGTTCCCTCTCTTGTTTTATATTTTCAGTTGTAACATAAGCCAACAATATGACAAAAGTAAAACATAAAAGGGAGATAATATACTGGATATGCCAGATAATTGGTTGGACTATTTTTACACTATTCATGATATCAATAATCTCATTTCAGAACAGAGGAAAAGGTGTTGATAGTGTATCTATAAATATTGTTCTTGGTAGTTGTTTTTTGTTTACGTCGCATCTTCTGCGTTTGTTATTCAAACGTTATAACTATAGCAAATTGAGGATTTTCAGATTGTTTATATATCTACTTATAACAAATATTACAGGTGCATTTATTTGCCAAATGCTAATAAATTTGTTGTTATATTTTGTAGTGAAACCACAAGGATTGCAACCAGCCACAGTTCAGTCAACTATATACTATATGTTGAATATAAACATGATATTTTGGCTATGGTCTGTGATATATTTTGTAATTCACTATTTTGAGAATTATAAGAGTAGTGAGATAGAGAAGATCGAGGTTAAACTTGCACTTAAGGATGCAGAACTTGAGATGCTTAAGAAACAGATAGATCCGCATTTTACTTTTAATGCGCTGAACAATATAAGAATGCTTATTCTTGAAGATCAGAGGAAGGCCAGAGAAGCTGTTACCTCTCTGTCAGATCTGCTTAGATATTCGTTGCAAAAAGGAAAGGGCAACTATACGGTATTAGGAGAGGAGGTTGAATTGACAGAAAACTATCTTAGCCTGCAAAAGATACAATATGAAGATAAACTCAGATATAAAATAGATATAGATAAAGACTTGTATAGAATAAAAGTGCCTCCATTTATGCTTCAGTTACTGGTTGAGAATGCGGTAAAACATGGTATAGCAAAACAGGTTAAAGGTGGAGATATAACAATATCTGTAAATACAACTGGTAATAGTGTATCTATAAATATATATAATACTGGTGTTATTATAGATTCTTCTGAAGGAACAAAGACAGGACTAAAAAATTTGAGATGTAGAATAGAGACACTTTTCTCAGGAGGCAAAGGCCCAGAACTTATACAGTATAATAAGGATACAGTTTTAGCAAAAGTAACAATACCACTTAAATATGAGAGTAGCAATAGTTGATGATTCCAGATTGGCACGTAAGGAGCTTACATTTATGTTGCAGGATTATAATTCAGTTGAGGTTATATGGGAAGCAGAGGATGTTGATAGTGCGATAGCAAGAATTAATGAAGATATGCCGGATGTGCTGTTTCTTGATATCCATATGCCGGGTAAAAATGGATTTGACCTGCTTAATGAACTTGACAGAACTCCTAATGTAGTATTTACTACTGCTTATGATGAATATGCTGTTAAAGCACTTGAGTATAATGCACTTGATTATTTGATGAAACCAATAAAGGATAACAGACTTGCTACTGCATTAGAGAAGATAGAATTAAATATATCTTCTGGATCGTCGGTAAAAGGAAAATTATCTGCTGACGATAGTGTATTTGTTAAGGATGGAGATAATTGTTGGTTTGTTAAGCTTAATGAGATAAGACTATTTGAAGTAGATGGTAACTATTCAAGAATATATTTTGAGGATAAAAAACCTTTGATACCAAAAGGGTTGAACTATCTAGAAAGCAGACTTGATGAATCAACATTTTTTAGAGCAAACAGACAGCAGATAATAAACCTGAAGATGATAGAAAAGGTTGTTCCATGGTTTAGTGGAACTCTGAAAGTAGTTTTGTTGAATGGTGCAGAGGAGATAGAACTATCGCGCCGACAAAGTGTAAGATTTAAGGATATTATGAGTTTTTGATAGAGTTATGATATTGTCGCATTTTACTTTATACTCCTAACCAGAAGAATATGGTTTTTTACACGTACCATATCATTATGTCTGCTACCACTTAGTTTATTTGTGTTTGGATCACCTGATTTAATATCGCTAACCTGTGCTCCTGCTCCGTACCAATCAATATATTTGGTATCAGACGATGAGGCTTTGCTATATGATTTTCCAAACGATATGTAGTTAGCGCTATTGGGTATGTCGTTATGTGTTGTACAGGTCCATATCCAACAGTCAGGATCAGATAGTTTAAAATAGCCGTTGTCAATCATTGGAGTTGTTGTTTTGCTGTAATCAACAATACTTTGTAGCTCCTTTATGTTTGGTATTCTCCAATCTTTATATCCTGCATAAGAGCTGTTTTTTGCAACAGATAGTGCTTCTTTCCAATTGTATGTATTACCATCGTCAGATTTTTGCCACATAAGACCTGTTGCACTATCAGTTATAGTTCCGTCACTATTATCTGTAAAAACGTTGGTTCCATAAATACTTTTCTGACCTCTTACCAATCTAACAAAGCAACCATCAGTATCCGCATATATCGTACTTCCGTTTCCGGTAGGTGTTACCATCATATATCCTTGAGCAAAATCCACACAATATGCACCTGGCCTGTTATCGCCCTGTATTGTTCCTACCAGATAAGGTGTTGATGACCAATATTGCCCGTTAAGTGGTTTTGAATCGTATTTATAATCGAAGAAATCTGTTTGTATATATGGCGTGGAGTTGGCAGGTGTGGTGTAATTAACCTCTCCTTTATACCATACCAGCGAGTATAACTCCTTAATTGTTGGTACTCTCCAGTCGTTATATTCACCTATAACCGCATCTCTGGCATATGTAATGGCCTCATTATGCAAGTATCTTTTGAATGTTGGAGTTTTTTGCCACATTAACCCTGTTCTTTTATCGGAGATGGTACCATCGCCATTATCTATAAAGAGTGGTTGAATACCGAAGAACTGTGCGTCTTGTCCATAATATTCCTCGTTACGTTTTGGAGCATAAATAGTGTTGCCATCATCATCAAAGAAAGTACTCTGACCTGTATCTGTAACAACAAAGAATACTTCAATAACGTCACCTTTTTTATCTTCTTCACAACTTGCAAAAGCGAAAATAAATAGGAATAGCAAAGAGTTTTTTATCCAGGTTTTCATAATTATAGATGTTTGTTCCAGTTATTTATAAATTAATAAAAAAATGGTACATAATCAAATAATCCGGGGGCAACTGTTTGATGACTATATATGTTGAGTTAGATTTTAATACATTGTATTATAATAGCATAAGTTAGAAGTAAACCTCTAACTTATGCTATTTGCGGTTAGAACAACCCTGAATTTTTTGAATTCCAATATACTGTATTATCGTATAAACTTGCGATAACAAAGAAGTTGAAAATTTTTGGAATTGATGCTTCATCAACGTCCATATCTACAAATACAGCCCTTTTATACATCTTACCCTGTTTCTTATCTACTTCATAGCCTGTATACTGTGCTATAGCAACCAGCTTTCCGTTCATTCTTATTTCGTGAATAACAGCATTTGATGGACCATATAGATACTCATATACAGTTCCCTGAATATCACCTGCAATACTATATGCACTAAGAGTTGTTGAGCCATACTGTATATCTTTAAAGTTAACTTTTAACGGATAATCAGCTTTGTCAACTCTTACAACTACCTCATCTGTTCTGTCCCAGTTTTTAAGTTCTTTTCCTGCAACTGCCTTTTTAACCTTGTTGTTAAGCCAGTTGTTAAAATCATCCGATTTTGGATACAGAATAACCTCTGTACGATATGTGTTCTTATCCAGTTTATTCTTTATTTTGTAATATGAATGTTTGGTGTTTGCCTCAGAGAATTTCTTACCCACATTACCTATACCTCTGAAATCATCATCGGTAGCTTTAATTACACTGTATTGCTTAAACTTCTTACCTTTCTTTGCTAAAATATCAAACTCTGGTTTATCAGTTTTAAAGTTTGGATATGCAGGACTATTTACAAAGTATTTTTTCACATCCCTATTTTCGAAGAAATCTTTGTATTGAGCAAAAATCTTTCTTGTAAACGATTTTGGATCAGATTTTTTCTGCTTTTTATCTTTAAAAGCAACAGGATAAAGTGCAAAGAATTCCTTCTCAAACTCCTCTTTTGTAATATACTCAGGGGCATTAATATATTCCTGACTAGTAATTATATGAAAGTTTTGTTTAGCATTCTTTTTAAATACTCTATTCTTCTTTTTCTCAGTATTTCTTGCTTTAATAGCAAATAATAACTGATATTTTGGTCCTTTAGGTGTAATAAAATTATTTACTTGTAGTTTAGTTACAATAGATACATACAAATCAGCACCACCTTCTCTGTTTTTATACAGTTTATTAAATTTTGGAGTATAGTATGGTTGCCAGAAGTTTCCTTTGCCTTCTTCCTTTTTTCCCATACCTTTTACAATACTGTTTAATGCCGGCTCTTTTCCTGATTCAACTGTTGCAAAAAAACTTGCAAAAAACATAAAGTCTTTGTCACCATGAAAAATAACCTCATTTGCACCCCATTTATCTTTAATAGTTTTAATGGTCATCTCCTTTACTTTGTCTTTAAAGGCCTGATCATCGCTTATATAATCTGGGAATGATGAGAGGTTGATATTGTATTCGAGGTTATCTTGCAGGATAAACACAAAGTCAGTAACATATACTTTATTATAATCCTTTGCGACTGAATTGATAACTCCTGCCAGAAAAATTAAACAGGTAATAAATAAGGTTCTCATAATTGATATTTATTGGTTAATGTTTCTGTTCTACGCATAAAAAAATAATAGGTTATTATGTTGCGTCTTTTTTATTTGCAAATTGTAAACATAAAAAAGGCAGGAATGCATTTAGCAACCTGCCTTTGTAATATAAAAGTCTTTGGATATTAACTGTTTGGAATAATATATATTGTTCCGGTAATTGGTCTTCTGTGTACGGTAACAGTAATCTTAGAGCTTGATACAGTACCATAATTGTCAGTAACATCTACATGTACTTGTTGTCCGTCGGTAAGAGCAGATGTTGTAAACAGATTACCAGTAACACCTACTGTCTGCACCACATTGTCTACATAGAATGTGTATGTAATGGTTCCTGAACCACCTGTAGGCATAGCCGTAAATGTAATATTGTCACCTTCGCATATCTCGTCGCCAGGTATATTACTTGAGAG